>NZ_PQIA01000135.1 GCF_003385235.1 Amycolatopsis circi | reverse complement strand
CCCGGCACCTCACCCCGTAAACCGGCACCCCAGCCCAAGCCCAAGCCCATCAAAAACAAAACCCCGGCAACTCCCGAGAGTCATCCACAGGCCCCCACCGCCCATCAACCTTGGCATACTCCCACCGAGCCCCCCGAGCCACGATCTGCCGCAACGCCAGCACCAACCGGTCCACGTGCTCCTCGGTGCTCCCCAGTCCAAGACTCACCCGAACCGCCTGCTGCCCCTCACCGCCGGCCTCGCGAATCAACCGCCGGGCAGCCACATGAGCACAGAACGCCCCGTCCCGCACCCCGATCCCGTACTCAGCCGACAAGACCGCCGCAATCCACCCAGGCTCAAACCCGTCAACCACAAAACTCACCGTGCCGACCCGATCCACCGGCGCGTCGAAAAACCGCAACTCAGCACACCCAGGCAGCCCAGCCAATCCCTTGCGCAACCGCTCCAACAACGCAGCCTCATGCGCCCCGACGGCTTCCCACTGAGCCGCCAGCTGCTCGCAAGCCACCCCAAGCGCATACACCCCAACGGTATTGGGCGACCCAGCCTCGTGCCGCTCCTCCCCGCTGTTCCACACCACGGCTTCCTCGGTCACCAGCTTGGTAGCCCCGCCACCGGCAAGATAAGGCTCAGCCGCCCGCAACCAGTCGCTACGCCCGATCAACGCCCCCGCACCGAACGGCGCATACAACTTGTGCCCGGACAACGCGACGTAGTCGACATCCAACTCCCGCAACGAAATCCGCCGATGCGGCGCAAGCTGAGCAGCGTCCAGCGCCACCCGAGCCCCATGCTTCCGAGCCACCGCGGCAATCTCGGCAACCGGCAACAACTCGCCAGTCACATTGGACGCCCCAGCAACAACAACCAACCGAGGCCCCTGCGGACACTCAGCCAACGCTTCGTCCACAACGGACACCGCAGCAAGCCGAGTCCGCGGCAACTGCACCCGCCGAACATTCGGCCCCCGCCAAGGCAGCAGCGCCGCATGGTGCTCACTGTCGAACACAACCACAGAAGTCTTACGCGGCAAAGCTTTCGCCAGCAGATTGAACGCGTCAGTGGTGTTGCGAGTGAAGATCACCGAGTCCCCGCTACGAGCGTCCACGAACCGACGCAACACGCCCCGGGTCCGCTCGTACAACCGCGTCGAAACCTGCGAAGCAAACCCAGCCCCACGATGCACGCTGGCGTACCAGGGAAGAAACTCGTCCACCGCCGAACGCACCGCGTCCAGACAAGGCGCACTGGCCGCGTGATCAAGATTGGCGTAACCGATGTCGCCGCCAGTCACCAACGGCACCCGCAGCGACGCACCCGCCACAGCAGGAACAGCAGTTTCCGTGGACCGGTCGAGTGCGAGAGTCATGACGGCGCCTCCTCGGCGTTCCGGGGGACCCCCGGCGAGGGGCCCGCGCTTGCCCGTCGCACTGCGCGACCGGCCTGGTCCTCACCCGGGGCACCCCACCGCGGTAGGAGGGTTGCCGGCCAGCAAGCCGGGGCTTCGCGCTGGCACTCATGACCTGAAACCGACGATAGCGGAAAACCGGCACGGGAAACCAGCCCCGTCTCGTGATCTGAGACGGCAGTCACACGCGTGTCCACAAAGGACAGACGGGGTCAGGCTCCGGATTCCCCGTGCCAGCGGGCGAGACGGCCGGCCCGGTCGACCGCCCGGATGCGCCGTTCGGTCGCGTCGCGGTCGATGGCGGTCGTGACCACCAGAAGCTGGTCTTCGACCTGCAACCGGCTGGTTTTCTGCGGGGTGAAGGCGGTACCGCCGCGCACGACGAGACTGACCGTCGCCCCGGCGGGCAGCCGCAGCTCCGACAGGTACACGCCGTGCAGCTTCGACCCCTTCTGGATGCGCACCTGCAGCAGTTCCGCGCCGAGTTCGTCGAGCGGCGCGGAGTCGACTTCGATCTCCTGCGCCTGCGTCGACTTCGCCAGTCCGAGGATCCGCGCGAGCGGGCTCAGCGTCGCGCCCTGCAGGACGGTGAGCACGATGACGAGCACGAAAACCGCGTCCACGAGCCGTTGCGCGCCGGGCACGCCTTCCGACAGCGGGATCATCGCGAGCACGATCGGCACCGCACCGCGCAGGCCCGCCCAGGACAGGAAAGTCTGTTCTCGCCAGGGCAGTCGGAACGGCAGCAGCGACAGAACCACCGACAGCGGCCGGGCGAGCAGCAGCACCACCGCGCCCGCGACGAGGCCGGGGACGAGCGCTTCGAGCAGCCGGGTCGGCGACGCGAACAGGCCGAGCAGGACGAACAGCCCGATCTGCGCGAGCCAGCCGAGCCCTTCGGCGAACGACAGCGTGTCCGACCGGTGCGGCAGCTTGGAGTTCCCGAGCACCAAGCCGGCGACGTAGGTGGCGAGCAGGCCGGACGCGTGCGCCAGCTGTCCCGAGGAGTACGCGAGCACGCACACCGCCACCGTGGCGAGCGGGTACAGACCGGTCGCCGGAAGCGCGGCCCGGCGCAGCGCCTGCGCGCCCAGCCAGCCGAACGCGAGGCCGAGCGCGAGACCGGTGAGCAGTTCGTAGACCACCAGCAGCGGCAGCGACCAGTCGACCGCCTCGCCGGACGCGAGCACGACGACCGCGATGTAGGCGGGCGCGTCGTTGATGCCGGATTCCAGCTCCAGCGTGCCGACGAGCCGTTTGCCGACCCCGGCCGTGCGCAGCACGGAGAACACCGCCGCGGCGTCGGTCGACGCGAGGACCGCGCCCCACAGCAGGGCGAGCCGCCAGTCGAGGCCGAGCAGCCAGTGCAGGGCCGCGCCGGTGACCGCGATGCTGATCACCACGGCCGCTGTGGACAGCAGGATTCCGGGCCCCAGCGAGGGTTTCACCGCGGACCAGCGCGTGGTGAGCCCGCCTTCGGTGAGGATCAGGACGAGCGCGGCGAGCCCGAGGGACTGGGTGAGCGCCGGATTGTCGAAGCGGATGCCGAACCCGGCCTCGCCGAGCACGACGCCGATCCCGAGATACAGCAGCAGCGACGGGAATCCGAGCCGGATGGACACCCGCACCGCGATGACCGAGGCGACCAGGACCAGCGCGCCGACGCCCAGCACCATGGGAAGTTCGTCCACTCGCCCGCCTCCCTCCCGGTCGCCCGCAGGCGTCCAGAATAGTGAGGCAGTGTCCGGTTCCGGAGCGCGCACCACCGGTGCGGGGGACCGCCCAGGTGTGTTACGACGCCTCGGCGGCACTCACCGTCGCGAGATCGACACCGAGCGCGGCGAACGGACCCCTCGCGCCCGGCAAAACCCGGACCGCGCGCTGCTGGTCCCGCGTCAGCCAGCCCGCCTCGACCGCCCGCTCCAGCACCGCCGCCGGGACCGCTCCGGCGAGGTGCTCCCGCCGCTCTGTCCAATCCAGACAGTCGCGCAGCAACGGCCGCCGCGGCCGATCCGGCACGGCCACGCCGAGATCGGCCAGCACCTCGCGTCCGGTGTCGGTGAGCGCGAGCCCGTCCGACACGTCGATCAGGCCCCGCTCGACCATCCCGTCCCGCAAGGCGACCCCGAGCGTGCCCGCCAAATGGTCGTAACAACTGCGGGCGAAGGACAATCGCTGTACTCGCAACGAAGTCCGCAGTCCGGACGGCTGTTTCAGTTCGGCATGCTGCGCCAGATGCTCGATCAACTCCGCGACCCGCGGATTCGCGAGCCGCACGTAGGCGTGCCGCCCCTGCTTCACCCGGGCCACGAACCCGGCGTCGGCCAGCCGCGTCACGTGCTCGCTGGCCGTCGAGACCGCGATCCGCGCCGCGCCGGCCAGTTCGCCGACCGTCCAGGCGCGGCCGTCGAGCAGGGCGAGGCACATGGTCGCGCGGCTCGGGTCGGCGAGCACGGCGGCGACCTCGGCCAAGGCGACGGTTTCCATAGGGCGAGGGTAGGGCGGGGAAGGTTCGGCGGCGGCCGAAGAGTCGGTCGTGAGTGTTTATGCCGGTTCTAACCGGCACAAACACTCACGAGGTCCCTACAGCGCGTCGAGGAACTTCGCGCCCAGTGCGACGGCCGGTTTGGAGTCGTTGGCCCCTTCCAGGAACACCGCGAAGGCCAGGTCGCCGCGGTAGCCGACGAACCAGCCGTGCGCCTCCGCGCCGTCGCCGAACTGCGCGGTGCCGGTTTTGCCGAACACCGATCCGGAGTGCGCCAGCCCGGTCGCCGTGCCGCCGGTGACGACCTCGCGCATCATGCCGCGCAACGCCGACAGCACCGGGCCCGGCGGCGGGTTGTAGCCGGTGTTGACCTTGGTGCCGTCCGCCCACAGCCTCGGCACGACCGCGCGCCCGGACGCCGCGGTCGCCGCCAGCACGGCCGCTCCCATCGGACTGACCTGCACCTTTCCCTGACCGATGCCGTCCTCGACCTGCTCGTCCGCGTTCGCCGCCGGGTCGACGCGGCCCAGCTCGGTGGACAGGCCCTGGATCCCGAAGTCGGCGTTGAGGCCGAACTGGGTGGCCGCCTTCGCGAGCCCGTCGGCGGGCAGCTGCGACGCGAGCCGGGCGAACGTGGTGTTGCAGGACTTCGCGAACGCCTTGTGCACGGTGGTCGTGCCGAGGTCGAACCCCTCATTGGACAGCGTGCGGGTGCCGATCCGGTCGGTCAGCGGGCACGGCACCGAGGAATCCGGCGTGACCAGCCCGGCCTCCAGCGCCGCGGTCGCGGTGACGATCTTGAACGTCGAACCCGGCGCGTACTGGCCGCTGAACGCCGACGTCGCGTTGGTGACGCTGCCGTTCTGCGCCACCGCGAGCACGTCGCCCGAAGACGGCTGGATGGCGACGAGGACCGCCTTGCCGCGGTATCCGTCGACAGCTGCCTGAGCCGCGTTCTGGGTCGCGACACTGAGCCCGGTGGTGGCCGGTTTGCGGTCGCCTTCGGGGTTTCCGAGCAGCGTTTCCAGGTTCTTGCCCGACGCGTCGACGCGCTCGACCGCGAAGGCTTCGGACGCCTGCCCGTGCCCGGTGAGCGCCGAACGCAGCAGCGGGAACGCCTTGTCGTCAGCCAGTTTCAGCCCGCCGCTGCCGGAGACGACGAGCGGTTTGCCGTCGCGGTCGACCACGGCCGGAACATTCGAGGACGCGGCCACCAGCCGCTGCCCCGCTTCCAGCTTCGGATGCAGCACCGACGGCGCCCAGTGGACCAGCCACCTGCGCTGCACCCGGACGAGACCGAGGTTGCCGGAGTACGTCCAGGTGTGGCCGGGGCCGAGGTTCCAGGTGGCGGTGTACGCCGCCGTGGCGTTGTCGCCCTGCGCCGCGCCGACGTCGCCGAGCTTGGCGGTCACCTGGTCGGGCCGAAGCGCCGCCCAGGCGGCCAGAAGTGCGGAGGAGGCTGCCTCCGGAGCGTCGGTGGCCTTGCTGGCCGCGTCGGCGTCCTTCCCCGCGAAGGCGAGCAGGTAATCGCGGGCCGCCGACATCGGGTCGCTCGTCTCCGCGGACGTCGACCCCGGCTCCGAACCCGACTCCGACCCTGACGAGGCCGCCGTCGTTCCCCCGCCGCTGAGCAGCACGACCGCTGCCACCACGATCCCGACCACGACCAGCGCGCCGCCGATCAGCACGCCTCTCTTCCCGGCAGGACTCACCTGTCTCATCCCCCTCGCCCCACGCGGTCCGCCCGCGTCCCTGGCTCAGCTTGCCCATCGCTGAGCGGAAGCGGGCGTTACCTCGGGGAACGCGACAGTTTCGTGATCAATGCCGCGCTGTATAGGTCGTTATACACTCTGGTCGGCCTTCCGGCGGGCGCGTTGCCACCAGATCCCGGCCACGACCAGCACCGCGACCAGGATTCCCGAGCTGATCAGCTGGACCCGGGCGTCGGCGTCGCCGGTCATCAGCACCAGGATCGCCACCATCGCAGCGAGGGTGACCCACGTCAGGTACGGGAAGCCCCACATCCGCACGGTCAGGCTGTCCGGCGCAGTCCGTTCCAGTTGCCGCCGCACTCGCAACTGGGTGCAGGCGACCAGGATCCACACGATCAGCAGCACTGAGCCGACCGCGTTGAGCAGGTACTGGAAGACGGTGTCCGGCCAGAGCGCGTTGAGCGCTACGGCGACGAAGCCGAACAGCACGGAAGCCGTGACAGCGAAGACGGGCACGCCGTTTCGGTCCACTTTGGTCAGTGCGCGGGGAGCGTGACCGCGTTGCGCCAGCGAATACACCATGCGCGCCGCGCCGTACATGTTGGTGTTCAGCGTGGACAGCAAGGCGAACAGCACGACGACGTTCATGATCTGCCCGGTCGCCGGGATCCCGATCCGCTCGAGCACGGCGGCGAACGGGCTCTGTCCGATGTGGACGCTCGGCCACGGCAGGAGCGAGACGATGACGAGCATGGAACCGATGTAGAAGACCGAAATCCGCACGACCGCGTTGCGGACCGCCTTGCCGACGGCGTGCGCGGGATCGTCGGACTCCGCGGCCGCGATGGTCACCACTTCCAGGCCGCCGAAGGTGAAGACCACCGCGAGCAGTCCGGTGCCGACGCCCTGCCATCCGTGGGGCAGCAGCCCGCCGTGGCCGAGGAGATTGGCCGTTCCGACGAAGGACGTTCCGGGAAGCACGCCGAGGAACGCGAGCACGCCGAGGACCAGGAAGGCCACAACCGCCACGACCTTGATCAGCGCCAGCCAGAACTCAAGCTCGCCGAACCGTGACACCGCCGTGAAGTTGACCGCGGTCAGCACGGCCATGAAGATCAGGACCAGCGCCCACTGCGGAACGCCGGGCAGCCAGCTGTTGACGATGATGGCGGCCGCGGTGGCCTCGACGGCGAGCACGACGACCAGCGCCGCCCAGTACAGCCAGCCGATGGCGAACCCGGCCCACGACCCGAACGCGCGCTCGGCGTGCACGGAAAACGACCCGCTGGCCGGGATCGCGGCGGCCATCTCGGCCATCATGCGCATGACCAGCATCGCGAGCGTGCCCGCGAGCACGAAGGACAGCACGATGCCGGGCCCGGCGAGCTTGATCCCGACGCCGGAGCTGACGAACAGTCCCGATCCGATCACGCCGCCCATCGCGAGCATGGCGAGGTGCCGCTGGCGCAGGCCGGCGGCCAACCCCCGGGCGGCCGGTTCGGCGGCGGCTTCTGAAGTCATGGGAAATCCCTAGCAGACGCTTCCCCGGACGTCGCAGCTCGGTGGTCCGTCAGGCCGAAGCCCGGTTGGACCGGTAACGCGCCTTGGTTCGTTCCCGGTCCGTGAGGGGAACCCTGGGGGAATCAGAGTCCCTCAGGGTTCCCCTCACGGACCTGGGCATGCCCGACCGCGGCCAGCACCGCCGCGCCTCACGCCTTCGCGACCGCCACGCGGACCTTCACGCCCTCGCCCACCGTGCCGTCGGAGCCCTCGGCCGCCTCGCCGTAGGAAACCGACGTCGCGAGCGTTTCGGAGGCCACGAACTCCTCGTGCTTGCGCACCGCGTCCGCCACCTCGTCGGTGGCGTCCACGGTCAGCGAGATCCGGTCGCCGACGTCGAGACCGGCCTCGCGGCGCGCCTGCTGGACCACGCGGACCAGGTCGCGCGCCAGACCCTCGTTCGCCAGCTCCTCGGTGACCTCGGTGTCCAGCACGACCAGTCCGGCCCCGCCGGGCAGCTCGGCCGCCGCGCCGCCGCCGGCCGCGACCAGGCGCCGGTCGTACTCGCCTTCGACCAGCTCGACACCCGCCGCCACGACCGCGCCGGACGCGTTCGTCGTCCAGTCCCCTGCCTTGACCGCCTTGATCACCTGCTGCACGGCCTTGCCCAGCCGCGGCCCGGCCGCCCGCGCGTTCACCGCGACCTCGAACGTGCCGTGCGCGGCGACGTCGGTGGTCAGCTCCACCGACTTCACGTTCACCTCGTCCCGCAGGATCTCGGTGAACCCGCGCAGCGACTCGACGTCCTCGGCCGCGACGACGAGCTTCGCCAGCGGCAGCCGCACCCGCAGCTTGTTCGCCTTGCGCAGCGCCAGCGCCGACGACGCCACCTGCCGCACCTTGTCCATCGCGGTCACCAGCGCCGCGTCGGCGGGCAGGTCGAGCGCGTTCGGCCAGTCGGTCAGGTGCACCGAGCGGCCGCCGGTCAGCCCGCGCCACACCGTCTCGGTGGTGAGCGGCAGCAGCGGCGCGACGACCCGGCAGGTCACCTCCAGCACCGTGTGCAGCGTGTCGATCGCGTCCTGCTCGCCCGCCCAAAACCGGTCGCGCGAGCGGCGGACGTACCAGTTCGTGAGCACCTCCAGGAAGTCCCGCACGGTCTGGCACGCGCCGGCGATGTCGTAGCCGTCCATCGCGGACTCGACGTCGGTGACGAGTTCGTGCGTCTTCGCGAGCACGTACCGGTCGAGCAGGTGCGTGGAATCCGTGCGCCACTGTCCTTGCTTGCCTTCGGCATTCGCATACAGGGCAAGGAAGTAGTACGAGTTCCACAGCGGCAGCACGGCCTGGCGGACCGCGTCGCGGATCCCCCGGTCGGTGACGACGAGGTTGCCGCCGCGCAGGATCGGGCTCGCCATGAGGTACCACCGCATGGCGTCGGACCCGTCGCGGTCGAAGACCTCGTTGACGTCCGGGTAGTTCCGCAGCGACTTCGACATCTTCTGGCCGTCGGAGCCGAGCACGATGCCGTGCGACACGCAGGTGCGGAACGCCGGGCGGTCGAACAGCGCGGTCGCGAGCACGTGCAGCAGGTAGAACCAGCCGCGGGTCTGCCCGATGTACTCGACGATGAAGTCGCTCGGGTAGTGGTGCTCGAACCATTCGCGGTTCTCGAACGGGTAGTGCACCTGGGCATACGGCATCGAGCCCGAGTCGAACCACACGTCGAGCACGTCCGGCACGCGGCGCATGACGGACTTGCCGGTCGGGTCGTCCGGGTTCGGCCGGGTCAGCTCGTCGATGTAGGGCCGGTGCAGGTTGTCCAGCCGCACGCCGAAGTCGGCCTCCAGCTCGTCGAGCGAGCCGTAGACGTCGATGCGCGGGTAGGCCGGGTCGTCGCTTCGCCACACCGGGATCGGCGTGCCGAAGTAGCGGTTGCGGGAGATCGACCAGTCGATGGCGTTCTCCAGCCACTTGCCGAACTGGCCGTCCTTGACGTTCTCCGGGTACCAGGTGATCTGCTGGTTCAGCTCGACCATCCGGTCCTTGAACTGCGTCACCGCGACGAACCACGACGAAACCGGCTTGTAGATCAGCGGGTTCCGGCAGCGCCAGCAGTGCGGGTACGAGTGGTCGTAGGTCTCGTGCCGCAGCAGCACCGCGCCCTGCGCCGCCGCGCCGCCGGTGCCGTTCTTGAGGTCCTTCACGATGACCGGGTTCGCGTCGAACACCTGCTGCCCGGCGTAATCCGGCACGGTGGCGTCGAACTTGCCGTGCGCGTCGACCGGGGTCGGCGGGACGATCCCGGCCGCGTCGGTCGCCGTCTTGTCGTCGGCGCCGTACGGCGCGAGGTGCACGATCCCGGTGCCGTCCTCGGTGGTGACGAAGTCCGCCAGCAGCACGCGGTGCCCGTTCTCGAGCCCGGCGAAGTACGGGAACGGCGGCGCGTAGCGGGTTCCGGCCAGCTGCGCGCCGGTGTAGCGCGCGACGACTGTCGGCTCTTCGCCGAGTTCGCGGGCGTACGCGGCCAGCCGTGCCTCGCCGAGCAGGAACCGTTTGCCCGGCTGGGTTTCGGTCTCCACCACGACGTACTCGACCTCGGGGTGCACCGCGGTCGCGAGGTTGGCCGGCAGCGTCCACGGCGTCGTGGTCCAGATCAGCAGGTACGCGCCGTCGAGGTCGTTGTCGTTGCCCTTCAGGCGGAATCCGACCGTGACGGCCGGGTCCTGCCGGTTGCGGTAGACGTCGGCGTCCATGCCCAGCTCGTGGTTGGACAGCGGCGTCGCGTCGCGCCAGCAGTAGGGCAGGACGCGGTAGCCCTCGTAGACGAGTCCCTTGTCCCACAACCGTTTGAACGCCCAGAGCACCGATTCCATGTAGGTGACGTCGAGCGTCTTGTAGTCGTTGTCGAAGTCGACCCAGCGGGCCTGGCGGGTGACGTACTCGCGCCATTCGTCGGTGTAGCGCAGCACGGACTGCCGCGAAGCCTCGTTGAACTTCGCGATGCCCATCTCTTCGATCTCGGTCGTCTCGGTGATCCCGAGCTGCCGCATCGCCTCGAGTTCGGCGGGCAGGCCGTGGGTGTCCCAGCCGAACCGCCGCTCGACGTGCTTGCCCTTCATCGTCTGGTAGCGCGGGACGATGTCCTTCACGTACCCGGTGAGCAGGTGCCCGTAGTGCGGGAGGCCGTTGGCGAAGGGCGGGCCGTCGTAGAAGACGTACTCGTTGTCGCCGTTCGTGCCCTCGGGGCGGGCATCGATAGTCGCCTGGAAGGTCCGGTCGCTCTCCCAGTACGCGAGGACGCTCTCCTCCAGCGCGGGGAACGACGGCTGGGACGGGACCGTGGTCTCTCCGCCCGGCGAAGCCTGGGGGTACATCCGGGTGCTCCTTGCGTTCGTCGCTCGTACGGGCGACCGGCGGCCACCCACACGGGGACGAGACGCTGGCGCGTCACGCGGTACCACCCCGCTTGCCCGGCACGCTGCTCCCGGGCCACTCGTCGCGCGGCTGTCACGGGCCGCACCCGTCCGGTTCTACTGCGGGCTCGCGCCCGGTTCTTCCGGAGGCTCCCCGGTGATGGCCGGATCGACGCCTTGCTGACACCAGGTTAACCCGTCGCCGCAACCCGCTTTCCGCCTGCCCCGGCGGTGCGCGTCCGTCCCGGCGAAAAAGGCGTGCCCGTTGCCGGGGCCGGGAGGGAAAACCGGCCCCGGGCACAGGTTTCGCCGAGCCTGCGGGCACAGCCGCGACCTTCCGCTCGCGCGGTGACTGCGCCCCAGTCAAGCCCACACCGTCGTGCTTCTCCGATCCGGCCCGCCGCCGCAGCTCAGCTCGTCGGCGCGAGACGCTTGCCGTAGGCCCGGCGCACCGTCACCGCCGCGAGCACCGCGGCCCCGAGCCACAGCCCGGCCGAGACGAACCCGAGCAGGTGCAAACCGTGCACGAACGACGCGTGCGCCGCCGGTTCTCCCGCCACCGCACCGAAAACCGCCACGCCGAGCGCGCCGCCGGCCTGCCGCGCCGCGTTGTTGATCCCGCCCGCGATCCCCGCGCGCTCCTTCGGCGCGTCGGAGACCGCCGCGGTTACCACGGCCGCGGTGAGCAGTCCCATCCCGACGCCCAGCACCACCAGCGTCGGCAGCAGCGTGCCGTATCCGGTTCCGGTGCCGATCCGCAGCAGGTTCAGCGTCCCGAGCGCGCCGAGCACGAGCCCGGCCAGGATCAGCGGAAGCGGCCCGAACCGCGCGGTCAGCCGTCCGGTGACCGGGCCGAGCACCGCCAGCGGCAGGAACAGCGGCAGCAGCGCGACCCCGGCGGTGATCGCGTCCGCGTGAAGCACTTCCTGCAGGTACAACGTGAACACCAGCACCGAGCCGAGACCGACGAAGTTCATCGCCGCGGACACCAGGTTCGCGCCCGCGGTCTGCCGGGAGCGCAGCAGCGACAGCGGCAGCATCGGTTCGGCGGAGCGGTGTTCGATGACCACGAACGCCGCCGCTGCGGCCGCAGCGAGCAATCCGACCCACGGTGTCTTCGCGATCACCGCGTACACGCCGGCGCCGAGGGCCAGCGCCGCGGTCGCCGCGCCGGGCACGTCGACCCGGCCCGGTTTCCGGACGTCCGCCGGCACCAGCCGGCGGGTCGCGACGGCCGCCGCAGCGACGATCGGGACGTTCAGCCAGAACACCGGCCGCCATCCGGCCGCCTGCACGAGGAGCCCGCCCAGCACCGGCCCGGCGGGCAGGGCGAGCGCCGAAATGCCCGCCCAGATCCCCAGCGCCCGCGCGCGTTCCGCCCGGCCGGGAAACGTTCCGGTGACCACGGCCATGGTCCCGGGCAGCAGCAACGCCGCGCCGACGCCTTGCACCGCGCGGGCCGCCACCAGCCAGCCCGCCGACTGTGCCAGTCCGCACGCCGCGGACGCGGCCCCGAACACGGCCAGCCCGGTCAGCACCACGCCGCGGTGGCCGAGCACGTCGCCGAGCGCGCCGCCGGCCAGGAGCAAGGCAGCGAGCACGACCGAATACCCGACCACCACCCACTGCTGCTGCGGAACGTCCGCGTGCAGTTCGCTGCCGAGGGTGGGAAGGGCGACGTTGACGACGGTGACGTCGAGCTGCACCAGGAACATCCCGGCGCACATGGTGAACAGAATCGCGGTGCGCATGGGTCCAGGAGACACCGGGGACACTTCCGTCGCAGTGGAAGTGTGCCGGGGGCATGCTGGAGGCATGGAAGGAGACGCCGACATCGCGCGCACCGCCGCCCTGTTCGCCGATCCGGCGCGGGTCCGGGTGCTGATGGCCCTCGCGGACGGCCGATCGCTGGCCGCGTCCGTGCTGGCCGGTGAAGCGGGCCTGACCGCGCAGGGAGTCAGCGCGCACCTGTCGAAACTGCTGGCCGCACGCTTGGTTACCGCGGAAAAGTCCGGTCGGCACCGGTTTTACCGCATCGCCGGCGCCGCCCCGGAGCTGTTGGAGGCGCTGGCCCGGCACTCCCCCGCGCGGCCGGTGCGCTCGCTGCGGGAAGGCACGCGCGCGGAAGCCTTGCGCACCGCGAGATTGTGCTACGACCACGTCGCCGGACGGCTCGGCGTGACTGTCACGGCGGCGTTGCTCGACCGCGGCGCACTGGCCACTGTGGACGGTGACCCGACTACCCAGCGACGGCCCGGGGACCGGATTTCTTCGCAGCTGCAAGAACATCCGTACGTGCTGGGTCCCGCTGCCGACGAGGTGTTCGAGGCGTTAGGCGTGGATGTCGCGGCTGCCGTGGAAAGCCGTCGTCCGTTGCTGAGGTTCTGTCTGGATTGGACTGAGCAACGCCATCACCTGGCGGGAGCGCTGGGCGCGGCGGTCATGCGGCGGTTCATGGACGCCGGGTGGCTCCGCTCACGCGCGAAAGCACACCGCGCAGTGCAACTCACCGACACCGGCGCGAAGGTGCTCGAAGAAGTGCTGGGCGTCGTGAGTGTTGATCACGGTTAGAACCGGCATAAACACTCACGAGCCGTCAGCGATGTGCCGCGGCCAGCACGGCGTCCGGACCGCACCGCGCACACGGCGTGAACCCCAGCTGCCGCGCCTCGCCCACGCCGATCGGGATGGTGTCGCGGCCGGACAGCCAGCCGCAGTCCACCAGGTGGTAGCGCGGGTACTCGTCGACGACCACGACCTCGTCGTCGAGTTCCTTGACCACCTCGAGGTCTTCCGGCGCGGTTTCCTCCACGCCGGGCGGCGTGTCGCGCACTGCCTTCGCCTCGGATTTGGGTTCGCGCTTCGAAACAGGCTCGGCGTCCTTCTCGACCGGGGGCTCCGGCACGTCCGCCGGATCGCCCAGCTCGCCCGTCGCGGGAAGCAGCGCGGTCTGTTCGGCATCCTGTTCGGCCGGGGCCGCCTCGTCCTTCTCCGTCGCAGGCTTCTCGTCCTCAGAGTCCGCAGTGGCCTCGGGGTCCACAGAATCTTCGGTGTCCGCTTCGGTGTCGGTGTCCGCGCGCTTGCGCCGCCGCAGCCAGTCGACGAGCAGAAGGAGCCCGGCGAGCACGGAGAGCCCGATGGAAACCCAAGCCCACAGCGAGGTGCCCGTGATGAGCGCCGTGACGAGCAGCCCGAGAGCCGCCAGCACCAGAAGGAGGACGATGTAGAGCACGCTGAATTACAACACGGGCCGCCCGGTTTCCCGCTGCGACCCGCCCACGCGGCGTACCGCGCCGGTGCCCCACCGTGGCGGCGCCGGAGCCGGACACGCCGAAACCCCGCCGGGTCGGAAGGTCATCCGGCGGGGTGCGTACGGCGGTCGGTCAGCCGGCCTCGGCGCGCGGGCCGAACGAGTAGCCCTGACCGCTGGTTCCGGTCGAGGACTGGCTCGAACCGGAGGACGCCGACGCCGGGGCCGCGGAGCCTCGGTCGTCGAGTTCGCGCAGCTGGGACTCGAGGAATCCGCGCAGCCGGGTGCGGTATTCGCGCTCGATCGTGCGGAGTTCTTCGATCTTCTTGCCCAGAGCGCCCTTTTCGGCGTTCAGGTTGTTCATCGTCTCGGTGTACTTGCGCTGCGACTCGCGTTCCATGGTGGTCGCCTTGTCGCGCGCCTGGCGCTCCAGCGTCTCGGCGCGCGTGCGCGCGTCGTTCAGCATCGTCTCGGCGCGGGTGCGCGCCTCGTTCACCATCGAGTCGGACTTCGCCCGGGCATCGGACAGCAGCTGCTCGGACTTGGTCCGCGCCTCCGCCAGCATCCCGTCGGACTCGGTCTTCGCCTCGGCGGTGAGCCGGTCGGCCATTTCCTGCGCCAGTCCGAGCACCTTGGCGGCCTGGACGTTCGGCTCGCCGCTGTCGGGGACCATCGAGTGGGCCTGGGTCTGCTCCATCGCCGACGCGGGCGGCGGAACCGGCGCGAGCCGCCGCGACGGCTCGGGGTCGCGGCCCGGCGGCGGGCCGGCGACCTTCGCGTTCTCGAGCTCCGAGCGGGTCGACTCCAGCTCGGCGTCGAGCTGCTCCACCTGCTGCCGCAGCTCGTTGTTGTCCTCGATCAACCGGGCAAGCTCGGTCTCCACCAGGTCGAGGAACGCGTCCACCTCGTCCTCGTTGTAGCCCCTCTTGCCGATGGGCGGCTTGCTGAACGCGACGTTATGCACGTCAGCGGGGGTCAACGACATCAGATCACCTCACGCACTCCATGGCCTGCAGGACACACCCGGGTTTTCCCCGATCACCTGGGTGTCAGTTGCATCGCGAAGAACACAACCAACAGCAGCACCATAATCGACAAGTCCAGTCCTACGCCGCCGATCCGGACCATCGGAATGATCCTGCGGAACAACCGCACCGGCGGGTCGGTCACTGTGTAGATGGTCTCGAGCGTCACCGCAACCCCTCCGGCGGGACGCCATTCCCGTGCGAAAGTCCGCACGAGCTCGACCACGATCCGGGCCGTGAGCAGCAGCCAGAAGGCAAACAGCACGTACCAGATCGCAAGCCACACAGCATTCACGGCGACCACTCTAGCGGGGGACGGCCGAGTTGGGCGCGACCAGCCGCCCCGAGGGCGACATAGTCGACAAAATCACGTCTGGCTGCGCCCAGCGGTCCGGGCGTGTTCACCCGCGCAGGAACAATCCGCCCTCGGCGATCCGCCTGCGGTCCTCGGCGGTCACGTCCACATCGGGCGGTGAGAGAAGGAACACCTTGTTGGTGACCTTGTCCATCGAGCCCCGCACGGCGAACGCCAGCCCCGCCGCGAAGTCCACGATCCGCTTGGCGTCCGCGTTCTCCATCTCGGTGAGGTTGATGATCACCGGAATGCCCTCGCGGTAGTGCTCGCCGATCGCCCGCGCCTCGATGTAGCTCGTCGGGTGCAGGGTCGTGATCCGGCTGAGCGGGTCCCGCACCGGCGCGGCGACCGGTTCGGCGACCGGGCGCAGCCGGGCGACCGGCTCCGGCTGACGGTCCACCGCGAGCGCGCCGCGGGTCGCCGGCTCCGCCGCCATCGAGCGCGGCCGCACTCGCGCGGCGGGCTCGTCGTAGCTCTCTTCGACGTCGCGGTAGCGTGCCCGGGACCGGGCCGGCGGCTGGTCGTAACCGTCGTCGTACTCGTCGTAACCGTCGTCGTAGCCGTCTTCGTCCGCGGGCACCATCCCGAAGTAGGCCTTCAGCTTCTGCAGCGCGCTCATAGCCTCTCCCTAGCCCTTGCCGCTCCCGCACCCTTGTGCCCCGCCCGGCCGGACACGAAACGTGACCACCGGGCAGGCTCCCTACGGCGAGGCTAAACCGCGCCCGCCGAGCAACGCGGTTCCGACACGCACACACGTCGAGCCGTGCCGGATCGCCTGGTCCAGATCATGGCTCATTCCGGCGGACACGTCAGCGGCTTCCGGATGCCGGGCGCGAACTCTTTCCGCCGCGCGGGACAGCCGGGCAAAAGCAGTGCCCGGGTCCTCCCCTAACGGGGCCACGGCCATCACGCCTCGCAACCGCAGCTCCCCCGTGTGGGCGATGCGGTCGGCGAGGGCATCGACGTCTTCCAGCAGGGTTCCGCCGCGCGCGACGTCGCCGTCGAGGCTCACCTGGACCAATACGTCGAGCGGTCCGGTCCGCTCCCCGGCCTCCTGCGCGGCCGCGACCGCGCGGGCGAGCGCGTCGGCGAGCCGCACCGAGTCGACCGACTGGACCTCGGCCGCCCAGCGCACGACCGAACGCGCCTTGTTCCGCTGCAGCCGCCCGACCATGTGCCAGCGCGGCGCGACGTCCGGGCGCAGCTCGGCGACCTCGGCCGCCTTCGGACCGGCTTCCTGGTCGCGGTTCTCGGCGAGGTTCAGCAGCCCGAGGTCGGTCAGCAATGCGGCGTCGGCCGCCGGGAACGTCTTGGTGACGCCCAGCAGCCGCACCTCGTCGCGGGACCGCCCGGCCGCCGCGCAGGCGTTCGCGATGCGCTCCTCGACGGCGGCCAGCGAGTCCGCCAGCTCCGCCCGCCGCTTCTCGGTCACGCTTTCTCCTCTTCCAGCCAGGTGATGCCGGCGATCCGGCCGGTGGTGCCGTCGCGGCGGAAGCTGAACAGCGTCTTGTCCTCCGCCGTGCACCGCGGATCCGCGCCGACGCGCCCGACGCCGAGGTCGGCCAGTTGCTGCCAGAGTCCGGCGCGCAGATCCAGACCGGTGGTGCCCTTGCGCGTTTTGCAGGAGCTGCCGGGCAGATGCTTCTCGACGTCCGCCGCCATCGCGGCCGGGACCTCGTAGCAGTCGCCGCAGATCGCCGGGCCCAGCAACGCCTCGACCCGCGCCGGTTCGGCGCCGAGTCCGCGCATCGCCTCCAGCGCGGCGGGCACGACGCCGACGCGCGCGCCGACCCGGCCCGCGTGCACCGCGGCGACGACGCCTGCTTCCGGATCCGCCATGAGCACCGGGACGCAGTCCGCGACCAGCACCACGAGCGCGACGCCCGGACGGTCGGTCACCAGCGCGTCGGTGGCTTCGGCGGCCGAGGTCTCGGTGCCGTCCACGACGGTCGCGGTGCGGCCGTGCACCTGCTCCATCCAGGCCAGCCGGTCCTCGGCGAGGCCGAGTTCGGACGCCAGCCGCTTGCGGTTGGCGTAGACGTCGCCCGCGTCGTCGCCGACGTGGTCGCCGAGGTTGAAACTCTCGTACGGCGGCCGGGAAGCCCCGCCCGCCCTGGTCGTGACCACTCGTCGTACTCGCACCCCGCCATCCTGCCAAAAACGACGGCGGCTGCTGTCCCGGAGCCTCGTGCGCGGCAATCCCGGTTCTAACCGGCGCCAGCACTCACAAGGCCCGTCCAGTCGCCGCTGCGCCGCGCCCGCCTCCGGCAGCAGCGCGCTCGCCCTGCGCGAGTGTGCGTTGTGGCCGGGTTCTCGTGAGTGTCTATGCCGGTTAGAACCGGGATTGCCACTCACGAGGGCTTGCCCAGCTCCCACCCCGCCACAACTCGCCTGTCCCGCGCGAGTCCACGTCGCAGCCGGCCTCGTGCGTGGCAACGCCGGTTAGAACCGGCATTGCCACTCACGAGAGCCCGGGCACACAACAACGGCCGCCCCGAACGTGTCGGGACGGCCGCTGCCGAAGTTCCGTGCTTACCGCCGCATGAACGGAGGCACGTCCACGTCGTCGTCGGTCGGGTCGTCGTGGACCGTCGTCGGACGGCTCGGCAGACCGCCCGTCGCAGAACCCGAACCGATCGGCGAATACCCCCGCGTGCCGCCTCCGGGTTGCGGGAGGCCGCCCGGCGGGGTACCGGTTCCCGGCTGCGGCAGGCCGGACGAAGGCGTGCGCGGCGGAGCCACCGGGTAGCCGGAGCTGCCCGCCGGCGGCACCGGGGTCGCCCCGGTCTGCGGCGGCGGCTGCGGAGCCGAACCGCCGCCGACCTGGCCCGCCGCGGCGGACGCGGTGCCGTTGCCCTGTTTGCCGCCGAACGCGGGCGGGTCGAGCTTCTTGTGGGTGGGCGCGCCGGCGTCGAAACCGGCCGCGATCACCGTGACGCGGACCTCGTCGCCGAGGGAGTCGTCGATGATCGTCCCGAAGATGATGTTCGCGTCCGGGTGCGCCGATTCCTGCACGAGCGACGCGGCCTCGTTGATCTCGAACAGCCCGAGGTCCGATCCGCCCGCGATGGACAGCAGCGCGCCGTGCGCCCCGTCCATCGACGCTTCCAGCAGCGGCGAGTTGATCGCCTTCTCCGCGGCCTGTATCGCCCGTCCCTCGCCGCGCGCGGAGCCGATGCCCATCAGCGCGGAGCCCGCGCCGGACATGACGCTCTTGACGTCGGCGAAGTCCAGGTTGATCAGGCCCGGCGTGGTGATCAGGTCGGTGATGCCCTGGACACCGGAGAGCAGCACCTCGTCGGCGGAGCGGAACGCGTCCATCAGGGACACGCCGATGTCGCCGAGCTGCAGCAGCCGGTCGTTCGGGATCACGATCAGCGTGTCGCATTCGTTGCGCAGCTGCTGGATGCCGTCCTCGGCCTGCTTGCCGCGGCGTTTCCCCTCGAAAGTGAAGGGGCGGGTCACCACGCCGATCGTGAGCGCGCCGAGCTTGCGGGCGATCTGCGCGACGACCGGCGCGCCGCCGGTGCCGGTGCCGCCGCCTTCGCCCGCGGTCACGAACACCATGTCGGCGCCCTTGATGACCTCTTCTATTTCCTCGCGGTGGTCTTCGGCGGCGCGCTGCCCCACTTCGGGGGCGGCGCCGGCGCCGAGGCCGCGGGTGAGTTCACGGCCGATGTCGAGCTTGACGTCGGCGTCGGACATGAGCAGTGCCTGGGCGTCGGTGTTCACCGCGATGAACTCGACACCTTTGAGGCCGACCTCGATCATCCGGTTCACGGCGTTCACGCCGCCGCCGCCGATGCCGACGACCTTGATCACCGCAAGGTAGTTGTGCGGGGGCGTCATCGGGTCCGCCTTCCTGATCGTGATGTGCACATGCCGCCCGCCGGGGCCGGAAACCCTCAACCTCAACCCGAGAGTGAGAGTTATGTCAACCACCGGCGTCAAGGCAGGACGGTAGGCGCCGCGCAAGCTCTAATCCAGTAGCCACGCCGTGAGCGGCAAAGGTGTTTTGCCACAACGCGAAGCCGTGCGCAAGGCCGGAACCCGCCGCGAAGCCCGGCGCGCCGCCTGCTATGCGGGCACCGAAGCGACCAGAACGACGTCGTTCGACGGCTTCCCCGACGGCGATCCCCCGGCCTGCTCGACACTGACCGCGAACTGCTGCGCACCGGCCAAACCGTCCGCCACCACCAGCGAACCCGACGGTCCCCCCGGCAGCAATCCGGCCGGACGCGGCGCGAGGTCCGGGCCCATCAGCCAGGCCTCGTACACCTTCCCGGACTGGACCGGCGGCAGCCCGGACTGCATGAACATCACGCGGTCGAGCTTCCGCGAAACCACGACCGTGCCGCCGCCTCCGTGCGGCGACGCGACGTGTTCGGTCCGCGCGTCCGGTGCGGTGAGCAGTTCGGCCACCGGCAGGTAGCGGTCGCGTGCGGCGTCCAATTCGGACTGTGCGCTGTTGAGCTGGCTGTTGGTGTGCAGCGCGATGCCGCCGAACACGCCGGCCAGGGCGAGCCCGATGACGGCGGCCGCGGCGGCGATCAGCATCGGCCAGCGGCGCGGGCCGCGCGGGCGCGGTTCGGCGGACTCGGTTCGCGGCGGCAGCTGGCGGGTCGTGCGCATGTCCGCGAGAACCCGGTCCTTGAGGCCGGACGGCGGCTGCTCGTCCATCGCCGCGCCGAGCCGGGCGGCGGTCTCGCGCAGTTCCCGCACTTCTTGCGCGCACGAGTCGCACTGGTCGAGATGGCGGCGGAACTGGGCCCGCTCGACCTCCGACAGCGCGTCGAGCGCGTACGCGCCGGCCAACGTGTGCATCTCCGGACTGCTCACGCCGTCACCCCCAAGCAGTCGCGCAGCCGGATCAACCCGTCGCGCAATCTGGTCTTGACCGTCCCCTGCGGCGTGTCCAGCACGTCGGCGACCTCGCGATAGGTGTAGCCCTGGTAATACGCCAGGAGGACGGATTCCCGCTGCAATTCGGTCAGTGTCTTCAGGCAGCGCCGCACCTGCGAGCGTTCCAGCCGGGTCGCGACGGATTCGGCGACCTCGTCGAACGGCCGCCCGCGAGCGGCTTCGAAGGTCGCTTTCCGCTCGCGTTCGGTGCTCGCCCGCGCGGACCGCACCCGGTCGACCGCGCGGCGGTGCGCCAGCGTCATCGCCCAGTTCAGGACGCTGCCCTTCGCCGCCGAGTAGCGCGTGGCGGTCTTCCACAGCTCCACCAGCACCTCCTGCGCGACCTCCTCGGACTGCGCGGGATCCCGCACGATGCGGCGGACGAGCCCGTAGACGGGCCCGGCGAGCTGGTCGTAGAGCCGTTCGAAGGCGCGTTCGTCCCCCTTCGCGACCAGCGCCATCAGGTCCTCGGCGCTCGTCGAGGGCACCGCCGAGAGCCGGTCGGCCGGGCGTGCGCTCTCATCCATGGAGGGCTCCTGCCGTGTTCTGTCCGGTCCGGGCGGCGAGCGGGGCCTTCCGCCGCCACAGCGCGAACCCGTGGCGGCGGATCAACGCGGCGACGCGCTGCGGTTGCAGCGGCCGCCCCAGCAGGAAGCGCGCGAGCGTGCGGATCCCGACCGGACGGCGGACTCCTCGCAGCGTAGCCGTCAGGGCGGCGTCTCCGTCGTGGTGCAGGACGACGGTCAACGCCAGCAGCGCGTCCGGCCGAGGCAGGTGCATCCGGTACTCCCCCGCCGTCTCCTGGAACGGCGACACGTAGAACGCCTTGTCCGCCCTAAGGTCCCCGAGATCTTCGCCGGGCTGGAGCAGGTACGCGTGGCGGCCGCCGTAGGTGTTGTGCACCTCGGCGACCACGCAGGCGAGCGCGCCGTCCGGCGTGTGGCACCAGTAGACGGTGATCGGATTGAACACGTACCCGAGAACGCGCGCCGACGCGAGCATCGTCACCCGCCCGCCGCGCAAGTCCACTCCGCGGTGCGCGAGCCAAGCGTCCAGTTTGGACCGGATGTCGCCGGGTTCGTCCCGGCTGAAGTGGTCGCGGCCGTCGAAGCGCGCGAACGGCCGGAGCCACCGCGGCAGTTGCGGCAGGTGGTCGAGGTCGGTCAGCCACAGGTACATCCGGTGCGCGAAGGAGTACGGCGGATCGGCCCGCCGGACGTGCGCGACGGTGGCGTCGTAGAGAGCGGTCACCAGGACACCCCGAAACTGGCCGCGGCGCGGGCACCGGAGGAACAGCCGTCCTCGTGGAATCCCCAGCCTTGATAGGCACCGGCGTAGGCGATGACACCGTCGTTCAATTCCGTAAGACGTCTTTGCGCGGCAACGGATTCCGGCGTATAGATCGGATGCTCGTAGGACATTTTCGCGACCACTGCGACGGAATCGAGGCCGTCGCCCGGGTTGAGGGTGACGGCGTACGTCGTCGTTTCTTCGAGTCCCATCAAGCGATTCAGGTCGTAAGTGACTTGGACGGCGTGCAGATCGGCTCCGCAGTCCGGTGTCCGGTAATTCCAGGAAGCGCGAGCGGCGGGCACGGTCGGCAGCACAGCGGGGTCGGTGTGCAACCAGGCTTCGTTACGGGAGTAGCGGAAGGAACCGAGCAGTTCCTGTTCCGCCGCAGTGGGATTCGTCAACAGCCGCAACGCTTGATCGGCATGCGTCGCGACCACGACCCGGTCGACCCGGTGCGCGGTGTCGGCATCGTCGCGCACCTCGACGCCGCGTGCGGTCCGCTGCACGGCACGCACCGGAGTCGACAGATGCACCGCAGTCAACTGCTTGGCCGCCCGCTCGACGTATTCGCGTGAACCGCCGACGACCGTCCGCCAGGCCGGCGAATTCCGCACGGTGAGCATTCCGTGGTTGCGCAGGAATTCGAACAGATACCGCGCCGGATACTGCATGGTGTCCGTGCGGTCGGCGGACCACACCGTCGAAACGAGCGGCAGCACGAAATGGTCCACGAAGTACCGGGAATACCCGCCGATCGCCAGGAACGCACCGAGCGAAACGTCACCGGCGTCGGCTCGCGCCAGGAGCCGTTCGGCGTGCCGGTGGAACCGCTTCACCTCGGCCAGCATGAGCAGGTAACGCGCGGACGCGGCGTTGCTCCGTTGCGCGAACAGCCCGCGCAGGCCTTTCGCCCCGGCGTACTGCAGGCCGCAGCCGTCGCAGCGGATGCTCATCGACATCTCGGTCTCGCGGGTGCGGACGCCGAGTTCGCCGAACAGCCGCAGCAGCGTCGGATAGGTGCGCTCGTTGTGGACGAGGAACCCGGAATCGACGGCGACCGTCCCGCCGTGCGCGCTCGGCACGTCGTGGGTGTGGGCGTGTCCGCCGAGCCGGTCGTCGGACTCGAACAGCAGAACCTCGTGGCGGCGCTGCAGCAGGTACGCGGCGGTGAGGCCCGCGACCCCGCTGCCGATGACAGCGATGCGTTGTCCTGTGGTGTGGTGCACGGAGAGGATTCGGCGCCGTCGCCCGGTTGGATTGGTACCCATCCGCGCGGCTGTCGGCTCCGAAGCCCTGGCATGCCGAAATCCGCAGCTCACCGACTGGCCGACTTCGCCGAACGCATCCTCGGCGGTCCGCTTCCGGTGGCCGTCCGCACCTGGGACGGCCACCAAGCCGGGCCGGCCGGACCGACCGTCGTCCTGAAAAACCGCCGCGCGCTGCGCCGGCTGCTGTACTCCCCCGGCGAGCTGGGCCTGGCGCGCGCTTACGTGTCGGGCGATCTGGACGTCGAAGGCGATCTCACCGAAGGCTTCCGGCGAGCCTGGGCGTACCGGCCGCAGCTGTCCGCCCGCGACTTCGGCGAGGCAGTCCGCTTGGCCGCGCGGCTCGGCGTATTCGGCTTGCCGCCGAAGCCGCCCGCCGAGGAGGCCCGGCTGCGCGGAAAGCTGCACACCCTCGGCCGGGACCGTTCGGCGATCTCGCACCACTACGACCTGTCGAACGCCTTCTACCAGCTGCTGATGGACGATTCCATGGCGTACTCCTCGGGTTACTGGTCCGAATCCGCCGGCTCTGCTGATCTCGCTCGCGCCCAGCACGACAAGCTCGAACTGATCTGCCGGAAACTCGGCCTGCGGCCAGGCATGCGGCTCCTCGACGTCGGCTGCGGCTGGGGTTCGCTGCTCGTGCACGCGGCGAAACACCACGGCGTCGAGGCCGTCGGCGTCACGATCTCCGCCGAGCAGGTGCAACACGTCAAAACCCGCCTGGCGCACCACGATCTGGACGACCGCGTCGAGGTGCGCAGGCAGGACTACCGGGAACTCGCCGGAGAGTCCTTCGACGCCGTAGCCTCCGTCGAGATGGGCGAACACGTCGGCGAAGACAACTACCCGACCTACACCGCCACGTTGTACCGAATGCTCAAACCCACCGGACGACTGCTGCTGCAACAAATGTCGCGCGGAGCGGTCGCACCCGGCGGCGGCGCGTTCATCGAGCGCTACATCGCCCCCGACATGACCATGCGCCCGCTGAGCCGCACCCTCGGCCACCTGGAAACCGCAGGCTTCGAAATCCGCGACATGCACGCGTTACGCGAGCACTACGTCCCGACCGTGCGAGCCTGGGCAGACACCCTGGAACAACGCTGGGACGACGCCGTCGCGCTGATCGGCGAGGCAGGCGCCCGAGCCTGGCGACTGTACCTGGCCGGTGGCGCACTCGCCTTCGAGGAGAACCGCATGGGCGTGGACCAGATCCTGGCCGTGCGTCCCGATGAGAACGGCCGCAACGGGATGCCGTGGACGAGGGAGTGGGCATGATCGCGCTGCTCGGCCTCACCGGCGGAGTCACCCTGGCCGCAGTGACCCTGACCTTCGGCATCGCCCGCCTGCGCCACCGCTACGACACCATCGACACCTTCTGGGGCTTGGGTTTCGCCCTCGTAGCCGTCGTCTCGTTCCCCTTCGGCTCGGGCCTGCTCGCGCTGCGCCTGACCACCGCCGCACTCACCGTCATCTGGGGCGTCCGGCTGGCCGTCCACCTGCACCTGCGCAACCGCGGCAAGCCGGAAGACCCGCGCTACCAGCAGATCCTCGAACGCGCCGGTCCAAACCCCGGCGTCCGGATCTTCGTGCAGACCTACCTGATGCAAGCCGTGGTCCTGTGGTTCGTCTCGCTGCCCGTGCAATTCGCCATGTCCGGCACGGGTTTCGGCGTCACCGCCTGGCTGGGCGTCGCGGTCTGGCTGCTGGGCTTCGCCTTCGAAACCATCGGCGACGAACAACTCCGCCGCTTCCGCGCAAACCCAGAGAACCGAGGTCAGGTCCTCGACACCGGCCTCTGGCACTACACCCGCCACCCGAACTACTTCGGTGACGCCTGCGTCTGGTGGGGCCTCTACCTGCTGGCCTGCTCAACGTGGCCCGGCGCCGCAATGATTCTGTCCCCGATCGCCATGACCTTCACGCTCGCCCGCGGCACCGGCAAACCGATGCTGGAGAAAGGCATGCGGCAAACCCGCCCCGGCTACGCCGACTACATCGCCCGCACCAGCGGTTTCCTCCCGCTGCCCCCGAAAAAGCTCACTCCCCGATGAGTTTCCGGGACACAGCTCGACATTGTCCCGATAAACACCGCGAACTCCTCGATCGGCAGGTCGAAGGCAACGATGAACGCAGCGCCCCGCTCCGGCCGCCCGGCGAGGACGACGTCGTAAATGGTGTTCTCCGCCAACGCGAGAGGCCACGAAACCCCGGCGGCAGTCAGCAACGCCACGGTTCGCGCGCAGCAGCGCGATCGAGGCTCACTCCCCGGTGAGACCGTCGGTCAGCTCGCGCAGAAGGTCCAAGTGCCCGAGATGGCGCGCGGTCTCCTCGATCATGTGCGCGACGACCCAACGCACCGTGAGCGGCTTGTCCCCCTTGAACAGCACCGTGTCCTCGAACCCCCGAGCCGCGACCACCGTCCGGCACTTCTCGATCTCAGCCTCGTAGTCGGCGATCAACTGCGTCATCGGCAGCTCCAACGCGACCCGGAACTCAGCGTCCCGGTCGATCTCGAGCCGATCCGCCCACTCGTCCGGCTGCCCGTCCAGTACGACGCGGAACCACCAGTTCTCGACGAGAGTGAGGTGGCACAACAACCCGGCGATAGTGGTCAACTCGCTGGGCAAGTGCTGCCGGCGAGCCTGCTCGTCGGTGAGCCCGGAGCATTTCCACACCACGCTGGCCCGCAGGAAGTCGAGGAACCCGGTCAGCTGAGTGCGCTCGTCGCCCGCCATCGGCGGGTCGGGACGTTCAGGAGCTTTGGTCACCCCCTGAAGTCTGCCCCACGAGGCCACTCGTTTTCGTGAATTACCTTGCGCACAATGTAATTGTGCACTACCTTCATAGGGTACGCATCCCCCGACAGCTTCAAGGAGACAGCGATGCCCAGCCGCGACGCAACCACCCACTGGACCGGCGGACTGCAGAAAGGCAAGGGCGAGGTCACCTTCGACTCGTCGAACCTGGGCACCTACGAGGTGTCGTTCCCGACCCGGGCAGGCGACCCGGACGGACAGACCAGCCCCGAGGAACTCATCGCCGCCGCGCACTCGAGCTGCCTGGCGATGAACCTCTCCGGCGTGCTGGAGTCCCAGAAACTGGAAGCCGACTACATCGACGTCTCCGCCGAAGTCACACTGGGCCCAGCCGACGGCGGCGGCTTCGAAATCAGCGGAATCGCCGTCACCCTGCGCGCGAAACTGGACGGCGTCACCGCGGAACAATTCGCCGAACTGGCAAAAACAGCGGAACAAACCTGCCCGGTTTCCAAGGCTCTCTCCGGCACCACCATCACCCTGGACGCCGCACTAGCCTGACCTCCGGCCCCAGTTGCATGAGGGACCCCTTCACGGACCCAGAATCCCCGGAGGATTCCCCTCACGCCCCGCACCCGTTCAGAGTCCGTGAGGGGAACCCTCACGGACTCTGATTCCCTCAGGGTTCCCCTCACGGACTTCGGCAGTCCGTGAGGGGCCCCTTCACGGACCTCCCCGCCACCCGCACCAGCGCACCCACCCAACCAGACACCAAAACCGCGCGCCCACCCGCTCAACCGCACCAGCTCACCAAAACTGCGCACCCACCCGCGAACCGCACCAGCCCACCCAACGATCGAGGCACCCACACCACCCCCGCCCCCCGATAC
>NZ_PQIA01000134.1 GCF_003385235.1 Amycolatopsis circi | reverse complement strand
GTCTTGGGGTGCTTGTCAAGGCGGGAAAGATGCCTTGACAAGCACCCCAAGACCGCAGGGGAGGCTTCGTATCGGGGTGCGGGGGTGGTGTGGGTGCCTCGATGGTTGGGTGCATCGGTGCGGTTTGGTGGGTGGGTGGTCCGTGAAGGGCTCCTGCGCTGGTTGCGGTGGTGGGTGGGGGTCCGTGAAGGGCTCCTTGAGGGAATCTAGGTACGTGAAGGGGCCCCTCACGGCGGCTCGGGTCGTGAGGGGCCCCTTCACTGCCAGTCGGTGGACGTGAGGGGAACCCTGAGGGACTCAGAGTCCCTCAGGGTTCCCCTCACGTCCAAATAGAACCAGGCCAAGCGGAAATGGGCTTACGGCAGAACCAGACCGTAGGCGCTCAGTGCGGCGGGGACTGGCTGGAAGAAGGTTTCTCCGCCGGAGGTGCAGTCTCCGCTGCCGCCCGAGGTGAGGCCGATTGCGGTGGCTCCGTCGAAGAGCGAGCCGCCGCTGTCGCCGGGTTCTGCGCAGACTGTGGTGTCGATCAGGCCGTTCACGGCGCCTTCCTGGTAGTTCACCGTGGCGTTGAGCGCGGTGACCTGGCCGTCGTGGACGCCGGTGGTCGAGCCGCTGCGGGTGACCGTTTCGCCGACTGTCGCGTCGCCCGCGGCGGTGATTTGCTGGCCGGTGTTGATGGCGCTCGGGGCGTCTACGCCGGAATCGTAGGTGGCGTACGAATAATCCGTGCCGGGGAAGTTCGCGCCGGACGTGCTGGCGATGTGCTGCGAGTTGCCTTGGTCGGCCCACCAGTCGTTGGTCGCCACGCCGCAGTGTCCGGCCGTCAGGATCGCGGGCTGGCCGCTCGAGGTGTGCACGTTGAAGCCCAGCGAGCAGCGCAGGCCCTGGCCCCAGATGGCGTCGCCGCCGCTGATCAGCGGGCGCAGTTTGCCCTTGGTCTGCGCGAAGCGGGCCTTGTCGCCGAAGCGGTGCACCGCGCCGGTCACCTGGGCGAGTTTGGCTCCGGTCACCGTCGAGTCGGCGGTGACGAGCACCTGGCCGGACCGAGGGTCGACGCGCCATGCGGTGCCGGGGACGGCCGCGGTGCGCGCCAGGTCTGCGGTGACGGCTTTCAGTTGGGAGGCACGATATTTCACGAACTTCGGCGTCGCGCCGGCCGCGCGGACCTGGTCGGCGGCGGCCTGGTCGGTGACGGTGACCGTCAGCCGCGAACTGGACTTGTCATAGTACGAGCCTACGGTGCGGTCGCCGAGCGACTTCGCGATGCTGGCGGACATGGCGGTCGCGGCTCTCGCGTTCAGCGGTGCCGCCGACGGCTGGGCAGCCGCGACGCCCGAGGCGGCGAAAACTGATCCAGCGGCCAGAACCGCCGCGGCGAAGGCGATGCCGCCGCGTCCGCCGTGTCTTTGACTGAGTGCTGGGATCATGCACATCTCCGTTTCTTGCGAATAGGACGATGGCGCACCGCGGTCAGCTAATGCGGGCGCAATTCGCAGTTTAGGGACGACTGGCAATCGCTTATACCCACGAAAGTCGCGAATCCCGTTCGGCTTTGCTGTCCAGTGGTGCTCGCCGTCCGCTCAACGGAAGTCCGAACTCCGCGTATCCGAACCATTGGCAGCTCGTTGAACAGCGCAGACGCCCTAGCCGGAACACTGTATTCCGCGTTCGGTTCATCCCGGTAATCGACGTTCGTGCCGCCGCGCACGGTTCGGCATCCGGCGGTATCCCTCCTTTCGACGGTGTTCGGACTCCGGCGGCCCTGGGACTCTGTGGTTTCCATAGCGGGCCCGGCGCCCGCGAAAGTGGTCCCCCCGGCCGTATCCCCGGCCGAACTTCTGCCTCTCCCGCGATTGGCGGGATTGGTTGCTATGGAAGGGAAAGCGATGCGGAAAATAATGCTGGCGGTGATGGGCGCGGCTGCCCTGCTGTTCGGAGCGGCCGCACCGGCGATCGCGGCGCAGCCGGCCATCATCGGAGGCAGCGACGCCAGCGAAACCTACTCGTTCATGGTGTCGCTGGACAACGGCTGCGGCGGCAGCCTCGTCGCGCCGCAGTGGATCATCACGGCGAACCACTGCGGCCAGGCCTCGACCGCGCGGATCGGCGCCATCGACATCAACGCCGGCGAGGTCGGCCAGATCGACAACGTGATCACGGACCAGGGCACCGATCTCACCATGATGCACCTGAGCCAGCCCGCCCAGTCCGCGCCGGTCGCGATGGCGCAGAGCAACCCGACTCCGGGAACGGGCGCGCGACTGCTCGGCTGGGGCTGCACGAGCTGGCCCAACTGCCAGACGGCGCAAACCCTGCAGCAGATCGACCTCCAGGTCCTCGACAGCAGCGCGTGCGCGGAGGGCGGCGGCGGCGCGGGCGACGTCTGCATCTCCGGCGACTACGCGCATTCCGCGTGCCACGGCGATTCGGGCGGCCCCGCGATCGTCGGCACCACCGGGAACTGGACGCTGGTAGGCGAAACCCACGGCCCCGGCGACAACGGCGGCGAATGCGCCACCACCACCCTCTACACCGGCATCGCCCAGTACATGTCGTGGATCCAGCAGCAGATCGGAAGCTGAACCCTGTCCCGGAAAACCTCTTTCGGAGAGGAAAAACCATGATCCTGCAACGCTTTGGCCGACTGGCCGCGGGCGCGGCCGTCGCGTTAGTGCTGCCGCTGACCGGCGTCGGCACTGCGACCGCCGCGCCGCTGGACGCGGTGGAGCTGTACTACGACGCCAGCGGTCTGCCCGACTACCAAGCCGAGGCGACCCAAGCCACGGCGAACTGGAACAACTCGGTGCACAACGTCCACCTGAACAGCGGCGGCGCCGCGACCATCATCATGCACGAAACCACCGGCGGCGGTTCCTACACCCAGACCGACGGGCACGGCACCGGCGACATCTACATCGACACCCAGCAGGTCGCCGAGGGCAACGACCCGACCCGGATCATCGCCCACGAGATCGGGCACAACCTCGGCCTGCCCGACCACTACGAGGGACCGTGCTCGGAACTGATGTCCGGGCACGGGCCGGGAATCACGTGCAAGAACGCGATGCCGGACGCTCAGGAATCGGCACAGGTGGACTCGAACTTCGCGAACGGTTTCGCGACGGTTCGCTTGCCTGAGAAGCACATCTTCCGCTGAGACGCCGACGCTCGCCGGGTGCGTGTCGCTTCCGGCGAGCGTCGCCGTGCCCTGGAACCCGAGGCTCGGGTTCAGGGGCGGTCGATTTCGAGGTCGTGGAGGATGCCCGGACACGGTGTCCGACGGTTCGCTTGCCTGGCAAGCAGATCCACCCCTGAGCCGTCGACGCTCGCCAGAAGCGAACTGCTTCCGGCGAGCGTTGCCGTGCCCCGGAACCCCCGGCCCGGGCTCAGGGGCGGGCGATTTCGATGCCGTCGGGGATCCCCGGACGCGGTGCCAGACGATTCGCTTGCCTGGCAAGCACATCCGCCCCCGAGACGCCGACGCCCGCCGGAAGCACTGCTTCCGGCGAGCGTCGCCGTGGCACACAACCCGGGCCGCGCTCAAGCCCGGGCGACCTCGACGTCGTCGAGAACCCCCAGCGCGTCCGGGACCAGAACCGCGACGGAGTGGTAGGCACTGACCAAATAGGACGACACCGCGCGGTCGTTGATGTGCATGAACCGCACGTTCAATCCCGGCCGGTATTCGTCGGCGAGGGATTTCGGCCGCAATCCGATGACGCCCGCGTCGTCTTCCCCGGTGCGCATGGCGAGCACTGAGGTGGTGCCCGCCTCGGTGACCGGGATTTTGTCGCACGGCAGGATCGGGACCCCGCGCCACGCGGTGACGGGTTTCCCGTCCACCACGACCGGCTCCGGGTAAATGCCCGCCCTCGTGCATTCGCGGCCGATAGCGGCGATGGCCCGCGGATGCGCGAGGAACAAGCGCGTTTTGCGCCGGCGGCAGAGCAGTTCGTCCAGATCGCCCGGCGTCGGCGGACCGGTGCGCGTCGTGATCCGGGATTTGAGGTCGGCATTGTGCAGCAGGCCGAAATCCGGGTTGTTGACCAGTTCGTGTTCCTGCCGTTCCCGCAGCGCTTCGACGGTGAGCCGCAATTGCTGCTCGAACTGGTTCATCGGGTCGTTGTACAGGTCGGTGACGCGGTTGTGCACCCGCAGGACCGTCTGCGCCACCGCGAGGTCGTACTCGCGCGGCGAGGGTTCGTAGTCGACGTAGGTGCCGGAGAGGACCGGCTCGCCGTCGTGGCCGGCGGACAGGTCGATGCTCGCTTCGCCCTTGCGGTTCTGCGGTTTCTGCGGCTGGGACACCGCCTGCGCGACATGGGCGCGCAGGGAATCGAGCCTGCCGTTGAGCCGGGCGTACGAGCCGGCGGGCAGCACCAGCGCGACCACCCTGGTCGCGGCGCGGGCGGTGAACCCCCAGGTGGCGTCGTCCCTGGCGAGGAGTTCGCCGCCGAAGTGGTCGCCGTCGGTGGCGGTGCCCAGGTGGGTCTCCGCGTCGTAGTGCCCCTCGCCGTGCCGGGTGACCTTGCCGTGCACGACGAGCACGAGCTGGTCCAGCGGGTTCCCGGCGGAGACGAGCGTGCTGCCCGCCTCGTACTCGCGCTGTTCGAACGCGTCGGCCAGCACGCCGAGGGCCGCTTCGTCGGCGAAACCGCGCAGCAGCTCAAGTTCGGTCAGCTCGAGCGGGACGACCTGCACCTGCGCTCCGGTCTGGAAGAAGCTCACCTTGCCGTCGCCGACGGTGTAGGCGAGCCGCCGGTTGACCCGGTAGCTGCCGCCGGGCACCTCGACCCACGGCAGCTGCGACAGCAGCCACCGCGGGGTGATCGAGCGCATCTGCGGCGCCGACTTGGTGGTCGTGGCGAGGGTGCGGGCCGCCTTGACGCCGAGGGAGAGCTGCTCCTGTTCGGTGATCGGCACCGGGCTCAGCCCTCCCGGCCGATTTCGGCGGCTTCGAGCACGGCGAGCGCGTCCGGAACGAGGACGGCGGCGGAATAGTAGGCCGAGACCAGGTAGGAGAGAATGGCCTGCTCGTTGATGCCCATGAACCGGACGTTGAGGCCCGGCTGGTATTCGTCGGGCAGCCCGGTCTGGTGCAGCCCGACCACGCCCTGGGCCTGCTCGCCGGTCCGCATCAGCAGGACCGAGCTGGTGCGGGTCTCGGTGACCGGGATCTTGTTGCACGGCAGGATCGGCACGCCGCGCCACGCGGGCACCTGGTTGCCGCCGAGGTCGACCGCGCCGGGGTAGATCCCGGCCTTGCTGCATTCCCGCCCGAACGCGGCGATCGTCTTCGGGTGCGCGAGGAAGAAGCTGGGGTCCTTCCACACCAGCGAGAGCAGCTCGTCGAAATCGTCCGGCGTCGGCGGGCCGGTGCGGGTCGGCACCCGCTGCTCGAAGTCGGCGTTGTTCAGCAGGCCGAAGTCGGAGTTGTTGACCAGCTCGTGCTCTTGCCGCTCCCGCAGCGCCTCGACGGTGAGCCGCAACTGCTGCTCGGTCTGGTTCATCGGCTCGCTGTAGAGGTCGGCGACCCGGCCGTGGACCCGCAGCACGGTCTGCGCGACGCTCAGCTCGTACTCGCGCGGGGAAGTGTCGTAGTCGACGAAGGTGCCCGGCAGCTGCGGTTCGCCGTCGTGCCCGGCGGAGAGGGCGATTTCGGCCTCGCCGTGTTCGTTGCGAGCCGTGTCGCCGCCCGCGACGAAAGACTCCAGGTGCGCCCGCAGCGTTTCCGAGCGGTTCAGCACGCCTTCGAACTCCTGGCGCGACAACGTCAGCACGGTCGCGGCGGTGACCGCCTTGGCGGTGAACTCCCAGATGCCGTCGGAGCTGGTGAGCACGTTCTCGCCGAAATAGTCGCCGTTCAACAGCGTGCCGAGGACAGTCTGGTCGCCGAAGGCGCCGACGCCGGCCTTCGTGATCTTGCCGTGCGCGATGAGGAACACCTGGTCGGCGCGGCTGCCGAATTCGGCGAGCACGTCGCCCGGCTGGTATTCGCGCTGCTCGAACCGCCCGGCGAGTTCGGACAGGGCCGCTTCGTCGTCGAATCCGCGCAGCGGCGCGAGTTCGCCGAGTTCGGGCGGGATGACGCGGACCTCGGAGCCGCTGGTCACGAACGTGACCCGGCCGTCGCCGACGGTGTAGCTGAGCCGCCGGTTGACGCGGTACGTGCCCGCGGAGACCTCGACCCACGGCAGCACCTTCAGCAGCCACCGCGAGCTGATGCCCTGCATCTGCGGCACGGACTTCGTGGTCGTGGCCAGTTGCCGCGCCGCCGCGCGGCCTAGGCTCAAGGGTTCCTGGTCTTCCACGTCCGCGGAGTCGACCGGATCGGTGACAGTCACAGCGAAACCACCTTGTCTGGGTAGCGAGCCCGGGTAACGAGCCTGGGATCGGGAGTTCTGGGATCAGGAGCGGTAGCGAGGGTTCGTGGCGTGCCATTCGAAGCCGCCGCCCATCCAGTCGCGGACGCCGGCGAGGAAGCGCTGCAGTTCCGGCGACGGGATCGAGAGCAGGGCCCGGTGCCCCTCCTCGAACTCGCGCACGATCTTGTTGTGCAGCGCGACCGTGGTCTCGACCGCCTCGGAGACCGGGCAGTTCCGGTCGGCGGCGATCTGCAGCACCATGTTGCAGACCGGGTTCTCGTCGGCGGCGTCCTTGGCCACCGAATGGAGGTCGTTGACCAGGACCGTCGCGGTGCCCGCGCGCATCATCGCCTCCCGCACGCGCGGGTCGTAGTAGAACGGCGCGGGCAGTTCGTACCCGCCGACGGCGTCGACGAGGGTCATCGAGGTGTAGAAGCTGTCGTGCTGGCGGGCCGCCAGGTACTCCCAGGCCGGGGGATAGCGCCCGGTGTGGCGCCACGCGGCGTAGGCGCCCCAGCTGACGAACATCGCGAACGTCGAGTAGCACACCCGCTGGACCAGCACCGGCGAACCGTGCCTGCCGAGATGGTCGACCGCGGAGCGGAACCCGACCCGGATCGGATCCGCCCGCAACGCCTCTTCCAGCGGCTCGGAGAACTCGCCGGCGGGCGCGACCGGGTCCATCGCGGCCATGACCAGCGCCAGCCGCGGCGGCAGTTCGGTCGGCGAGGCGCCGAGGGAACTGTCGTCGGCGTAGTAGTCGTCGGCCGCCCACCACACCGCGTTGAGCTGCGCGGCGATCAGCAGCCGGTCGGGATCGGAGGTGTCCGGGTGGGCGAGCATCACGAGCCTGCCGAACGTGGCCTGCGCGATCTGGTCCAGCCCCTCGCCCTCGAACCCGCAGTCCTCCGCCCACGCGACGAGCCGCCGGTCGACCTCCTCGGCGAGCGGCTCGTCCACCCGGCGCACGACCGGGCAGTACAGCGGCGAGGCGCTGCCGTCGCCCCATTCCCGTTCCGCGTATGCCGGATCCTGGCCGCCGGACGGCGCGAATTGCTCCGCGATCCGCGCCGCGGAGGTGCCCAGCCCGAGCGGGCCTGCGAACGCGAGATCCGGGCGGACCGCTGCGATTCCGGACATGTCGGCCCGCCCGGTCAGACGCGGTCGGCGGCGATGAGCAGGTAGTGGAAGCTGCCCTCGCGATAGGCGGTCAGGAACGGCGCCTCGATGCCGGTCGCGACCGACGACTGCTCGCGCAGCTCCCAGTACGGGATCGTCGCCTCGGTCAGGTCCACGACGTTGATCGGGACGAAGCCGTTGGCGGTCAAGGCTTTGAAATAGTCGCCGCGGGCGTGGATATTGCAGATGTAATGCTGGTCGATCTGGCTCACCGCGCGCGAGCGCCCGCCGGTCAGGTCGTTGTAGCAGCCGGTGATGGTGACGAATCGCCCGCCCGGGGCGAGCTGCCGCGCGTGTTCGGCGAACAGTTCGTGCAGATCGACGTACATCGTGCTTTCGTTGTTCCAGATCCCGGCGAAATCCCCGCTTTCGAATCCGGTGTCGAGCATGTTCCGGAGATGGAATTGCACCGCGCCGTCGATTTCGCGCAGCCGCGCCTGTTCATTGGCGAAGGCGACCTGCTGCTCGGAAATGGAGATCCCGTCCACCCGGCAGCCGAACCGCTGGTGCGCCTGCACGCTGGTGCCGCCGCGCCCGCACCCGGCGTCGAGCAGCCGCGCGGTGGGCTCGATGTCGCCCAGATGCCGCAACAGGAACTGCGACTGCGCGGTCTCCAGCCGGTGCATTTCGGCGATGATCGCCTTGTCCCGCTTTTCCCCGCGTCCGTCCAGAACGGACGGATCGTAGTCGCCGATGCCGTAGTGGTGGTGGTAAAGCCCGTCGACGTCGCCGAGGCGCAGGTTCACCGGATCCTTTTCGGCGTTCCAGTAGTCGGCGACCGACTGCTGATACGCGGTGCGGGCAACCGGACGGGCAACAGACGTCATCATGTACTCCCTTTTCGGACCGCAATTTCCGGTCGGCGCGCGGTGAACTGTGCCGGCGCGCGTCCGGACTGGCGGACGCGGTCGGCTTTTCTCCCTCCGCGTCCGAGGCTAGCGAGGATTCTTTTCCCCGGACAAGACGATTCGGAGGAATTCACTCGCGGGCTGGCGCGAGTCGTTTCGCGTGCCTCTTCTGGCCTAGGAAGCCACCCTTGCGGGGTGTTCGCGCGCGGGTCGCCGGGGCACGAACGATGCCGCCGGGGACACGGGAGGATGACGGCGGGCAACAGCGTGTGGACGATCCTGGCAGACGGGTGACGCCCGATAAGCCGAAGCGGTTCCAGGCCGCGGAACTCGGCGCGGCCGTCAGGCGGTCCGGGAGGTCAGCTGAAGCAGGACGACTCCTCCGAGAATCAATGCGAGGGCGATGATCCGCGTGAGGCTGACCGGTTCGTGCAGCCAGAAGATCCCGACGACAGCCGTGCCGACCGCGCCGATCCCGACGAACACCGTGTACGCCGTCCCGACCGGGACCGTCTTCATGCCGACGTTCAGGACGTACAGCACGAGGACGGTGAGCGCGCCGCAGATGAGCGTCGGGAAGAGTTTGGTGAAGCCGTCGGTGAGGCGAATGCTGTGCGCCCAGGCGATTTCGAGCAGCCCGGCCGCGACTACGGCGATCCAGCCCATCGTCAGGCCTCGTCGAGCGCGGCGCGAACGTCGGACGGCAGGGCGAGTTGCCGGGCGGCGACGAGGTCGGCGAGGTGGCGTGGGTTGCTCGTGCCCGGGATGACGGCGACGTTGGGCGCGAGGTCCAGGAGTCAGGCGAGGGCGAGCGTCGCCGCCGAAACGCCGATTCGCCCGGCAGGTTCGGTCAGTGGCGACTTCGCTCCGGCGAGTGCTCCGTTGCCGAGCGGACGGAACGCCAGATACGGGATCCCGGCGGCGGTGGTGGCGTCCAGGACGTCGCGGCCGCCGGAGTGTCCGACGTAATACTCGTTCTCCACGGACGCGATCGGCGTGACGTCGCGCGCCTGGTCCAGCAGGTCGAGGGTGACGTTCGAGATGCCGATCTGTTCGAGCAGTCCTTCATCGCGCAGTTCGGCGAGCGCGCCGACGGTGTCTGTCCACGGGACCGTGCTGTCGGGCATGAACCTGGCGTGCACCAACGGAAGCCGCTCGACCCCAAGCTGCGCGAGGTTGTCGCGGACGGCCGCTTTGATCGCACCCGGCGCGGCATCGGCGACGAAACCGCCGTCCGGACTGCGGCGCGCGCCGACCTTGGTGGCGATGAGCAGGTCGTCCGGGTAAGGCCGGAGCGCCTCGGCGAGCAGGCGGTTCGCGACCTCGGGCCCGTAGTAGCCGGACGTGTCGATCAGCCGGATGCCCGCGTCGACGGCCGCGCGGACGGCCGCTTTGGCGCGTTCCGGATCGGCCGGCTCGCCCAGGGCCTTCGGTCCCGCGAGCTGCATGGTCCCGTAGCCGATCCGGCCCGCGGTGCGGCCGGCGAGCGTGAACGAGTGCATGGTCTGCCCCCATCTCCCATGTGGACACTGTGTCCACTTACGACTGTACTCGATCCGGACACGCTGTCCAGATACAGTGACGGGGTGAACAGCAAGCCAGTAACCGAGCGGGCGGACGCCGCGGCGAACCGGCAGCGGATCCTCGCCGCGGCCGAGGACCTGTTCGCCACGAAAGGCCCGGACATCACGATGGGCGACCTCGCGTCGGCGGCGGGGGTCGGGCGGGGGACGCTGTACCGGCGTTATGACAGCGTCGCGGCGGTCGCGGTCGCGCTGCTGGACGAGCACGAGCGCCGGTTGCAGGAGGCGATGCTGTCCGGGCCGCCGCCGCTCGGTCCGGGTGCCTCGCCGCGGGAACGGTTAATGGCGTTCTACGACGCGATGATCGATCTGCTGGAGCGGCATTTGCCGTTGGCGCTGGGCGCGGAGACCGGGTCTCGGCGGTACCAGACCGGCGCGTACGGGTTCTGGCGGGTTTTCGTGGCCGCGCAGGTGCGCGAGGCCGGGTTGCGGGACGAGGCGCTGCCGGATGTGCTGCTGGCTCCGCTGGCGCCCGATCTGTACCAGAATCAGCGGCATGAGCGCGGAATGTCGGTTGCGGCGGTGAAGAAGGCACTGCATCGGCTGGCTTACGCGCTGCCGTCAGACTGAGTGGCGGGGTGGATCGGGTTCGCCGCGTGCGCCGCGGTGCGCTGATGCGATCGGTTGGTTTGTCCCGTGGCGGTGCCGATTGAACGGGAATGGCGGCGCGCCGATGCGATGCGGCTGGCTTGAAGCTGTCGGGTGGCGATTGAGCGGGCCGGAATCGGCGGTCGCGGAGTGAGTTCACCGGGCGCACAGCGGTGTGTTGGTGTGGATTTGGCCGGTTTGCCGTGCAGGTGGCGGTCGAGCAGGCCCGGGCGCCGATGCGGAGCGGCAGTTGAACGGGCCGATCCGGAGTAAATTCGCCGGATGAACAGCGGCACGCCGATGCGGATCGGCTGGATCTGCCTCGCGGCGGTCAGCGCGGGGATCCTCGGGTTCGGGATCGTGGTCGCCATCGTGCCGCCCGCCGGGGACGCGCTGCTTTACCGCACGGACGCGCTCGCCACCGCCGGGCTCGGGCCGCTGGGCGGGCTGACCGCGGTGCTCCCGTTCCGCGCGGGGGAGCGGTGGGCGTGGTTCGCGCTGTGGTTCTACCCGCTGTTCTGGCTCGCGCACTTGATCTTCCGGCTGCCGCCGGGCACCGATCACGTGCACCAAATCGTGTTCATCGTGTTGTCATTGGTGGGGCTGCTGGCGCCGGTGCGGTCGTTCTTCCGGCCACCGGTCGAGGGGCATCACGCGCGCCGGTAGTCCGTAATCGGGTACGGCAGCGGGCCCGCCGTGTCATCATTCCGGCGTGTCCACCAGAAAGCCCGCTGTGGCAAGGGATTCCGCCCGGAAAACGACTCCGGCGAGCGGTCGGGTCATCGCTCTGCGTGCCGGGTTGTGCTGGCTCGTGGTGCTGGTGGCCGGCGGCGCGGCGGCGGTGGGGTTCGTCAGCGCCAGCACGGTGGCGGCCGCGGCGGGCTTGCTCTTCGGCCTCCTGCTCGCCGCACTGGCGACGTCCGCGGCGTTCATGTTCTCCGGACGCGGCTGGTTCCTCGTCGGCGGCTTCCTGCTGACCGCGTTCTACCTGGTCTGCGTCGGAGTGACGTCGGTCGGCTATCTCGCGGCGACCGGCGATCGGTACAGCGCGATCGCGGTGTCCTCCGAATGCCACCATGTCAAGGGCGGCACCGCCTGCACCGCACGGGTCAACCGGCCGGACGGCACGCTGCTGTCCGAGGAACTGTCGGTGAAGTCGCAGATGAAAGCCGGCGAGACGGTCGACGTCGTCGAGGACCGGGCGGGCATCGTGGCGACACATCGCGCGGACGAGCTGGATCCGGACGCACTGCCGGCCGACCTGGTGTGGCTGGGGGCGTCGGCGGGGCTGCTGGCCGGGTTGTTCGGGTTGAGCGCGTGGATGGGGTTCCGAAGGCCGCTGCCTCGCCGCCGCTGACTTCGCGGGGATGTCTGCTCGTTCGTCTCTGGCTCCGGCGCGGGGCGATGGTCATGCTCCAGTCGGAACCGTTCGACGCGGGAGGACGCCTTCATGACCATGCAGCCTGAACGCGGCGCGGACGTGCCGCTGCCCGACTTGTGCGTGCACGAGCTGTTCGCCCGCTACGCCGCCGGGGCGCCCGAGGCGACGGCCGTGCTCTTCGGCGACGAACGGCTGGACTACGGCGAGCTGGACCGTCGCGCCAACCGTTTCGCGCATTTGCTGCGAGCGCAGGGAATCGGGCCGGAGACGCCGGTCGCGCTGTGCCTGGAACGCGGGACGACCCTGTTGGTCGCGATGCTCGGAATTCTCAAGGCGGGCGGCTATTACGTCCCGCTCGACCCGGGCTATCCGCCCGAGCGGCTCGCGTTCATGCTCGGCGACTCCGGCGCGACGGTCGCGGTGACCGAACGGGCGCTGGCGGACCGTGTCCAAGCCGCGCCGACGGTCGTTTTCGCCGACGAAGCCGACCTCAGCGGCTGGCCGGATGCCGCGCCGGTCGCGAAAGTGGTGCCGGACAACCTGATGTATCAGATGTACACCTCCGGCTCCACCGGGCTGCCGAAGGGGGTGCAGGTGACGCATCGCGGGGTGGTCCGGCTGGTGCACGGCTCCGGATTCGCCGATTTCGGTGCGGGAGAAGTGTTTCTGTTGCTGACGTCGTTGTGCTTCGACGTCTCGACGTTCGAGTTGTGGGGCGCGCGCGCCACCGGCGCGACGCTGGCCGTGCTGCCGCCGGGAGTGCCGACTGCGGCGTCGGTCGAGGAGGCGGTGCGCCGGTTCGGGGTCACGACGGTTTGGCTCAGCTCCGGGCTGTTCGGGCACGTGGTCGACGACCGGGTCACCGCGCTCGCCGGGGTGCGGCACGTCATCGCGGGCGGCGACGTCGTGCCGCCGGTGCAGGCGCGGCGGGTGATCGAGGAACTCGGGGCCGAGATGAGCAACGGCTACGGTCCGACCGAGTGCACCACTTTCGCTTGCGTGCACCGGGGGATGACGGTCGCCGACACCGCTGGGCCGATCCCGATCGGCAAGCCGATCGCGAACACGCACGCGTTTGTCACCGATGCCGACGGCGTGCCGGTCGAGCCCGGTGCGCGGGGCGAGTTGCTGCTCGGCGGTCCTGGTGTCGCGCGCGGCTATTTCCGTCGTCCCGCGCTGACTGCGGAGCGGTTCGTGCCCGATCCGGCTGGCGGCGGCGGGCGGCTTTACCGCACTGGCGACGAGGTCGCGCTCCGGCCGGACGGTGCGTTCGCCTTCTTCGGACGGCTCGATCAGCAGGTCAAGATCCGCGGTTTCCGGGTGGAGCCGGGCGAGGCGGAAGCGGTGCTCACGGCGCATCCGCTCGTGCGGTCGGCCGTGGTGGTGCCATACGAACGCGACGGCGGCGACCGGGTTCTGGCGGCGCACGTGGTGGCTGCGCGGCCCGCTGTGGCTGAGTTGCGGAAATTCCTGCTCGCCCAGTTGCCCGCGCATTTGGTGCCGTCGCTGTGGTCGTGGCTCGACGAGTTGCCGATCACGCCCAACGGCAAGGTGGACCGCGCGGCGTTGCCGGAGCCGGCGGAAGCCGGGCCGACGGTGGAGTTCGTCGCGCCGCGGACGCCGGTCGAGGAGGCCGTCGCCGAGGTGTGGCGGGAATTGCTGGGCCTGTCTCGCGTCGGTGTCCACGACGATTTCTTCGCCGACCTGGGCGGGCATTCGCTGCTGGCGACTCGGGTGGTGGCGCTGCTGGGGGAGCGGTTCCCGGTGGAGCTGCCGGTGAGCGCGGTTTTCGAGGCGTCCACTGTGGAGCATCTGGCGGCGGAGGTGCACCGGGCGGTGGCGGATTATGTGGCGGCACTGTCCGATGTGGATGTTGAGCACGCGTTGGGCGAGCCGAACGGCTAGCGCCGCACAGTGGTGAGTATCGGATTGATGCTCCTGAGTTCACCGAGGAGGCGTGTGGCTCCGCGGCGGATCTCCTCGTTGGTGCTGTGCGTGAGCGGTTCGCACCTTTCGACTGCTGCGTCACGGTCTCCGGAGGTGAATCCCAAGACTTTACGGATCGCTTGCTCGATCCAGCCCGCCTGCTCCCAATTAGCTGTCGCGAGCGCTGTTGCCACCAGCCTGAGGCCAAGGGTGTCGAATCGCCGGAGCAAGGCTTCTGCGGTCGCGTAGGTGACGCCGGTGTCCCTGTTGTCCAGCACGAGCTTCACCAGTGCTTGTTGTGCCTCGGCGACTTCGGCGAAGCGTGCCAGTCCCCATCCGGCGTCGATCCTGTCCTGGTAGGCGGGGCTGCTCGCCAACGCGAGGAGCGAAGTCACGCACGCTTGTCTCGTTTCCGTGTCCACGAGTACAGCTTCCACCGGCGGCTGTCGTGGAGCAACGGGTTTCAGGCTTGTTCGATGACCGCGGCCAGGTCGGCCGCGACCCAGCGGATCGGCGAGGCGCGCGAGGTCTTCCCGAGCGCTGGTGCCGGTGCGTTGCTGCGCGAGACGACGAAGGTGCAGCGGAAATTGGCCGGGCGGCGCAAGCTGGAGTCGCCCTCGGACGGGCGGGCTCTTTCGCGCCGGGAACGGGAAGTGGCGGAAATGGTGGTGCGCGGGCCGGTTGATCGGCTGACCCAGCCGATTCCGGTGCCTGGCTCGAAGCTCTCGAGGAAATTTTCCGATTATTACCGCGTTTCCGGGGCGGGACAGCGGTGTCCCGGGACATGGAACAAGCGGTCGGGCCGGGGCCACCGCCGATGTACTGTCAGCGCGGATATTCGCCGAAAGCGCTCACGGAAGGGCTGTTTTCGCGGCTGCGACGGATCAGGGTGACTCATGAACTGCTGCGCGACGAAATACGCGATTCTGGACTTGGACGGAACCCTTCTTCCCGGGCACACTTCGAGGCATTATCTGCGGGTCCTGCTCGACGACGGCACCTGCGACCGGCAAGCGGGGCTGTCCTGCCTGGAGGCCATCGACCAGCTGGCGGGCAACGAGAAGGCTCCGCTCGGGCTGATGAACGAGATCTATCGGCTGTACGCGCTCGCGATGAAAGGCGCGTCGGTCGCGCAGGCTCGGTTCGCCGCGGAGAAAACTTGGCGGGCGAGCCGGGGGAAACTGTTTTCCTTTGTTCCGGAACTGCTCTCGCTGCTGCGGGCGAGCGGATACCGGATCCATCTGCTGTCGGGCAATCACGATTTCCCGGTGCAGGAGGCGGCGATCGACCTCGGGCTGTCCGGCGGGCACGGCGCGGTCGTGGAAGTGGCCGACGGCAGGTTCACCGGACGTCTCCTGTCCGCGCCCGGTGCCGCCGGAGGCAAGCTGTCCTTCGTGCGTTGCCTGGTCGAGGCGGCCGGGTTCGACGCGGAGAACTTCCTCGCGATCGGGAATTCCGCCTCGGACGCGGAAATCTTCTCGTGCGTAGGCAAGGCCGTGGCCTTCGAACCGGACGCGGAGCTTCGGCGGCTTTCCGCCGGTCAGCCCTGGCACGTCGTCGACCGGCGCACGATCCTGCGGGTGTGCGAGCGAGTGGTCGCGGGTGCGGAGGCTGCGTAACCGACGCTCCTTGACGGTGTACCCCTTCGAATTTACGCGCCGGTAGCGTGCCCGCAGTGAAGATAGTGTTGCGTGCCAACATGATCGCGATGAATAGCGTAGTCGGCTGACGCGGTCTCCTCGGTTGTCCGTTCGTTCCTCCGCGGGAAGTCAAGTCCTTGTTCCGCGCGCTGGAACATCGCTCTGCGTCCTCGTTTGGTCGCTCGCCGTCGACTGAGTCCTGGTATCGTCTTCCGGCGGAGGCGCGGCGGGCGCCGGAAACGGTTTCCGCTGATTCTCCCGATGTCGGCACGGACGGCACCATCCCCGCCGTCGTGGCCGGCTCGGTCGATTGCGGTTCCGGAGCCGACGCGCCCGCCGATCGCGGGGAGGCCGGAGCCGAAACGGCGGCGCGGCTCGGAGCGCGCCGCCGCGTCCCGGCGGAAACGCGGGATTGCCCGGAATATTCTCCGGCCCGACCGGCTATTCGCCGGGTTTTCGTGCGACGTTTCCGCCACGGCGTCCGACGAACGAATAGCGCTAGGATGCACCATTGTCACAGTCCGCGAACAAGACGGCGCGCGAATGCGTTATGGCGACGCAGCGTGACCGACTGTCCCCGGGTCGGAGGGTGGGCAGGTCGTCTGGCGAGGCGTGCAGGCCAACGCGCTGCGCCACTGGGGCGATCTGTTTCAGTGAACGGGTGCGACCGGTTGTGCCTGGCGCGGTCCTGGGCAAACATGAAGGCCGGGAGTGTTCGGCGCGAGAAGAGGAATTTGTCAGGAAAGACGCCGGTGGCGGACGAATCGGGCGGCAGCGGCGCGGAAGCGCCCGCGAGCGGCGGAGCGCGTCGGGACCGCGCAGGGCAGCGGTCGCGCAGCGGCGCCGGGACGGCGCCCGCGCGCGGGAACAGGGCTCCCCGGCGTCGCGCGCACGACAGACTTGTGGATTCGGTGGAGGTTGCGGTCGTGACTGTGAGCGACGATAACGGGCGGTGGGCTTGTACGAGCGTGGTGCCGCGCAGGCCGATTCCCCGCGCGCTTTCGATCCTGAGCGCTATCCGCGATTCGGGCGGGATCGAAACGCTGAGCGAGATATCGCGGTCGACCCGGTTGCCGAAAAGCACCGTGCACCGGCTGCTGGCCGAGATGCAAGGATACGGAATGGTCGTGCGGGCCGGATACCATTACCGGCACGGGGAAGCGGTGTGCCGGCTCGCCAGACCCGGTTCCACGCAGGAACTGCAGCGGCTGCGAAGAGGCATTCTCCCGTCTCTGATCGACATCCACTGGCGGACCGGTTACCTGGTCGGCCTCGGCGTGGCCAGCGGCAATGTCGTCGATTTCGTGCATCTGATCTACAGCAGCGGCTACTGTTCGCTGGCCGAGGGGATCGAAAACGATTCGCAGCTGGCCGGCAGCGCGGCGGGAAGAGTGCTGATGGCGTTCGACCCCGGCCTCGCCGCGCGGTTCGCGGTGTTCGCGGGATACCGGGGCGAGGACGAGAACGGCGGCGGGCTCCCGGCGTGGCTGAGCACGGAACTGCGCGAGATCCGGCGGCGCGAGGTGTCGTTCAACCCGCGGCTGCCCGGCGCGCTGATCGCCGCGGCGGTCCCGGTCTTCAACGTCACCGGGACGGCGGTGGCGGCGCTGAGCGTGGCGGCGCCGCGGCGGGTGTTCAATTCCCGGGAAGCGCATTCTTCGCTGCAGGCCACTCGGATGACGGCGCAGCGCATCCTCCGCGAAACGGTGGCGGCTGATTGGCGGAGCGCGAAATCCGGCCGTCCGGTGGAATAGCCGCGGGGGTTAGGGGCGTCCGGAAGGCGGAACGTCGTTCGGGGGAATGGCGCAATTCGGCTGAGGGCGCGGTGAACGGTCGGTTCCGCGGCGCGGCAGGGGCTTTCGGTTCGGTGGCGGCGGGCAGGCGACGCGCTCCCGCTGTGCCGCAGGGGATTTCGGCGCGACGCTCACTGGTCGCGGCTGGTCAACGCGATCGCGTCGGCGGCGACGGTCGCCAGGCGGCTCCGGAAGGCCGTGAGGGGAACCTTCACGGACTCTGAGTCCCTCAGGGTTCCCCTCACGGCGCAACCAGCTCGTCGCGATCGCCGGGGCGCTGGTTGAGGGTTGGCTGGTGGAGTTCAGAGCAGCGTGCAGCGACCGGTTTCTGCCGTTCGGCGCGGATTTTCGGCGAGATGCTGCTGTCCGGTGCAGGTCGTGCTGTCGCGCGGGGCCGTGGCCTGCCAGCCGGGCGGGGGAGCGGGCGAGGGGATTCTGGTGCGCGGGAAGGGTTTCCGGCTCTGGGGCCGCTGATCGGCGCAGGCGGAGCCACCGCTTGCGCACTGAACCCGCGCGGAGGGCCGCAGCGCCTTTCGCCCTGGGACCAAAGACTCCCGCGTCGCGGACGTCCTCCCGCAGTGCCGCCGGGCTGCCGCGGCCTAGCGTCGGCCGCGGGAACGACAAGGAAAACCGGCTGGAGGAGGCATGTGATGGACGAGGAGCGGAGGGCCCCGGGGCAGGGGGCTGCCCGCCGCCGGCCCGCGGAACGCGGCAAGCACGGTGCCGCGCTCTGCCGGGGAGCCGGAGAACAGGGCAGGGAGAACCGGGAACCATGGCGGTGAGCAGGCCGGTGGTCGTCGGGGCCGACGGGTCGACGGCGGCGCTCGCGGCGGTCCGCTGGGCGGCGGTCGAGGCCGGGCGGCGCGGCACCGGGCTCGTGGTGTTCCACGCCGAATTGTGCGACGACCCGGACCTCCTGCCGCACGGGAAACCGCCTGGCGACGCCGAACTCCTGATGGAGCCCGCGCGCCGGTTGCTGCGCCAGGCAGCCGAAACCGCCCGCCAGGCCGCGCCGGCGGTCCCGGTGCGGATGTGCGTCCGGCTCGGGACCGCGGCTGAACTGCTGGCGGCGCTGTCCGACGAAGCCGGGCTGCTCGTGCTGGGCGCGCACGGGCTCGGCGGGGCGCGCGGCGGGGCCATCGGATCGGTGGCGTTGCGGGCGGCCGCGTCCGCGCGCTGTCCGGTGGTGGTCATCCGGGGCAGCGCGGCGGCGGGCGGACCGGTGGTGGTCGGCCTCGACGACTCCGACGGCGGCGAACGCGCGCTCGCCTTCGGCTTCGACGCCGCCGTTTCGCGCGGAACCGGACTCGAGGCGGTGCACGCGTGGCACGACGGCCGTCCGGGCCGGGAAAGCGGATTGCGGGAGCAGGTGGCCGCGTGGTCGCGCAAGCATCCGGGCGTGCCGGTGCGCGTGCATGTGGTGCGGGTGCGCTCGGCGGCGCGGGCGTTGTCCGGGATTTCGGCCGGTGCGCAGCTGATCGTCGCGGGAGCCCGAGCGCACGGCCCCGTCGCGGGCGGGCTGCTCGGTTCGACGGGATATTGGCTGCTGGCGCACGCGGCTTGCCCGGTCGCGGTGGCCCGCTGAGCAAGGTGTCCTAAGTGGACCTCTGAACTCGCCGTTTCCAGGGGCGCGGCCCGGCCGGTGACTTTCGGCCTTCGGCTTCGGGCAGTCCGGCCGCGTCGCGGGACCGGGCGGGCGCGGTTTCCTGAAGGGCGACACCGTTCCCGAGAGAGGAGTGCGCAATGACGTCATTGTTGGCGCTGCCGAACCTCGCCGCCTGGCTCGACCGGCCGTGGCCGTTCGCCGCGTCGAACTGCCGGGTTTCGACCCGGAGAAGCACATCCGCGTGACGACGCGCGACGGCCTGCTGACCGTCGAGGCGGACCGCGAGGAACGCAAGCACCTCGACGGCCGCAGCGAATTCTCCTACGGCAAGTTCAGCCGCACGGCCCGCCTGCCGCCGGGGCGGTGACCGGCGAGGTGGCCGCCCGCTACACCGACGGCATCCTCGAGATCTCGATGCCGCTGGCCGGGCAGCCGCACGAGCGGCGGATCAAGATCGAGGTCGAGTAGCGCAGGGCGCTCGGCGGTCCATTGTGGACTGCCCGGGTGGGCGCGGGGAGCGGCTCATGACGGTGGCGGTCAGGCGCGAGGTCGGCGGCGGTGCTGGAGCGGAGTGGCTCCATTGCGAACCGGCTGGGTGCGAGGAGAAGCGCATGACCGTGGCGAACGAGCGCGAGATCGTCGTCGGTGCCGACGGCTCGGCGAGCAGCGTCGCGGCGGTGCGGTGGGCGCTGGAAGAAGCGGCGGTGAGCGGCCGGACGGTCGCAGTGCTGCGCGCCTGGACCTTCGACCCGGTAGCGGATCTGGAGTCGGCGGTCGCGCGCTCGTACGAAGAGATCGCGTCCCGGTACCGGCACGAGCTGGACGCCACTGTCGTCAGGGCGTCCCCCGGCGCGGACCTGGCGCGGGTGCGGACCGGAGCCATCGACGGTGCGCCCGGTCCGGCGCTGGTCCGCTCGGCCGAAGAACGCGGGCCGCTGCCGGACGTGGGCAACGCGGGCGCCGCTCGCCCTGATCCCTTGCTGTGAGGAGCCCGAGATGAAGAGAACCCGTCAGGTACGCGCGGTGATGACGGCCGACGTCGCCACGGTCGAGCCGGATACCCCGGTCGAAGTCGCGCTCGCTGTGCTGGAACAGCGCGACGTGGGCGGTGCGCCGGTGGTCGGCGAGGACGGCCGGGTTCTCGGTGTCGTCACGTGCGAGGATCTGTCGAGGCGGCAGTCCGGTCGCTGTTTCGGGCGGATCGCTCGGCGCAGGGCCGGGGCGGTGGCCGAGGTGATGAGCGCGCCGCCGGTGACCGTCGGCGTGGACGACGACGTCGTGTTCGCGGTCCGGCTGATGAACACCCGCCGGGTGCACCGCCTCCCCGTGCTCGGCGCCGACCGCATCCTGTCCGGCATCGTCTCGCGCGGCGACCTCGGGCGGGTGTTCCTGCGGCCGGACAGCGAGATCCGCGACGAGGTGCGCGACGAGGTCCTGGACCGCGAGCTGTGCGTCGACCCGGCGTCGCTGGAGATCGTGGTGCGCGACGGCGTCGTGTCGCTCACGGGCACGGTCGAGCGCCGCAGCATGGTGCCGGTGATCCCGGTGATGCTGGCGCTGGTCGGCCGCGTGGACGGCGTGGTGGCGGTGAAGGAGCATTTGCGGGTGGGAGTGGACGCCCGGATCGTCCTGGCCGACGAACCGGCCGCGGGCAGCGTGCCCGGGTGACTCCTGGTTCCCCGTCGCCCGGCGGGAGCAGCAGCTGTGTCCTTTTCGGACGGTGGTCTCTTCCCGTGTCGGGGACGGGGTGCCGCAATCTGTCTATTGTGGAACTGGATTCCGCCGTCGGGCACCCGCCGGAGTCGTCCACTGTGGAACGCACCCGCCGGGGCCCGGGTTCTGCGGCCCGCGTGCACCGTCCGGACCGCGGTTGCGTGCCGAATGCCGCCCACGCCGGGAAACGCCCGCCGCAGCACGGTCGGAGAGACGCTTTCGTCCCTGCGGGAAGGGACTTCGGGCTCTGTCGGAGTCCACCATGGACCGGGCCGCCGGGACCGGCGGCGGAACGGGAGGCGGCCGGTGTCCCGGAACAAGCCCGGCGGCGTGGTGCTCGTCGGGCTCGACGAGTCGGCGGCATCGCTCGCCGCGGTCCGGTGGGCGGCCGCCGAAGCGCGTTGTCACGGCGGAACTTTCTCCGCAGCGGTGAAGGTCTGGACCGAGGAGGGGCGATGCGCGCACAGCCCGGCGACTGGCTGGTGGTGAAGAGCGCCCGGGAGGAGTTCCCGGACCAGCACGGCCGCATCGTCGCGGTCGGGACCGCGGACGGCGGGCCGCCGTTCACGGTCCGCTGGTTCCTCGGCGGCTATGTCTCGACGATCTTCCCCGGCCCGGACGCGGTCGTGCTCACCGAGGCCGAACGGCGAGCCCCTGCGCCGAACGGCGGAGCGGCCCGGCACTCCCGCCGCGCCGGGAACCGCCCTCGGCGCGGCACTGAGGACGTTGGTCCTTCGCGCCGGTGACTCCGGACCGGCGTGCCGGGCCGGTCGGCTCGCCTAGTTTCGAGTCAGTACCAGGGAAAGGACGGGGCTGATGCGCGCACGCGATCTGATGTCCTCGCCTGCGGAGACGGTGCGTCCGTGGACCTCCGCCGACGAGGCTGCCGAGATTCTGGCCGAACGCGGCTTCCCGGCGCTGCCGGTGGTGGACGACGACGAGCGGCTGGTCGGCATCGTCACCCAGGCCGAACTCGGCCGCGGCCGGACCCCGGGACAGCCGCGGTACGGCAGCCCCCGTCCGTACCACCCCGGTGCGATAGAGACGACCGTCGGCGCGGTGATGACCTCGCCCGCGGCCGGGATGCCGCCCGGCGCGGACCTCGCCGACGTCTGCCGGGAGCTGGTGGACGCGAAGAGCCAGGCGATGCCGATCGTCGACGACTCCCGGGTGGTCGGCATCGTGACGCGCGGCGACGTGGTCCGGGTCCTCGCCCGCGCCGACACCGCGATCGCGGCGGACGTGCGGCACCGGCTCGAGGTCTACGGCGGGACCGGACGCTGGAAGGTCGAGGTGCACGAGGGGATCGTGCGCATCACCGACCGCTACGACGACGAAACCGACCGTGACGTCGCGACGCTGCTGGCGCTCGCGGTGCCCGGCGTGGTGGGAGCGGACCAAGCCGGCGACGGAGCGCGCAGATGACCGGCCGCGACCGCACGGTGCTCGTCGGCATCGGCGGATGGGACGGGGCCGCCGAGGCGGTCCGGTGGGCCGCCCGGCTCGCCGCGGGCCGCGACCTGGAACTGGAACTCGTGCACTGCCTGCAGACTGCCGTGCCAGCCGCGAGCGGAGGTTTCGCCGGGCCCGGACCGCTTTTCGAGGACGCGCCCGCCGCGTTCCCCGCGGCGGAGGACGACCTGGCGGTTCCGGCCCGCGTCCGCAACGAGGTGTACACCGATTCCGCGCCCGCCCTGCTGATCGACCGGTCCCGGGACGCCCGGATGGTCGTGCTCGGCCGCACCGGGACCGACGGGTTCACCGGCATGCTGGCCGGCGCGGCGACGGCGGCGGTCGTGAGCAACGCGGGCTGCCCGGTCGCGGTGGTCCGCGGCCGTCATGGCGACGGTCCGGTGCCGCTCGAAGGACCGGTGGCGGTCGGCGTCGACACCGGCCCGAACAGCGAGGCGGCGATCGCGGCGGCCTTCGAGGAGGCCAGTTTCCGCCGGGTCCCGCTCGTCGCGGTGCACGCCTGGGCCGACGTCGTGTGCGACGCGATGGAGCGCACCGCGCGCCCGGTGCCGGTGTGGGAGACCCGCCGCCAGCCGGTCGAGGAACGGCTGCTGGCGCAGCGGCTGGACGGCTGGCAGGAGAAGTACCCCGACGTCCGGGTGCACCGGAAGCTGGTCCGGGACTGGCCGCGCCAGGCGCTGCTCGACGAGTCCGGGAGGGCGCAGCTGATGGTCGTCGGCAGCCGCGGCCGGGGCGGGTTCGCCGGGATGCAGCTGGGCTCGACCAGCCAGGCGCTGATCCACCACGCCTCGTGCCCGGTCCTCGTGGTGCGGCCGGAGGCGCGCCGCTGACCGGCGGGCGGGTATCTGGCGAAAGGACAACAACTGGGAATATTCCGGGAATGCTCGGACGGCGCAACCGGGAATTCCGGCGCGGTGATCGAAATTTCCGCCGAAGGAACCATTCCGGTTACACTCGCGCCCGCCCGGGCGGACCGACTACGCCGTTCGATCTTGTGGCGCACCACCGTACGCGCCCGCTTCCGCCCGGCGGACGAGGAAACAGCCACGTCTGGGCCTGCCGCGATCGCGACGCTTTTCCCGCGCGATTTCCCCGCGAAGAGAGAAGTCGGCACGCCCGTTTTCGCGTGCAGTGCCGAAAACCGCCGTTGCCGCCTTTTTCGCTCGCTTGACGGCCCCTCTCGCGAGCCGAGAGACTGAATTCCCAGTGGCGTCGCGCGGACGGGACGCGAGGGCCGGACGGGCGGGAGCCGGGGTGAACCAGCGGGACACACCCGAAGACGCGGGGCTGACGTTCCCTGATCAGCCGAGGATGGAACTGGACCAGCTTCTCGGCGAATTGGTGGAGCGCGCCCAGGAGGTCATCAGCACCCAAGGCAGGCTGCGCGGGCTGCTGCGCGCGACCCAGTCCATCACCGGCAGCCTCGCGCTGCCCGCGCTGCTGCGCCGTCTCGTGGAGTCCGCGTGCGAACTGGTCGGGGCGCGGTACGCGGCGCTGGGGGTGGTCGGGCCGGACGGGCGGCTGGCCGAATTCGTGCACACCGGGATGGACGCCGAGGCGGTCGCGCGGATCGGCCGGCTGCCCGAAGGCAAGGGCCTGCTCGGCGCGGTCGTCGAGGACCCGCGCCCGGTGCGGCTGGCCCGGCTGCAGGACGATCCGCGCTCGACCGGGTTCCCCGAAGGGCATCCGCCGATGACGAGTTTCCTCGGCGTCCCGGTGCGGGTGCGCGGCGAGGTTTTCGGCGACCTCTATCTCGCCGACGCGGAACAGGGCCAGTTCAGCGCGGAGGACGAGCAGCTGGCGCTCGCGCTCGCCGCCGCGGCGGGCAGCGCGATCGAGAACGCCCGGCTGTACGAGACCGCGCGGAACCAGCAGGAGTGGCTGCGCGCGTCCGCGGCGGTCACCCGGGACCTGCTGTCGGCGGATCTCGGCGATCCGCTGGGCCGCGTCGTGGACTACGCGCGGGCGCTCGCGTCCGCGGACCTGGTTTCGGTGACCCGCCCGGCGGAGCGGGAGGGCTACCTTTTCGTCGAACGCGCGGTCGGGGCGGGCGCGGAGCAGCTGGCCGGCAGGGAACTGCGCACCGAGTCCACTGTGGCCGGCACGGTGTTCGCCCGCGGCGAGCCGAGGATCGGTTCGTGGCCGGACGAGCTGTCGCGGCTGTCCGTGCCGTCCGTGCTGACCCTGAACCTCGACTCGGTGATGCTGGTGCCGCTCGCCGGGAACGGGACGGTGGCCGGGGTGCTGACCGTCTCTCGGCTGGCCGGACGCCCGGCGTTCACCGCCGACGACCTGGAGATCGCGGCCTGGTTCGCCGACCAGGCGGCGGTGGCGCTCGAACTCGCGCGGGTGCGGGCCGAACGCGAGGACGCCGCGCTGCACGACGAACGCGACCGGATCGCGGCACGGCTGCACAGCGAGATCCTCAACCGGCTCTACTCCGCCGGTCTGTCGCTGCAGACCACGGCCGGGCTCGCCAAATCGGCGGTGGTCGCGACCCGGCTGCGCGAGACGATCGCCGACCTGGACGACGTGATCGACCACGTGCAGCAGACCGTTTTCCGGCTCGACGACGTCCTGCCGCCCGCCCCGGAGCCGATCCGCGACCAGGTGCTGCGGGTGCTGGCGCGGGCGCGCGAGGAACTGGGGCTGGCGGTGTCCACGCAGCTGACCGGGAAGCTCGATCCGGTGCCCTCGGACGTCGTGGTGCCGTTGCTCGCCGACGCGCTGCGGCTGGTCTCCCGGCATACGTCGGCCGGATCGGTGGAGGTCGAAATCCAGGCGGAGGCGGCGCGGACGACGGTGACCCTCCGGTACGACGGCGGCGGCGACCTCGCCGTGACCGCCGCGGCGGAGATCGCCGCGCTGGCGGAGCAGGCCAGCCGCCGGGGCGGGACGCTGACCGTGGCCGGCGGTTCCCGGCTGAGCTGGTCCGTGCCGGTGAAAACCCGGCCGCGGACCGGCGATTGAGGACTTCAGGCGCTGCCGGAGCCCGGCGGCGCGCCGTATTGTCGACGGACGGACGAACCCAAGGTGGGAGAAGGACCGATGCTGCGGGTATTCCTGGTGGACGATCACGAGGTGGTCCGGCGCGGGGTCGCCGACCTGCTGGAGGAGGACCCGGAGATCGCCGTGGTCGGCCAGGCGGGCGACGTTTCGCAGGCGCTGGCGCGGATCCCGGCGCTGCGGCCGGACGTCGCGGTGCTCGACGTGCGGCTGCCCGACGGCAACGGCATCGAACTGGCCCGCGAACTGCGGTCCTGGTCGCCGGACCTGAACTGCCTGATGCTCACCTCCTACACCGACGAGCAGGCGATGCTGGACGCGGTGCTGGCCGGCGCCGCCGGATACGTGATCAAGGACATCAAGGGCATCGACCTGGTCTCGGCGGTCCGGGACGTCGGGGCCGGGAAGTCCCTGCTGGACGCGCACGCGGCGGCCGCGCTGATGGCGAAACTGCGCGACAGCGCGGAAAAACAGCGGGGGCCGTTGTCGCAGCTGTCCGAACAGGAACGCACGCTGCTGGGCCTGATCGGCGAGGGGCTGACGAACCGGCAGATCTCCGAGCGGATGTTCCTGGCCGAGAAGACGGTGAAGAACTACGTGTCGCGGCTGCTGACGAAGCTCGGCATGGAACGGCGCACGCAGGCGGCGGTGCTCGCGACGGAGCTGCGCGGGCGTCCGCATCGGCCGGGCGGTTAGCCGAGGTGTGCTCAGGTCCGTGAGGGGAACCCTGACGGACTCAGAGTCCCTCAGGGTTCCCCTCACGGACAGACGCCGAGCGCCGAGGGAGTGACGAGGACGTCCTCCAACGCCCGGCGCGGCGTCCGCGGCACCGGGGCGCCGTAGCCGAGGCGGAGCACGATCTGCGGCCAGAGCCCGCCGCCGAGCAAATCGCGGAGGCGGGCGCGGATCGCGGGCACTTCGATCGGCTGGGAGATGAAAGAGGCGTCGATTCCGCGGGCGGTGGCGGTGAGCAGGACGCGTTGCATGGCTTGTCCGGCGCGGAGCCGGTCGATCGGCTGGTCGGCGAACGTCCCGACCACCACGACCAGCGGCGCCGCGCCCGGTGCGCGGGAGCCGCCGCCGTAATCGCGCAGGACCCAGGTGTCGTCGGCGGCGACGGCTCCTCCGGCGGCGAACGGGACGCCGTCGCGGCGGTCGCGGCCGCGACCGGTCCAGCGCTGCCATT
>NZ_PQIA01000139.1 GCF_003385235.1 Amycolatopsis circi | reverse complement strand
GAACAGGGGTGCGCACGGCGGGGACAGTGGGCGGCGGCTCCGGAACGGCAGGCGGCAGCGCGGGAACAGGGGCGCGCACGGCTGGGGCAGTGGGCGGCGGCTCCGGAAAGGCTGGCGGCGGCTTGGCTGCCGCTCGCTCGGGTTCTGGCCGAGCTGACACCGGAGCCGTCACCTCCGGACCAAGCCCGGCGGGCACCGCTTCACAAAGCGATCCGCCGACATCAGCCCTGCTCGGCGCTCCAAACCCGGGCGCACCTGCCAGCCTGAGCGCGCCCGGTTCCTCCGCCAGCCCGAGCCCGGCAGCCCTCGATGCTCCCGGCGAAGACCCGCACGGACTAGACCTCCAAGGCGCGCGAGCCGACGCCCTCCTGGGCCTAGCCGCCGACAACCTCGCCCTCGGCCGCATCTCTACCGCCCGCCGCCTGGCCGTCCGCGCCGCCCAAACCGACCGCCGCTGGAGGGCGACCGTCCGAGGCGGCTGGGTAGGCGCCGAGATCGAACTCGCCGACGGCCAGCCCGAAGCAGCCGTCGCCCCGGCCCGCCTCGCCTATGAGACCGCCGTAGCCCGTCACGCTCAGCGACACGTCGTGAAGTCCGGCATCGTCCTCGGTGTCGCCCTGCTCGCCGCCGGAAAACCCGGCGCGCGCGAACTCGTTCTCGCCGCCGCCGCGGACGGCGAAAAATATGAACTCGATTCACTTAATTGGGTGGCCGCCCGCGTCGCCGCTGACCTGGACCCCGACCGGGCCGAGGAGTATCGATTCAGGAGCCACCAGGTGTTGCACGCAGTGTTACGGCACGCGGATCCTTGCGTGATGCGCATCGCACACGAATCGCCGTGGGTGCCCGTCGGACCCGGGTAGGCCTGCGGGAACGGGCGTTCCGGCATCCGGGCTAAGAAACTTCAAAAAAAGCCACCGGATCGTGTCAAGGTTCGGACTAAAGCGTCCGATAGGGGAAGTGGAATGTCACCCGGCTGCAGGAAGGAAACCCCGTGACGACGGTCTTGATCTGCGACGACCGACGCAGTGTCCGCGAAGGGCTCACCCGTGTGATGTCCGCGGTGCCTGGGGTCAGTCGCATCGACTGCGTAGCGCACGGTGACGAGCTGCTGGCCCGGTACACCCGTCAGCCGGTCGACGTCGTGCTGGTCGGAACGCAACGCGCGGTCCCGACAGGCGTCGAGGCCACCCGCCGGCTCGTCTCCGCGAACCCCCAGGCGAACGTCATCGTGTTCGGCGCCCCGGACGACGCGGGCAGCATCGCGGCCGCCATCGCCGGCGGAGCGCGCGGCTACCTGCGCTGGGACGCCTCGCGGCCCGAACTGGTCGCCGCGCTGGCGCACACCCTGGCCAGCACCTCGGTGCCCGCGCCGCGGCAGCCGTCCGACCCGGGCGTGCAGCTCACCGAGCGCGAACTGCAGGTCCTGCGCGGCATGAGCCAGGGCAAGAGCAACGGCCAGATCGGCCGCGAGCTGTACCTCTCCGAGGACACGGTCAAGACGCACGCGCGGCGGTTGTTCCGCAAGCTCGGCGTCCGCGACCGCGCGCAGGCCGTGGCGCACGGCTTCCGCCGCGGTCTCGTGTCCTGACCGAGGCCGAGCAAGCCAGTACGGGACTTCCGATCCGATTCCCGCGGTGACGAACGGGCCAGGGCGCGAGCCCTGGCCCGTACCTGTTGTCCTGGCCCCTGCTCCGCGTGCCTCGCCCGCGTCCCCACCGCGTGATGGCACTGCCCCACCCCGTCTGCCTGCGACAATCGCCGCCCGGCCGCGCCCGGCGCGCCGGTCACCACCTCTGGCGGTTGTCTGGTAGGACTCCGACGGTACGGTAGCTGTGACCGGCGCTGGACGGGGACGACCACGCGCCGGATTCTTTGCACGCCTACACGTAACGCTGGGACTGTTGTCTGCGATGGCCACTGTGGGGGATGGACTGGACGAGCCGGTCGCCGCCGCTGTCGAGGGAGACCCTCAGGCAGTGGAGCGGTTGCTGGCCGCCATTCGTCCCCTTGTGGTGCGGTATTGCCGCGCCAGGGTTGGCAGGCAGGAGCGTTCTTTCGCTTCGGCAGACGACGTTGCGCAGGAGGTGTGTCTCGCGGTGCTCACGGCATTGCCTTCGTACCGTGACCAGGGGCGCCCCTTTCTGGCGTTCGTCTACGGCATCGCCCAGCACAAGGTCGCCGACGCGCACCGCGCCGCGGCTCGCAACCGGGCGGAGCCGGTCGCCGAGATCCCCGACGAGATCGAGGTCGGCGTCGGCCCGGAGCAACGTGCTCTGCAAGGTGAGCTGAACGAGCGGATGGCGCAGTTGCTGCAGGTGCTGCCGGACAAACAGCGGGAAATCGTGGTTCTGCGGGTCGTGGTCGGGCTGTCGGCGGAGGAGACGGCGGATGCCGTCGGTTCCACGCCGGGCGCGGTCCGCGTCGCCCAGCACCGGGCGCTCGCCCGGCTGCGCAAGGTGCTTGCCGCCGAGGAGGTGATCTGAGTGACCGATCGCGAAGACCGGGACAGAGACCTGTCACCTTCCGCGCAGGCCAGCGGCCTGACCGGGTACGAAGCGGAAGCAGACGGCGACCTGACGGCCATCCAGGCCGACGACGCGCTCCTCGACGCGCTCGGCGGGACCGATCCGGCGGTCGCCGACGGGCTCGGAGACCAGGAACTGAACGCGCTGCTGCTCGCGTGGCGCCGCGACATCGACAGCGAGCCGCTCGCCGAGCTGGTCGACGTCGACACCGCGGTCACCACGGTGAAGACCGCGACGCTGGCGCGCAAATACCAAAGCCGCGGCCGCCGTCGCCGCTATCTCGTGCCGGTGGCCGCCGCGTGCGCCGCCGCCGCCATCGCCTTCACCGGCACCGGTCTCGCCGCGCGCGACGCCCAGCCCGGCGACACGCTGTGGGGCCTCACGAAGGTGCTCTACGCCGACCACGCCCGCTCCGTCGAGGCCGCCGCCGCGGCGAAGCTCGACCTGGAGAAGGCGAACCTGGCGCTGGCCGACAACCGGCTCGCGGACGCCCGGCGCGCGCTCGCCGACGCACAGGCCGCGCTCACCCAGGTCACCGACGCGGACAACCGCAACCAGCTTTTGCAGCAGCACCGCGAACTGGCCGCTCAGCTCGGCCAGCCGACGGCTCCGCCCTCGAACCAGCAGTCGTCGACGCCGCCCGCCGTGCCGCCGGTGCACGACCCGGTCAGCAGCGCGGCGCAGCCGCCCGGCCAGTCGACGTCGCTGCCGGGCACCGGCCACACCAACAATCCGCCGCCGGTCACCTCGGTGACTCCGCTTCCGCCGGAGACCTCCACGCCGAGTTCGCCGCCGCCGTCGCCGAGCGCCACCCCGAACGATCCGGGCACGGGCAGCAGCCCGCGCAACGAGTCGTCCCAAGGGGTGCAGGCCCCGAACGGCACTAGCGGCTCATAGGTTTCACGAAGGTCCCGGCACGTACAGTGCCGGGACCTTTTTCGTTTCCAACCGGGGAGGCGCGGTGCTGGTTTTCGGAGAGCCCTACGAGACAACCGGCGGGACGGTGCTGATCACTGTCACGCGGCAAGGCCGTAAAGGCGGGCCGGGGCACGCGGTCGGGCTCTACACAATCAACGCGGACGGCGTGACGTGGACGCCCGCGGCCGATCAGGGGCGGATCACGCTGATCGGCGCCTGCACTGGTTTCGTGGCGGCGGCGTTGGCGACGCTGGCTGTCGTGCGCCGTCCGCCGTGGCCGAATCTGACCGAGCGGGCGATGGTCGCCCTCGCTCAGGCCGACAGCGCGAAGAAACCGCGCTGATCCGGATTGCCCACCGGACGGTTCCACTGTGGACAACCCTTGTGGACAACCCGTTCGCGCACACGAAGAAGGTCCTGGTGGTCAAGCTCACCAGGACCTTCTTCGCACCGAGCTGTTCAGGACCGAACTGTCAGTACGCGCTTTCGTTCGCCGTGACCCCGTCCGCGAAACCGCGGCAGTAGTCCCAGCTCACGTAGTCGGTCGGGTTCGGGTCGAAGGCCGGCTCGTGCGGGCGCATCCGGCCGTCGGACAGCAGCTGCTCCAGGCTCGCGCGCAGCAACGTCCAGTCGTGATAGTGGGGTTCGTCGCACTCGCCGCAGTCGACCACGATGCCGCGGACCCCGCGTGGCTCCAGCAGAGCCTGGTACACGGCGAGGTCGGACAGGTCGGCCAGCAGCTCGGTGCGCTCGTCCGCGCTGATCGGCTCTTCGAGGTGGTCGTCGGGGTCGGGGATGGCCCGGGCCGGATCGTCCGGGTCGTCCGCGAACGGATCGGGGGGCAACACATCGTGCGGCACGGCCTGCACGGTACCCGGCGGGCCACCCGCCCGGGCCAGGGCCCCGGCCCGGATATCATGAGGGGAAGGCCCGACCACGCTCGGCCCACGCCAGGCATCGCCGCCCGCGACTCCCGCCCGCTCCCGCCAGGAAGGCCCTTCGCCCCTCATGACCAGCGAAAGCATCACCCCCGCAGTGCCCAGCAAGTTCGCGATGCTCGGCTTGACCTTCGACGACGTGCTGCTGCTGCCCGCGGAATCGGACGTGGTGCCCAGCGCGGTGGACACGAGCACGCAGCTCACCCGCAACATCAAGCTCAACGTTCCGCTGGTCTCCGCCGCGATGGACACGGTCACCGAGGCGCGCATGGCGATCGCGATGGCCCGCCAGGGCGGGATCGGCGTGCTGCAGCGCAACCTGCCGATCGAGGAGCAGGCGGCGGCGGTCGAGGTCGTGAAGCGGTCCGAAGCGGGCATGGTCACCGACCCGGTCACCTGCGCCCCGGACGACACCCTCGCCGAGGTCGACGCCCTGTGCGCGAGGTTCCGGATCTCCGGTGTCCCGGTCACGGACGCCTCCGGTGCGCTCGTGGGCATCATCACCAACCGCGACATGCGGTTCGAGGTCGACCACACGCGCCTGGTGAGCGAAGTCATGACGAGGACGCCGCTGGTGACGGCGCAGGTCGGCGTCACCGCGGAGGCCGCGCTCGGACTGCTGCGCCGGCACAAGATCGAGAAGCTGCCGATCGTCGACGGCGCGGGCAAGCTGCGCGGCCTGATCACGGTCAAGGACTTCGTGAAGACCGAGCAGTACCCGCGGGCTTCGAAGGACCCGGACGGCCGCCTCGTCGTCGGTGCCGCGGTCGGCGTGGGCCCGGACGGCCACAAGCGCGCGATGGCGCTGGCCGAGGCGGGCGTGGACGTCCTGATGGTCGACACCGCGCACGGCCACTCGCGCGCGGTCGTGGAAACCGTGCGGCTGCTGAAGAAGGAACTGGGCGAGACCGTCGACATCGTCGGCGGCAACGTAGCCACGCGGGCCGGGGCGCAGGCGCTGGTGGACGCGGGCGTGGACGGCGTGAAGGTCGGCGTCGGCCCGGGCTCGATCTGCACCACGCGGATCGTCGCGGGCGTGGGCGTGCCGCAGATCTCCGCGATCTACGAGGCCGACCAGGCTTGTCGTCCGGCGGGTGTCCCGGTGATCGGCGACGGCGGCATCCAGTACTCCGGCGACATCGCGAAGGCGATCGCGGCGGGTGCGTCCACCGTCATGCTGGGCAGCCTGCTCGCTGGCACCGCCGAGTCGCCGGGCGACCTGATCCTGGTCAACGGCAAGCAGTTCAAGGTTTACCGCGGCATGGGCTCGCTCGGTGCCATGCAGTCGCGCGGCCAGGCGAAGTCCTACTCCAAGGACCGCTACGCCCAGGACGACGTGCTCAACGAGGACAAACTGGTGCCGGAGGGCATCGAGGGCCGGATCCCGTTCCGCGGACCGCTGTCGAACGTCGTCCACCAGCTCGTCGGCGGCCTGCGCGCGGGCATGGGCTACGCGGGCGCGGAGACGATCGCGGCGATGCAGGAGGCGCAGCTGGTCCGGATCACCGCGGCCGGGCTCAAGGAAAGCCACCCGCACGACATCACCATGACGGTCGAGGCCCCGAACTACACGACCCGCTGATCGACCCTGTTCGCCCGCTCCTTCCTCCCGCCACACTGGATCTCCAGGTGACGGCGAGGGGAGCGGGCGAATGCGGTTTTCCCGGAGGTTCGTGCTGACGGCGGCTGCCGCGATGGTGCTCGGGGGAGGGGCCGCTTCCGCGGCCGCGGCGGATTCGCCGGACAGCTCGCTGTGGAAACGCACCGAGCTGTACTTCGGCACCTCGAAGCCCGGCGGCGGCGAGGTCAGCGAGAAGGAGTTCGCGGACTTCTCGGCGAAGGACATCACGCCGCGGTTCCCGGACGGCTTCACCCAGCTCGAAGGCACCGGTCAATGGCGGTCCGGCGGCGGCGCGGTCGTCCGGGAGCATTCGATCGTGCTCGTCGTGCTGTATCCGCCGACGAACCAGCACGCGAACGCCGACCTCGAACAGATTCGCACCGACTACAAGCACCTGTTCGATCAGGAATCCGTGCTGCGCACCGATTCCACCGCGCGCGTCTCGTTCTGAGCGCGGTTCCACCCGAGCAGCAGCAACGGCGTCGCCAGCATCAACGCGCCCGCCAGCCCGAGTGCGCCGCGCGTGCCCAGCCACGTCGCCACCGCGCCCCACAGCAGCGTCAGCCCGGCCGTGCTGGCGCTGCTGCTGATCCGCCATGCGGACAACATCCGGCTCACGTATCCGTCTTCGGTCTCTTCGAGCCGGTACGTCGCGAGGACGGTGTTGTACGCCGCCGCGCAGACGATCAGGCCGAATTCCACCGCCATCACCCAGAACAGCCCGCCGATGCCGGGCGGCACGAACGCCAGCAACACGACCCAGCACGTCCGGACCGCGCCGACGATCGGCAGAAGCCGCACGCGGCCGTAGCGCGGGACCAGGCGGCGGGCGAGCCGGGAGCCGACCAGGCCGCCGAGGCACGGGACGCCGAACGCGAGCCCGTACTGCCAGGTCGGCAGCCCGAGTTCGCCGAGCAGCAACACCGCCAGCACCGGCGCGGTGGCCATGATCAGGCCGTTGACCAGGCAGCTGTTGAGGAAGAGCATCCGCAGGCGGGCGTGCTGGAACAGATAGCGCCAGCCCTCGACCAGGTCCGCGGCGCGGAAGGCGGCGGGACGGGCCGGTTCGCGCTCTCGGGTGCGGATCGTCGAGAGCGAGAGTGCGGAGAGCAAGTAGCTGATCGCGTCCAGGAGCACAGTGGCCAGCGGGCCGAAGAACCCGATCGCCGCGCCGCCGGCTGGCGGGCCGACCGCGGTGGCGGTCCACAGCGTCGTCTCGAACCGGCCGTTGGCGGTGAGCAGGTCTGGACCAGTCGCCAGTGATTTGAGATACGCGCCGCTCGCCGAGGTGAACGCGATGTTCGCCCCGGCCACGATCACCGATACCACCACGAGCTGGGCGAACGTCAGCACGTCGAGCAGGTATGCGGGCAGCAGCGTGAGCAGCGCGGCGAACCGGATGAGATCCATCGCGACCAGGACCGGTCGTTTCCGCCGGTATTCGACCCACGGGCCGAGCGGGAGCGCGGCCAGCGAGCCGACCGCGAGCCCGGCTCCGGCCAGCAGCGACACCTGCGCGGCACTGCTGTGCAGCACCCGTACCGCGATGATCGAGAAGGCGTCGAGGGCGAAGTAGGTGCCCGCGACGCTGACCGCGTACGCCAGCCACAGCCGGTGAAAGTCCTTGCCCAGCGCCAAATCCGTCCCCCTCGTTCAGCCGGGCAGCCAACCACCCGCCCGCGCCGGTGGCAAACAACCGCGCGCACAACCGGTGGTTGTCGCCACCGCAACGGTCCCCCGCGCGCAGGTCACCCGTGCCGACTCGCGACAATGGACCGCGAAGACGGCGGGCGCGAGAAGGGACATCACGTGCGGGATCTGGTCGAGATCGGCATGGGCCGCACGGCGCGGCGGGCGTATGACCTCGATGACGTGGAGATCGTGCCGTCGCGGCGGACGCGCTCCTCGTCGGTGGTGTCCACTGCCTGGCAGATCGACGCGTACCGGTTCGACTTGCCGCTGGTCACCCACCCGACGGACGCGATCGTGTCGCCGGGGACCGCGGTGGCGATCGGCGAGCTGGGCGGCCTAGGCGTGCTCAACGCCGAAGGGCTCTGGGCCCGGCACGCGAACGTCGAGGAAGCGATCTTCCGCCTCGTGCGCGCGGCCGAGGACAGCGAGGACCCGGCCGCGGTCGTGCGCGAGCTGCAGGAGCTGCACTCCGCGCCGATCCGGCTCGACCTGCTGACCGAGGCGATCAAGACGGTCCGCGAATCCGGCGTGACGGTGGCCGCGCGGGTCAGCCCGCAGCACGCCGCCGAGCTGACCCCGGACCTGATCGCCGCGGGCGTCGAGATCCTGGTCGTGCAGGGCACGATCATCTCCGCCGAGCACGTGCAGCGCGACGCGGAACCGCTCAACCTCAAGGAGTTCATCGGCCGTCTCGACGTGCCGGTGATCGCCGGCGGCGTGAGCGACTACCGCACGGCCATGCACCTGATGCGCACTGGCGCGGCGGGCGTCATCGTCGGCTACGGCTCCACCGAGGGCGTCACCAGCACCGATCGCGTGCTCGGCATCGGCACCCCGATGGCGACGGCGATCGTGGACGCGGCAGCCGCGCGCCGCGACTACCTGGACGAGACCGGCGGCCGCTACGTGCACGTCCTCGCCGACGGCGGGATCACGACGTCCGGCGACATCGCGAAGGCGATCGCCTGCGGCGCGGACGCGGTCATGCTCGGCGCCCCGCTGGCCACCGCGTCGGACGCCCCGGGCCAGGGCCTGTACTGGACGCCGGCGGCGGCGCACCCGTCGCTGCCGCGCTCGCGCGTGGTCGCCGGCCCGGACTCGGACTACGCGGTGGACCTGAAGACGCTGCTGTTCGGCCCGTCCTCGGACGCGGAGGGCGTGGTGAACCTGTTCGGTGCGCTGCGCCGCGCGATGGCCAAGACGGGGTACTCGGACCTGAAGGAATTCCAGCGCGTCGGTCTCACCGTCCGCGGCTGAGCTTCGCCTGATTGTCCGTGAAGGGCTCCTTGGGGGAATCAGATTCCCTCAAGGAGCCCTTCACGGACTTCGCCTAGGACTGCGACTCCCACGCCCGGCCGGGTTTCCGGCCGGGCGTTTCGCGTCGGAGGGGTACGGTTCGCGCTAGACTCCGTTATGCTTTCGTTATCTTTGGAGTCCGGCGTCGCGCCTGAAGGGTGAGCGGATGGCACTGCTGGGGGAATCCGCGCCGGCCTGGTGGCTCGCCGGGGTCGTGGTGGGCAGTTTGCTGATCCGGCTGCTGGCGCTGGTGGTGGCGTTGCGCGGGACGAAACCGGCGGAGCGGCCCGCCATCATCCGGGCGCTCGGCGAACTGTTCCGGCTGGCGCCGCGACGCAAGGCGCGGTGATGTAACCCGTCAGTAACTTACCTCTGGTCAGCCGGACTTCCGGGGGTTACCCTCTTTCCTGTGACTGCCAGTAACACCACCACCGCGCGGCAAGAACCCGACTACGACGTCCTCGTCGTCGGGTCCGGGTTCGGCGGCAGCGTCGCGGCGTTGCGGCTGACCGAGAAGGGCTACCGCGTCGCGGTGGTCGAGGCGGGCAGGCGGTTCGCCGACGACGAGTTCGCCAAGACGTCCTGGGATCTCAAGCGCTACCTCTGGGCCCCGCAGCTCGGCTGTTACGGCATCCAGCGCATCCACATGCTCAACGACGTGATGGTGCTGGCCGGCGCGGGCGTCGGCGGCGGTTCGCTGGTGTACGCGAACACGCTGTACCGGCCGCTCAAGCCGTTCTACCAAGACCGGCAGTGGGCGCACATCACCGACTGGGAAAGCGAACTCGCGCCGCACTACGACCAGGCCAGCCGGATGCTCGGCGTCGTCACGAACCCGACGATCACGCCGTCCGACGTGGTGATGCGGGACGTCGCGAAGGACATGGGCGTCGAGGATTCGTTCCATGCCACGCCGGTCGGGGTGTATTTCGGCAAGCCGGGCGAGACGGTGAAGGACCCGTTCTTCGGCGGAGCCGGACCGGATCGGGTCGGTTGCACCGAATGCGGTGCGTGCATGACCGGCTGTCGGGTCGGCGCGAAGAACACGCTGGTGAAGAACTATCTGTATCTCGCGGAGAAGGACGGCGCGAAGGTCATTCCGCTGACCACGGTCACGTCGGTGAGCCCGCGCAGCAACGGTTACGCGATCACGTTGCAAAAGACCGGTACGCGCTCGCGGCAGTTCCGGACAACGGTGACGGCGTCGCAGGTGGTGTTCGCTGCTGGCACCTGGGGAACGCAGAATCTGTTGCACCGCATGAAGGACACGGCCGCGCTGCCGAAGCTCTCCGGCAAGCTCGGTGAGCTGACCCGGACGAACTCCGAGGCGATTATCGGCGCGGCGCGGACCACTGTGGACTCCGAACGAGATTTCAGCCGCGGGGTCGCGATTACCTCGTCGATCCATCCGGACGAGAACACGCACATCGAACCGGTGCGTTACGGCAAGGGCAGCAATGCGATGAGCCTGCTGCAAACCGTTGCCACGGACGGTTCTTCGAGCGTTCCGCGCTGGCGGCAGGCGCTCACGTTCCTGGTCAAGCACCCGGTGCAGTCGGCGAAACTGCTGAATGCGTACCGGTGGAGCGAGCGCACGGTGATTCTGCTGGTGATGCAGAGCCTCGACAATTCCATCACCACCTATACCCGGCCAGGTCTGTTCGGGCGGCGGAAATACACGTCGAAACAGGGTCACGGCGAGCCCAACCCGAGCTTCATTCCGGCTGGGCACGAGGCGAACGTCCTTACCGCGGAACGGATCGGCGGCATGCCGGGCGGCACGTGGGGTGAGGTTTTCGACATCCCGCTCACCGCCCACTTCATCGGCGGCGTGCCGATCGGCGACAGCGCCGACACCGGCGTGATCGACCCCTACCACCGGGTTTACGGCTATCCCGGACTGTCCGTTGTGGACGGTTCGGCGATCACCGCGAACCTCGGCGTGAACCCGTCGCTCACCATTGCCGCGCAGGCGGAGCGGGCGTTCTCGTTCTGGCCCAACAAGGGCGAAGCCGACGAGCGGCCCGAGCAGAGCAGCGGGTACTCGCGGATGGAGCCGGTCGCGCCGAAGAACCCGGCAGTTCCGGCGAACGCGCCCGCGGCACTGCGCCGCTGACCTAAGATCGTCCGGTGACGACTGCGGCGCTGGACCGGATCCGGGAACTGCACGACGAATGGGCACGAATCGCCGAGGCCAAGCCGGCCGAGGCGTTCGGCGAACCGAGCGCGCTGCCCGGCTGGACGCGCGCGCATCTGCTCACCCACCTCGCGCGCAACGCGGACGCCCTCGGCAACCTGCTGACCTGGGCCGAAACCGGCGTCGAGCGGTCGATGTACGGCCCCGGCAACGCCCGGGACGACGACATCGAGGCCGGTGCCCGCCGCACTCCGGCGGAGATCGTGGCCGACCTGGTGGCCTCCGGGAAACGGCTGACCGACCACGCCGCGCGGCTGTCGGACGAGACCTGGGCGGCGCGCGTCCGGCACCGGCACGGCGGCGAGCTGACCGGCGCGGACGTGCTGACGCTGCGGCTGTCCGAGACCACGATCCACCTCGTCGACCTCGACGCTGGCCACGATTTCGACAGCGCCACCGCGCTCCTCGGCGACCATCTCGACGCGGTGGTCGCCACGCTGATCCGGATGTGCCCGCGCCCGCTGCCCTCGTTCCGTCTCACCGACGGCGTACGCACCTGGACCTTCGGCGACGGCGGCGCTCTCGTCACCGGCACGCCGGGCACGGTGCTGGCCTGGCTGACCGGCCGCGGCGACGGTTCCGCGCTTTCCGGGCCGGTGCCGGAAATGGCCCCATTGCTCTGATTCGGCCAGAGCAGGGGCAGGACGGTGGTAACTTACGGCGCAAGAAACATCAAGGGGCCCACCGTCCGATCGGAGGGCCTGGCCGCGACCTGGCGAACGCCGTGATGACTTCCGTCATCGGGAACACGCTCGCCGAGGCTGGTCGCGCCCGATATACAGTCCGATGTGGACGGTCTGGCGAACCTTGCCGCGGAGCGGGCCCGGCGGTTCGAATTCGCCCTCGCGGCACTGCTGACCGGACTTTTCGCAACCGATCCGAGGTCTGAGGCGTCTGAATGAACATGACAGTCGGGAGAAGGACGTTTTTGCGCGCCGCCGGATTGACGGCGGTCGGCGCGGTGGCCGCGGCGTGCACCGCGAAACCCGGGCCGTCGGTGCCGCAGACCAGCCCGACGTCGAGAGCGACCGTGCCGCCGAGCACCAGTTCGAAGCCGTCCGGGCCGCCGGACTGGAACGCGTTGCGCGGCAAGCTCTCCGGTGATCTGGTGCTGCCCGGCGACGGCGGATTCGCCACCGCGAAGCGTGCGTTCAATCCGCTTTTCGACGGGCACAATCCAGCGGCGGTCGCGAAATGCGCGAAGCCGGAAGACGTGCAGGCGTGTGTCGAAGCGGCTGGCGGCCGGATTCCGCTCGCCGCGCGCAGCGGCGGGCACAGCTATGCCGGGTATTCCGCGCCGGACGGCGGACTGGTCGTCGACGTCGGCGGCATGGCCGGCGTCGACGTTCAGGGCGACCAGGTCGTGATCGGTGCGGGCGCGAAACTCGGCGACGTCTATTCGGAGCTGGCGAAAGCGGGCCGTTGCCTGCCCGCGGGTTCGTGTCCGACGGTCGGCATCGCCGGGCTCGCGCTCGGAGGCGGAATCGGGGTATTGACCCGTAAATACGGTTTGACCTGTGACCGGCTGCAGTCCGCGCAGATCGTCACGCCGGACGGCAAGCTGCGCACGGTGAGCGCGCAAGCGGACGACGACCTGTTCTGGGCGCTGCGCGGTGGTGGGGGCGGAAACTTCGGCGTGGTCACGTCGTTCACCTTCAGCACCGTGGAAGCGCCGACTGTCACGGTGTTTTCGCTGAAGTTCCCGTCCGGTTCGGCGAGCGACGCGGTCGACGCTTGGCAGCGCTGGCTGCCGAGCGCTCCGCCCGAATTGTGGTCGAACTGCGTGGTTTCCGGCGGCCCGGGCGGGGCGTGCCGGATCGGCGGGGCGTTCGTGGGCAGTTCGGCGGGGCTGACGTCGGCGCTCAGCGGATTGTCGGTGTCGCCGTCCAGTCGCACGATGAAAACTCTCGGCTACGGCGCGGCGATGAACTACTTCTCCGGCAGTTCGGAGCGACAGACTTTCGTGGCGTCGTCGCGGATCATCGCCGATCCGGTCGACGGCGGGAAGATCGCCGATCTCGCCTCCGGGCACAAAGGAATGGACCTGCTCATCGACGGCCTCGGCGGCGCGGTGGCGGATATCGCGCCGACGGCCACCGCGTTCCCGCACCGGAAAGCGCTGGCCAGCATTCAGGTCTACGCCCCGGCCACCGCGGACAGCCAGGAGAGCGCGCACAAGTCAGTGTCCACTGTGGTCTCCGGGCTGGCGGACGCCGGTGCGCGCGGCGGCTACGTGAACTACATCGACCCGGATCTGCCGGAGTGGAAGTCGGCCTACTACGGCGACAACGCGACCCGGCTGGACCAGGTGGCGAAGAAGTACGACCCCGACGGGGTTTTCAAGTTCGCTCAGTCCGTCTGAGGGGCTCGTGAGTGTTTATCCCGGTTAGAACCGGGATAAACACTCACGAGGCGACCACACGTAACGCACGTCTGGCTCGCCCTCCTCATTCCGCTGCCCGTCGGTGTATTCGACAGCGGCGAAACCGTGGCGGCGGTAGAACCGTTGCGCTGGCTCGTTGATCTGGAACGTCCACAGCGTCAGTCCGCCGGGGCGGAGCTGTTTGGCCAAATCCACCAGCTGATCGCCGATGCCGCGCCCGCGCCACGGCGGGTCGAGATAGAGCTGCGCCAGCTCCGCACCGTCGAGTACCAGAAGTCCGGCCACAGTGGACTCGGCGACCGCGACCCAGGTTTCCTGCTGCGGCACCACGATATTCGCGAACCACCAACGCACCGCGTCATCGTCGTGGGCGCGGCGGACTGTCGGGAGCGCGGCGGAGAACGACCGCAGCCACACATCGGCGATGTCGCGTGCGTCCGCGGCCGTTGCCCGTCGCAAGTCCACTGTGGTCAGAGGTCTACTCCGGTGAAGACCGTGACCCGCTCCTCGGTCAGGTCGTGCATCGCCGACAGCACGCCCTCGCGGCCGACGCCCGAACCCTTCACGCCGCCGTACGGCATCTGATCCGCGCGATACGACGGCACGTCGCCGATGATCACGCCACCGACTTCCAATTCCGCTGACGCGTGGAAGGCCAGCTGCACGTCACTAGTGAACACCCCGGCCTGCAGTCCGTACGCGGACGCGTTCACCGAAGCAAAAGCCTCGTCCACACCATCCACAATAGACACTGCAAGCACTGGTCCGAAGATTTCCTCCGACCAGGCCTTGGCGTCCGCGGGCACGTCGGTCAGCAGAGTCGGTGCAACCGTTGCGCCCGAACGGGTTCCGCCGGTCAACAACCGCGCGCCCCCGGCCACCGCTTCCTCGACCCACGCGATGATCCGTTCCGCGGCCGCTTCGTCGACGACTGGGCCGACGTCAGTGTTGCGGTCGTAGGGATCACCGGTTGCCTGCGCCTCGACGGCCTCGGTCAGCGCGGGCACGAACTCGTCCGCGATCGCCGCGTCCACGATCACCCGCTGCACCGCGATGCACGACTGGCCCGCCTGGTAGTTCCCGAATGTCGCGATGCGCTGCGCGGCGCCCTCGACGTCCGGCCAGTCCCGCAGCACGACCGCCGCGGCATTGCCGCCCAGTTCGAGCACCACGTGCTTGCGCGCCGCCGCGTCCGCGATCGACCAGCCGACCGGGCCTGATCCGGTGAACGACACGACCGGCAGCCGCGGGTCGGCGACGAGCGCTTGAGTTTCCTCGTTTCCCAGCGGCAGCACGGAAAACGCGCCCTCCGGCAGGTCGGTCTCGGCGAGCAGTTCGCCGAGCACCAGCGACGACAGCGGCGTACGCGGCGCGGGCTTGATGATGATCGGGGCGCCGACCGCGAGCGCGGGCGCGACCTTATGAGCCACCAGATTCAGCGGAAAGTTGAACGGCGCGATCCCGAGCACCGGCCCGCGCGGCACCCGGCGGGTCAGCGCGAGCCGGGCGTCGCCGGACGGGTCGGCGTCGAGGCGCTGGACGTCGCCGCTGAACCGGCGCGCCTCCTCGGCCGCGATCCGGAACACCGACACCGCACGCTTCACCTCGGCCTCGGCCCACTTCAACGGCTTGCCGTTCTCGGCCGTGATCACCTCGGCGAGTTCGTCGGCGCGCATCGCGAGCCCGCGCGAAACGTGTTCCAGCGCGGCCGCCCGCTGGTGCGCGGGAGTGCGCCGGAACTCCTTCGCGACCGCGGCCGCCGCGGCCACCGCCCGTTCCACCTGGTCAGCGCCGGGCACCGCGACCGTCGCCACTTCGCTGCCGTCGAACGGGTGGTGCACCACGAGGGTGCTCGCGCCCTGCTCAGCCTGACCGGCGATCCACGCGGCCCGCGGCTGTGGGGTGATCGTGTCCATGCGCTCAAGGTATTAGGGAGCACCCGGCCCGGCACGCCGGACTCGGTCCTTCTTTTGTGGCACCCGTCCTGGCGCGGAGATGACATTTGTCGGGGGTCTCCGGCGCGTGCTCGCCATATCGTCAGGCCATGACCAACTCGGTTGCTTCTCGCTGGTCCGCCAACCCAGCGGTGGCCTTCTTCGGCCGCGTCGGAACACCGCGCCGTCCGGTGCTGACCGGCGCGGTGTTCCTCGCGACCGCAGCCGTGCTCATCGCCCAGCTGGCGGACCCGTCCCTTTTCGACCGCTTCAAGCGTGACGCCACCGCGATCGACGCCGGGGAGTGGTGGCGGCTGCTGACCGGAATGTTCTTCCAGGACGGCAAGCTGTTCGGCGGGATCTTCAACCTGGTCGCCCTCGCCGTGGTCGGCGCCTTCGCGGAATGGTGCCTCGGCCGCGTCTCCTGGTTCATCGTCTACTTCGGATGCGGGCTGTTCGGCCAGTACCTCAGCTATGTGTGGCTGAATCCGGTGGGGGCGGGGAACTCGATGTGCGTCGCCGGGCTGCTCGGCGCGCTCGCCGTCGTGGTGTGGCGGGCGCGCGACGCCGAGCCGCCTCAGGGGATGTACATCGCCGCGCTGCTGATCGCGCCGCTGGCCGTGCTCGACACAGTGCTGCACGACAACCACGGCCTGCCCGTGCTGCTCGGGATCGTGCTGGGGCTGCTGGTCACCGGTTTCGGTAAAGGTCGCGCAGCAGCAGGATCTCCGCGCAGTGATGGATCATCTCTCGGCTGATGTGCAAGACCAGCGCGGCCATCGACAGCTCGGCGTACGGCCCTTCAGCCGGACCGCACGGGCGGGCCAGTGCTTCGGCGTCGAGGCTGCGCACACCGGCGATCCAGGTCGCGTACGCGTCGTCGAGCTGCTTCAGCGCTTCGTCGGCAGAGCCTGCGTACGGGAAGTCCTGATAGGACACCGGCGGCCCGCCGAAGTGCGACGCGGAGCGCATGCCCAGCACACCCGGGATGATGTGGCCCAGCCGCCACGAGATGGTGGTCACCGGCGGGGGAGTCGGCTCCGGGAACGAGAAGTCGATGGTGAAGTCGCCGGTGCCGGGACCGTCCGGGTTCTCCGCGCGCGGGCGCACGGTCCAGCAGTTCGCGACCGGCTGCCAGAAGTACTCGTCGTCGGTGAGCCCCTCCAGCTTCGGGCGCACGTGGTTCTGCCAGTGCCAGTCGAGTTGCTCGGTCAGTTCGTTGGTCCAGTCGTTGGTCATGCGGGCACGGTAAGCCGGTTCGCGGACAGTGGCTGTCCTCATTCCGGGGGCATTGCCGACGTGACGGGGCCCACCTGGGACGATGGTGGCAAAAGCGCTGATACCTGGAGGTCTTGGGTGGCCACTCCCACCGGTCCGGTACTCGTCATGGACTTCGGGGCGCAGTACGCGCAGCTGATCGCCCGTCGCGTGCGCGAGGCGCAGATCTTCTCCGAGGTCGTGCCGTCCAGCGCGACCGTCGAGGAACTGCTGGCCAAGGACCCGTCCGCGATCATCCTGTCCGGCGGCCCGTCGAGCGTGTACGCCGAGGGCGCCCCGGCGATGGACCCGAAGCTGGTCGAAGCCGGCGTGCCGATCCTCGGCATCTGCTACGGCCACCAGCTGCTCGCCCGCGCGCTCGGCGGTGTCGTCGAGCCGACCGGCGTGCGCGAGTTCGGCCGCACCGACGTGCGGATCGTCGGCGAGGGCGGTGTCCTGCACACCGGGCTGCCCGACCACCAGACGGCGTGGATGAGCCACAACGACAGCGTCACCAAGGCTCCCGAGGGCTCGGTCGTCACGGCCAGCTCCGACGGTGCCGAGGTCGCCGGTTTCGAGGACGTCGAACGGCGTTTCGCGGGCGTGCAGTACCACCCGGAGGTGGCGCACTCGCCGCACGGCCAGGAGGTGCTGCGCCGGTTCCTGTACGAGATCGCCGGCGTCCGGCCCGGCTGGACCACTTCGTCCATTGTGGACGATCAGGTCGCCAAGGTCGCTTCGCAGATCGGCGACGGACGGGCGATCTGCGGCCTTTCCGGCGGCGTCGACTCCGCGGTCGCGGCCGCGCTCGTGCAGCGTGCCATCGGCGACCGGCTGACCTGTGTGTTCGTGGACCACGGCCTGCTGCGCGCCGGGGAGCGCACCCAGGTGGAGCGCGATTTCGTGGCCGCGACCGGCGTCAACCTGGTCACCGTCGACGCACGTGAGCGGTTCCTGAACGCGCTGGCCGGCGTCACCGACCCGGAGCAGAAGCGCAAGATCATCGGCCGCGAGTTCATCCGCGTGTTCGAGCAGGCTGAGCGCGACCTCAAGGCGCAGGGCGACTACCGGTTCCTCGTGCAGGGCACGCTGTACCCGGACGTCGTCGAGTCCGGCGGCGGCGAGGGCACCGCGAACATCAAGAGCCACCACAACGTCGGCGGCCTGCCCGACGACCTGCAGTTCGAACTGGTCGAACCGCTGCGGCTGCTGTTCAAGGACGAGGTCCGCCGCGTCGGGCTCGAACTGGGGCTGCCGGAGACGATCGTGCAGCGCCAGCCGTTCCCCGGGCCGGGTCTCGGCATCCGGATCATCGGCGAGGTGACCGCGGACCGGCTGGAGACCCTGCGCGAGGCCGACGCGATCGCCCGCGAGGAACTCACCGCGGCCGGGCTGGACCAGGAGATCTGGCAGTGCCCGGTGGTGCTGCTCGCGGACGTCCGCAGCGTCGGCGTCCAGGGCGACGGCCGGACCTACGGCCACCCGATCGTGCTGCGCCCGGTGTCGTCGGAGGACGCGATGACCGCCGACTGGACGCGGCTGCCGTACGAGGTGCTGGAGCGGATCTCGACCCGGATCACGAACGAGGTGTCCGAGGTCAACCGCGTGGTGCTGGACGTGACGAGCAAGCCGCCGGGCACCATCGAGTGGGAATGACATAGAAAACGGGGCCCGGATTTCCGGGCCCCGTTTTTGTCGCGCCTTTACGGCCGTCGCTTGCGGAACGACGCGCCGAGCATCAGGATCCCGCAGAACACCGCGCCGCCCGCGATGATCCAGCGGAAGTCGAAGGGCGGCAGCCAGCTGGAGCCGTCGGTGAGGACGTAGCCGGACACGAGCAGCGTCGCGACCCCGACGATCAGCGTGATCCAGTCGACCCCGCGGCGGCGGCAGGCCGGGGCTTCGGGCTCGTCGTAGGAGTACGGGTTCTCAGCCACGGCGCACCTCCACCTGGCCCACGCCGTTGGTGACGTGGAGCGTGATCTTCTGTCCGCCGACGTTGTCGTCGCCGTTGTCGGTCCCGGTGATCGCGGACTGGCCGACGCCGTTGGACGTGCGGTTCAAGCAGTCGACCTCGCCCGCGGTGGTTTCGCAGGTGAAGGTCACGTCCGCGGTCCGCGGCACGATGACCTCGGTGTGCCCGGCGCCGTTGGAGACCGTCGTGGTGATCGGGTCGGCGGCGGGCAGCTGGGTCAGGTCGATCTTCATGTTCCCGGCCGCGTGCCGGTACTCCGGCTGCAGCTCGGCCACCGAACGCGGGGTAGCGGACAGATCGCCGACGCCGCCGCGCACGTCGAGGTTGTCGAACGTGCTGGTCGTGAGCACCAGCCCGGCGATCGACAGCGGAATCGCGAGCCCGATCAGGCCGCGGGCGCCGCGAGCGAACGCACCGGCCACGAGTCCGATGCCCAGCACAGCGAGCGTCATGCCGATGATGTGCCGCAGCGAGAACCAGTCGAACCCGTTCAGCGCGAGCGCGACCCCGATGCCGGCCACGATCACCGCGACACCGAGCGTGGCAGCCCCGATCTTGGACCGCCGCCGCGGTGCCCTCGGTTCGTGATCGTTGTAGTCACCGGTGGGCGGCGGAGGTGGCGGTGTCGCCGCCGGATCAGGCAGATCCCAGCCCGCCGGGTCGGCGGCCAGCGGATCCCAGCCCGGTGCCGCCGCCGCGGGAGTCGGGGTGTCGCTGTTCATCGTGAAAGCTCCGGTTCCGGAAGCGGTTCCGTCCGCCGCGAACGCGACGACCGGCGCCGGTCGGTTGTCCTGCCCGCGGGTGCGATGCAGGAGATAAAGGCACGTGGCGAGCAACGCGAACCCGATCAGGCCGCCCCCGTCGAACCAGCCGCCGCCGAACGTCCACCCGACCACCGGAATCAACGCGACGGTCAAGGCACCCGCGAAGGCCTTCGTCATGCTCGACTGCCCGCGCCCGAGCAACGCCTCGAAGCCGGAAACCTCGTCGCCCTCGGAGGGGAAGAACAGCCACCCGAGCAGGTAAAGCACCAGCCCGAACCCCCCGAAAACGGTCGCCGCCGCCAACGCGACCCGAATCACCACCGGATCGATCCCGTAGCGATCCCCCAGCCCCGCCGCGACCCCAGCAACCTTCCGCCCCGAGTGCGGCCGCCGAGGCCTGCTGGCCCAGAAGTCCTTGACGGTCTCCTCGAACCCGTTCAGGGGGTTTGTCCGCGGAGGCTGCACGTCGTTCGCACCACTCATGAGGTACAGCATGGTCGACGGTGCGGGGCGGCACATCGGGGAAGGTCCCTGAGGTTGTCCCCGAGATCGGGCCCTGACGCGGTGCGGTTGTGGGTTTTGCGCTGACTGGCCGACCGAGGGAGGCGGCGGCCTCGCGGGGAGCGGGAAAGCTCAGTTCCGGGGAAGCAGCTTGTCCAACGCGGTCGCGACGTCTTCGGCCTTTTTGCATGCGGCCGCAGTGTCGTCGCCGATCAATACGATCACCAAGGCACGTGCGTTGGGGCCGACCTCCATGCCGATCTGACAGCCGCCCGGAGAGCCCAGCAGGTCGCGTTGTTCGATCAGCTTTCGGCCGTCGATATTCCCGTTGTGCGCGGAGTTGAGATTCTGGATGTTGTCCGTGTACTTCTGCCCATTTTGAAGCGCGACGCCGACTTCAGTCGCTGGATCTATCGCAGCGTTTTGAGATTCTTTCTTTGACCGGCAGCTTCGGCTGGAGTCCGCGACGGAGGGTTGTGCTGGGGGAAATCCTTGACCGGTCAGAATTTGATCGACCAGCTGGCATTGGTTCAGTGAAGCGAATGGATTGTCGGACCTGGAGGCCGGGCCGCTGGTTGGTGCGAGCGCTGATGCAGCTGGCGTTACTGCGCCGTTGACCGGGTTGGCGCACGCTGCTGTGCCGACTATGGCCAGCGCGACGCCGAGTGCGCCGCCTGCTCGGCAATTCTTGGCCACGAATCTCCAGTTCTTGTTCAACCGGCGAGCGGCGGCTTCGGATTCCCATGTCCGCAGTACGAGGGAAGGTCAGCCCTTGGGGAGGAGCGGGTCCAGCTTGGTCGCCAGGTCCTCCGCGGTCTTGCAGGAGGCGGCAGTGTCATTGCCGCCGGTCACGGTGATGATCGCGCGAGAACTGGTCTGGACCGACATGGATATCGTGCACTGGCCGGCTGCCCCCAGTTCGGCGGGATCTTCGACGAACTTCCGGTCGCCGAGGCTTCCGCTGCGAGCTTGCGCGGTGTTCTTGACGTCGCTGTCGTAGCGCTGTTCCTCTTGCAGGAGCAGCCCTACGTTGGTGGCGTTCAAGCCGCCGCTGGATTTTTGGGTGACGCAGGCTTTGCGTTCTTGTGCGATAGAGGGTTTCGCTGGGGGGTAGCCTGCCCCGCTCAATATTTGATCAAGCAGGGCGCACTGGTTCCGGGCTGCGAAGGGATTTCCCGCGGAAGCGGGCGGAGCCGAACCGGTTGAGGGGGGTGTTCCGCTGGCCTGTGCTGCGCCGTTTACCGGACTGTCGCATGCGGTGAGCGCCAGTGCGGCTGCACTGGCCAGCAGGAAGGCGGTAGAGGCACGGGATGTTTTCACTGATTGTCGAGTTTCTTGTTGAGCTCGGCGAAGGACAATGAATGCGCGCTTTCGGTTTCTTGGTAGTTTTTCCGTGCGATGAGGAGCGCCTGCTGTGCGGCGTCAACTGCTTGCTGCATCAGTATGAGATTGGGCAGCATTCCCTCTTGCGGGTGGCTTGCTACCGTGACATTGAAGTCGGCGACGGATCGAGCGTAGTTGAAATTTCCCATTTTTGCGGCTCGGCCAAGAAAGGATGCTTGGCCCATAAAATCGTTTAAGACTTTGAGGAAGAAGTCGCACGCCTTCATGTACGCGGTGAACCCCTCCTCATTCACCGCGAAGGACCCGTTCTGCGCCAAGGTCTTCAGCGTGTTCCCGGCCGTCTTCATCTTCTGCGCGGCCTCATGACTTCCCGGCCCCTCGGTTAGCCCAGCCAGGAAGTCGTTGCCCGCCGTGCCCGCAGCGGGTGAGCTTTCGGTCGAAGACTTCTTGTCCCAGACGATTTCTGCCATCGGTTGCTCCTAGATCTGCGCGAGGGAAAGGAATCAGCCGCCGAGAACCGGGGGAGTGATCTTCTCCCCGTCCGGTCCTCGTTCCGGCTTGACCTCGAAGACCTCGTCCGGATCGATCTGCGTCGGGATCTTGTTCTTGTGTTCCTTGTCCTCTTCCTTCTTCTTCCCGGCGCCCGCCGCACCAGCGCCAGCACTCGCCGCACCAGGTTTCCCGGCTTTTCCAGCGTTCGCGGCAGCGGTAGCGCCGCGCTCAAGCCGTTCAGCGGCACCCTTGCCTCCGGACTCGCCGGGCTTCCCGGAACCGCCCGAGCCAGCACCGCCGGTCACTCGGCCACCGGCACCGCCCCGGCCAACACCGCCTCCTGACCGGCTTCGGGGCGTGTCCTCTCCAGCATTGCCGACGCCGCCTCCGCCCAAAGCGAGCCCCTCCGGAGAAAGCCGCCCGCCGATGCCCGGAGTGGTCCGGAGGTTGTTTCCGCCCCCTGACACCGCAGGGTTGCTGAGCGGCCCAGTACCGGTGTTGATCCCCGGCCCAAGGCTGTAAGTAACGCCCGGAGGGTTGCCGCCTCCTCCAGGCGGGAAGGAGTTCACCGCAGGACCGCCAAGCGGCGGATTCGTACCCGTGAACCCATTCGCCGGACCACCAGTCACCGGACCGGACCCGCCAGGACCGACATAAGGCCCGCTGGAAGCCCCACCCGGAACAGTCACCGGTGCGGCACTGCTCGCATGCGTGCTGTCGTTGTTCATCTGCGGCGGCGGCGAGTAAACCGGCTGCGTAGTCGACGTCTCGTGATACGTCGTGTCCAACCCGTGCATCACCTGGACCGCCTGCTGATGCGCCGCGTCAGCCTGCTGCTGCTTGGCCGCCAGGTCGCCCATCGCGATCACGCCCTGCAACGGGTTGCCGTTCTGGAACTGCTCGGTCGCCTTGGCCATCTCGGCCTTCTGGTTGAACCCAGTCGGCTCCGGCATGTTCTTGTGCGCGTAGTCGGCCGCCGCGGACTGCTGGGAGTAGCGGTTCGACACCAGCTGCATTGCGCTGCCGGTTTTCTCCGTGTGGTCCGCCGTGCTCTGGAAGAACGAATGCGCTTGCGTCGCGGCCATGCCCTGCCACTCCGCGCCCGCGGTATTGGCCGCGTCTCGGAACTGGTTGGACGCGTCCGCGAGCCGGTTGCCGTACGTGTTCGTCACGCGGCTGCGTTCGTTGATGTCTTCGAAGTCCAAGCCCTCGTTGACCATTTTGTGCAGGTCTTCGTGGCTGTAGGACGCGTAGTTCGCGTCCGGCGCGGGCGCGTCGCTCCGGGTTTGCTGGCCCTCGAGCAACTGCTGGCCCTGCTGGACCGAGTACTGCGAGGCGTCCCGTTCGGTCGCGCCGCGCGTCTCGGGCGAGTCCACGCCGACCGAGAAGATCTGGTTCACGTTCTGCGTCCGGGCGTAGTAATCGCCTGCGGACTCGACGTGCTCCGCGTGATGCTGCTCGGTCATCCGGCCTCCCCGCCCCGTTTACGCACTGTGATCACTCGCCCCCTGCATCGTACCGAGTCCCGGCGGGCGGCAGGGAGGTTCGCGGAATTTCCCTCGGGCGGCCGTCTGGGGGAATGGATCAGGGCCTTCCCCGATGTCCGCGCCGCTCCCGCGTGTGACGATGGACCTCGTGCAGGACTTTCTCGACATCAGTGCCCCAGGGCGGGTTTCCTCGACCGCTGAGGAGCCCTCGGCACTCATGTCCGCCCAGGCGATGGAGGTCGCCGAACCCGAACCTCGGCCCAAGATGTACCGGCGACGCTCCGGGCGGGCCGTCGCGGGCGTTGCGAGCGGGCTCGCGGACCACCTCGGGGTTCCGGTCGTCTGGGTGCGCGTCGTGTTCGCGCTGCTGGCCGCGCTCAACGGGGCCGGGCTGCTCGCGTACGGCCTGCTCTGGGTGTTCGTGCCGCAGAGTGCCGAGGAGAGCGAGACCGCACCGAAGGCCCGCGACCGGCAGCAGGCGTACGGGCTGATCGCGCTCGGCATCGGGCTCGCGATCGCCAGCAGCACGCTCACCGGAGCCATCCGCGGCTGGGTCGCGGTGCCGCTCGCGCTCGCCGCGCTCGGTGCGGCGGTCGTCTGGCGGGAGGCGGACGAGTCGCAGCGGCGGCGCTGGCGCGTCGGGGCCCGCGACGGACTGGTCGGAGAGGGCGGCCGGCTCTCGGCGATCGTCCGGATTCTCGCCGGGGTCGCGCTGGTGGCCACCGGCATCGGTTTCGTCGTGTTCGCCAGCGGCGACTTCGACCAGGTCAAGTTCGCCTTGATCGCGGTGCTCGCGACGCTGATCGGCGTCGCGGTGCTCACCATCCCGTTCTGGCTGCGGCTGGTCCGCGACCTCGGCGAGGAGCGCCAGGCCCGCATCCGCACCGACGAACGCGCCGAAATCGCCGCGCACTTGCACGACTCCGTTCTGCAGACCCTTGCGCTGATCCAGCGCCAGGCCGACCAGCCCGCCGAGGTCGCCCGCCTCGCCCGCGGCCAGGAACGCGAGCTGCGCGGCTGGCTGTACGGTCCCGGCGGCTATGGCAAGCCCAGCGAAAAGCGGACCAAGGAGGAGGAAGAAGGCACCCGGCAGCAGCTGTCCGAGGCGCTCGCCGCTGCGTGCGGCGAGGTCGAGGACCAGTTCGCGATCTCGGTCGGCCAGGTCGTGGTCGGCGACGCGGAGCTGAACCCGCCGCTCACCGCGCTGGTGCAGGCTGCCCGCGAGGCGATCGTCAACGCGGCCAAGCACGCGGGCGTCGACGAGGTCAGCGTGTTCGCCGAGGTCGAGCCCACCGAGGTCACCGTGTTCGTACGAGACCGCGGCAAGGGCTTCGACCCGGACGTCGTGCCCGCCGACCGGCACGGCCTCGCCGACTCGATCCGCGGCCGGATGGAACGCCACGGCGGCACCTGCAAACTGCGCACCGCGCCGGGCGAAGGCACCGAAGTCCAGCTCGCCATGCCGGTGAAAGCGAGCAAAGGGGTGGCGTGACCTCGCTATGCTCGGGGGCAGGCGAAGCGAGGGAGTGGGCAGTCGTGACGGAAAGCCAGCGGGAACCGGTCAAGGTATTCCTCGTGGACGACCACGCGTTGTTCCGTGCGGGAGTGCGCACGGAACTGGACTCGATCACCGACGAGGTGCAGGTCGTCGGCGAGGCCGGGTCGGTCGCCGAAGCGGTCGCCGGCATCGCGCGCACCCGCCCGCAGGTCGTGCTGCTCGACGTCCACATGCCCGACGGCGGCGGTGCCGAGGTGCTCCGTCGCGTGCGTCCGGAGCTGCCGGACATCGTGTTCCTCGCGCTGTCGGTGTCCGACGCGGCCGAGGACGTCATCGCGGTCATCCGCGCCGGTGCACGCGGGTACGTCACCAAGACGATCTCGTCGAAGGAACTCGTCCGCGCGGTGGTCCGGGTGGCCGACGGAGACGCGGTGTTTTCCCCGCGCCTGGCCGGTTTCGTCCTCGACGCCTTCGCCGACCGTCCCGGCTCCGCGCCGATCAACGACCCCGAGCTGGACCTGCTCACCCCGCGCGAGCGCGACGTCCTGCGCCTGCTCGCCCGCGGTTACGCGTACAAGGAAATCGCGTCCGAGCTGTTCATCTCGGTGAAGACGGTCGAGACGCACGTGTCGAGCGTCCTGCGCAAGACCCAGCTGTCGAACCGCTACGAGCTGTCCCGCTGGGCCTCGGACCGTCGCCTGGTCTGACTCGTGAGTGTTTATGCCGGTTAGAACCCAATGCCGCGTAGCTTAGGTTGATCATGTTGTTGGGGTGAGTCTGCGGGGTCTGATGGCGGGTGGGCCGGGGTGGCGGGTGCTGGCGGGTTCGGTGCGTTTCTTGACGCGGTATGCGTTGTGCCGTAGTCGTTTGACGGCGCGTGGGCAGGTTCGGTGTCGTCGGGGCGGGATCGGTCTGCGGGCGATGTCGGCGAGGATCGCGGGGCGGGCGTCAGTCCAGTCCTGAGGGGGAAAAGCCCGCCGTGCCGGTGGCGGTGCGGCGGGCGATGCGCAGGGCGCGGGTGTAGCTGATCCGGTCGGGGTCGAGGTCGGCGGCCTCGGCCGCGCGGGCGATGAGGACGGACAGGGCGTGGTGGACGGTCAGCCAGGCCCAGATTTCCTGGTGCGCCAGGTCCGGCAGCCGGGACCGCAGGATCTTCCCGGGTCCGCGGAGGTGGGTTTTCAGCTGGTCGTTCGCGGTTTCCTCTTCCCAGCGTTCGTGGTAGGCGGCGGCGAGTTCGTCGGCTCGGGCCTCGGCGGGGTCGGTGACGGTCGAGAGCAGCGCGATCAGTTCCCCGGCGCCGTTGCCGTCCCGGTCGGGGACGTCGTATTCCACGACCCGGGCCAGATGCGCTTCCTCGGGGCGGATGTCCTGTCCGGCTTCGGCGGCGGCGAGGATCCGCGCGCGGCGGCCGGCGCCGCGGACTTTCGGGTTGACCAGGACGGTCAGATAGGTCCCGTCGGGCAGCACCCGGGCGACCGGCAGCGCGAGCCGGCCCGGCGCCCGCCACAACAACGCCGCGCCCGTGCGCGAGGCGGTGTCCCAGGCGTCCCAGCTGTAGAAGTTGCGGTCCGCGGTGAGCAGCTCGTCGCCGAGCAGGCGCGGATAGAGCCCCTGCGCCAGGGTCTGCTCCCCGGTCCCGTAGGCGCCGACCCGGGCGGCGAGGAATGCGTGGGTGCCGCACTCGGCCAGCGCTACCACCCGCGCCTTCGGGTATGCCGACCGATGTGTCCCCGACCCGGCGTACCCGAACTCGGCCGCGTTGGCCGGGGTGTCGGGCAGCTCGGCCTCGAACCCGTCGATCGCCACCAGCCGCCGGCCCCGCAGCCACGCGCCCCGGGTGCCCGGGGTCGCCACCGCCTGCGCCACGCCCTCGAACACCTCGGCCATCACCTTGCCGCCCAACCGTTTGCGGGCCTGGGTGATCCCGCTGGCCGTCGGCACCGTCCACGACGCGTCCCAGCACCCGAACCGCGACAACGAACCCGTGACCTTCGTCGCGACCTCTTCGTAGTCGTCACCGGGAAACAGGCACAACGCCATCGTCAAATACGCCACCACATGCGGCGGCAGCTTCCCGTCCGACCGCTTCGCCCCCGCCCCGCACCCAGCGACCGCCGCATCGATCACGTCCCGGTCCACCGCGGCCATCAAGACGCCCAGCGACACCTGATCCGGGCTCGCCGTCACACCAGAACTCATAACCACCGATCAGACCAGCCCCACCCCCCCCAACCC
>NZ_PQIA01000138.1 GCF_003385235.1 Amycolatopsis circi | reverse complement strand
GGCGGCATGGGCCTTGGCGGGTCTGTACGCGCGGTGGGGCTGTGCGTGGCCGGGTGGGTGAAGTGCCGGGTACTTCCGGAAGCGGCAACGGGGGCCTTGGCGGGTGTGCGTCAATGCCAGGGACTTAGGCCGTGCGGCTTCGGCATGCCGATCGTCTGCAAAGGACGCCAACCTCGCCGAAATGCCCGCCCTATGCCCTCGTGGCCGCTTGCTCGTGTCCGTGAGGGGAACCCTGAGGGAATCAGAGTCCCCCAGGGGTCCCCTCACGGACAGCCGCATCCCTCGCCAGCCCCCGCGACCAGGACAGACACCCCTCAGGCCGCACCCACAGCGCCGCCTTAAGTCCCTGGCATTGGGTGTGTGCGTGCGGCGGGGCCGCAGGTGGCAGGTGCTTCCGGAAGCAGCAGCGTGGACCCTGGCGTATCTGCGCGATCGGCGAGGAGGCGCTGGTCGGGTTGGGCCAGGGGCGTTGTCGGAGATAGCTGCGGGTGCCTCGCCGGGTCTGGGCGAGCGGCGGGCTGCGCAGGGCTGGGTCAGGACGCGGGCGCTTCCGGAAGCAGCAACGTGAACGTCGGCGGATCAGGCCGCGATAGGCGCAACCGGCCGCCCTCGGCTTCGGCCAGGCTTCTGGCCAGGCGGAGGCCTATGCCGTGTCCGCCGGGGGTGTGGTCGGCGAACGGGTCGCGCTCGCCGAGGTCCGGGCCCTCGTCGATGACGTCCACGGCCAGGGCGCCACCGGCGTCGCGGGCTCGGACGGTGATCGCTCCTTCGCCGTGGTTCAGCGCGTTGTCCAAGAGGACGGCGAGCACTTGCCGAACGGCGGGGACCGACGCGCGCACCGGGGGCGGGTCGGTGATTTCCAGGCGTAGTTCGCGGTGGTCGGGCAGCGGGGCGTCGTTCAACTCGGCCAGGAGTGCGGGCAGGTCCAGTTCGTCGCGAGGGGCGCGGCGTTCCCGGGACAGCGCGAGCAGGTCTTCGACGGTGCGTTCCAGCCGGTCGGCGGCGGTGATGCCGGCGCGCACCGCGGCATAGGGGTCGCGGCCGGGGGTTTCCAGGGCGGATTCGAGCTGCAGGCGCAGTCCGGCCAGCGGGGTGCGGAGCTGGTGTGACGCTTCGGCGGAGAAGGCGCGCTCCCGTTCCAGGGTTTCGCCGATGCGGGCTGCGGTGACGTCCAGGGCGGCACCGACTCGGTCGATTTCCGGGATCGCCGAGCGCCGGGACCGTGCGGAGAAGTCGCCTTCGCCCAGCCGGGCCGCGGCGCACGCGAGGTCTTCCAGCGGGCGGGTCAGCCGCGCGGCGATCCGGCGGGCGACCAGCCAGCTCGCGAGCACCGCGCCGATCGCGCATCCGGCCATCACCAGCCAGGTGATGCCGACGTCGCGGGTCAGCGCGGACCGGGGGAGCGCCGCGCGCACGATGCCGGTGAGGCGAGCCCCGGTCAGCACTGGCACCGCCAGCACGTCCTCGTCGCCGACCTTCTGGTTCAGCATGTCGCTGCGGGTCGCGCCTACCCCGCGCACGACGTCGTCCGCGGTGGGTGGGCCGTCTCCGGCGAGGAGGTGGCCCTTCGGGTCGTAGACGCCGACCTCGGCGCCGTCCTCGTTGTCCGGGACTTGGAAGGGCTGGCCCGCGGCGAGCGCGTCGGACACCACGACCGCAGTACCGTCGGCGGCCCGCTCCAGCGCGGACGTGGTGTGCGTGCGGAAGTACCACAGCGCCCCGACCGCGAGCGGTAGTCCGAACAGGCTCGTGGCCAGGACCGCCGCGAGGACGGTGAGCGTCACGATCCGGCGGCGCACCCCGCTCAGTCCCCCTCTAACCGGTATCCGTGCCCGCGCAGGGTGGCGATCCTCGGCACCTCGTACGGCGACTCGGCGGCCGAGGCGAGCTTGCGGCGCAGCGCGGCGATGTGCACGTCGAGCGTCTTGGTGGAGCCGTGCCAGTGCGAATCCCACACGTCGGACATCAGCGTGTCGCGGCTCACCGCCTGCCCCGGCTGGACGGCCAGCCGAGCGAGCAGGTCGAACTCCCGCGCCCGCAGCGCGACCTCCCGGCCGTTCAGGCTGACCCGCCTGCTCGCGATGTCGACCTCCAGCGCGCCGATCCGCACGACCGGCGTCGACGGCGCGGCCGGTGCGCCGCGGCGGAGGTGCGCGCGCACCCTGGCGAGCAGTTCGGCCAGCCGGATGGGCTTGGTGAGGTAGTCGTCCGCACCGGCCTCCAGCCCGACCACGACGTCCATCTCGTCCGCCCGCGCGGTGAGGATCACCAGCACCGCGCCCGGCATGGCCGAGCGCAGCCGGCGGCACACCTCGACGCCGTCGACGTCCGGGAGGCCCAGGTCCAGCAGCACGAGATCGGCCGCGGTCTCGCGCAGCGCGCTCCGGCCGTCCCGGCACCATTGCACTGTGTGGCCGTGCCCGCGCAGCGCGGAGTCGAGGACGCTGCCGATCGCCGCGTCGTCCTCCACCACCAGTACCTTCGCCATGCGGGAAGCCTAACCGGCCGCCCCCGGCCGCGTCCGCGCGTCCACAGTGGACCCCCAGCGGGACGCGCCCGAGGTCGGGCATAGTGGCTGCATGCTCGGTCTGTACCCGGAACTCGATCCGTACGACCACGGGATGCTGCCGGTCGGGGACGGCAATACGCTGTATTGGGAGGAATGCGGCAATCCCGAGGGCAAACCGGTCGCGTTCCTGCACGGCGGGCCCGGGGGCGGAGCGTCCGCGCGGCACCGGCGGCTGTTCGACCCGGAGCGCTACCGGATCGTGCTGTTCGACCAGCGCGGCTGCGGCCGGAGTACACCGCACTGCAGCGAGCCGCACGTCGATCTCTCGGTGAACACGACCTGGCACCTGGTGTCCGACATGGAGCAGCTGCGCCAGGACCGCGGCATCGACCGCTGGCAGCTGTTCGGCGGCTCGTGGGGCAGCGTGCTCGCGCTCGCCTATGCCGAAACCCATCCGGAGCGGGTGACCGAGCTGGTTCTGCGCGGCGTCGCGACGCTTCGGCTGAAAGAAGTGCAGTGGCTCTTCGGCGGGGGCGCGGCGTGCGTGTTCCCGGAGGCGTGGTCGCGTTTCCTCGCGCCGGTGCCGTACGCGCGCCGCGGCGGCGACCTGCTGGAGGTGTACCACGAACTGCTGAATCACCCGGACCCGAAGGTGCACGGGCCCGCCGCGCTCGCCTGGAGCCAGTGGGAGGGCGAGACGGTGAAGTTCACGCCGCAGGAAGAAGTGGTGGCCGCGTTCGCCGAGCCGGAATTCGCGCTCGCGATCGCGCGGATCGAGAACCACTATTTCCGCCACGGCGGCTGGCTCGCCCCGGACCAGCTGATCCGCGGCGCCGGGAAGCTCTCGGGCATCCCGTGCGTTCTGGTGCAGGGCAGGTACGACGTGGTCACTCCCGCCACCACCGCCTGGGAACTCGCACAGGTGCTGCCGGGCGCCGAGCTGAAGATGATCGGCGACGCCGGGCACGCCTTCGACGAACCGGGCACGCTGCACGAGCTGATCAGCGCGACCGACCGGTTCGCGGCAGGGTGGGAGGACAGGTCCGGGCTGTCGAGCGCGGAAGTCGAACGAAAGGAAATCCGCATGCTGTTCGGTGACGAGCACGTTCGCCGTTACGAGGAGACCGACGGGGAGGTCGGGCACGACTGGCAGGACGGCGTGCCGACGCTGGTGCTCACCACGAAGGGCCGCAAGACGGGTCAGGACCGCAAGTTCGCCCTCATCTACCAGGAGGACGACGGCAATCCGGTGATCGTCGCCTCGAAGGGCGGCGCGGAGAACCACCCCGGCTGGTACCTGAACCTGCAGGACAACCCCGAGGTCCGCGTGCAGGTGCGGGCGGACAAGTTCGCCGCGCGCGCCCGGACCGCGACCGGCGAGGAACGCGCCCGGCTGTGGGACAAGCTCGCCGCGGTGTGGCCCGCCTACAACGACTACCAGAAGAAGACCGACCGCGAGATCCCCGTGGTGGTGCTCGAGCGGGTGTGATTCCGGCCGCGTCCCGGGTCCGCGCGGCACCGAACCGGAGCGTCTTCCGCTACGAATGACGCTCATGGCGCTGCGCACCCGGACCCGGGACAACTGGACCCCGCTCGAAGGGGAGCTGCTCGGCTTCCGCGGCATGCAGAGGTACGGCAGGCGGTTCGCCAAGTCCGGCCGGGGCGCCTGGTACCACTTCGCGATCGAGGTCGTCTGGCAACTGCTCGCCCTCACGAGCCGGTTCCGCGTGCGCGGCGCGCGGAACATCCCGGCCTCGGGCGGGGTCGTGGTGGCCTCCAACCACCTCTCGAACGCCGACCCGACGACGCTCACCGCGTTCTGCCTCGGCTCCGGCCGCGTGCCGCGATACCTGGCGAAGGCGAGCCTGTGGAACGCGCCGGTGATCAAGTCGGTGATGCGTTCGGGCAAGCACATCCCGGTCCACCGGGGCGCGCCGACCGCCGCGGGTGCGTATCGCGACGCTGTCGCCGCGGTGCGTGCGGGCGAATGCGTGGCGATCTTCCCGGAGGCCGGGCTTTCCGCGGATCCGGACGGCTGGCCGGCGAAGGGCAAGACCGGCGCGGCGCGGATCGCGCTGGAGACCGGCGTGCCGGTGATTCCGGTCGCGAACTGGGGCACGCACGAACTGCTGCCCGCGGGCTCGTGGTTTCCGCGCGTCCTGCCGCGGCGGAAGATCGAGTTCGTCGCCGGGCCGCCGGTGGAACTCGGCGACCTGCGCGGGCGGGAGCTGACCAGGGACGTGCTGGAAGAGGCGACGGCGCGGATCATGGCCGCGGTGACGGAGCTGCTGGCCGAGATCCGCGGCGTGCGTCCGCCGGTCTGACAACCGGATCCGGCGGTCCGGCTCGGCGCGGCCACTGTGGACAATGCAGCGGCGCCCAGGGCGGCGTCGCGGACGAGGTGACGTCCAGTTCCGGCGAGCAGTGCCCGGATTCGCCGTCCGGGAATGCGCCGGAGCGGGCGGCCGCCGCGCTGAAAGCGGGCGCCGTCACGCCGCCCCGCGCGGGCGCGGCGGGTAGTTTCAACGGTATGAGCGCAGACTATGACGTGGTGGTCCTCGGGGCCGGAGTCGGTGGGTACGTCGCGGCGATCCGGGCTTCGCAGCTGGGCCTGAGCGTGGCGGTCGTGGAAGAGAAGTACTGGGGCGGGGTGTGCCTCAACGTCGGCTGCATCCCTTCGAAGGCGCTGCTGCGCAACGCGGAGCTGGCGCACACGGTGAAGGAGGAGGCCAAGACCTACGGCATCTCCTCCGACGGGGAGATCCGGTTCGACTACACCGCGGCGTACGAGCGCAGCCGCAAGGTCGCGGACGGGCGCGTCAAGGGCGTGCACTTCCTGATGAAGAAGAACAAGATCACCGAGTACGACGGGCGCGGCACCTTCGTGGACGCCAACACCCTCGAGGTGAACGGCGAGCGGATCACCTTCACCTACGGCATCATCGCGACCGGCGCGACGGCTCGGCTGCTGCCGGGCACGCAGCGCAGCGAGCGCGTGGTCACCTACGAAAAGCAGATCCTCGAAAGCGAGCTGCCGGGCAGCATCGTGATCGCCGGGGCCGGCGCGATCGGCGTGGAGTTCGCGTACGTGCTGCGCAACTACGGCGTGGACGTGACGATCGTCGAGTTCCTCGACCGGATGGTGCCGCTCGAGGACGCCGAGGTGTCGGCCGAGCTGGCCAAGCGCTACCGCAAGCTGGGCATCAAGGTGCTGCTGGGCACCAAGGTCGAGGCGATCGACGACTCGGGGTCCAAGGTGCTGGTGACCGTGTCGAAGAACGGCGAGCAGCAGGTGCTCGAGGCGGACAAGGTGTTGCAGGCCATCGGGTTCCGGCCGAACGTCGAGGGCTACGGCCTGGAGAACACCGGCGTCGAGGTCACCGAGCGCGGCGCGATCGCGATCGACGGCCGCGGCCGGACGAACGTGCCGCACCTGTTCGCGATCGGCGACGTGACCGCGAAGCTGATGCTGGCGCACGCGTCGGAGTCGATGGGCATCGTGGCGGCGGAGACGATCGCCGGCGCGGAGACCATGGAACTGGACTTCGTGATGATCCCGCGCGCGACCTACTGCCAGCCGCAGATCGCGAGCTTCGGCTGGACCGAGGAACAGGCGCGCGAGAAGGGCTTTGACGTTCAGGTGTCGAAGTTCCCGTTCACGGCCAACGGCAAGGCGCACGGCCTCGGCGACGCGGCGGGCTTCGTGAAGGTGCTGAGCGACGCGAAGTACGGCGAACTGCTCGGCGCGCACCTCATCGGCCCGGACGTCACGGAGCTGCTGCCGGAGCTGACGCTGGCGCAGCAGTGGGACCTTACGGTGCACGAGGTTTCGCGCAACGTGCACGCGCACCCGACACTGGGCGAGGCGGTGAAGGAAGCGGTGCACGGACTGGCCGGCCATATGATCAACTTCTGATTCTTCGACGGTCGCCCTGGCCCGCGGCGGTTTCGCGGGCCGGGGCGCGGTCGTTTCCGGGCATGGGCCAGGAATCCAAGGAAAACACCAATTCCGGCCTCGACCACGAGACCTTCGGCGGTTTAGGCGGCACAGTCCCGATCTGGCGGGCGCCCATGCGTTCGTAGAACTTCACCGCGGGCGGATGCGACACCACGCGCACCTCGGACAGCCCGTTTTCCCTTGCCACGTCGAGGATTTGGCGGACAAGCCGGGCACCCAATCCGGTGCCCTGCGCTTCGTCGGCGACGAACAACAGGTCCAGTTCGGCATCGGTGAGCGCGGCGAATCCGACTGGCCCCGAAGGACCGCGGGCGGCCAGAACCGCATAGCGGCTCAGGTAGTCCGGCGTGACTACGTATCCCTCCAGGATCGAGGCGTACTGGCCTTGGTAGGCCGATGAAGCGTGCATGAGGTCAGTGAGCGCGGCGGCGTCGGCAGCGGTCGCGTGGTCGATCTTGAACATGCTGGCAACGGTAACCGGCACCACCGACAAAAACTGATCACTCGGCGCGGCGGGCGGGCAACGCGGCGGCGCTGAGTAGGCAGAGCACGGCGCCAATCCCCAGCGAGAAGCGCACGCCGAGCACCCCGGCGGCGATCCCGCCGAGGGTGATGAAGATCGGTTTGGCGGTGCGGGTTCCGGTCGACCAGGCGGTGAGCGTCCGCGTCAGGACGGTGTCGTCGATCAGCGACAGGCGGTAAGCCGAATAGGTCGGGTTGAAGATCCCAGCCACCAGCAACAGCCCGAAGTTCGCGGCGATCAGCAGGACGACTCCGGCGGATCCGGGAATCGCGAACGGCAGCGCGAGCAGCCACGGTGTACGCGCGAAGCTGGTCCACCGCAACACTTTCTGCGCGCCGTATCGAGAGCTGAGCGTCGGCGCGAGACGGGCGCCGACCAGCCCGCCGAGGCACGGGACGCCGAGCACTAGCCCGTATTCCCACGGCGCGAAGCCGAGATCTCGCAGCATCAGCACGGTTTGCAGCGGTGTAACCCAAAGGACCGCGCCGCTGAACAACACCGAGTTGAAGAACAGCGGCCGCAATTCGGGGCTGCGCAGCAGGTAGCGCCAACCGTCGGTGAACCCGCGGCGTGCAGGTCCCTCAGCGATGGCGGGAGGCGGTTCCGGCGCGCGCAAGCGGCGGATTCCGAGCGCGGACAGCAGGAACGAGAAAGCGTCGATGAGCATCGTCGCGGTAGCGCCCAGCGCGCTGATCAGGACGCCGCCCAGTGGCGGTCCGGCTGACCAGCAGATCCAATCGGTGCTCTCGAAACGGCTCAGCGCGACAGCCCGTTCGTTCGGCGCGACAAGGGCTTTGAGGTGCGCGCCGCTGGCCGCGGAGAAGATGACGGCCGCGGTGGCGACGACGATGTCGACGGCATAGAGCTGCGGCATCGTCAGCACATGCAGCGCGGCCGCCAACGGCACGCTCGCCAGCGCGGCGCACCGGACGAGGTCTCCAACGATCATCGCGGGACGCTTCCGCGCGAACTCGACGCGCGGGCCCAACGGGAAGGCGAGCACCGCGCTGGAGGCGGCCGAGATCGCGGTGATCAGGGAGACCTGCCACGCGGGCGCGTCGAGCACGAGCACCGCGACGAGCCCGAGCGCTCCGGCGCCGACCGTGCTGCCCGCTGTGCTGATCGCGTACGCAGCCCACAGCCGCGCGAAGTCCCTCCCCAGGTTCGCCACGCGAGCAGAGTGCCAGCTCCGCTTCGGACACGGCCCGTTGGGATCTCAGCAGATGGGCCATCCGGGCAGATACCACTTTGGTCGGTGGTCTTAGCCGCGGTCGCTCTTTAGATTCACGTGACCACAGTGGGTGGCCGGGGGCCAGGACAGGAGTTGTCATGAGACGAACGAGCCGGGTGGTCGCGTATTCCGCGCCGCTGGCGGTCGGGGTGGTGCTCGCCGGAAGCGGGGTCGCCGTCGCGCAGCCGTCTGCCGCGGACGTGGCGAACGCGCGCTCCGGAGCCGGGATCAGCGCGCTGCAGGGGATCAAGAAGACCCTCAGCCCGGCCGAGCAGAAGCAGTCCAGCCAGCTTGTCGTGGAGAAGCGCCTGCGCGCCGACCGCGGTCTCGCCGCGCTGCTTCCGGATTACCGCACCGGCCTGCCGGTCAGTCAGGCTGGCACGGTTTCAGTGGATATCGCCGGCACTGGCGGTGCCGCGATCGCGCAGGCAGTGCGGGCGGCGGGCGGCACCGTTCAGTCCACCTCGTCCAATGGCTCGGTTCGTGCCCAGCTGCCGCTCAACGCGGTAGACCGGATCGCGGCGCGCGGCGACGTCCGCCAGGTCCAGCCCGCGACGCAGGCGATGACCTGGAACGAGCCCGACGCACAGCGTCAGCAGCTGGCCAAGAAGGCTGTCGCCGCCGTGCAGGTGTCCGAAGGGGACAAAGCCCACGGCGCGGACACCGCCCGCACGGACTACGGCGTCAACGGCACCGGCGTGAAGGTCTGCGTGCTTTCCGACGGCGTCAACTCGCTCAAGAAGTCGCAGGACGCCGGCGAACTTCCCGCGGTCGACGTGCTGCCCGGCCAGGCAGGCAGCGGCGACGAGGGCACCGCGATGCTGGAGATCGTCCACGACCTCGCCCCGGGCGCGACGCTTGGCTTCGCGACCGCGTTCACCAGCGAGTCGAGCTTCGCGGACAACATCCGCGCGCTGCGCAACACCGGCAAGTGCACAGTGATCGTGGACGATGTCGCGTACTTCGACGAGTCGCCGTTCCAGGACACGCAGGTCGCGCAGGCGGTCAACGACGTGACCGCGGCCGGTGCGCTCTACTTCTCCTCCGCGGGCAACTCCGGCAACCTCACCGACGGCAGCAGCGGCTACTACGAGGGCGACTTCCACTCGTCCGGCACCACGCTGCCGGGCGTCACCGGCACCCCGCACGACTTCGACCCGGGCAGCGGCGTGCAGACCGCCGACCCGCTGTCGCCGGGCTCGCTCGGCAGGCCGGTGACGCTGTTCTGGTCGGACCCGTGGGGGCACTCGACCAGCGACTACGACCTGTTCCTGCTCGACGCTTCCGGCAGCGTCGTCGCCTCCAGCGCCAACCCGCAGAACGGTTCGCAGAACCCGTACGAGAGCCTGACCGTGCCGACCTCCGGCTCCGGCTACCGCCTCGCGGTGGTCAAGTACAACGGCGCGGACCGGTTCCTCGCGCTCAACGTGGTCCGCGGCCGGTTCGTCGACTCCGGTTCGCTCAAGGGATTCAGCACGGCGGGCGTGACCTCGGGCCACTCGGCGGCAGCCGCGGCGTTCTCGGTGGCCGCGGCCCCGGCGGCGGCCGCGTTCGGGCGTCCGCTGGAGACCGGCGACCCGGCGAACCCGGCCGGCCCGTACCCGGGCCTGTTCACCTCGGCCAGCAAGTGGGAGCGCTTCACCTCCGACGGCCAGCGGCACCTCTTCTACAACGCCGACGGCACCGAGCTGACCCCGGGCAACGTCTCCTCGACCGGCGGCGCGACCCGCGCGAAGCCGGACATCACCGCGGCCGACGGCGTGGCCACCTCGGTCACCGGCTTCCAGCCGTTCTTCGGAACCTCGGCGGCTGCTCCGCACGCGGCGGCGATCGCGGCGCTGCTGCTGTCCGGCAAGCCGTCCGCGACCCCGGCGGACGTCCGCACGGCGCTGGTGTCGAGCGCGATCGACCTCGGCGCGCCCGGGTTCGACGCGGTGACCGGCAACGGCGTGATCATGGCCGGTCCGGCGCTGGCCGCGCTGGGCGTGCCGAAGAAGTAGCGGTATCCGAAAAGGGCGGGTTCCTCGGCTGGGGACCCGCCCTTTCCTCGTCCAGCGGTCAGCAGGGGGAAGGCGCGCGGCCCGTTTTCAGCGTCCGGCGACCAGTAGATGAAACGCCCGCGGCCCGTCGCCGAGCCGATCGTGGCGGCGGAGTTCCAGCCCGGCGTCCGCGAGCGCTTTTTCGATCTCTTCCGGCGGCCGCAGCCGGAAGCCGTGGCCGGTGAACGGCATCTCGCGCATCATCTCGGGATCTCCGATGCCGACGACGAACCGGCCGCCGCCGGTGAGAACCCGCGCGACCTCCGCGAACGCGGGCGCCAGCTCGGGAATGAAGTAGACGGTGTTGACGGTCAGCGCCGCGTCGATCGTCCCGTCGTCCAGCGGAAGTTCGGCCATTCCGGCCTGATGCAGCACCAGCCGACCGGCGGCGAGGTTCTTCGGGAACGCCCGCCGCGCCCGGGCCAGCGCCGTCTCGGAGATCTCCGCGCCGTGCACGGTGCCGCCCTCGGTGGCGCGCAGCAGCAGGTCGAGGCCCAGCCCGCCGCCGAAACCCAGGTCCAGCGCGGTTTCGCCCCGGCGGATCTCGAGCGCGTCGACCGCTCCGGTGACCGGCCCGCGGTTGACGTTGTTGAGCAGCCGGACGACAGCCTGCCCGGCCCGGCCCCGCGGGTGGCCCAGCTGCTTGGCCAACCCGGCGAGCAAAGCGTCACGTGGTCCCATGAACCCAGTGTGCCGCGATATGGCAACGTGCGGGCGAACGGACTTTCTAGGAGGCGACGTGTCGGAGAAAACCGCTGTGGTCACCGGGGCCGGTTCCGGGCTGGGCCGCCGGATCGCCGAAGCACTGCTCGGCACCGGTTACCGGGTCGCGCTCGCCGGACGACGCGAGGACGCCTTGCGCGAGACAGCTGGTTCATCGACGAACGCGCTGGTCGTACCTACCGACGTCGCCGATCCGGCTTCCGTGGAGGCGCTTTTCTCGGCGGTGCGCAGCGAGTGGGGCCGGTTGGACCTGCTGGTGAACAACGCCGGAGTCTCGCTCGGCGGAACCGTCGCGGATCTGTCCGTCGAGGACTGGCGGCGCACCGTCGACACGAACCTCACCGGCATGTTCCTGTGCGCGCAGCAGGCCGTGCGGCTGATGCGCGACCAAGACCCGCAGGGCGGCCGGATCATCAACAACGGCTCGATTTCCGCGCACGCGCCGCGTCCGGCGAGCGTCGCGTACACCGCCACCAAACACGCCGTCACCGGCCTCACTAGGTCGATTTCGCTCGACGGCCGCGCGTGGAATGTCGCATGTGGACAGATCGACATCGGCAACGCGGCCACCGAGATGACCGAGCGGATGGCCGCGGGCATCCCGCAGGCCGACGGACGGCTTCTGGCCGAGCCGACCTTCGACGCGGGCCACGTCGCCGACGCGGTGCTCTACATGGCGGGATTGCCGCTGGACGCCAACGTCCAGTTCCTCACCATCACCGCCACCACGATGCCGTTCATCGGCCGGGGATGACGTGATCGCGGCGGAACTCGTCGAACAGCCGGTAGAACATCTGCTCAGTGTCCACATAGGAGTGAAAACCGGCGCGGCGTGACTTCGACGTGTCCGCGAACATGTCGTAGTCCCAGGAGAACACGAAGTCGCCGAAGGCCCACGAGGAGACGTCGGCGTACGAAGCAGTGAGGCCGTGCTTCGCCGCCATCTCCGTCCACAGTGGTTCTTTGTCGGCCATCACCGTGGTCAGTGGCAGCTGCAACGGCGGCGCGACTTCGAGGTCGAAGTACGCGGCCAGCTTCGGCCACAGTTCGCGCCAGCGGAAGAGGTCACCGTTGGCGATGTTGAACGCTTCGTTCTGGCTCGAGGTCGCCGCCCACACCGTGCCTTCGGCGAGCAGTTGCGCGTCGGTCATTTCCAGCAGGCTGTCGTACGCGCCGGGCTTGCCGGGAAACCGCAGCGGCAGACCGAGTTCCTTCGAGATCGAGGCGTAGACGGCGATCACGAGCGCGAGGTTCATCGGGTTGCCGAGCGTGGTCCCGCCGACCACGGACGGCCGGGTCGCCGACCACGACCAGCCCCCGGCCGCGGCCCGGCGTTCGAGGAACTTTTGCTGGTCCACATTGAATTCCGGCGGCATGTGCTGTCCGGCGTCGGCCTCGCGCGCGGGAGTTTTGAAAGGGCCGAGGTGCGCGCCGTAGACCTTGTAGCCCTGCATCAGGCTGACGTGCTCCAGCGGACCTTCGTCGAGGCCGTTCACCAGGTTCTCCAGCATCGCCACGTTCGGCGGCACGAGTTCCGCCCACGTCGGCCGGTCCTGGTAGGCCGCGTAGAACAGGTGCGTCGCGCCGACACCGGCCAGTGCCGCCCGGGTGCTCGCCGGGTCGAGCAGGTCGACCGCGAGGCTGCCCGGCCCGCCGCGACGGGAGAGCCCGAGCACCTCCCAGCCGTCGAGAGTACGCAGGTGAGAGATGAGTTTCCGGCCGATGATCCCGTTGGCCCCGGCCACGAGGGCCACGCGTGTGCTGCTCATGTCTTCGATCCTGAGCCTGCCGAGCTGATAAATCCAAGGCTTACTTCTCACGGCTTCGATAAGCTGCGTTTATGACAAGTCTGCGGCAGCTCGAGTACCTGGTCACGGTGGTCGACACCGGTTCGTTCACCCGGGCCGCCGAGCAACTGCACGTGACGCAGCCCGCGCTGTCGCACCAGATGCGGGCGCTGGAGCACAGCGTCGGCGGGCCGTTGCTGGAACGGTTGCCGCGTGCGGTCCGGCTTACGCCGATGGGCCGCGCGATGCTGCCGCATGCCCGCGCCGCGCTCGCCGACGCCGAACGTGCCCGGTGCGCGGCCCGGCAGGCGTCTGGTCAGGTCGCCGGAGAGCTGCAGATCGCCACGGTCTACTCGGTGAGTCTTGGCGTGCTGCCGCCCGCGCTTCGGGTGTGGCGGCGCGAGCGGCCGGACGTCGACGTGCGGCTTTTCGAGTACCGCCACGCCGACGAACTGCGCGACGCGATGCTCGCCGGAGAAGCGGATCTCGCGATCGGTCCGCGTCCGGAGGGGTGGACCGGCCCGGTGCGATCGCTGGGTATCGAGGAGTTCGTCGTGGTGCTCCCGGCGGACGGCGCGACGGAGTCCACTTCGGACGGTTCGGTCGACCTGGCCGAGCTTGCCGACTGCGCGTGGGTGCACTACGCGCCTGGTCACGGCTTGGCAGAACTGCTCGACGCTGCCTGTGCGGAAGCGGGGTTCCGGCCGCGTCCTGCCGTGCGGACGGAACAGACCGCCGCCGCACCGTTGCTCGCGGCGGCCGGATTGGGGCCCGCGCTGGTTCCGGCGAACGTGCTGCCCGCGGAGTTCAGCGGCCGGGTTTTGCGTCCTGGCAAGCCGATCCGACGAGAACTGGTCGCTTACGGCCGCAGTGAACCGGACCCGTTGACGGCAGCGTTCGGCGAAGTGCTGACGCAGTACGCGCGGGTTTAGTCACGCAGGCGCGTCAGGTCAATTCCGGCGAACGGCGTGGTCACCGCGTCGTGGACCCGGGCGGACCAGACGGCGTGGCCGTGTCCAGTCCACAGTGGAATCGCCGGGAGATCCCGCAGGGCTTCGTTCTCCGCGATCCGGAACAGCTGCGCGGCTTCTTCCGGTGACGCGGTGGTTTCGGCGGAGTTGAGGTCGGCGGCGAACCCGGCATCGGTGTAGCCAGCGGCGTCCGCGAGCGCGTGAAGAATGTCGGACGGGCTCGGCGACACGGCTTTGACTTCCAACGCGGACGGCCCGGTTGGCTTGCCCCCGGTGGCTTTTCGCTGTGCGGTCACCGAGATTCCCAGGCTCTTCGACAAGCCGTCGGCCAATGCCTGCGGCCAGGTGCCGTCGAAGCTGTCGTAGTACACCGCGGCGTCGCCGGTGAATCCCGCTTGGTTCAACAGGGATTTGGCGGCCGGGCCGTCGAAAGTGCACGGACGGCAGCCTCCGGTGCGCTCGCCGGGCGCGACCGCGGGCGGCAGCAAGCCCTTGGCCGCGTCCGCCTGGTGCGCGAGCGGCCCGGACTCCAGCGCGCCGCGGTCGGTGCCGAGCGCGAACGCGTGCCGCACCGTCGGGTCGGCGAAGCGCGTTGCCTCGGCGGAAAACACCAGGTAGCCAGCGCGAGGGAGTGCCCACATCGCGTGCCGGTCGGCGAAATCGGCGTGCATCGCCTCGTGCCGGTCGCCCGGGACGGACGTGGCGACGTCGAGCTTGCCTTCCTTGACCTCGTCGTATTGCTCGGCTGGATTGCCGACGCGCAGCTCGATTTCCTTGGCCCGCCCCGGATCCGCCGTGACCCGGACGAGCTTGCCGCCGGAGCCGGACTGCCAATCGCCCTCCAGTCGCAGCGGGCCGTTGCCGATCGGATGCCGGGTGAATCCGTTCCAGTCGCGCGATTTCAGCACCGACGCGGGCAGCGGCACGAGACCGGGCGCGGACAGCCAGGCTGGCACCTGATTCGACGGCCGGTCGAGCACGATCCGCAGCTGCTTCGCGTCCACTGCGGTGATTTCCTTGGCCCGCAACGACTTCGTGAGCACCGGCGTACTCGCCCAGTGGTGACCCGCGATCGCCTTCCAGGTGTCCACATAGGACTGCGCGGTGACCGGAGTTCCGTCGTGGAACTGCCCCGGCCGAAGCCGCACGGTCCACGTCGTCTGGTCCGTGCTGCTGATCGATTCGGCCGCGCGCGGGGTGGCTTTTCCGCTGGCTGGATCGTAATCGGCGAGCGGCGTCCACAGCGCGCCGGTGACGAGCCGGCCGGACGGATCGGTGACGTCGGCGGGCAGCAGGGTGCCGGGTTCGCCGAGGCCGACCGACAAGACGCCGGGCCGGGCGGGTTCGGCCGACGACGAACAGCCGGAGAGACCGGCCGCGACGACGGCGGCGAGCGTGAGCGGGACCAGCAGACGCGATCGCATGCTGACTTACTACCAGGTGGAAAGCCACTAAAGGCGGTTGTGTCCGGTTAGGGACCGTCTTAAAGTACTTCAGTCACACTGGGGTCTCCGGGAGGTTTCGCGTGCGCCGTTGGTGGATTCGTTCCGGACTGGCGATGGCAACGGCAGCAGCGACTCTGGTCGCCACCGGATTGCCCGCCGCGGCCTGCGAGGACGACAAGCCGGTCACCGAGGCGAAGCACTCGCTGGGCGACCCAGGCGCGATCAAGGGCGTGCAGCCGGTCGGCAACGTGCCCGACGCGCAAGGGGCCATTTCGGCGAACTTCCTCAGCTATGGCAAGCGTGACGTGATGGTCGTGTCCGGTCAGTTCGGCTTGAAGGTCTACGACCTCACGGACAATCCGGCGAAGCCGCGCGCGATCGGCGAGCTGAGCCTGCCCGGGCTGTGGGAAACCGAAGACACCGAGGTCGACGCGAAGCGCAAGCTCGTGTTCCTCTCCCGCGACCCACGCGCGTTCAAGGGCAACACGCACACCGGCGAGTCCGGGATTTACGTGGTCGACGTCGCACACCCGGAAAAGCCGGAGATCCTCAGCTACGTCAAGGTCCCGGCGGGCCACACCACCAGTTGCGTCGACGGCTGCCGCTACCTCTGGACCGGCGGCCCGGCGAAGGCCGACAACCAGCCCGCGGACTGGGGCGGCCGGCCGATCTGGGTCACCGACGTGCGCAACCCGCGCGCCCCGAAGGTGCACCCGGACCCGATCGAACTCGCCCGCAACGACGGCAAGACCGACTACGTGCACGACGTGCAGGTGGACAAGATGGGCGTTGCGTGGGTGTCCGGCGCGGGCGGCGTGCGCGGCTACTGGACGTCCGGCCTCCATCGCGACCCGGTGCAGAACCGCTACCGCTGGGCGACCGCGCTCAAGCCGGTCCCGTATGCGGGCGGCGGAGTATCGGAAACCGCCGCGCCGTCGAAGTTCATGCACAACAGCTTCCACCCGGTCGGCTCGCGCGACGACGGCGCCTGGCGAGGCCACGACATCGTGTACGCCACCGAGGAAAGCTTCCTCCCCGGCTGCGCGGGCGACGGCGTGCTGACGATCTCGTCGCTGGACGGCTCGTACCAGGGCGAAGGCTGGCGGTCCACGCCGGAGAAGCCGTTCCGGATGCGCAGCATCGGCACCTGGGGCGTCGCCGGACAGGAAGGCAGCGACCCGGTGTCCGACGACTGCTCGGCGCACTACTTCGACCTGCGCGGGCACGTGCTGGTGCAGTCGTTTTACGCGCAGGGGACCCGATTCTTGGACGTGAGCGACCCGTCGAACCCGACGCAGATCGCGTACTTCCGGCCCGCGGACGCGGCTTCGTGGGCGCCGTATTGGCATGACGGGTACGCGTATGTGGCGGACAACAAGCGGGGGATCGACATTCTGAAGCTCACCGCTTAGCGGCGGGTCAGCCGCGCACCGCAGCCAGGCACTCGTCGTACAGGTCCATGATTTCGCCCTTGCCGTCGTTGACGACCCACGTCATTGACGCGGCGTCCAGGCACGCGAACGCCGTCGCGATCATGGCGCGGGCCTTCGCGCCCTCATTGCCGGCAGCCGCGTCCATCCGAGTCTCGATGAGCGGCAGCAGGTTCTCCTGGAACCGCAGTCGCTTTTCGAGCCAACCGGCACGCAGCGAGGCCGTGTTGTGCAGGAGGCGGAACCGCTCCAACGCCTGGTCTCGGCTGTCGTGCAAGGCCAGTACGGCAGCAATCCCGGCGCGCAAGACCTCCCAGGCGCCGGCATCGGCGGGCTGTTCGCTGATCGTGTCCGTCAGGACCTGCCCGAACCGGTCTTGGCCGCCGCCGAGAAGGTCCTCCTTGGCGCCGAAGTAGCGGAAGAGGGTGCGCTGGGAGACGCCGGCCTCCCGGGCGATCTGGGCGATGGTCGTCTCGTCGTAGCCCTGCTCGGTGAAAAGGCGCAGCGCCGTCTCGAGGATCTCCTGGGAAGCCAGCTGTCGTGTCCGGTCCCACAGCGTGGTCGGCGGGCCCGTCGCTGAGGTGGCTTCCTGCTTCATGCCGACAGACTAGCTCAGGACTGTCAGATTGGCAGTCGCATCACAGTTGGCAGTCGCTGCCAATCCGCCGTACGCTGCCATTGCGGTGGCCCGCCGTCCTGCGGACAGAGCCGCTCGCCCCGGCCCGGACATCCCCTCGAAGGAGCGCATCATGCGTGCACCCACAGCTTTGATCACCGGCGGAACCAGCGGCATCGGCAAGGCGACCGCCGAACTGCTCCATTCCCGCGGCTACCGCGTCATGGTCACCGGCCTCGGCAATGTCGCCGGCTCCGGAATTCCCGAAGACATCACGGCGGTCCGGGCCGACGCACGGTCCCTGCCGGACATCGACCAGGCGACGGACGAGGCGCGCCGGCGACTCGGCTCCCTCGACCTGCTCTTCCTCAACGCGGGCGTCTCCCGCCCTGGCTCGATCGAATCAACCGGCGAAGACGCCTTCGACGCCCTGTTCGACATCAACGTCAAGGGAAACTTCTTCACCCTGCAAAAGGCGCTGCCGCTCCTCAACGACGGTGCCTCGGTCGTGTTCACCGTGGGCGCCGCCGAAGGACTCGGGGCCGCGATGACCGCGGCCAAGGGCGCTCTGCTGCCCCTCATGCGGTCCCTCGCGCTCGAACTCGCTCCCCGCCGCATCCGAGTCAACGCGGTCAGCCCGGGAATGATCGACACCCCGGTCTACGGCAAGTTGGGGATCTCGCGGGAAATGCTCGGCTCCTGGGCCCGGGACGTCCCGCTCGGCCGCATCGGCGCTCCCGCCGACATCGCCGAAGCCGTGGCCTTCCTCGCCTCGGATGCCGCGAGTTACATCACCGGCGACAACCTCACGGTTTCCGGTGGCATCGGTGTTCATGCCAACGCTTGACGAGTGAGGTGGCTCCGACTGGAAGGCGCACCGGGTCCGTTGCTTCGAAGACCGCTGAAACTCCGCGGCACAGCCGTTCCAGCAGAGGCGGCGTGCTCAACCCCTGCGGGGCTTAGGAATCCGACCGCTCAGCGGCCAGCCAGTTCGCGGAGGAACTGTCGCGCGGAGAACGTGACCGTGCCCTCGGCGAATTCGTTGTCCGCCTCGTCTTCTTCCGGTACTCCGAGGTCTCGCCAGGTGACGAGGTCGCCTCGCCGCGAGACCTTCGCGGCGATGGCACCGCACCCGATGTCTTCGCATTCGGGGCAGACATACAGCAACGTCCGGCCGTCCGGCGAGTCGCCCGGAGCCTCCCCAAGCACGCGGGCCAAGCGTTGCGGGTCGCGCGGATAGTCGGTGGTCAGCACGGAGATCAGGTCCAGTTCAGTGTCGACCAGGCCGCGCAGGCTGACGCCGTCGACCTCGAAGTCGAGATACCTGCGCTCACGCTGATGCTTCCGGCGCTCGCGGATCGAGGGGACCAGACGGATGCGGTTCACGCCAGCCTCCCGGAAACCTTGCCGCCAACCGGATATCGGACCGCCAGTCCGTCCAGCAGCGCCTGCAGCCCGATCTCGAACAGATGGTCCAGATCGAGGTCGTACCCCTCGGCAAGATCCTGCACCATCCGCGCCAGCACCGGATACCGCCCGGATCCCGTCAACGCCGCGTATCCCCGCGCCTGCGTCTCCATCCACTGATCCTCGGTGATCCCGCTCGCGCCCACTGCGTGCCGCTCGCGCTCCAGATGGATCGCGGTGCCCTGAATATGGTTGTAGAACAACACATTCAGATCACACAGATCCGCCGCGTTCAACCCGAAGACCGACAGCGCGGCCAGCGCGCGTTCGTTGTGCGCGGCCAGATTCGGCAGCGGCCAAGGCCGGGTGAGCGGCACGAGATGCGCCAGCCACGGATGCCGCCGGTGCACTGACCACAGCGTGCGCGCCGACAACTCCAACTGCGCCCGCCACCCCTCAGGTTCCCGGGCCGGATAACCGGTTTCGCCGTAGACGGTGTCCGCCATCAGGAAAACCAGTTCGTCCTTTCCGGACAGATAGCGGTACGGAGCCATCGCCGGAACGCCCAGCCGCGCGGCCAGCCCGCGCATCGACAGCGCCGCCACGCCTTCCGCATCGGCGATCGCGATTGCCGTGCGCACCAACCGATCCCGCGTCAACACTGGCCGCTTCGACTCGGTCGCAGCGTGCTGCCCAGCGACAACATGACCCGATCTGGGTTCGGCGTGGATCAGGCGCTCGCGGCGCAACACGTCGAGCGCTTTGGCCGCGGTAGCCGTCGCGACCCCGTGTGTCGAAGCCAGTTGGCGGGTCGACGGCACCTTCGCACCCGGCGGCCGTTCTCCCTGCGAGATCTCCTCGCGCAGCGCGGCGGCGATGCGGAGGTACGGCGGTTCGGTCGGCATCGGCGTCCTGTCTGTACTAGGTCAGGAGGGCAACTGTACTAGGTCAGTTCTGGCATCAGAAGCCAGGTCAAGGCAGGTTTATCAGGGTAATGATGCACCGTATCAAGGGGTGAGGACATGCCTGAAGCACTGGTTTGCGGCGCGGGAGTCGCCGGTTGCGCGTCGGCCTACTGGCTGCGCCGCAACGGCTACGACGTGACGGTCGTCGAGCGCGCGGACGGGTTGCGCAATGGGGGTCAGGCGATCGACGTCCGCGGGGTCGCGCTGGAGGTCGTCGAGCGGATGGGCCTGGGGGAGCAGGTCCGCGCCGCACGGACGCGGATGCGCGGGATGTCGATGCTCGACGCGTCCGGCAACGAGGTGTTCCGTTCCGAGGAGCGCACCTTCAGCAGCGGCCGGCTCGACAGCGCGGACATCGAGATCCTGCGCGACGACCTGGTCGAGCTGCTGCATGACGCGGCCGACGTCGAGTACCGCTTCGGCGACGAGATCACCGCGCTCGACGCCGAATCCGGCCGGGTCGAGTTCGCCAAGGCCGAGCCGCACACGTTCGACCTGATCGTCGGCGCGGACGGCGCGCACTCGGCGGTCCGGCGGCTCGCGTTCGGCCCGGAGGACCAGTTCCGCCGCTACCTCGGCCAGTACCTGGCGATTTTCCCGGCAGCCAACACCGTCGGTCTCGAAGATTGGCAGATCTGGTTCCAGGGCGAAGGTGTTGGCGGCGCGGTTTACCCGGTGCCCGGCAACAAGGAGATCCGGGTGACGCTCGGCTTCGGCGAGCCGGAGTACCGCGAGATCCGCGATGTCGCGGAGCAGAAGAAGCTCGTCGCCGAACGGCTGAGCGAGGTCGGCGGCCCGGTGCCGGACCTGGTCAAAGCCATGGAGGACTCCCAGACCTTCTTCTTCGACGCGATGCTCCAGATCCACCTCGACCGCTGGACGACCGGCCGGGTCGCGCTCGTCGGCGACGCCGGGTACTGCGCGTCCGTGCTGTCCGGGCAGGGCACGAGCCTCGCCCTGGTCGGCGCGTACATCCTGGCCGACTCCATCGACGACTACGAGACCCGGATGCGTCCGTTCGTCGAGCTGAACCAGGCGCTGGCCACGGAAAACGCGGCGGGCCCCGCGTCGGAGGAATCCGTCGAGCGGGCGAAGAACGCGATCAGCCTGAGCCGCTGACCCGCCACGTGGCGGGAGATTCCCGCCGCCCGGCTGGGCCCGTCCGGCTCCCGGGCGGCGAGGATGGGCCCAGTACCCGAAGCCTGGAGGCCCCGCGATGACTGCGTATCCGCCGCTCCCGTTCGACCCCGAGCTTGCCGCGGCGCTCGAGGTGCTCGCGGCCGAGCGTCCGCCGATCAAGACGCTCGAGTCGATCCCGGCGGTGCGCGCGGCCGCGGCGAAGCGGCAGGTCTCGCTGGACGAGATCACCGCCGACGGCGCCCTCGAAGTGTCCGAAGTGGACGCCGAAGGACCGCGCGGCCCGATCCCGCTGATCGTCGCGCGGCCGGCCGGGGCGGTCGACGTCCCGGTGCTGTACTGGCTGCACGGCGGCGGCATGATCATCGGCGGCCACCAGGGCGGCGACCTGTACTTCCTCAAGGAGTACGCGACCGAACTGGGTCTCGGCTTCGTCTGCGTCGACTACCGCGTCGCCCCTGAGCACCCGCATCCGGCACCGGTCGAGGACTGCTACGCCGGCCTGGAATGGACGGTCAAGCACGCTGCCGAGTACGGCTTCGACGCCTCCCGCGTCGTGATCGGCGGGGCGAGCGCGGGCGGCGGTCTCGCCGCGGGAACGGCGCTGCTCGCCCGGGACCGCGGCGGCCCGGAACTGCTCGGCCAGCTGCTGGTGTACCCGATGCTCGACGACCGCAACGACTCTCCCTCGGCGATCCAGATGGCGGAGATGGGCAGCTGGGACCGCGCCGCGAACAACGTCGGCTGGACCGCGCTGCTCGGCGACGCTCGCGGTGGTCCGGACGTGTCGCCATACGCCGCGCCCGCGCGGGCCGAAGACCTGTCCGGCCTCCCGCCCGCGTTCCTCGACGTCGGGAGCACTGAAACGTTCCGCGACGAGGTCATCGCCTACGCGAACCAGCTGTGGCTGGCCGGGGTGCAGGCGGAACTGCACGTCTGGCCGGGCGCCTTCCACGGTTTCGACGGCTCGGCCCCGCAGGCGGCGCTGTCGCAGCAGGCCCGCGCCGAGCGGACGCCGTGGCTGCGGCGGCTGCTCGGCTGAACCGGACGAGCGATGATGGACCGATGAGGGAGCTGGTCACGCATCTGAGCGCGCTCGATCCCGGCGCGGCCGAAACGGTCAAGGTCATCGCGTACTTCGACCGGCTGGTCGAGGGCCGCGCCGGGCTGGAGCCGATCGTGCGCGGGGCGGCGGTGCTGTCCGGCTGTCCCGCGCGGCTGGCCGACGACGAGCGCAGGGTGCGCGTCCGCGTCGAACCGGACGGGCGCGTGGTTCCTGCGGCCGAACCGCCCGATCCGGAATGGCCGTCGGTACCGCTGCGTCCGGACGGACCGGTCGCGCTGTGGCTGGAACGGCCTGGTCCGGCGAGTCCGGTGGACGCGATGGTGCTGGAGCGAGCGTCCGCCGCGGCGAGGGCAGTCCTGGACCGGACGCGCGGCCGGGTCGTCGATCCGGCGTCCGTGGAAGTGGTGCTCGACGCGTCAGCGGACGAGCGAACCCGGCTCCGTGCCGCACATCGCCTTGGCCTCGGCACGACCGCACGCGCTGTCGTGGCAGACGCGGTACCCCTGGTCGTCCCTCCACAGTGGACTTCGCCGGAGCGCACCCGAGTGGGCCTGGGAACCGTGGTGAACCTGGTCGACCTTCCGGCGTCCGGCGAAGAGGCCCGGACCGCTTTCCGCTTCACCGCAACCGAAGATGACCCTGGACCGTCCGTTGTGGACTACGCGGACCTCGGCGGCCTGGCGGTCCTCGCCGACGCGGTCGGGCCGCGCACCAAGCCAGTCGCGGACGTCATCAGCCTGGAGAACGCCCGCACGACGGCCCCGTGGGTGTTGCCCACGCTGGTCGCCGTCGCGGGCGCTCCGAGCCTGCGCGCCGCCGCGAACACGCTGGTAGTGCACCATTCGACCCTGCAGGAGCGCCTGGCCCACGCCGAAGCGCTGCTCGGCTGGCCAGTGCGCGATCCCGCGGGCCGGTTGCGGTTGCAGCTGGCTATCGCCTTGTGGCGGCTGCACCGCACCGGTTGATCACGGCGTGAGCAGCGGCAGCAGCGGTTTCCGCACCGCCGTCGCGACCCCGTCGGACTCGGTGGCGGCGGCGATCCGCTCGTCCGTCGGCGTTCCGTACGACGTGGTCCGCTGCCGCAGCGGACGCCCGAGCGGCTCGACCATCGCGCGCATGTCGCTGATCGTCTTGTACGACCCGTTCGCCGCGCCCGCCATCCGGCTGATCGTCTCCTCCATCAGCGTGCCGCCGATGTCGTTGACGCCGCCCTGCAGCACCGCCCGGCTGCCTTCCTCGCCGAGCTTCACCCAGGAACTCTGGATGTTGTCGAACGTGCCGTGCAGCAGCAGCCGCGACAGCGCGTGCACCGCCCGGTTCTCGCGCAGCGTCGTGCCCGCGCGGGCGAGACCGGCCAGGTAGATCGGCGAACTCTGGTGGATGAACGGCAGCAGCACGAACTCGCTGAACCCGCGCCGCCCGTTGCGCGGCACGCCCTCGCGCTGCAGTTTGGCCAGCAGTTTCAGGTGGCCGACCCAGTGGCTCGGGTTGTCCACGTGGCCGTACATCATCGTCGCCGTGGTCGGCAGCCCGACGTCGTGCGCGGTGGTGACCACCTCGATCCACGCGTCCGTCGGCAGCTTGCCCTTGGTGAGCACCCAGCGGACGTCGTCGTCGAGGATTTCCGCCGCCGTGCCTGGCAGCGAGTCCACTCCGGACTCCTTCGCGCGCACCAGCCAGTCGCGAATGGACAGATTCGTCCGCGACGCGCCGTTCACGACCTCCATCGGGCTGAACGAGTGCAGGTGCATGTCCGGCTGCCGCCGCTTCACCTCGGCCGCGAGGTCGAAGTACGCGGTGCCCGGCAGATCCGGGTGGATCCCGCCCTGCATGCAGATCTCGGTCGCGCCCGCGGCCCACGCCTCGTCGACCCGATCGCCGACCTGCTCCAGCGACAGCGTGTACGCGTCGGCGTCGGTCTTTCGCTGCGCGAAGGCACAGAAGCGGCAGCCGGTGTAGCAGACGTTAGTGAAGTTGATGTTCCGCGTGACGACGAAGGTGATGTCGTCCCCGACAACCTCGCGCCGCAGGTCGTCGGCCAGTTTCGTGAGCGCGTCCAGCTCCGGCCCGTCGGCGTGCAGCAGGGCGAGCGCGGCGTCGTCGGTGAGACCCGCGGGGTCCTTTTCCGCGCTGCGCAACGCATCCCTCATGTCGGTGTCGAACCGCTGCGGCCCGGTCTTGATCTTCCGGCCGATTTCTTTCCAGTCGCCGTAGACCGAATCGAAGTCGCCGCGCCGGTCCTCGGTGCGGCCGGTCGTGTCGATCTCGGTGTGCAGATCGGTGCGGCCGGATTCCTGCCAGCCGCCGTCCGGCTCCTGCCACGGGATCCCGACCGGCATCGCGCCCTCGCGGGCCAGCCCGGTCTCCGCGTCGACCAGCGCCGCGACGTGCCGCGTGACGCGCGGGTCGAGCCACGGCTGGCCGCGCTTCACGTACTCCGGGTAGATGGTCAGCCGCTCGCGCAGCGCGTACCCGGCCTTCTCGGTCTGCCGGGCCAGCAGGTCGATCTGCGGCCAGGCGCGCTCGGGGTTCACGTGGTCCGGCGTGAGCGGCGAGACGCCGCCCCAGTCGTCGATGCCCGCGCGGATCATCAGGTCGTACTGGTCGCCGATGAGGTTCGGCGGCGCCTGGATGCGCATCCGCGGACCCAGCACCAGCCGGGCCACGGCGATGTTCGCGGCCAGTTCTTCGAGGTCGGCGTCCGGGGTCGCACGCATCTTCGTGTCCGGCTTGGCCCGGAAGTTCTGCACGATAACTTCCTGGATGCCGCCGTACTCGCGGGCGGTCTTGCGGATCGCGAACAGCGCGTCGGCGCGTTCCTCGTGCGTCTCGCCGATCCCGATCAGCACGCCGGTGGTGAACGGCACCGAGCTGCGGCCCGCGTCTTCGAGCACACGCAGCCGGACCTCGGGATCCTTGTCCGGCGAACCGTAATGCGGCCCGCCCTTCTCGCTCCACAATCGACGCGCCGTGGTCTCCAGCATCATGCCCATCGACGGCGCGACCGGCTTGAGCCGCTGGAAGTCCTGCCAGCTCATGACGCCCGGGTTGAGGTGCGGCAGCAGACCGGTCTCCTCTAGCACCCGGATCGCCATCGCGCGGACGTAGGAGAGCGTGTCGTCGTAGCCGTGCGCGTCCAGCCAGTCGCGCGCGGCCTTCCAACGGTCCTCCGGCCGGTCGCCGAGGGTGAACAGGGCTTCCTTGCAGCCCATCTCGGCACCCTTGCGGGCGATGTCGAGGACCTCGTCCGGCGACAGGAACGGCGATTCGAGCCTGCCGGGGACGGTGACGAACGTGCAGTAGCCGCACCGGTCCCGGCACAGCCGGGTCAGCGGGATGAACACTTTGCGGCTGTAGGTGATGATCCCCGCGCGACCGGCTTCTTCGAGGCCCGCGTCGCGGATGCGGGAGGCGTGGTCGGACAAAGTCTTGAGGTCGTCGCCGCGGGCGTGCAGCAGCACGGCCGCCTCGGCGACGTCGAGCGTCTTCCCGTCTCGCGCCCGGGCGAGCGCACGGCGCATGGCCGACGGGGTGGGCGTGGTCACGCCAGCTTCGGGCTCCATTCCCGCCACGCTAGGACCCGGCCGCCGCGACCAGCCAGCTCTTACCCCGCCACGGCTCGCGCGACCGGTCCAGGGTGATCATTAGCGCAGGTTGCGGGCTTGTGGACGGTCGTCCGCGCCGGTATTACCTAAAGGGTGGCGTCAGTGATCGGGAAGCGCATCGGCGGGCGGACCTACTACTACCTCGCCGAGTCCGCGCGCGTCGACGGCAAGCCGCGCGTGGTCGGCCAGCGTTATCTCGGGACCGCCGAGGACATCGCGGCGGCGGTGGCCGGCGGCGGTCCGGAGGCGGCTGGGGCGCGGCATCGGTCGTTCGGGGATGTTTCCGCCGTGTGGGGGACGTTGCAACGGCTCGACCTTGTCCGTCGGGTGGACTCGGTGGCTGGGCCGCAGCGTGCTCGGCCGACGCTTGGTCTCCATGTCGCGCTGGCTGTGTTGCATCGGGCGACTGCTCCGGAGATGGAGTTCGAGGAGTGGTGGACTGGCTGTCTGGCGCAGGATCTTGTCCGGCCTCGGCCGCCTAAGGGGTCGATAACGACGGCTAGTCATTGGCGGGCGTTGCAGCGGCTCAACTCGGAGCGGATCGCTGGGGTGGAAACCGTTGTGGCGGAAGCGGTTTTGGATTTGCTGGGTGACGACGGTACGGAGGCGTTGGCGGTTGATGTCGCGCAGTTCGCTGCGTTTACTGCTGCGGATTGCACGCTGCCGTCGGCTTGTCAGGACGTGCTTGCTGGGTTGGGGCTGGTTGTTACGCGGGATGGGGCGATTCCGTTGGCTTCTCGGGTTTATCGTCGGGATAAGGCTCCTACCTTTGGTGCGTTGGCGGTTGAGTTGGGGGAGCGGTATCCGACTACGGATGTCACGTTGGTTTTCCACGCCGGGCAGGCCGCGCAGCTCGATCTTGGTGCGCGGACTGGGTTTGTCGGATCGCTTCCGTTGGCTGATCATCCGGAGTTGCTTGCGCGGCCAGCGTCGATGCGGCGGCGGGTGGATCCGGAGCGGTTCGCCGGGTTGACTGCTTTTGACACTGTGGCGACTGTGGACGGTGCGCATCGGCGGGTCATTCTTACCCATTCCGCGACGTTGCATGCGGCGCAGTATCGGGCGTTTACCAGCGAGTTGAGTACTACTGTGCGGGAGCTTGACGGGCTTGCTGCTGCGCTTGCGGCTGGGACGCATCGGGGTGATCGGACGCAGGTGCATGCGGAGATGTCGCGGATCATTCGGGGGCGGCGGGTGGAGCGGGTGTTGAATACTTCGCTTACCGGGAACCGGGCGGGGGAGCTTCGTCTTGAGCGGCGGGTTGATGAGGCTGCGGTTGCTCGGTTGGCGGAGGAGTTTTTCGGTAAGCAGATTTTGGTTACTGATCGGGATTGGCCTGTTGCCGAGGTGGTTACTGCTTATCGGGCTCGGACGTACCTCGACTCGACATTCCGCTGGTTGACCGGGTCCGCGGTGGCTGGGCCTTCGCCTCGGTGGGAGTGGACTTCGCATCGGATCGCGGTGCATGCGTTGGTGTCGGTGCTTGCTGCGACGGTTACGCACCTGATGCGGAGGGAGGCGGATCGGGCTGGGGTGAATCTGTCGGTGGCTGAGTTGCTTGATCAGTTGCGGGGGATTGGGGAGACGGTGTTGCGGCATCGGTCTACTGGGGGGCGGCCGCGGACTCGGCGGATTTTGTCGGATCGGACTGGGAAGCAGCAGGCGTTGTTTGAGTTGTTTGGGTTGGAGCGGTTTGCGCCTGGGTGATTGCTCGTCGCCTGGCGGCGACATTGCGGCCTTGGTTGCGTGGGGCACCCCGAAGTTTGATTGTGCTGACGGTTCGGGGGTGCTTGTCAAGGCGGGAAAGATGCCTTGACAAGCACCCCCGAACCGCAGGGAGGCTTCGTATCGGGGTTGGGGGAGGGGCTGGGTGCCTCGCTTGTTGGGTGCGTTGGCTGC
>NZ_PQIA01000137.1 GCF_003385235.1 Amycolatopsis circi | reverse complement strand
CCCCCCGGCGCTTCCCCCTCACTCACTCACTCAAGCACCACGCGGGATCGCGTCGGCGCCTGGAGGAGCAGTGCGCACGGCCCCCGGGCCGTGCGCACTGCTCCTCCAGGCGCCGACCTAAAGGCGATCCCGCCCGCGACGGCGGAGCCGGCGCCATCAAACACAGCCGGTGACCCTCCAACCCCGAAGGACCACCACTTGGCACCGCAGGTTTCCGGGCACGAGCAGCCCGTAGGCACCACCCGTACGCTCGAGTCCACTTCGGACGGTGCGGTAGTCAAGCGAAGCGTCCTCCCCGGCGGCCTCCGAGTAATCACCGAGCACGTCCCCGCGTCCCGTTCGGCGACAGTCGGCCTATGGGTAGGCGTAGGTTCCCGTGACGAGCCGCTCGCCGTCGCAGGCGCCGCGCACTACCTGGAACACCTGCTGTTCAAAGGAACCACCAACCGCGACGCCACCCAAATCGCGGAAGAGATCGACGCAGTCGGCGGCGAATTCAACGCCTTCACCGCGAAAGAGCACACCTGCTACTACGCCCAGGTCCTAGACGCAGACCTGCCCCTGGCGCTCGACCTCGTCACCGACGTCGTCTTCGAAGCGCAGTGCACGGACCGCGACATGGACATGGAACGCAGCGTCGTCCTCGAAGAGATCGCGATGCGCGACGACGATCCCGAAGACCTGCTGCACGAGGAGTTCGTCAGCGCGATCATCGGCGACCACCCGCTGGGCCGTCCGGTGCTGGGCACGGAAAAGTCCATCACCGAGATGTCGCCGTCCGCCCTGCGCGGCTTCTACCGCCGCCGCTACACCTTGCCGCGGATGGTGCTCGCAGTCGCCGGGAACGTCGAACACGCGCAGGTGCTGCGACTGGTCAAGCGCGCGCTCAAAGACCGCCTCGGCGGCACCGCGACACCGGTCGCGCCGCGCTCCGGCCGTGCGCGGCTGAAGACCGTGCCGAAGCTGGCCCTGCACCCGGACGACACCGAACAAGCCCACGTGATGCTCGGCTTCCGCGCGCTGCCGCGCCACGACGAGCGCCGGTTCACCCTGTCGGTGCTCAACGCGGCGCTCGGCGGAGGCATGAGTTCCCGGCTGTTCCAGGAGATCCGCGAGCGCCGAGGCCTGGCGTACCAGGTGTATTCGTCGGTGGCGAGCTACGCCGATCTCGGGCACATGTCGGTGTACGCGGGTTGTCAGCCGGAGCGGCTGGGCCAGGTCGCGGGCGTGATCCGCGAGGTGCTCGACGGCGTGGCCGCGGAGGGCCTCACCGACGCCGAGGTCGCGCGTGCCAAGGGGCAGCTGCGCGGCGGGCTCGTGCTGGGCCTGGAGGACACGTCGTCGCGGATGTCCCGGATCGGCAAGAACGAACTGAACTACGCCCGGTACCTGGGCGTCGACGACACGATCGCGCGGATCGACGCGGTCACGACCGAAGAGGTGTGTGCGCTCGCTCGCACTCTGCTGCGGCGCCCCGGCGGGGTGTCGTCCGCGGCGGTGGTGGGGCCGTACGCTCACGCCGACGACCTGCCCGACGATCTGCACGAGGTGATCGCGTCATGACCGAGTCCCCGATCCGCGTCGGCGTGCTGGGCGCACGCGGCCGCATGGGTGCCACCGTGGTGAAGGCCGTGGAAGGCGCCGCGGACCAGGAACTGGTGGCCGCGCTGGACGCGGGCGACGATTTCGCCGCACTGGAGAACGCCCAGGTGGTCGTGGACTTCACTCACCCGGACGCGGTGATGGACAACCTGCGCTGGCTGATCGCGCACGACCTGCACGCGGTCGTCGGCACCACCGGCTTCAGCGAGGAGCGGCTGGCCGAACTGCGCGGGCTGCTGGCGGACAAGCCGCAGCTGGGCGTTTTGATCGCGCCGAACTTCGCGCTGGGCGCCGTGCTGGCGATGCGCTTCGCGGCGCAGGCGGCGAAGTTCTACGCCTCGGCGGAGATCATCGAACTGCACCACAACCGCAAGGCCGACGCCCCGTCCGGCACCGCCGCGCACACCGCGCGGATGATCGCCGCCGCCCGGGCCGAGGCTGGGGTCAGTCCGGGACCGGACGCCACGACGTCCGAATTGGACGGTGCCCGCGGCGCTTCCGTCGAGGACGTCCACGTGCACTCGGTCCGGCTGCCCGGTTTGGTGGCGCACGAGGAAATCCTGTTCGGCGGCGAGGGCGAAACCCTGACCATCCGGCACGATTCGCTGGACCGGACGTCGTTCATGCCGGGCGTGCTGCTCGGCGTGCGTTCGGTGGTGTCGCGTCCCGGCCTGACGGTCGGCCTGGAGAACGTGCTCGACCTGTGAAAGCTCGCAATGTCGCGCTGCTGATGACGGCGGCGCTGGTGGTGTACTTGGTCCTGCTGGCGGACCGGGCGGTAGCGCTGCTCGCGACCGGGACGGCCGCCGGGATCGCGCTGGGCATCGGCGTGTTCCTGCTGCCGCTGCTGGGCGTCTGGATCGTCGTGGTGACGTGGCGGTCCGGCGTGCAGATCCAGCGGCTGTCGCGGCAACTCGACGCCGAGGGCGGCCTGCCGGACGTGTCGGACCTGCCGCGCCGCCCGTCCGGCCGCGTGGACCGCGACGCCGCGGACGCGTGGTTCGACGAGCGCCGCGCGGAAGTCGAGGCGAGCCAAGAGGATTGGCGGGCTTGGTACCGGCTGGCGTACGCATACGACATCGCGGGGGACCGGCGGCGGGCTCGGGCGACTATGCGCAAGGCGATCGATCTGGAAGCCGCGGAACGCAACTAACCGCTCACCTTGCGGTGCAGATGTCCGTGAGGGGAACCCTGAGGGACTCAGAGTCCCTCAGGGTTCCCCTCACGGACTTTCGCAGGAGCGTTGTGGCAGTGGGCTTACTGCAGCCAGCCGGCGAACATCGCCGGCGAAGCTGCCAGCAGGCTGAACCGCACCCACCGCCCGGCCAGTCCGGCGGCGAGGAACGTCGACAGCCGCATCCGGACCATTCCGGCGAGCACGCTCGTGGCCATGAACGGCGGCAGCCCGACGAGCGAGCTGATCCCGTAGGTGCCGGTCATCCAGTGCGGATGGCGCTGGCAACGCTCGCGCAGCGCCTCGATCTTGCTGCGGATCACCTTGGTGCGCAGTTGCCAGCGGACCCGGCGCGGGGTGAGCGGGCGTTCGCGGTGCAGCCGGTCGTGCAGGAATTTCGGGAGCCGGATCGAGCCGCGGGCGGCCAGGTAGTACAGCAGTTTCCCGGCGATCTGCCCGACCGCGACCGCGCCGCCCAGCCACAGCCAGTGCACGTTGTGCTGGCTCGCGCACAGGCCGATGACGAACAGTTCGGCGTTGATCAGCGGCACGATCGCCGAGCCGAAGGCGACGCCGAGGGTCAGGAGCACCCAGCCCATCGTGTCACCCCCTTCGTGTCGCCGCTCACTCCAAGCTATCAGCCATCACGAAAAGATCACGGGGGCTAACCCCACTCTTTCCGCTGGCGCCAACCCCAGAAGATCACCTGGCCGACCGGTCTCGGACACCTTCCGCTGCCAGGATCGGGCAGGTGCCCGAGGTGCCGATCGCCGACCGTTTCGCCGGATTCTGCGCCGCCGTCGTGCGGATTCTGCCGTTCGGATTGTCCCGGGTCGTCGCGCCGAGTTTCCTCGGTTTCGCGGTGATCAACGGCTTCACGTTCGGCGTCGACCTATTGCTGTTGACGCTGTTCCACGGCGGGCTCAAGTGGCCGGTGTGGCTGTCGATCAGCCTCGCGTACGTGGTCGCGTTCGGGCTGAGTTTCGCGCTGAACCGCGCGCTGAACTTCCGCTCGCACGCGCCGGTGGGCCGCCAGGCGGTGCTGTACGCGGTGGCGATCGCGGTGAACTACGTGGCGTTCCTGCTCGGGCTGGGCGCCGGATTGTCCGCGCTGGGCCTCGAATATCACTTGTCGCGGTTGATCGCCGGGGCGTGCGAGGGCGTGTTCATGTACTCGGTGATGCGCTGGGTGGTCTTCGCGAAGCGCGAAGAACAGGTCAGTGTGTGAGTTCCAGTTCCAGGGTGCCGGTGAGCCGGACTTCGCGCAGCGTTCCGCGGCCGGTGTCGAGGGTTCGAACCGTGCCGTCGGGGGACCAGCCGGCGCGGCGGTAGAAGCCGAGCGTCGCGTGGTCGGACTGCGCGACCCAGGTGATGCCGCGGCTCAAGCCGTTCGCGCGCAGATCGGCGGCGGCGGTCGCCAGCAGCCGTCCGGCGTGCCCGCGGCGGCCCCAGCGCGGTTCGACGACCAGCGACGCGATCAGTCCGGGCGCGTCCTCGGGCTGCGATCCGTCGGCTGCGGCGGCCTCGTCCTGCGGGGCCGGGCCCGCGACGCAGTAGCCGACCGTGAACGAGCCTTCGACGGCCAGGTAGACGCGGGAATCGGGGTACTCGATGGTCTCCGCCCAGGTGCCCTCGAGATCGGCCTGGTCGAGTTCGTCGATGGCTTCGGCGCCCAGGAGGTCGGCGTAGGCCGCCCGCCAGGTCAGCCGCTGGATGCGGGCGATCTCCGCGGCGTCGGACGGGTTCGCGGGACGGACTTCGGCGGCACTCACGCGGGCAATGTACCGAAACTGTCGGGGGTGGCTGGCACCATGGCGGAATCATGCAGACGATCAGCCTTTCCGCCGCCCGCCGCACCGCTCTGGCCGCGCAGGGGTTCGCCGACCCCCGGCCCGCTTCGGCCCCGACCCGGCGGCACCTCGCCAAGGTGCTGTCGCGGGTCCAGTTGCTGCAGCTGGACTCGGTCAACGTCGCCGTGCGCGCGCACTACATGCCGCTGTTCTCGCGCCTGGGCGGGTACGACCCGGCGCTGGTCGACGAAGCCGCGTGGAGCCACCGCGCGCGACGGCCCCGGCTGCTGGTCGAATCGTGGGCGCACGAGGCGAGTCTGCTCCCGATCGAAGACTGGCCGCTGCTCAAGTCCGGCGCGAAACGGGACGGCTGGTGGCGGAATTACACGCGGGTGGTCGACACGGTGCCCGGCCTGCTCGACGATGTGCTGGCGGTCGTGAAGGAACAGGGCCCGATCGGTGCCGGGGCGATCGAAAAGGCGCTGGAAACCGAGGCGGTCCGGCGCGGGCCGGGTGCGTGGTGGGAGCGCTCGGTGGTGAAGAAGGCGTGCGAGTACCTGTTCGGCGTCGGCCAGTTGAGCACTGGCACCCGGCGATCTTTCGAGCGGCTGTACGACCTGACCGAGCGAGTGGTTCCGCCGGAGATCTTGTCCCGCAGGGTTTCCGCGGAGGAGGGTGCCCGCGGCCTGATCGACCGTTCGGCGCGGGCTCTTGGCGTGGCAACGGAAACCGATCTGCGCGACTACTACCGCCTCGGTCCGGATGTCTCCCGGCAAGCCGTTCGGGAACTGGTCGAGGAGGGCGTCCTGGAGCCCGTCCAGGTGGCTGATTGGCGCGCGGTCGCATACCGGCACGCCGAAGCGCGCACGCCGCGGGCAGTGTCCGGACGGGCGTTGCTGTGCCCGTTCGACCCGCTGATCTGGGAGCGCGCGCGGACGGAGCGGTTGTTCGGATTCCGGTACCGCATCGAGATTTACGTGCCCGAACCGAAGCGGGAGTACGGGTATTACGTGTTCCCGTTCCTCTTGGACGGCGTGCTTTCGGGACGGGTGGACCTGAAATCCGACCGGGCGGCCGGGGTGCTGCGGGTGCAGGGCGCGTTCGCCGAGCCCGGGGCCGACCAGGCGCGGGTCGCGGCGGAGCTGGCCGGGGAACTGCGGGCGATGGCGGAATGGCAAGGGCTGGACGGCGTCGTCGTGGGGGAGCGGGGCGATCTGGCCCGGGCGTTGCGGCGCGCGGTGAAGTGAGCCGGGCCTCGTGAGCGCTTACGCCGGTGAGAACCGGCACAAACACTCACGACGCGCGGTGGGTGCCTGCTGCGAGGGCTGGGGTTTGGGACGTGCGGAAGTCCTTGCGGCGGTTACGGCTTTGGCGCGTGGGGATGCGCGCTGGGGTGGCTTGCTGTGGCGCGTGGGGACCCGTACGGAGGCGGCTTGCCGTGGCGCATGGGGGTCTGCGCTGAGGCGACTTGACTTGGCGCGTGGGGACCCGTACGGAGGCGGCTTGACTTGGCGCGCAAGGACTTCTCGGGCGAAGCACGAAGCGGCGGGCCGTCCGGAATTACCCGGTGCGGCCCGCCGCCTCCCCCTTTGCATCCGTCTGCTCGGCGCACCCGGGGTGTGAGGTATCGGGTGTGTCGGCCAGAAGCAGACGGGATGTTCCCGCCGTCAGCCGGCCGCGCGAGTCACCACCGCGTTGCCCGTTCCGGTGCGGGCGCGGACTTTCAGCGCGACCGCGCCCTCCGGCGGCGTGTCCGAGACGTCCAGCTCACTCGAAACCCGACCGGCCGCCGACGCCAGTTCCACTTCGGCCCGGACCCCGCTCCGGACGCCGACTCGCACCTCTCCGGAACCGGTGATCAGTTCGAGCGACCCGGCAGCCGCGTCGGCCACCGAGAGGTCGCCGCTGCCGGTGCGGGCCATGACGTCGCCCTCGATCGCGCCCAGCCAGACGTTTCCGGTGCCAGTGCCGAGGGTCGCCGGTCCGGCGATCGACGCCGCCTCGACCGAACCGCTTCCGCTCCGCAGTTGCAGTCCGGCCAGAGTCGGGCCGAGTTTCACGGCTCCGGTGCCGGTCCGGATGGTGGCCGCACCGTCCGCGCGTTCCAGCGACACCTCGCCGGACCCGGTGAGGATGTCCGCGCGACCCGCGGCACCGGTCACCTTGACGTCCGCCGAACCCGCGCGCACTTCGAGATGCGACCCGGCCGGAGCGTGGACCGTCACCGCGACCGGAACGTTCCGCAGCTGCCATGCCTTCGCAGCCCGCACGACGACCCGGTTGCCGGTCTTCTCGATCCGCGCCTGCCGCACCGCGTCCGCGACGGAGAACTCCGGCATGCCGCCGAACTGGTCCCCGAACTTCTCGCCGACCCACGACAGCAGGCTGCTGACGCCGTTCACCCACGACGGCTGCTCGCCTGCGTCGTGCTGCAGTCGCACGGTCACCCCGGACTCCCGTCCGAGCACGACCTCGACCCGCCCGATCGTGACGCCCAGGTCCAGCTCGACCGGACCGTCCGCCTCGAAGTCCTGCAGCCGCACGTACGGACCCGGTTCCGCGGAATCGGAGCCAGTCTCGGCCGCATTGTCCGAAGCGGACTCAGAGCTGGCAGAGGCAGCCCCGGCCTCGTGCGAAGCGGTTCCAGCAGCCTCGGAAACAGACTCGGACCCGCTGGCCGCATCGCTCGCCGAGGCCGAGGTCCCCGAGGGGACCCCGCTGCTCCCGGCCTCCGCATCCGCGGACGTTCCGGCCGCCGCGGTTTCCGCCGCGGACTCCGCTCCGCTCTCGGCCGCGCTCCCGAAGCCAGGTTCCCCAACCCGGCCTTCGGTGTTCTTCCCCTGGTCTTCCCGGTTCTCGCCCATGGTGATGCCCCTTCTAGCCTTCGACCCAGCCGTGCAGCTTGGTCTCGGTGCGGCCCCCGCCGCTGCCGCTGTCCTGCCAGCGCTGATGCCGCTGCTGGTGCTGCTGCGCCTGGCCGAGCGCCCCCTGCACGGCCTGCGCCACGAACGTGTTCAGCGAAACTCCCTGCGCGGCCGCCGCCTGTTCGGCCTGGCCCTTGATCTGCTCGACCAGCCGCAGAGTGATCCGCGAGATGTCGCCGCCGTCGATCGGAGGCGCGGGAGGCGGCGGTGGCGGCGGCGCGGAAGAAGAACGCTCCTCGCCGCCGGTCACGACCACGCGCACGTCCCGGCCGTCGAGGCGGACGTCCACGACCTGGCCGGGCAGGGCCGCGGTCACCTCGGCCGCCAGGTCGGCCAGCGCGTTCATCAGCGTGAGCCGGACCGCCGGCTCCAGAGCAGACGACAGCAGTGCGGCCGCCCGCCGGGTCTGCTCGTCCCCGGCGGAGGCCGTGCTCGCGAGGTCTTCGCGAAGGTTCGCGATATACGGCGTCAAGTCCATGACACCACTATGGCGTCACAGGTGACGTCACGTCAAGGCGCGGTGATGTCACCCGTGCCGCCGGGTTAGGCTGGCGGAGCCGACATGAGGGGAGCGAGACCGGTGCCGCCCAAGGTGCAGCTGATCGCGAAAACCGAGTTCTTCCCGCCCGAGGATGTGCCCTGGTCCACTGACGCAGACGGAGGCGAAGCGCTCGCCGAGTTCGCCGGACGCGCCTGCTACCAATCCTGGAAGAAGCCGAACCCGGCGACCGCCACCAACGCCGGCTACCTCGAGCACGTCATCGACGTCGGCCACCTGTCCGTCCTGGAGCACGGGTCGGTCACCTTCTACCTCACCGGGATCTCCCGCTCGCTCACCCACGAGCTGATCCGGCACCGGCATTTCTCCTACTCCCAGCTCTCGCAGCGCTACGTTCCCGAGCGCGACGCCGAGTTCGTCGAGCCGGACGTCATCGCCGAAGACCCGGTGCTGCACGAGAAATTCGTCAAGGCCGCGCAAGCCAGCGCGGCCGCGTACGACGAACTGCTCGCCGGGCTGGAGGAGAAGTTCGCGGACACGCCGAGCGCCACCCTGCGCCGCAAGCAGGCGCGCCAGGCGGCCCGCGCCGTGTTGCCGAACGCGACCGAAACCCGCATCGTCGTCACCGGCAACTACCGCGCCTGGCGGCATTTCGTCGCGATGCGTGCCACCGAACACGCGGACGTCGAGATTCGTTCGCTGGCCATCGAATGCCTGCGGCAGCTGCACAAGGCGGCGGCCAACGTGTTCGCCGACTTCACGATTTCGACCCTGCCCGACGGCACCGAGATCGCCTCGAGCCCGAAAGTGCTGGAAGGCTGACAACGCCCTGATGAAACACCTGACGATCGACCTCCGTCCCGGCTCCTACTCGGTCGTGCGCCTGCCCGCCGACGCCTCCGTGCCCGCCGAGCTGCTGGAACCCGGCGAACCCGGGCTCGTGTCGGTGACCCGCACGCCCGACGAGCTATCGGTGATCTGCCCGACCGGCCGCGAGCCGGAGGGCGGCACGGTCGAGGACGGCTGGCGGCTGTTCACCGTGCGCGGGCCGCTGGAATTCACCCTCACCGGCATCATTTCCGCGCTCGCGTCGGAGCTGGCGGCGGCGGGCGTCGCGCTGTTCTCGCTGTCCACCTTCGACACCGACCACATCCTGGTGCGCTCGGACGACCTCGACCGGGCCGTGGCCGCCTTCCGCGAAGCAGGCCACGAAGTGCTCCTGCCCGCCTGACGAAGGTCCGTGAAGGACTCCTTGAGGGAATCTGATTCCCTCAAGGAGTCCTTCACGGACCTTCGGCCGCGTGGCGCAGCACACCCTTGCCCAGCAAAGTTCGGCGCGCCTAAACTTTGAGTTGGGGCGACCGATATCAGGGAGTGGGCGCAGATGGCGGTGGCGGAAGCGGCACGTCCGCGCGGCGTGGCCCGGCTGCGGGCCGGCTGGGCGCTGCTCGGGCCCGCGTTCGTCGCCTCGATCGCGTACGTCGACCCGGGCAACGTCGCGGCCAATGTCAGCGCTGGCGCGCGCTACGGCTACCTGCTGGTGTGGGTGATCGTCGCGGCGAACCTGATGGCCGTGCTGGTGCAGTACCTGTCGGCGAAGCTCGGTCTCGTCACCGGCCAGTCGCTGCCCGAAGCGCTGCGCGACCGGCTGTCCAGCCGTGCGCGGATCGCGTACTGGGCGCAGGCCGAGTTAGTCGCGGTCGCCACCGATCTGGCCGAGGTCGTCGGCGGCGCGCTCGCGCTCAACCTCCTTTTCGGACTCCCGCTGGTCGCCGGCGGGCTGATCACCGGCCTCGTGTCGCTGGTGCTGCTCGCGGTGCAGGACCGCGGCGGCCAGCGCCCGTTCGAACGCGTCGTGACCGGCCTGCTGGTGGTGATCGCGGTCGGGTTCCTGGCGAGCCTGTTCGTCGAGTCGCCGTCGGCCGCCGGGATCGCGGACGGCCTGATCCCTCGCTTCAGCGGCGGCGACAGCGTGCTGATCGCCGCTGCGATGCTCGGCGCGACGGTCATGCCGCACGCGGTGTACCTCCACTCCGGACTGGTCCGCGATCGGCACGGCAAACCGGAACCCGCGCGGCGCCGGCGCCTGCTGCGAGCCACCCGGTACGACGTCGGGTTCGCGATGCTCCTCGCCGGTGCGGTGAACCTCGGCATGCTGCTCGTGGCGGCGACGAATCTTCAAGGCCAGCAAGGCGTCGACACCATCGAAGGCGCGCACGGGGCAGTCGCCGCAGCGCTCGGACCGGGCGTCGCGTTGCTGTTCGCGATCGGGCTGCTCGCGTCCGGGCTGGCGTCGACCTCGGTGGGTGCGTACGCGGGCGCGATGATCATGCAAGGCTTGCTGCGCAAGAGGATTCCGATCGTCGCGCGCCGGCTCGTCACGCTCGCTCCGGCGATTGTCGTGCTGGCGCTGGGAGCCGATCCGAGTGCGGCGCTCGTGGTGTCGCAGGTGGTGCTGTCGTTCGGGATCCCGTTCGCGCTCGTGCCGCTGATCCGGCTCACCGCCGACCGCGGGCTGATGGGCGCGGACGTCAACCGCCGGACCACCACGGTGCTCGCGTCCGTCGTCGCCGCGGTGATCATCCTGCTCAACGTCGTGCTGATCGCGCTCACCTTCACCGGCTGACGCGGTCCTAATCGGACGGAACCGGCAGGGCCGCCGGACGGTCCGACTAGCATCTGCGCGAAGCCGACCGAGGAGCCCGACCCCGTGACCGACGAACAGACCCGCCCGCACGACCCGAACCGCACGGCCCCCGCCGGCCGCGTGGTGGCCGGCCGCTACCTGCTGCTCGGCGAACTGGGCCGCGGCGGCATGGGCATCGTGTGGCGCGCGCAGGACCAGGTGATCGGACGGCAGGTCGCGATCAAGGAACTGCGGCTGCCCGAAACCGAAGGCGCCGCGGTGTTTTCCGAGCGGATCCTGCGCGAGGTGCGGGCAGGCGGGCGGCTCAACGACCCCGCCGTCGTCACGGTCTACGACGTGGTCACCGACCAGGGCACCACCTGGATCGTGATGGAGTTGGTCGAAGCGCCCACGCTCGCCGACCTCGTGCGCGCGCACGGCCCGATGCCCGAGCAGCAGGCGGCGACGATCGGGGAGCGGGTGCTGTCCGCGCTGCAGGCCGCGCACGCCGCCGGGATCGTGCACCGCGACGTCAAGCCGGCCAACATCATGGTCGCGCCGGACGGACGGGTGAAGCTCACCGACTTCGGCATCGCGCACGCCATCGACGACCCGCGGCTCACCACGAGCGGGATGATCGTCGGCTCGCCCGCGTTCATGGCCCCGGAGCGGGTCGAGGGCCGCGAGGCGATGCCGGAATCGGACCTGTGGTCGCTCGGCGCGACGCTGTACTTCGCGGTGGAGGGCATCGTCGCGTTCGAACGGCCCACCACGGCCGCCACGCTGCACGCGATCATGACCGAAGTGCCATACCTGACCCGCGTGCAGGGTCCGCTCGGCGCGGTCATCCTCGGCCTGCTGGTGGCGAACCCGGAAGCCCGGCTCACCGCGACGCAAGCGCGGGCGCAGCTCGCCCACGCCACCGGCCCGACGCAGCGCCCGGCGACCGCCGTGCTGCCGCAGCAGGAGACCCGGGTGGGCGGGCAGCCGACCCGGATGGCCGCGAAGCCGGAAGGCAAGAGCCGCCGAGGCTGGTGGGCGGGCGCGATCGCGGCGCTGGTCGTCGCCGCGCTCGTCGGCGGGTTCTTCCTCGGCAAGCCGGTGTGGTCGCCGAAGAAGGACGCGCAGCAGGCCGAGACCGTCAGCTACGGCCCGGACGGCTACCTCAAGACCCAGATCGCCTCGTACCAGATCTGCTACAACGCCGTGGTCCAGCCGGGCGTCGTGATCAGCTCGGACAACAACGTCGACTGCAAGAAGAACCACACGCTCGAGGTCTACGACACGGCCGACCCGCTGCCGCTGGAGAACTGGAGCGACAGCGACGCGGTCGTCGCGCCGTATCCCGGGCTGGAGGACATCAGCCGGGCGGCCGAGGCGCGCTGCGCGGCGGCGTTCCACTCCGCGGTGGTGCCGCCGGAGCAGCGCGCGGGGCTGTCGTACCGGGCGATCGTGCCGACCCAGCAGGCCTGGCAGGTGCAGCCGGACCACGACAGCAGCAGCGGCCCGAACCGGAAGATCTACTGCGTCCTTTCGCGCACCAGCAACGACCAGATCCCGGCGCAGATCACCGCCAAGGTCAAGTAGCCGCGCGAGAAGTTCCGCCGGGAGGGCCGCGGCGGCGGAAATTCTCCGAAGTTGCCGGTGGCACACCAGGTCGAGGCCGGGTTCGGCGGTCCGACGAGGTACCGTCGTGGCCATGTCCACCTCACCTGCCGCCGCGCCCGGACGTCCGTTCGGCCGCGTGCTCACCGCGATGGCGACCCCCTTCGACCGAGCCGGGGCGCTGGACGTGAAGCGGGCCCAGGAACTGGCCGAGTACCTCGTGGACCTCGGCAACGACGGCCTCGTCGTCAACGGCACCACCGGCGAGAGCCCGACCACCACCGACCAGGAGAAGGCCGACCTGGTCCGCGCCGTCGTCGAGGCGGTCGGCGACCGCGCGACCGTCGTCGCGGGGGCGGGCACCAACAACACCGCGCACAGCATCGAGCAGGCGCACGCCGCCGCCGAAGCGGGCGCGCACGGCCTGCTCGTCGTCACGCCCTACTACTCGCGGCCGAGCCAGGCCGGGCTGTACGCGCACTTCACCACGGTCGCGGACTCGACCGAGCTGCCGGTCATGCTCTACGACATCCCGCCGCGCTCGATCGTGCCGATCGAGGTCGACACGCTGCAGCGGCTGGCCGAGCACCCGCGGATCGTCGCGGTGAAGGACGCCAAGGGCGACCTGATCGCCGGCTCCGAGGTCATCGCGAACACCCACCTCGCCTACTACTCCGGCGACGACGGCCTGAACCTGCCGTGGCTGTCGGTGGGCGCGGTCGGCGTGGTCAGCGTGATCGGGCACGTCGTGGCGGGCCGGATCCGCGCGATGATCGAGGCCTACGAGGCGGGCGACACGTCCACCGCGCGCACGAACCACCGCGCGATGCTGCCGGTGTTGCGGGCGATGTCGCGCGTCGGCGGCGTCGCGTTCAGCAAGGCGTCGCTGCGCCTGCGCGGGTTCGACATCGGCGACCCGCGGCTGCCGATCGTGGCCCCGTTCGACGACCAGTTCGAGCAGATCGCGGCCGATCTCGCCCAGGGCGGCGTGCCGCTGGAGGACAGCGCGGCCTCGGACTGGCATGGTGCACGGGTGGCACAAGCAGATTCGCAGGCGGCCTACACCGCCCCCACCTCGCACACCAGCGTTGGGACAATGCCCCGGTGAGCTCACTTCCCGCCGGACCCGGCCCGACGCACCTCCCGCCCGCACTTCCCGAGGGAGCCCTGCGCGTCGTCGCGCTCGGCGGCATCGGCGAGGTCGGGCGCAACATGACCGTCTTCGAATACGACGGCAGGCTCCTGATCGTCGACTGCGGCGTCCTCTTCCCCGAGGACGACCAGCCGGGCGTCGACCTGATCCTGCCCGATTTCCGCGCGATCGAGGACCGGCTCGACGACATCGACGGCCTCGTGCTCACCCACGGGCACGAGGACCACATCGGAGCCGTCCCGTTCCTGCTCCGGCTGCGCCCGGACGTCCCGATCTACGGTTCGCGCTTCACCAACGCGCTGCTCGCGGCCAAGGCCAAGGAGCACCGCCAGCGGCCGAAGCTGATCGAGGTCCGCGAGGGGGAGCGGCGCAAGGTCGGCGCGTTCGACCTCGAGTTCTTCGCGGTGAACCACTCGATCCCGGACGCGCTCGCGGTCGCCATCCGCACGCCGGCCGGCGTCGTGCTGCACACCGGCGACATCAAGCTCGACCAGCTGCCGCTCGACGGGCGGCTCACCGACCTCGCGGGCTTCTCGCGCCTGGGCGACGAGGGCGTGGACCTGTTCTGCGTCGACTCGACCAACGCCGAGGTGCCCGGGTTCGTCATGCCCGAGCGCGACATCGGCCCGGTGGTCGACGACGTCATCCGCAAGGTTGACCAGCGCGTCATCGTCGCCTGCTTCGCCAGCCACGTGCACCGCGTGCAGCAGGTGCTGGACGCCGCCGTGCGGCACGGCCGCCGCGTGGCTTTCGTGGGCCGGTCGATGGTCCGGAACATGGGCATCGCGGCCGAACTCGGCCTGCTGAACGTGCCGGACGGCCTGCTCGTGGACCTGGACCAGGCCAGCAACCTGCCGGAGAGCAAGGTGCTGTTCGTGTCGACGGGTTCGCAGGGCGAGCCGCTGTCGGCGCTGTCGCGGATGGCGCGCGGCGAGCACCGGCAGATCTCGATCCGCGCGGGCGACACCGTCGTGCTGGCCAGCTCGATGATCCCGGGCAACGAGACCGCGGTGTTCGGCGTCGTGAACGGCCTGACCCGGCTCGGCGCGAACGTCGTGCACCAGGGCAACGCGAAGGTGCACGTGTCCGGCCACGCGTCGGCGGGCGAGCTGCTCTACCTGTACAACGCGGTCCGGCCGAGCAATGTGATGCCGGTGCACGGCGAGTGGAAACACTTGCGCGCCAACGGAGAACTCGCCATCCGGACCGGCGTCGCGCCGGACAACGTGGTGATCGCCGAGGACGGCGTGGTCGTGGACCTGGTCGACGGCAAGGCCTCGCGCACCGGCCGCGTCGAGGTCGGGCACGTGTACGTGGACGGGCTGTCCGTCGGCGACGTCGGCGAGTCGACCCTGTCCGACCGGCTGGTGCTCGGCGAGGGCGGGTTCATCGCGATCACCGTGGTGGTCGACTCGAACAACGGCCGCGCGGTCAGCAGCCCGACGATCTCCGGCCGCGGGTTCTCCGACGACCCGAAGGCCCTGCACGCCGTCGTGCCGCTCGTGGAGATGGAGCTGGCGCGGACGGAGGCCGAGGGCATCACCGACACCCACCGCATCGCGCAGGCGGTGCGCCGGGTCGTCGGCCGATGGGTCGCCGACACCTACCGCAGGCGGCCGATGATCGTGCCGACGGTCATCCCGGTCTGACTCAACGCCGCGCGCCCGCCAGCAGCAACGCCATCATGACGATCGCTGCCTGGCGGGCGAGCGCGTTGCGCGCTCTGCGCTGTTCGGTTCTGTTCGGTCGGTTGTCCATGAGATCCCCCAGGTGTCTCGTGCGGCTCCGTCTTCTCGTGCGGCCCCGTCCAGTGTGGCGGGCCCGCGGATAGGACACATCCCGCTCGCGGTTGGTTCCCGTCTCCACCCGGAGAGGGAGTCAGGCCCGACGCAAGTGCTGCCGGAACATGCGATTAACGGCCGGTGCTGTCCGTGAGGGGAACCCTGAGGGAATCAGAGTCCCGCAGGGTTCCCCTCACGGACAACGATCCGCCCCGTTGCCCGTGCCGGTCGCGTCAGGAGCCGCCCTGCCTGGGCGGATGCGCCTCAAGCACACCCGCAGCGCCGCCTTAAGTCCCTGACATCGGGGAGTCAGGCCACCGCGGCGGTCTGTCGTTGGACCAGGTACGCGCCGCCGAGCAGCAGCGCGGCGCCGACCGCTTGAGGCCAGACGAGGGCTTCGCCGAGCAGCGCCCAGGCGAACGCCGCCGCCGCGACGGGTTCGAGCAGCCCGACGACGCTCGCCACCGAGGCGGGCAGGTGCCGTAGCGCGGAGATCCCCGCGACGTAAGGGATCGCCGTCGACAACACCACGAGGCAGATCAGCAGCAGCCACAGCGGCGGCGTCCACGGTCCGAACGGGACGGTCTGGGCCGCCATGTCCAGCGGCAGCGTCCACGGCGGCGCGGCGACGCTCACGAGCACCCCGCCGACCACCATGCCCCAGGTGACCAGCCCGAGCGGTTCGCGCTCGGCCACCGCGCGTTCGCCGAGCAGGAAGTATCCGGCCGAACAGAGCGCCGCGCCCATCCCGGCCAGCAGCCCGATCGCGTCGAGCCGCAGCCCCTGCCAGACCTGTGCGACCAGCGCCAGCCCGACCAGCGCCACCGCCATGCCGAACCACAACATGCGCGGCAGCCGCTTCCGCCGCACCACGCGCACCCACAACGCGATCAGCACCGGGGACAGAAACTCCAGCAGGATCGCGATGCCGACCGGGATCCGTTCGGCGGCAATGAAATACAGCAGCTGCGTCCCGGCCACGCCGAGCGCGCCGTACGCCAGCAGCACCGGCCATTCCCCGCGCCGGACGCGCAACGTGTGCGGGGCGAAGAGCGCGGTGCCGATCAGCAGCAGAACCCCCGCCGTCCCGATCCGCAGCACCGCCACCTGTTCCGGCGTCATGCCCGCTTCCATCACCGGTTTCGCGAGCGTGCCGGACGTGCTGAAGAAGACCGCAGCGAGCAGGACAAGGGACAGACCGCGGCCCCGGTGGATCACCCGGGGTTGTTCCAGGACAGGGAGTTCGGTGGTCACTTGCGCGACAGTACGTAGCGGAATGACCCAAGGAAACCGAGTTATCCGAGGCTCTTCAGGCCTGTCGCGACGTGTGTCGTGATCGTCGCCAGCCGTCGCCCCTGAATCCGCAGTGCCTGCAGTGCGGTGCCGTCCGGGGCGGCGGACTTGCGCGAGACGAACGAGCCGCCGTACGGGTTGCCGGACTCCATGAGGTGCGGGTCGGCGTAGCCGAGGGGGAGGACGATCGCGCCCCAGTGGTAGAAGATGTTGTTGATTGCCAGCACGGTTGCTTCGAGGCCGCCGTGCGCGGTGGACGCCGACGTGAACGACGTCGCCACCTTGTCGGCCAGTTTCCCTTGCGCCCACAGGCCGCCCGTGGTGTCCACAAAGGACTTCAACTGCGCCGCGGGCCCGCCGAACCGGGTCGGGCTGCCGAACGCGAGCCCGTCCGTCCACTCCAGGTCGGCCAGTGTGGCAAGGTCGTGGTGCGGCCCGGAATCCGCCCAGGCCTGCCAACGCCGATTGCTCGCCACCGCTTCCGGCGGCGCGGTCTCGGCCACCGTGCGGACGCGTACCTCTGCCCCGATTTCGGCCGCCCCTTCGGCGAGCGCGCCGGCGAGGGCGGCGGTGTTTCCGGTGGCGCTGTAGTAGACGACCAGAATGCGGGTGCTCACACCTCGCGACCCTAGCCGGACTGGTTGGTGTGTCCCACGATCCGGACGGTTCAGCGCTGCGGCTTCCAGGGACTGACCGTGTCGGTCGGCCGGGTCGGATCGTGGAAGCGCGGGCGGACGGGTTCGTGGCGGCGCAACGGGACCAGGCCGTCGGTGATGGCCTGCATGATCTTGGCGTGCGCGCGAACGCCCGCGCCCGGCCGCTCCGGCTCGACGTCGGAGAGATCCACCGGCGTGCCGAAGTGCACCTTGAACCGGGGCCGGCGCAACGGCGCGCTCAACCCGGATTTGGCCAGCGGCAGCAGATCCGCGGGCCCGTTCACGGTCTCCGTGCCCCAGTACACGGCCTCGTGCGCGCCCCACTGGCTGATCGGAATCACCGGCACCCCCGCCGCGAGCGCGAGCCGGGCCGCGCCGGTCTTGCCGCGCTCCGGCCACAGCCCCGGATCGTGGCTGATCCGCCCCTCCGGATAGACGACGATCGGCTCCCGCGTAGTCCGCAACGCCTCGGCGGCTTCGGCGAACTGGCCGACCGCGGTCGCCGCCTTGGCCCGGTCCACGCGCAAATGCCCGCTGACTTTGAGCGCCGGGCCGATCACCGGAGCGTCGAGAATCCCGCCGGCGAGCATGAAGCGAGGATTGATGCCGATCCGCTTGCACGCCGCCATGAGCACGAAGGCGTCGAACACGCCGATGTGATTGGCCGCCATGAGCAGCGGCTTGCCCCGCAGCTCCCGCGGAATAGACCCGGACACCGTGAGCCGCCCGACGAGGTTCACCAGCCCCCGGTCGATGTTGAGCATCGTCCGCCAGATCGCGGGGGCACGGCGCGGGGCCTCGTCCTGTTGCAGCGCGAACATGAGCAGAGCATTCCATGGGCGAATCCACCTGGGGCAACGCGGTTCTCGGTGAGGTGGGGCCGGTGGGCGGTCCGAAGGTGTCACCGCAGGTCAGAATGTGTCTGTTAACCACCGCTAAGGGAGAGCGCTGCTGGCGAGGCTGATCCGCCTCTTGAGCTGGCCGTCCGACGGCTCTTCCCGGCTACGCTGGTCGGCCTGGCCGGTCCTGCACCTGCGGTATTGCCCGGCTTCGCCATCTGCTGTCCTCTTTCTCCGCCGCGGTCGTTGTCCGTCTAGCAGCCGCGCTGTCATGACATCGGCGTCGTTCGTTGAGGCCGTGGAACCAGACCGGGGTGATTCGGCCGGACGACGAGGCCCTGCTCGCGGCGATAGACGAGGTCGCAATCCGGGCACTGAGTCGACGCACCGTGAGAGCTGCGCCGGGCGAGCGTTTCGAACGCGGTTTCCGCGGTTTGGCCGCACAGCATCGTTATCGCTTGGCCCGGTGCCGGAACCTGGGCCAAGCGAGCGCGATGCCAGACATTGCCGATCACGGGCAGGAGCGCGGCCGGGTCGAGGTAGATCATTGCTGGCATAGGCGCCCACGCGTCCTTCCTGTCGTCCCTGACCAAGCGGTCCGCGACTGCGGTAAGTGACGTTACGATCACCGGAGGTCAGGGAGAACGGACCGGGAGTACGAGTACGGTCCGGCCGGACCAGGCCAGACCGGGGGCGTCTGTGGGCGGAGCATCGGCAACATCGACCGGCAATGCGGGTTCGCGTTCGACAGGTGTCGTTTCGGGTTACGTGCTCAAGCTGGCGCGCGAGTCCGCGGGGCTGACGCAAGAGCGGCTAGCCGAACGTCTCGCGGTCGACGGAAGCACCGTTCAGGGGTGGGAATCAGGGCGCAGGCCCCTCTCGGCGATGAACGCGGGCGACCTCGTCCGGTTGTGCGCCCGGCTGCCGCGGTTGGGCGCGCCTCCCTCGACCGGCCGCCACCTCCATGCGGCGGTCGAGGCAGATCTCGTCCTGTCGACCGGTGTCGCGGCCGGAGGCTCGTGGGTAACGCCGGACTTGCACCCGCTGGCGGCGAGCGTGCACCGCAAGACCCTCACCAACTTGATCACGTGGCCGTTCACCGGGCACCTGCCGCCCGAGTTCACCGGGTTCACGCGGAAGGTTCCGCGCCGCGGTCCCGTCGCCTCGGGTCCCACGATGAGTGCCGAGGAACGGACGCGGTTCTTCGACCACCTGATGGCCGTCGCCGAACGCGGCGTGCACCCGGACGCGGCGCTGCTGCGCCGTCAGGCGGTGTACCTGCTCGGATTCGATCAACGCGATCGGGTCGTGCGGTGGTTGCGCGGAGAATGGGCAAGCGCCGGCCGCCGGTCGATCGCGAACGGCGACGTGACCGGCCTTCTCGAAGCTCGCTCGGCATCTGTCGCGCTCGCGTCGACCGGTGACAGCACGCATCTCCACGACTTCGTATCCCGCACCACTGGCACCCGTGCCGAGGTCGCGAACCTCAACTACTGGGCGCACTGGATCGGCGAATTGCCCGACGATCAGGCCGACGACGGGTTCATGGCAACGGCCGACACTCGAGCGTGGTCGGGCATGCGGCTGTTGCATCATCTGGTGGGCCGCCTCGACCCGTCCTCGCCGCACTTGCCGCTTAACCTGCACACCGTGCACTCGCTCGTCGCCAGCCGCCCGACCCTCCTGTCCGGACCATCCGCCGTACGCGACGCACTGATCGGCGCGCTCGAAATGCTCTCCTGCAGCGACGTGCTGTCTCGTGAGGGGCGCGACCAGGTCGCTGGCCTTCATTACGCTCTGCGTCTCGCCAACCGATAGGGAGATCGCTACATGCCAGACGAGACCGCTTCGGCCCTCGCCTCGTTCGGTTACGAACTCGGGTTGCTCAAGCGCATCCGCCGCGCGGGGTGGTGGCAGGCCGGTATCCGTGACCTGGAATCGGTGGGGGAGCACAGCCTGCGCGCGGCACAGATCGCGGCGCTGCTCGCCGTGGAAGAAGGAGCGAATCCGGAGCGCGCCGCGTTCTTGGCGATCTGGCACGACACGCAAGAGACCCGCACGGGCGACATCCCGCACACGGCGGCCAAGTACTTGACCAAGCCCGAGCCGCGCGAGATCACCGCCGACCAGACCGACGGACTGCCGGACGACGCTCGCGACATGGTGCGGTCCGCGGTAGACGAGTACGAGACCCGGGAGACGCTCGAAGCGAAGTGCGCGAAGGACGCGGACAAGGTCGAAATGCTGCTGCAGGCTGTCGAATACCGCGACGTCGGGGTCGAGCGAGTCGCCGGATGGATCGAGTCCGGCGGCAAGGGGCTCTCCACTGAGACCGCTCGGCGGATTGCTGAAGCTGCTGTGACGTTGTCCCCGTTGGCGTGGCGTGGCCGCTGAGCCGGAAAGACCGGCTGGTCGCGGGTCAGGAAGCCGCAACCGGTCGTGACTCGGTCGAATCCGTGTACCCGGAATCCAGCCACCGAGTGCAGCCCCCGACAGTCGCCCCGTCCTCCTCGACATCTCGGGTCTGCAGCAACATCCCCGTCTCCGGGTCGAACACCAGCTGCCGCGTACTGGCCAACACCGAATCCGGCACGCTCACGACAACCCCGGGCAGATCCGCGTCCTCTACAACCAGCCCCGGCCGCTCGGCCAGCCACAGCAGCAACCACCGCTGCAACTCCGGCGGCACGACCTGCGTCAGCCAGACCGTGCTGAAAGCCTTGACCGCCCCAGAGGGACTCATCAGCCGACGCAGCGCGGCACTCACCGACGCCAGATCCCGGCCAGCCAGGAAGTCGCCCATCAACCCGCCCGGCGGGAAGTCGCCGCTCGGCCGTACGACCGTGTCTCCCTGTGTCACCAGCAACCGCCCGGAGCCGTCCGCGGCGATCCAGTCCTCGCGGTCGAAGAACTCGGTGCTGGCCGACAGGATCCGGCCAGCGGTGGTCCGGTCGGTGTGCTGATGCCACCCGGACTTCCGGAGGTAGTGGTACCGCCCAGTACCGCGAGGAACAGGTGCGAGAGCGGTCCGGTCGGCAAGCGCGCGCACGACCTCGGCAGGGCTCGGCATCAAGGGACCTCGGCTTCCGGCGGAACGGCGAGGGACACAGCGGATGCTTCCACAAGATCGACTGTGATCTGGAGACGATTGTTTCGGGTGCGCTGCGAGTGGCACATGTGACTATCGGTCCCGGCCCGTTACCGTGGAGGCATGGCTGGGTCGGCGACGAGAAAGCGGAGCACTGCGGGAAGCGGCGGGAAGGCACCGGCGCGTAGTTCGCGTACGCCGGCGAAGTCTCGGGCGGCTGCGTCGAGCAGGTCGTCCAAGGGCTCGACCAGGGGCAGGTCCAGCTCCCGGCCCCGGACGTCCGCTGCGCGGCGTCCGGCCAGCCGCAAGAGTTCGGGCGCGTTCGGGCGCGGAGTGCGCAGCACCTGGAACCTCGCCGCCAAGGGAATTGGCTCGCTGGCTCGTACGGTCGGGCGCACGCGGGAACTCGAAGCGGAGCACCGTCGCGACGGGCTCGCGCTCGGGTTGATCGCGCTGGCCATCGTCGCCGCGGTCGGTGTCTGGTGGCGGGCGGCGGGGCCGATCGGGGCCGGTGTCGAGGTCGCTACCCGGACGGTGCTCGGTGCGGGAGCGGTGACGCTGCCGCTGGTGCTGCTCGTGGTCGCGGTCGCGTTGATGCGGTCCGAGCCGCAGCCGGAGACCCGGCCGCGGATGGTCATCGGCACGGTGCTGGTCGTGCTGTCCGTGCTCGGGATGCTGCACATCTTCACCGCGCTCCCGGACACCAACGACGGCCGCATGTACGCGGGCGGCATTCTCGGCGCGTTTTCCGGCGGGCTGCTGACCAAGGGCGTCACCACCTGGGTCGCGGTGCCGCTGCTGATCCTCGCGCTGCTGTTCGGCGTGCTCGTGTTCACCGGCACGCCGGTTCGCGAAATCCCGCACCGCCTGCGCACCTGGGGCCTCGACGAGGAGGAACTGGCCGAGTACGAGGGCGGCCAGCACGAAGGCGAGCACGACAACGAGGAACCCGAGTCCGAGCCGAAGGCCGTCCGGCTGCGGAAGCCGTCGCGGCGTCGCCAGGCCAGTGCCGACAAGGACGGCGAGCAGCTCGACATCGACGCCGCGCTCGCCGAGCCCGCCACGCCGATCCGGCCGCCGAAGCCGGTCGCGCCGCCCGCCGAGGTGCCGGAGAAGAAGCAGAAGAAGGCTCCGGAACCCGCGCTGTCGGTCACCCGCGCCGTCGAGGGCGACTACGCGCTCCCGCCGCCGGACCTGCTGAAGCTCGGCGACGCGCCGAAGTCCCGCAGCAAGGCCAACGACCAGATGATCGAGGCGATCACCGGGGTCCTCGACCAGTTCAACGTCGACGCGCAGGTCACCGGCTTCACCCGCGGCCCGACGGTCACCCGGTACGAGGTCGAGCTCGGCCCGGGCGTGAAGGTCGAGAAGATCACCGCGCTGACCAAGAACATCGCCTACGCGGTGGCCACCGACAACGTCCGCCTCCTCGCGCCGATCCCGGGCAAGTCCGCGGTCGGCATCGAAGTGCCCAACTCCGACCGCGAGATGGTGCGGCTCGGCGACGTGCTGCGCGCGCCGACCACGGTCAAGGACAACCACCCGATGCTGATCGGGCTCGGCAAGGACATCGAGGGCGAGTTCGTCACCGCGAACCTCACGAAGATGCCGCACCTGCTGGTGGCCGGTTCGACCGGTTCCGGCAAGTCGAGCTTCGTGAACTCGATGCTGGTGTCGCTGCTGGCCCGCGCGACGCCCGCCGAATGCCGGATGATCCTGATCGACCCGAAGATGGTCGAGCTGACGCCGTACGAGGGCATCCCGCACCTGATCACGCCCATCATCACGCAGCCGAAGAAGGCCGCCGCCGCGCTGGCCTGGCTCGTCGAGGAGATGGAGCAGCGCTACCAGGACATGCAGGCCAACCGGGTCCGCCACATCGACGACTTCAACTCCAAGGTGCGCTCCGGCGACATCACCGCGCCGCCGGGCAGCGAACGCGAGTACCAGCCGTACCCGTACATCATGGCGATCGTCGACGAGCTGGCCGACCTGATGATGACCGCCCCGCGCGACGTCGAGGACGCGATCGTCCGGATCACCCAGAAGGCCCGCGCCGCCGGCATCCACCTGGTGCTCGCGACGCAGCGGCCGTCGGTCGACGTCGTCACCGGCCTGATCAAGACGAACGTGCCGTCGCGGCTCGCGTTCGCCACCTCGTCGCTCACCGACTCGCGGGTCATCCTCGACCAGCCGGGCGCGGAGAAGCTCATCGGCATGGGCGATGCGCTCTACCTGCCGATGGGCGCCGGGAAACCGGTCCGCATCCAGGGCGCGTTCGTCGGCGACGAAGAAATTTCTGCGGTCGTCAACTTCGCCAAGGAACAGGCGCAGCCGGACTACAACGAGGGCGTCACCAGCGCCAAGGCGGGCGAGAAGAAGGAGATCGACCCGGACATCGGCGACGACCTCGACGTCCTGCTGCAGGCCGCCGAGCTGATCGTCACGTCGCAGTTCGGGTCGACCTCGATGCTGCAGCGCAAGCTCCGCGTCGGGTTCGCCAAGGCCGGACGGCTGATGGACCTGCTGGAAAGCCGCGGCATCGTCGGCCCGTCGGAGGGTTCGAAGGCCCGCGACGTGCTGATCAAGCCGGACGAGCTGGAGTCGGTGCTGTTCATGATCCGCGGCGGCTCCGACGCGGGCGGATCGCCGGCCGGCGGCGAGGACGAAGACTTCTGAGCCGCGCGTGCAACCGGCCGGCGCGTTCGGCTCGTCCAGTACCCATGGACCTCAAGAAGCTCGCACTGGGTATCGGGACGGCCGCCGCGCTGGCCGGGTGCGCGGGCGGCCCGGTCGCCGTCGCGCAGACACCGTCGCGGCCGCCTGCCGCCGACCTGGGCGGGAACGTGGCGCTCACGCCCGGCCAGGAAGTGCAGGTGTCCGGTCGGGACCTGACCGTGCGTTACCGCCAGCTGGTCTCGGATTCGCGCTGCCGCCCGGGCAGGCAGTGCTTCGTGGCGGGGGAGGCGGTAGTGGCGCTGGTCCTGACCGAACCGGGGCGCGGCGAGCACACATCCGTCCAGTTGCACACGGGTCGTCAGGGCCCGGATGCGACGTCCTTCGCCGGCACGACGGTGAAGCTCATGGCCGTGGACGGGTCGGGGGCCCGGATTCTCGTCCGATTCTCCTGAGGGGCGCTCAGAACTCGAGCAGCATCCGCGAGTTCCCCAGGGTGTTCGGTTTGACGTAGGGCAGGTCGAGGAACTCCGCGACGCCCGGGTCGAGCGACCGCCGCATCTCCGCGTACACCTCGTGCGACACCGGGGCCCCGTCGATCTCGACGAACCCGTGCCCGGAGAAGAACGACGTCTCGAACGTCAGCACGAACAGCCGTTTCAGCCCCAGCTCGCGGGCTTCTTCGACGAGCCTGCCGACCAGCGCGCGCCCGATCCCGCGGCCGCGCGCCGCTTTGTCGACCACCACGGTGCGCAGCTCGCCGATGTCCTCCCACAGCACGTGCAGCGCGGCGGCGCCCAGTACGTCCTCAGTGCCGTTCTCGTCGACCGCGACCCAGAACTCCTGCACCGCCTCGTAGAGCGTGACCAGATCCTTCTCGAGGAGCACGCGGCCGGCGTCGGAGTCGACGAGGGCCTTGATCTTGCGGACGTCGGCGATCCGCGCGCGGCGGACGGACGGAGGGCGGGAATCGGGCACCCGGTCAAGATAACGACCGCGAGGACCGGGCCCGCCGAGCGGCTCCCGTCGGGGGACCCCGGATGCGTGACGACGCCGGACGTCACGTATAGCTAGTGAGCGCACATGACCAGTAGTCGGCGGCCGTCGGCCGGCTACCGGCCCTCGGGAGGAACCTGCATGTCCGGCAGTACCGTGGTGGCCCCGGAACGTCCCGGCAACCCTCCCGCCGGACCGAGCGCGCAAGCCCGGTTCCGGCCCGAGCTGCAGGGAGTCCGGGCGCTGGCCTCGGTGCTGGTGGTCGTCTACCACGTGTGGTTCGACCGGATCTCCGGCGGCGTCGACGTCTTCTTCCTCGTCTCCGGGTTCCTGATCACCGGCCAGCTCTACCGGGCGCTGCTGCGCGGCCGGATCGAACTGCGCGCCACCTGGGGCCGGATGATCAAGCGGCTCTTCCCGGCCGCGATGACCGTGCTGCTGACCGTCGTGGTCGTGTCGCAGCTGCTGCTGCCGCAGGACCGCTGGTTCCAGACCATCCGCGAGGTCGTCGCCTCGGCGCTGTTCTACGAGAACTGGCAGCTCGCGGCCGATTCGGTGGACTACTTCGCCCAGCACAACAGCGCGAGCCTGGTGCAGCACTTCTGGTCGCTGTCCATCCAGGGCCAGTTCTACCTGGTGTGGCCGGTGCTGTTCGTCGCGCTCGGCCTGCTCGTGCGCCGGCTCGGCTGGTCGCTGCGGCGCACGGTGAACCTGCTGCTGATCGTCCTGTTCGCGGCCTCGCTCGCGTACTCGGTGTACCTCACCGCGGCCGACCAGCCGCTGGCCTACTTCCACGGCCTCACCCGGGTCTGGGAGTTCGCGCTCGGCGGCCTGATGGCGATGTTCCTCGACCAGGTCTCGCTGCCGCGCTCGCTGCGCATCGTGCTCGGCTGGGTCGGCGTCGCGGGCCTGGTGCTGTGCGGTGTCCTGCTCGACGTGGACAGCGTGTTCCCCGGCTGGATCGCGCTGTGGCCGACCGTCTCGGCGGGCCTGGTGCTGGTCGCCGGGCAGACCGGCAGCGTGCTGGGCGCGGACCGCTGGCTCAGCTCGAAGTTCCTCGGCTACGTCGGCAATCTCAGCTTCTCGCTGTACCTGTGGCACTGGCCGGTGCTGGTGTTCTACTTGATCGTCCGCGACCGGGTGGCGGTCGGCCTGCTCGGCGGCACGTTCGTGGTCGGCGTGTCGTTCCTCCTCGCGATCCTGACCTATCACCTGATAGAGAACCCGATCCGGCTGTCGAAAATCGGCACCGCGAAACACTGGGGCTCCTACCGGTTCGGCGTGCTCGCGCTGGCCCCGGTGCTCGTCGCGAGCGGCGTGTGGCAGGGCGTGAGCAGCGCGCGGGCGAACTACGAGATCGCCATCGGCGACCCGGACCACCCAGGCGCGGTCGCGCACGCGCAGGGCTTCGTCTACCGCGGCTCGCCGTCGCCGTCGATCGTGCCGCCGACAGTGAAGCTCGCCGACGACTGGGCCCGCATTCCGCTGGACCAGTGCGCCATGTCGCCGCGCAACAAGGAACTGCAGATCTGCACGGAAAACCCGGAGTCCCCGCCGACCAAGCGGGTCGTGCTCGTCGGGGACTCGCACATCCAGCAGTACCTCGCCGCCTTCCGGCCCGCGGTCGTCTCCGACGGCTGGCAGGTCAAGACCATGCTGAAGGGCGCGTGCCCGTACTCGTCCGGCTCCGACTTGATGCCGGGCGACAAGAACTGCATCGACTGGAACAAGGCCGTCACCGACGAGCTGCTCGACACGCGCCCGGACGCGGTCATCATGCTCGGCACGGTCAACGCCAAGCCGGGGCCGAACGAGACGACGCCGAAGGGCTTCGTCGACGTCTGGTCCACCCTGGGCGACGCGGGCATCCCGGTCGTGGCCGTGCGCGACAACCCGCGCTACGCGTTCAACATGGCCAGTTGCGTCGCGCAGCGGAGCCCGACCGACGCGGCTTGCTCGGTGCCGCGGTCGGCCGCGGTCGCCGCGGCGCCGTCGTGGGAGAAGGTCCAAGACGTCCCGGAGAACGTCACGTTCATGGATTTCACCGACTACTACTGCGACCAGAAGCGCTGCCGCGGCGTCGTCGGGAACGTGCTGGTCTACATGGACGACAACCATCCGTCCGCGACGTTCAACACGACACTCGCGCCGATCGCGGTCAAACAGCTCAAACGCGCGCTTCAGTGGTGACCGCGCGCCAGGGGAGAACGGACGACTTCGGCGACTAGCCGTCGCGGAGCGTCCCGGGTTGGGCACAATGGGGCGGCGGCGGGCTTGCCGCACGGGCACCTGAGGGGGAGCTGGTCTTTTTGACGCGCGCAGGGTGGGACGCATTCCAGGCCGCACAGTCCGAGGCGGCGGCGGGCCGGACGGCCGCGCTGACCGGCCCGGACGGCGTCGGATGGCTGCTCGTCCCCGGCCAGGCGTGGCAGCGGCGGCTGCCGGACGGGAGCTGGCAGTACACGCAGCCGCCCGGGGACCCCGGCTACCGCGCGGCCGCCCGTCTCGTTCCGCCGCCGGGCGCTCCGGCTCCCGGCCTGCCCGCACCGGGCGCCCCGGGCGGATACGGCGCGCCGCAGCAGTACCCGGGCGGCCCGCAGGGCTACCCCGGCCCGGGCAACGGCGGAGGACCCCGGCCGCCGTATCCCGCCCCGCAGAGCAACCCGGGCGGATTCGCCGGACCGCAAGGCAATCCGGGCGGTTACAACGGTCCGCAGGGCGGTCCGGGCGGCTATCCCGGACCGCAAGGCAACCCCGGCGGATACGCGGGACCGCCTGCGCCGCAAGGCAATCCGGGCGGTTACGGCGGCCCGCCTTCCGCGCCGCAGGGCTACCGTCCGCCGCAGCCCGGCTACCCGCCCGCTCCGCAGGGCGGCCCGTGGTCCGGGCAGGTCCCGGCGCAGCCGCCGCCCGCCGCACCCGCGCCTTCGGGACCGCGGCCCGTCGCCCCGCCCCCCGCCCCGCCGCCGCTTCCCGCGGGCGGCGCGGCGCCGAGCCCCGCGACCGGTCAGCCGCAGATCCGGGTGGGGAACCTGGGCCAGGCCGGGATGTTCGTCGCCGGAACCGAGTCGATCGCCG
>NZ_PQIA01000133.1 GCF_003385235.1 Amycolatopsis circi | reverse complement strand
CCGCCCCGACCATCAAACTCGCCGCCGGGCGGGGTGGGCTGGTTCCAGTCCACCACTTTGCCACCCTCGTACGTCTGGATGGCGGGGAACTCGAGCTGGTCGACGTTGGAGGGCAGCGGGCCGCCGCTGATCTCGAACTCCTGGAACTCGCCCTGGCTGATCTTCGTGCCGGGTTGCGCGGTCCAGACGACCTTGGTGACGGCCTCGGTGATCTTGGTGCCGGACGCGGTCGTCACCGGCTGGCTCAGCGGCGACTTGGTGACCTCGGCCGCCCAGCCCGGGATCGGCTTGGTGCTCACGCTGCCGATGCCGTACTCCGGCTTGACGTCGACCTCGACCTTGATGGTGCCGAGCTTCGCGTCCTCGTTGGGGACCCGGAAGAAGATGGCGCCGTAACCGCCCTTGGTCGCGGCCTTGCCGTAGACGTTGGCGGTCACGTGCGCGGACGCGATGCCGGCACCGAGCAGACCGGTGGCGGCGACGGTCGCGGCGAGCACGCCGGCGCGACGGAAGACATGGTGGGACACAACTGCTCCTGAACAGGGAAGGGCCGGCGGAGGCGGAGCCTGCGCCGGTAAGGGGGGAAGGGTGGTCGTGAGTGGCAATCACGGTTAGAACCGGGATTAACACGCACGAGGGGTTCAGGAGCCCCCAGGCGGCCCGCGCCGCCCTCGTACGCGCCGCAACTCGACGCTCAGCACCCGCACCGCCCGCTCGGGCCGCGGCCGCACCACCCCGCTCGCCGCCACCGGAACCGGCAGCGGCCGGATCAGCAGCGGAAGAATCACCCGCACCACGCGCAGCACCGCGAGCAGCATCGCGTCCGCCCGCGCCAGCACCAGTGCGGTGAGCAGGGTCGCGACGGCGTGCGCCGCGGCCATCGCCCAGCCGTTCGGCGCGGGAGCCGCACCACGCGGGTCGTGCTCGCCGAGCGTCGTCAGCACCAGGTGCATGACGAGTTGTCCGCCACCGAGCACGGCGACCGTGGCGAGCGGGCCGCGGGCCCGGTCGGCGAGTGCGGTGGCGGTCCAGCCGAGCAGGCCGGTCAGCAGCAGGGTGAGCGCGGGATCCGGCAGTCCGCCGTCGGCGGCCGCGTGCGCGGTGACGGCGAGTGACGCTGAACTCAGAGCGAGCAGCCCGCCACGGACAGCGGCGAGTGCGCCGCGATGCCGGGCCGGGGTGCTCATTCGGGCAGCTTAACGGCACTCCGGTGGGTGACTGAAGCGTCTCGAATGGTGAGCACCTGCGGAAAACGTCGAGGTAGGCGGGTCTCGATCCGGTAAAAACCATCCGGTGGGGCCCGTCGCTTCGGTTGCCGACCCCAGGCTGATGCGAAACGGTGGGTAGTCACAACCGAGAAGTGGGGGTTTCGACCGTATCCGTTCCGGGTAGTCACCCTGCCGATTGATGGGCTACTCCGAACGGGTGACGTCCGGGGCTCGCAAGCTGGCGGGAGAACGAATACGGATGAACCTCTTCGAGTACATCTCGGACCGGTGGGGAAGGCTGCTGCTCCAGGCGTGGCTGCACACCAGCATGGTGGTGCAGTGCACGATCCTCGCCGCGATCCTGGGCGTGCTGATCGGCATCGCCGTCTACCGCAGCCCCATCGGCTCCGCAGTCGCCACGGCACTGGCCAGCACGATCCTCACCGTCCCGTCGTTCGCCCTGCTGGGTCTGCTGATCCCGCTCTCGGGCCTCGGCTCGACCACCGCGGTGATCGCGCTGGTGCTGTACGGCCTGCTGCCCATCGTCCGCAACACGATCGTCGGCCTCGACGCGGTCGACCCGGCGATCACCGACGCCGCCCGCGGCATCGGGATGAGCCGGCTCTCCGTGCTCACCCGGGTCGAGCTGCGGCTGGCCTGGCCGGCGATCCTCACCGGCATGCGGGTCGCCACGCAGATGCTCATGGGCATCGCGGTGATCGCGGCCTACGCCAAGGGCCCCGGCCTCGGCGCGGAGGTCTTCTCCGGCCTCACCAACGCCGGGAGCACGAACTCCCTCAACCAGGCCCTCACCGGCACCGTCGGCGTGGTCATCCTCGCGCTGGTGCTCGACGGCATCTACGTCCTGATCAAGCGATTCACCATTTCTAGGGGTGTCCGTGGCTGAGCACACTGCGACCGAAGAAGAAAACGTCTCCGGCGTCGAGATCGAACTGGACCACGTCACCAAGCGCTACTCCGGCACCCGCGCCCCCGCGGTCGACGACTTCTCGATGGTCGTGCCCGCCGGCAAGATCGTGGTGTTCGTCGGCCCGTCGGGCTGCGGCAAGACCACCACGATGCGGATGATCAACCGCTTGATCGAGCCGTCGTCCGGCCGGATCACCATCGGCGGGCAGGACGCGCTGAAGCTCGACGTGGACACCCTGCGCCGCCAGATCGGCTACGCGATCCAGCAGGCCGGGCTCTTCCCGCACTTCACCGTCTCGCAGAACATCGCCGTCGTGCCCGGCCTGCTCGGCTGGGACAAGAAGAAGGTGACCGCGCGGGTCGAGGAGATGATGGACCTGGTCGGGCTCGACCCGGCCGATTTCCGCGACCGCTACCCGCGCCAGCTTTCCGGCGGGCAGCAGCAGCGCGTCGGCGTGGCCCGCGCGCTCGCCGCCGACCCGCCGGTGCTGCTGATGGACGAGCCGTTCGGCGCGGTCGACCCGATCACCCGCGGCAACCTGCAGGACGAACTGCTGCGGCTGCAGACCGACCTGAAGAAGACGATCGTCTTCGTCACGCACGACTTCGACGAGGCCGTCAAGCTCGGCGACCGGATCGCGGTGCTCGGCAACCAGTCGAAGATCCTGCAGTACGACACGCCGGAGTCGATCCTGGCGAACCCGGCGGACGACACGGTCGCCGGTTTCGTGGGCGCCGGCGCTTCGCTCAAGCAGCTGACCCTGCTGCGCGTGCGCGACGTCGAACTGCAGCAGGACGCGCTCACCACGACGATCGACGAATCGCCTGCCGACGTGCGGGAGAAGCTGAGCAAATCGCGCAAGCCGTTCGCGCTGGTGCTCGACCAGCGGCGGCGGCCGATCCGCTGGGTGCACGTGCGCGAGCTGACCAACGCCACCTCGCTGGGTTCGGTCGGCAAGCCGCTGCGCGACATCGTGAGCCTCCAGTCGACGCTGCAGGACGCGCTCGAGGCGATGCTCGCCGAGGGCGGTTCGGTGCCGGTCACCGGCGCGCGCGGCGAATACGCGGGCACGATCAAGCTGGACACGGTCATCGCGACGATCCAGCAGCTGCGCGACGAGCACGCCGACGACCACGTCGACGAGGACGGGGCCACGGCATGACCGCTGCCGTCGATACCGGATTCAGCACCGAGTCAGGCTCCCGTCGCGCGGAACGCGTCCGGCTGTTCGCCCAGCCCGTCGTGGTCGTGCTGATCGTCGCGGCGACGCTCATCTGGGTGTTCGCCAGCGGGCTCACCGCGACCGAGAAGGAAACGCTCAACGCGGAGTCGCTGCTCACCGCGCTGCGCGACCACTTGGCGATGACCGTCGTGGTCACCGCGATCGTGGTGCTGGTGGCGGTGCCGCTGGGCATCATCGTGACCCGGCCGTGGGCGAAATGGCTCGCGCCGATCTTTCTGGCGGTCGCGAACATCGGACAGGCCGCGCCCGCGCTGGGCGTGCTGGTGCTGTGGTTCATCTTCACCGGCGCGGTCGGCGGGCTCTGGGTCGCGGCGCTGCCGCTGGCGTTCTATTCGCTGCTCCCGGTGCTGCGCAACACGATGGTCGGCATCCAGCAGGTGGACCCGTCGCTGATCGACGCCGGGCGTGGCATCGGGATGTCCGCGCAGAAGGTGCTGTGGCGGGTGGAAGTCCCGCTCGCCGTCCCGCTGATCCTGGCCGGCCTGCGCACGTCGCTCGTGCTGGCGGTCGGCACCGCGACGTTCGGCATGTTCGTCAACGCGGGCGGGTTCGGGCTCCTGATCGACACCGGCTACAAGCTCAACCTGACCAAGGTGCTGATCACCGGTTCGGTGCTGGCCGTCGCGCTGGCGCTGCTGGTGGACTGGCTGGGCGCGGTCGCCGAGCAGTACTTCGGACCGAAGGGACTGCGCTGATGAACGTCCTGAAAAAGGCGGGCGCGCTGGTCGGCGCCGCCCTGCTCGCCGGAACGCTCTCGGCGTGCGGGCTCGACGTCAACACCGCGATCCCGTTCAAGATCGAACCGGGCTCGATCCGGCCGATCCCGTCGCTCGAAGGCCAGCGGGTGGTCGTCGGGTCGAAGGACTTCACCGAGAACATCATCCTCGGCTACATGGCCGAAATGGCGCTGAGCGCGGCGGGCGCGGACGTCATCGACCTCACCGACATCAAGGGGTCGAACTCGTCCCGGCAGGCGCTGCTCAATGGGCAGACCGACGTGACCTGGGAGTACACCGGCACCGGCTGGATCAACTACCAGGGCAACGAGCTGCCGGTTCCGGGCGGGGAGAAGGCGCAGTACGAGGCCACGGCGAAGGCCGACGCGGAGAAGTACGGCGTCACCTGGCTGAACTACTCGCCGCTCAACGACCAGTACGCGTTCGCCACCACCGAGGCGTACGCGGCGAAGAACAACCTCAAGTCCACCTCGGACCTGGCGAAATTCCTCACCTCGCATCCGGACCAGAACCGGTTCTGCCTGGAGACGGAGTTCACCAGCCGCCAGGACGGGTTCCCGGCGGCGGTCAAGGCGTACGGGTTCAAGAACCCGAAGATCGAGAACTTCGGGATCGGCACCATTTATTCGGCGGTGGCCAACGGCACCTGCCCGGTCGGCGAGGTCTTCACCACCGACGGCCGGATCTCCGGGCTGAACCTGCGCGTGCTCGAGGACGACAAGAAGGCGTTCCCGCAGTACAACGCCGCGGCGACGCTGCGCACCGAGTTCCTGAACCAGCACCCGGAGATCCGCGGTCCGCTGGAGAAGGTGGCGGCGGCGATCGACAACAAGCAGATGGTCGAGCTGTGCAAGAAGGTCGACGTGGACGGCAATGACGCCGGCACCGTCGCGCACGACTGGATGCTGCAAAAGGGCTTCATCAAGTAGCGCCCGAGGTCAAGTAGCACCCGAGGGCCGTGAAGGGCTCCTTGAGGGAATCAGATTCCCTCAAGGAGCCCTTCACGGCTTTTCAGCGGCTTCAGATGCCCAAGCGGTGCAGCAGCTGTTCTTCCAGCCGTTCGAGTTCGCCGGTCACCGCGCGGTGCGCGGCCTTGCGCCGAGCCGCGGGCATGCGCTCGGCGGCACGCACCGTGGCCGACAGCTGCTCCAGCGTCGACTGCGTCTCGGTGGCGAACTTCTGGTCCGCGTCGGTCGCCTTCGCCGACTTCTTCAGCTCGCCGAGGCCCTGCACCAGACCCGCGATCCGGGCGTGCAGCGCCGCGCCGCGGCCGGTGTACTCGCCGAGCTGGTCGACGGCGACGCCCAGCTTGCGGGCCTGGTAGCGGTCGTATGCCTCCCGCGCCGCGCCCGCCGCGCGGACCGCGTACGGCGCGAGCACCGGCAGCACCGCCGGTCCGAGCACCTTGGCCACCGCGACCGCGTTCTTCGCCTTCTTCGGGGTGATCCGGGCTTCACCCTCGTCCTGCTTGGCCTTGTCCTGCTTGGCCTTGCGCGCCATGGCCGTTACCTCCCACGCCTTCTCCGGATGAACTTACTGGTCCCCGACGTGACGGGCATGTCGGCTCGCGCGGGGAATGTCGTACCCACGATCTATTGTGATCGCTATGGGAGACGAGGTGTTGCTCGACGCGGGAGCAGTGAGCCGTTGCCGCCGCCGGGTGCACCTGGAACACGACCCGGCGATGCGCGACGTGCCGCTGCCGCCGCCGGATCCGACGGCGCAGCAGCGCATCGACGACGCGACCGCGCACCGCGAGGAAATCCTCGAACAGCTGGTCGCGGCCTCGGGGCCGGACGCCACCTGGGCGCGAGTGCCGCGCACCGCGCCCGCGGGTGAGCGGGTGCGGCGCACCGAGCAGGCGTTCGCCGATGCCGCGCAGTACATCTGGGGCGCGCTGCTGCCCGCCGATCCGGTCGGGCACCGGCGCGGCGGGATCGACCTGCTCGTGCGCGTCGGCGAGGGATACGTGCCGGTGCTGGTGGTCCGGCACCGGATCACCGACCGCGGCCAGGGTGCGCCCACTACCGCGATGACGGAGCTGGACCCGGCGCGTCGTTCACCGGACGAGCTGCGCAAGGTGCGTTCGCAGCCGCGGGACCAGCTGCGGCTCGCGCACCTGCGGCGGATGCTGGAGTCGCGCGACCTGGCGGCCAGCGGACCCGCGGTCGGCGGCGTGATCGGCCTCGACGCCGATGTCGTCGTGTGGCACGACCTCACCGCGGGCACGTGGCCGGGCGGCCGCAGCGCGCTGGACGAGTACGACTCGCGGTTCGAGGACCGGCTCGCGGTGGCGACCGCGGCCGCCACCGGCGCCGAAGCGCTGGCTGCGCCTTCCCGGGTGCTGGAGTGTCGGCGGTGTCCCTTCTGGGCCACCTGCGAGGTCGTGCTCACCGAAACCCGGGACGTGAGCCTGGTGGTGCGCGGGGAGGACGCGGGAGAACTGCGTCGGGTCGGGGTGTCCACTGTGGACAAGCTGGCCGCACTGGACCCGGCTGCCGAGATGCCGCCGATGAACTGGACGGGCGGCACGTTCTCCGACGCGATCATGCTGGCCAGGGCTTGGCTGGCGGATCTGACGGTGGTGCGTCGCACACCGCGGGTCGAGGTGCCGCGCGCGGACGTCGAGGTCGACGTGGACATGGAGAGTTTCGGCGACGCTGGCGCTTACCTGTGGGGAACGCTGCTGTCCGGAGCGGACATCGGGGTGCCGCAGGGGTACCGGGCGTTCGCGACCTGGGAGCCGTTGCCGACGGTGGACGAGGCGCGGTCGTTCGCGGAGTTTTGGGCTTGGTTCACCGATGTTCGTTCGCGGACTCTTGCTGCCGGGCTGACTTTCCGGGCGTATTGCTACAACGCGCTCGCGGAGAACCGGTGGCTGTTCGGGTCGGTGGATCGGTTCGGGGAGTATTCCGGGGTGCCGGAGAAGCGGGCTGTGCAGTCCTTTGTGGACTCTGACGAGTGGGTGGATCTGTTTCGCAGCGTGACGGATCAGTTCTTGTGCTCGCGGGGCAAGGGGTTGAAGGTGATCGCGCCGGTGGCCGGGTTCGCTTGGCGGGATCCGGAGGCTGGCGGCGAGGCGTCGATGCGGTGGTATCGGGACGCGGTCGGGATGGATGGCGCGGTTCCCGATGACGGGCAGCGGGAGCGATTGCTGCGGTACAACGAGGACGATGTGTTGGCTACTAAGGCTTTGCGGGAGTGGATGAGCGGGCGGGCTCAGGGCGAGGTTCCGTATATGTTGGATATCTGACTCTGGTGCTGACTCTGGTGCTGGTGCGCCGGTAGCGGTGCGGTGTGGGGCCACCACCCCTCAGCCTGATTGTGACTACGGGCGGCGGGTGCTTGTCAAGGCGGGAAAGATGCCTTGACAAGCACCCGCCGCCCGTGTTTTTGGCTTCGTATCGGGGTTGTGGGGGTGTGGGTGCCTTGCCTTCTTGCGGGGGTGGTGCGGCGGATCCGCGCTTCGTGCTCGTGGCGGCGCTCTTTCGGCGTTGCTGTTCGGTGTGGTTTTGCATATACTCGTTGGCGAGTACTCGTCTACGAGGAGGTCGGAGTGAAGCGGCGGAAGGTGTCCAACATGTTGGGCCTCGCTGTGCTGGCCACCTTGTGCGAGCGGCCGATGCATCCGTATGAAATCGCTACTGTCATGCGGGGGCGCGGCAAAGAGGGCGACTTCAAGATCAAGTGGGGCTCGTTCTACACCGTGGTCGGCAATCTCGAAAAGCATGGCTACCTCGAGGCGGTCGAGAGTGTGCGGGACGGGGCTCGGCCGGAGCGGACCGTTTATCGGATCACTGAAGCTGGCCAGGTTGAGCTGGAGGATTGGGTCGCTGAACTGCTCGGGGCTCCTGATCCGGAGCCGACGCGGTTTCACACCGGGCTGTCGGTGATGCTCGCGCTCGGGCCGGACGTCGTCGACCAGCGGTTGCGGCATCGGGTTGGCGAGCTGGAGCGGATGATCGACGACCGCGTCGCGGAGCTGGCGAAGATGCGGGCCGAGATGTCTCGGCTGTTTCTCGTGGAGAGCGAGTACCAGCTGGCGATGTGGCGCGCGGAGGCCGAATGGGTCCGCGGGCTGCGTGAAGAGTTGGCCTCCGGTGCGATCGCGGGGGTCGAGGAATGGCGGCATTACCGGGAAACCGGGGAGCTGCCCGACATGACCGTCTTCGTGACGAACGAGGGCGAATAAAGAGGTCCCGGAGGAGGTGCTGGCACACCGCCGCCGGGACCGGGAACCGTCGAACTGGGAACCGCGGGTGCGGAAACCTGTCCTCAGGCTGCGTCGACAGGATACGGGTAACCCCTCGCGCGGCACTGGTTCGGTATCCACCGAACAGGGAGAAGCACATGGGGAACACCCAGGTCAAACGTCATCGCACGAAGCTGCTGCCGGAGATGGAGGGGCCGATCGCCCGGGCGTACGCGCGGGGACGGCGCACCGAACCGCAGCTCGTGCAGTACCGCGAGTCGGCCGAAATGCTGGCCGCGGACCTGGCCGAAGGCGCTGACGTGCTCGAGGTCGCGCCAGGGCCGGGTTTCTTCTCCGTCGAATTGGCCCGCACTGGCCGATGCAAGGTGACGGGGCTGGATGTCAGCCGGACTTTTGTCGAGCTGGCCAGGGAGTACGCGAAAGAACAGGGCGTCACGGTGGACTTCCGCCGCGGCGACGTCGCGGCGATGCCGTTCGTGGACGGGTCGTTCGACTTCCTGATCTGCCAGGCGGCGTTCAAGAATTTCGCCGACCCGGTGGACGCGCTCGACGAGATGCACCGGGTGCTGCGGCCCGGCGGCGTCGCGCTGGTGCAGGACTTGAGCAAGAGCACCACGGACGCGGAATTGGACGCTGAGGTCGCGCGGATGCATCTCGGTCCGGTGGCCACGTTCACCACCGTCCGCACGCTCCGCGGGCTGCGGCGGCGGGCGTACACGCCGGAGCAGTTCAAGGCGACTGTCGCGGAGAGCAAGTTCCGCACCTGCGAGGTGACCCCCGACGGGATCGGCCTCGAGGTGCGGCTGCGCAAGGAGTGACCTGACGAGTGGCTGTGCTGCCGAGGGGGCGGCACAGCCACTCGGTCAACAGGTCAGCGCGGGGCCATCCGCAGCGAGCCGTCCATGCGGACGACCTCGCCGTTGAGGTAGTCGTGGTCGATCAGCGACAGGGCGAGCTGCGCGTACTCGTCCGGACGCGCCAGCCGCTTCGGGAACGGCACGCCGGCGGCGAGGCCCGCGCGGAACTCATCGCTGACGGTGGCGAGCATCGGGGTGTCGACGATGCCGGGGGCGATCGTCAGCACGCGGATGCCGTGCGAGGCGAGGTCGCGCGCGGCGGGCAGGGTCAGGCCGACCACGCCGCCCTTGGACGACGCGTACGCCACCTGTCCGATCTGGCCGTCGAACGCGGCGACGGACGCGGTGTTGATGATGACGCCGCGTGCGTCGTCGGCCAGCGGCTCGGTCTTCGCGATCGCCTCGGAGGCGACGGTGAGCACGTTGAAGGTGCCGATCAGGTTGATCTGGATGACCTTCGCGTACAGCGCCAGATCGTGCCTGCCCTTCTTGGACAGGATGCGCGCGGACGGCCCGATGCCCGCGCAGTTGACCACCGTGCGCAGCGGTACGCCGGAGCCGGCCGCGGTGTCGACGGCGGCCTGCACCTGGTCCGGGTCGGTCACGTCGGCCTCGACGTAGGTGACGCCGTCGACCTGCTCGGCCTTCTCGATCGAGGCCGCGAGGTCGAGGGCGAACACCCGCGCGCCTTTCGCGGCCAGTGCCTTGGCGGTCGCGCCGCCGAGACCGGACGCGCCACCCGTGACGAGCGCTGCGGTGTCGGTGATCTGCATCTTCAGCCTTCCTCCTGCTCTCAGGTGCCGCGGTGCACCTCCGCGCCCAGGTTAACGCTCGTTCGCACTCGCGCCGGAGTGTGTCGCCTCACCCGCTGTCGTCGCGAGGAGTATTCGGTCGCGACCGCTTCCGTTAGCACTGAGGTCAACTCCGGCTGTCACCTTCAGCACCATGAGCTCAGCTCGGATCGTGGTGGTAGGGACGGGATACGTCGGATTGACCACGGGGGCTTGTCTCGCGAGCCTCGGGCACCGCGTCACCTGTGTGGACGTGGACGTGGCGAAAGTGAACCGGCTGTCGGCCGGCCGCGTGGACATCCTCGAACCAGGACTGGCCGAATTGGTCTCCCGCGGTTTGGCGAACGGACGGCTGTCGTTCGTCGTCGGCGCGCGGGAAGCCGTTCGCGGCGCGGAAGGGGTGTTCCTCTGCGTGCCGACGCCGATGGGCGCGGGCGGGTCCGCGGATTTGCGCGCGGTGGAGGCGGTGACCGCCGAGATCGGCGACGTGCTGCCGTCCGGCTGCGCGCTGATCACGAAGTCGACGGTGCCGGTCGGCACCGCGAAACGGATCCGCGCGATGGTCGGCCGCGACGACGTGCCGGTCGTGTCCAACCCGGAGTTTCTGCGCGAAGGCACTGCGGTGCAAGACTTCCTGAACCCGGACCGGATCGTCGTCGGGTCGGATTCGCACGCCGCGGCCGCGTGGGTCGGGCAGCTGTACGGCGACCTCGCCGCACCGATCGTGGTCGCCGACGCGGCCAGCGCGGAACTGGTCAAGTACGCGGCGAACTGCTTCCTCGCGCTCAAACTGTCCTATGTGAACTCGATCGCCGAACTGTGCGAACGGCTCGGCGCGGACATCGACCTGGTCACCGAAGGAATGGGTTACGACCGGCGGATCGGCCGCACGTTCCTCAAGCCCGGCCCGGGCTGGGGCGGTTCGTGTCTGCCCAAGGACACCAGCGCGCTGGTCAAGGTCGCCGAGTCGGTGGACTACGACTTCCGGATGCTGACCTCGGCGATCGACGAGAACATCGCCCAGCGCGACCGCATTGTGGCGAAGATCGCCGGTGCCTGCGGCGGAACGTTGGCCGGCGCGCGAATCGGTGTGCTGGGTTTGGCGTTCAAGGCGGGCACGAACGATCTGCGCGATTCTCCTGCGCTGGCAGTGTCTTCGGTGCTCGGTGCGCTCGGGGCGGAGATCACCGCGTACGACCCGGCGGTGTCCGGCGGTATCGCGGGAATGACCGTCGTGGACGATCCCTATCAGGTCGCCAAGGACGCGGATGTTGTTGTGGTGCTTACCGAATGGGCCGAGTTCCGCAATCTGGACTGGGTCGCGATCGCGGACGCGATGGAAGGCGACGACGTCGTCGACACCCGCAACTTGCTCGACCCCGGGATGATTCTCGACGCGGGGTTGTCCTGGCAGGGCGTCGGCCGTCCGCGCGCGGCCCGGCGGCGAGTGGCGGTTTCCTGATTGGTGATTCGCTTCCGCTGCGCTATGCTCTTCGGCGGCATCGCGTGTCGGTCACCGGCTGGGTGAGACATGGAGGTGCTGGGATGCCTTCTGGAGGCATTGCTTCGTGTCCGTTTCTCTTGAACTGAATCACGTTATGATCCCGTCCCGGGACAACCGGGAATCCGCCGAATTCTTCGCGAACCTGCTCGGCTTCGAGATCGGCGAGGAATGGGGCCCGTTCATCCCCGTCGAAACCAGCAACGGCGTGCGGCTCGACTTCGCCACGATCCCGGACGAGGACCGCAAGCTGCAGCACTACTGCTTCCTCATTCCGGAAGACGACTTCGACGCGTTTTTCGCGCGGCTGAAGGAAACCGGGGTCGACTACCACGCCGGACCAGGCGGTCAGGGCCCAGGCGAGATCAACCACAACCACGGCGGCCGCGGCGTGTATTTCCTTGACCCGGGCGGAAACGGGATCGAGGTCCTCACGCAGCCGTACGAGCCGGAGCGGAAGCGGCCTGCCAGCTGGTAAGTCCTTTGTAGACGGACGGTGGGCGGGTCACAGCGGAAGCGAGGCCCACCCGCCGCCCGTCGCCAGCAGGGTACGGACGCCTTCCGCGTGATCGGCGAAAGCGGCCAGATCGGCGTGCAGCAGCGCGGCCCGTTCGGAATCGAGCGGGTCCGCGTCGTCGCGCCAGAGTTCGAGCGTCCAGTTGGCGGCCAGGATCATCGAACGCACCAGCCCGGCGACCGCGGAGTCCGGCTGGTCGTGCGCGGCGAGGATCTCGTCGCAGGCGGTGAAGCAGCGTTCGAGGCCGCGGACGGCTTCGGCGGGCGTGCCGTCCCAGTCCGGTCCCGGCCAGGCGCATGAACCCAGCGCGAGCCACAGCTGCCAACCGGCGGTCAGTTCGGCTTCGTCGCGGGGCGTCCAGTGCGCGGCCATCTCTCGAGTGTGCGCCCCGGCGGCCGGTTTGCCGCCCGGGTTTTGGCCGAGGTCACGTGCGTGGCTGTTCCCACAACCAGAACTCGATCCCCTGGTCGTCGGCACAATCCGCCGTTCGGCCGTACGGCGGGTTCTCCACCTCGCCCGCCCGGCCGCCTTGCGCGCGCACCCGGTCGAGCGCGGCTTCGAGGTCGTCGACGGCGAACATCAGCTTCCACCCGGTCTGCAATTCCGCTCCGCCCCACAGCCCGCCGGGCAGGCCGTGGCCCTCGATGCGCCACGCGGTCGGCAGGCTGCCCTGGTTGAACTGCCAGCCGAGCACCGCGCCGTAGAACGCCTTGGCCCGGACCTCGTCGGGCACCTGGAAGGTGAAGTACCCGGCCTCGCCGTGCCGATATGTGCGCTCCCCGGGCGTTTTCGCTTGTGGCGCGGCCTTTCCGACCAGCCAGCGCTGGCCGTACGGGTCGCGGATCACGCCGTTCAGCCCGTAGCCGCGGTCCTCGACCGGACGCAGCAGTTCCGCGCCCAGTTCCACCGCCCGCCGCGCCGCGCCGATCGGGTCGGGCACCTCGACGCGCACCAGCGCGCCGCCCTCCGGAGCGACGACATTGCCCAGCTCGGGGAATTCCTCGGCCAGCATCAGCACACTGCCGCCGATGTCCAGTTCGGCGTGCCCGACCCGGCCGTCGTCCATCACGATCGGCTCGGACCGGCGTCGGGCTCCGAAGACCTCGACGTAGAAGTCGAGCGCGGCCCGGGCGTCGGTCACGACCAGGTACGGCGTCAGCGCGCCCGCTTGGGCGTGCGTGGTTTCGGTGGTGGTCATCTCCGCTCCGTTCAGGATCAGGCGGCGGAGGTCGTCCCGCAGCTGCTCGGCGAAGGCCGGATCGGGGTCCGCCGGAGTCGAAGGCAGCGCAAGCGCGTCGAACGGTTCAGGCATCGCGTCCCTCCTTCTCCTGGTAGCTGCGGCGGAACGCGGTCTTGGCCCGCGTCAGCAACGCCTCCGTCGCGTGGATGGTCCGGCCGAGATGCGCGGCGACGTCGCGCACCGGAAGGCCGTCGACGTAGCGCAAGGTGAGCACCGCCCGATGCGAGACCGACAGCGCTTCGAGCACCTGCCGTGCGCGCAGGGCGTCGAGCTGTTCGTCCCAGGGATCCTCGACGTCGCATCCGGCGTCGTGCACGAGCCGCAGCCCGCGCTGTTCCCGTTCGGCCCGCCGCCAATGGTCGGCCAGTTTGTGCCGGGCCACCCCGATCAACCAGGCCGTGCTCACCGGCGGCGCGTGCTCCTTGCGGCAAGCGGCGACCGCGCCGAGGAACGTCTCCGACGTCAGTTCCTCCGCCAGCACGCGGTCGCCGCACCTCGCGAGCAGGTAGCCATAGACCTCCGGCAGGGCCGTCTCGTAGAGGCCGAGCAGCGCGAAGGCCGGGTCTGGCTGCACCCGAGGTTCCGTCACATTCCCATCGTCGTCCGGGAGCGGGGTTTTCCGTCGGACGAGTTTCTCAGCGTGGGTCGGGCAGCTTCCGCGCCAGCCCGGTCACCAGCAGCGCGAGCGCCGCCAAAATCCCGATGACCAGCACGAACGCGCCCTGGTAGCCCATCGCGCCGGGCACGCTCAGGCTGGCGAACAGGCTGCCGAGCACCGCGACGCCCAGCGCCAGCGACGTCTGCTGGGTAGTGGTCAGCACGCCGCCGCCGACCCCCGCCAGGTCGGCGGGCACTCGGGACAGCACCACCCGGAACAGCGTGCTCATCGCGAGCCCGTTGCCGACGCCGATCAGCACCATCGCCGGGGCGAGCTGCCAGATCGACAGGTCGGGCCAGTCCGCCAGCGCGGTCCCGGCGAGCACGACCAGGCCGACCGCGAGGATCAGCCCGCCGATCGGCACGATCTTGCGGCCGAACCGGGCGACCAGGTGGCTGCTGACCAGCGACGTCGTGAAGTACGCGACGGCCATCGGAGTCAAGGCCAGCCCCGCGCCGAGCGGGCCGAGGTGCAGGCCGTTCTGCAGGGTCACCGCGTAGACGAACATGAACGAACCGAAGGTGCAGAAGAACGGCACCGCGACGGTCAGCCCGTGCCGCACGCTCGCGGTGCGCAGGAGCGCTGGCGGCAACAGCGGCGTTCCGCCCGCGGCCTCAAGCTTCCGCTCCACGCGGGCGAAACCGAACGCGGCAAACGGGAAGATCACCAGCAGCGCGATGCTCCACCACGGCCAGCCCAGCGCGCGGCCTTCCATGATCGGGATCAGCAGCGACAGCAGCGAAACGGCCAGCAGCGCGGTGCCCCAGCGGTCGACGCCGAGCGGGTTGCTCGCCCGGCTGTCCGGCACCGTACGGCGCGCGAGCAGCAGCCCGATGATCCCGATCGGCACGTTGACCAGGAAGATCGGCCGCCAGCTCAGGTCCCACACATTCGCGGCCACCAGCGCGCCGCCGAGCAGCTGCCCGACCACGGTGGCGATGCCGCCGGTCGCGCCGTAGAGGCCGATGGCGCGGGAGCGGCGTTCGCCGGACGTGCCGGCCTGGATGATCGACAGCGCCTGCGGCAGCAGCAGTGCCGAAGCCGCGCCTTGCGCGACGCGGGCGATGACCAGCGTGCTCGCGTCCGGGGCGACGCCGCAGGCCAGCGAGGTGAGAGTGAACAGCGTGAGGCCGAGCAGGAAAAGCCTGCGGCGGCCGAACGTGTCGCCAAGTCGACCGCCGAGCACGAGCAGCACCGCGTATGCGATGCCGTAGCCCGCGACGACCAGTTCGAGCGTCGCGGTGGACGCGTGCAGGTCGGCATCGATCGTGGGGAGGGCGACGTTGACGATGAAGAAGTCGATGATCGGCAGCGCTGCCCCCAGCAGCACGGTGATCAAGCCGGCGGACGTGAGTCCTGTCCTTTCCGGCGTCCCGACAGCAGCGGTGGCCGTCGCCGGGGCAGGGGTGGTAGTCGTCATGAGTACTACGTTCCGCCGCCGGAGACCCTGGTACCAGGTGTGCTTTTATCCTGGTACTGCGACTACCTGGTAACAGGGTCGGGGTTGTGCTTACCTGGTAGTCGTGACCACTGGCATCGAAGACCGCCTTCGCCGGACCGAGCTGGGGGAGTTCCTCCGCAACCGGCGCGGCAGGATCACGCCCGAGCAGGTCGGCCTGCCGCTCGGCGGCCGCCGGCGCACGCCGGGGCTGCGCCGCGAGGAAGTCGCGCAGCTCGCCGGGGTGGGGGTCACCTGGTACACGTGGCTCGAACAAGGCCGCGACATCAACGCGTCCGAGCAGGTGCTCAGCGCGATCTCCCGCACGCTCCGGCTCGACCCGCACGAACACGTGCACCTGTTCACCCTCGCCGGCGCGCCGGAGCCGGTGACCGAGAAGAAGCACTGCTCCGCGATCACCCCGTCGATGCGGGACATGATGGTCCAGCTGGAGCCGTTCCCGGTCGCGGTCCGCAACGCGCGCTTCGACGTGCTCGGCCACAACGCGGGCTACGACTGGCTGATGGGCGGCGTCGACGCGATCCCGTACGAGGAACGCAACACGCTCGTGCAGTGCCTGCTCAATCCACAATGGAAAGAGCGGATGGTCGACTGGGAGCAGAACGTGCCGCGGATGGTCTCGTCCTTCCGTGCCGCGATGGCCGAGCACATGGGCGAGCCCGGCTGGAAGTCGCTGGTCAAGCGGCTCCGGGCGGAGTCGCCGTGCTTCGAGGAGCTGTGGAGCCAGCACGACGTGAACACCGAGCAGGCCAAGAGCAAGCGATACCTGCACCCGGAGGCGGGCCTGCTGACGTTCGACTTCACCTACCTCTACGCCGGTCGCCGCTCGGAGATCCGGATGTCGGTCTACACCCCGGCGAACGACGAGACGCATGCGAAGCTGCGGGAGTTCGTGCCGACCACGCGGTAGTGCAGGTGGGTCACGCCTTCGCCGGGGGTGATGTCCGGCTCGCCGAGGCGCACCGGTCCTAGGCCGAACTCGCCGAAGAACGGCACCCCGCCGCCGAGCAGCACCGGCACCAGATCGATTCGCAAGGCGTCGAGCAGTCCGGCGTTCAAGCACTGCCGCGCCATCTCGCCCGCGTTCACACCGACGTCGCGGCCGTCGGCCAGTTCCTTCGCCCGCGCCACCGCGACCTCGATGCCTTCGGTGACGAAGGTGAACGGCGAGTCCTCCCATCCGGCAGGCGGCTGATGCGTCACCACGACCACCGGCCCGCCGAACGGATGCAGGCCGCCCCAGCCCGAGGTCAGGTCGAACAGCCGCCTGCCGACGAGCAGCGCTCCGGTCGATTCCAGCTGCGCGCGCACGACCTTCGCGCTGGCCGGGGACATGCGCAGCGAGCGTCCCGGCTGCGCGGTCGGCACCTCCTCGGTGCCGCTGCCCGTCCAGCCGAAAAGCAGGTCGAACCCGGATTCGCCCGGTCCCGCCACGAAACCGTCCAGCGACATGCTCGCTCCGGCCACTACTTCGCTCATCACCGTCTCCTTTTTCTCCGTTTGACCAGTGAACGGAGCCGGACGAGCGTTCTCGACATACCGCGCCACGCGTAGCCGGATCCCGCGCTCCACGACGGACGCGCCCGGCGGGCTTCCCCGGTAGTTTTCGCATCATGTTCTGGTGGCGGGCGCAGAACCCGTGGTTCGGGCGGGTGTTCCGGACCGTCGTGGTGCTCGCGTTCGTGCTCGGCGGCTCCAGCGCGTCCGTCCGCTGGCAGCACGCGCCGCATCCGCTGAGCCCGCTCGGTGCCGCGTGGCTGGCCGCGACCGTGCTGACTCTGCTGCTCGTCCACCGGTACCCGCTGGCGCTGTTCGTGCTCACCGCGGCTTCGGCGTACGCGTACTACCTGTCGCCCGAGCCCGGCGGGCCAGTGATCATCGTTCCCACCATCGCGCTCTTCGTGCTCACGCGACGGAAGGGTCCGGTGGTCGCCGGAAGCACTGGCGCAACGGTCCTCGCGGCGGCGTACGTCGTCCACATCATCGCCGCGCAAACGTTTGCGGTCAGTGCTTGGGCGCTGTTCTCCGTGGTCTGGATGGCGGCCGTGATCGGCATCGCGACCGCGGTCCGGTTCCAGTTCGCGGCTGTCGCTGCCCGCCGCGAGCAGGTCGACGAGCACCGCCACCGGATGGCCGAGCAGGAGCGGCTTCGGATCGCCCGCGAGGTGCACGACGTCGTCGCACACAGCCTCGCGATGATCAACGTCCAGGCGGGCGTCGCGGCGCACGTCGCGGATCGGCGGCCGGAAGAGGCGAAGGAAGCGCTGCTCCACATCAAGGCGGCCAGCGCGTCCGCGCTCAACGACCTCCGCGCGACGCTCGCCGTGCTGCGTTCCGGCGAGAACCGCGCGCCCGCGCCGAGCCTCGCGCAGGTCGACGAACTGCTCGACCACGCGCGCACTGCCGGGTTGGAAGTCGAGCTGCACGGTGAAGCCGGCGAGCTGCCCGCTCCGGTGGACGGTGCGGCGTACCGGATCCTGCAGGAGTCGCTCACCAACGTCGTCCGGCATGCGGACGGGGCACAGCGCGTCGAGGTCCGCTTCGAGCGGAAGCCGGGCACGCTGGTCCTGATCGTGCGCGACGACGGCCGCGGCACCGTCCAGCCGACGCCTGGGCACGGGCTGCGCGGCATGCGGGAACGCGCGACGGCGCTCGGCGGCAGCGTCGAGGCGAGCGTCACCGGGCAGGGTTTCCAGGTGCGGGCGGAACTGCCCGTGGAGGGGGAGAAATGACCATCCGCGTCGTACTGGCCGACGACCAGGCCCTGGTCCGCGCCGGATTTCGGCTGCTGCTGGACACCGAGGACGGCTTCGAGGTGGCTGGCGAGGCAAGCGACGGCGAGCAGGCCGTCGCGCGGGCGGTCGAGCACCGGCCGGACATCGTCGTGATGGACATCCGGATGCCGGGCACCGACGGTCTCGAAGCGACCCGCCGAATCACCTCGCACCCCGATCTCGCCGGGGTGAAAGTGCTGGTCCTGACCACTTTCGATGTCGACGAGTATGTCTACGAGGCACTGCGCGCGGGGGCCAGCGGCTTCCTGCTGAAGGACACCGAACCGGTCGAACTCCTGCACGCGCTGCGCGTCGTCGCGGCGGGGGAGGCCTTGCTCGCCCCGACCGTCACGCGCCGGTTGATCGCCGAGATCGTCGGACGGCCGGAGCACCGGCGGATCGACACCTCGGCCGTGCAGGAGGTGACTGAACGCGAACGCGAGGTGCTGGCGCTGGTCGCGGGCGGGCTGTCGAACGACGAAATCGCCGCCCACCTGGTGATCTCCACGGCGACGGCGCGGACGCACGTCAGCCGCATCATGACCAAGATCGGCGCTCGGGACCGGGCGCAGCTGGTGGTGCTGGCCTACGAATCCGGCCTCGTCACCCCCCGCCGCTCGTGAGTGGCAATGCCGGTTCTAACCGGGATTGCCACTCACGAGGTCTCGCACGCGTGAGCTAAGCCGGGAGTGTGAGTTACGCCGTGTCGGTGAACGTCCTCCCACCCTCGCACGCCCTACAGGCAGAGCATCACCTCTCAGCGAGGGGTGTGGCGGAAGGAGTCGCGGTGGCGTGGGAGATCGTCTTGGTCGCCGCGCTGGCCCTGGTTTTCCTGGTCCGGCTGGTAGCGCAACTCCGGCGGAGCTGACGGCCGCCGGCGCGGCGGCATCGCGCGGCGCACCGGCGGTTCGGCGGTGCGGTCGACGCCCGATTCGGAGACCGGACGCTGGCGGTGCGCACCGCCATTCGCGCGAGGAGCCATCGTGCGCGGCTGGTCGACGCGCGGAGCGGCGGTCGGCGGAGCGCCATTCCTCGGCATCCGCCCGTTCTGCGCCGGAAGCGGCCTAGGCGCCGGACGACGCGGCGGCACCGGTTCGGCGGGAATCCTCGGGATCTCGAGGGTCACTTCGGTGTCGTCGACGAACTGAGTCTTTTCCCCCGGCGTCTCGACCGGCGGCTCAACGGGAGGATCGGGCGTTTCCGGCGCGGGCGGACGCGGCTTCGGCCGGTGCGACAACCGCCGCGCCAGCGAGTGGCTCGGCCGTTCCACGAACCGGTAGCTGAACTCGACCACCCCGAACACCGCGGGAATCACGATCAGCAGCGCGATCGGCAGCGGCACCGCCGGGCGCAGCAACTGCAGCAGCACGAACGTGACCAGCATGTGCAGCAGGTAGATCGAGTAGCTGCGCTCGGACAGCATGGTCCAGATCTTGCGCTGTTTCAGCCGGTCCTCGGCGAACATGCCCATCAGGAAGCAGGCGACGGCGAAGGCCAGCGCGAGGTTGTAGGAGCTGTCCACGCGGCCGACGTTGATGACGTCCGCCAGCACGTACAGCGACCACGCGCAGCCGCCGTACAGCGCGCCGGTCCACAGCGGGATCTGCTTCTTGGTCGTCGCCCAGACGACCTGGCCGATCAGCATCGCGGGCAGATACGAGACGTTCACCGCGAACAGCGACCACGACGGTCCGAACTGCGACCGGCTCATCATCACCACGAAGATGAACGTCAGCTCCACCGCGATCCCGAGCCACACCCACCGGCGAAGCAGCGGCAGCACCGCCATCAGCAGCAGGTAGAAGATGACCTCGACGATCATCGTCCAGGCCACCGGCACCAGCACGACCTGCGGGAAGATCAGGTAGTTGACCAGCGTGGTGTTGGTCAGGACGGTGAGCGGGTTGAGCGTCTGCGACTGCCCGGTCGACGGCGGGTGCAGGCTCACCAGCATCAGGAACGCGGTCAGCAGCACCACGAACAGCATCGGCGCGTACACCCGGATGAACCGGTTGAGCGCGAATCGCCCGGTACCCTGGCGCAGCGCGATCGGCGTCACGACGAAACCGCTGACCAGGAAGAAGAACGGCACCGCGATCTGCCCGATGCCCTGCTTCGACATGTGCATCGGACCGCTCGTGAGCGCCTCGATGAAGTCGACGTACGGGGCTTTGTCGTTCTTCGCGATGATCCACGGATGGGCGATATGGCTGTAGAAGACCAGCAGCGCGCCGAGGCCGCGACCGATGTCGATGAAGACGATCCGGGTCTTCTTCGGCGGCGCGGACGGCTCGGCCAAGGCAGCGGAATCCGGCTCGGCCAGCGTGCTCACCCCCGTCTTCCGCTACCGACAACCTCGTGAAGGTTACCGCCTCGTACCCCCGGCCCGGACGTACTCCCCGGAATTGCCGGTAAGCGGGGGGAAAGTCACAAAACCCGTTCTGGCCTCGGATTATGCGGTCGCCAGGTACGATCAGGCAGGAATTCGTCCGGTTTGTGCGAGCTAGTTCAGGAGTTCGGGGAGCGTGCAGCAGCCCAGTCTCGACGCGACCGTCGAGCGTTCGCCGACCCTGCGCACCGCGTTCCGCCAAGCCGCCCCGGCGATCAGCCTCTACCTGCTGTTCCAGCTCGTCGCGTTCGGCGTGCTCTGGATGATGAGCTGGAAGGCCGACGTGTCGCCGGGCCGGTTCATCGACAACTTCGACGCGAACTGGTTCCTCTCGGTCACTCAGCACGGCTACGACCAGCCGATCGCGCTCGGCATCGACGGATTGCCGGTCGAGAACAGCCTGGTGTTCTTCCCGCTCTACCCGGCGACGGTGGGGTTGCTGACGCTGGTCGGGATCCCGCCGCTCGTGGCCGGGATGACGATCTCGCTGTTGGCCGGATGCGCGGCCGCGTGGGGCCTGTTCGTGCTCGGCCGCGACCTGGCCGGACCGCGCGTGGGTCTGCTGGTCGCCGTGCTGTGGTCGATCGGGCCGGGTTCGACGGCGCTGCATCTGGTGTACTCGGAAGCGCTGCTGATGGCGCTCGTGGCCTGGACCCTGGTCCTGCTCGCGCGGCGCGAATGGCTGGTCGCGGGCGGGTTCGCGGTGCTGGCCGGGCTGACCCGGGCCAGTTCCGGCGCGTTGATCGCCGCGGTTGGCATCGCCGCCCTCATCGCGGTTTTCCAGCGTCGCGACGGCTGGCGGCCGTGGGTCGGCGGGCTGATCGCGCCGCTCGGCCTGCTGGGCTACCTCGGGTACGTCTGGATCCGGACCGGCCGCCCGGACGGCTGGTTCTGGCTGCAGAACGCCTGGCGGATGCACTTCGACTTCGGCGTTTTCACCTGGACCCAGGTCCGCGACGGCCTCACCTCGGACGAGGCGAGCTGGATCACCGTGACCGCGCTCGTCGTGCTCGCCGCGGTGGTGCTGCAGTTCTGGACGTGGGCGACGCGGCTGCCGTTGCCGTGGCAGATCTACGGCACGCTCACCGTGGTGATCGCGCTGTGCTCGTCGAACTTCTTCCAGTCCCGCGCGCGCTTCCTGGTGCCCGCGTTCGTGCTGACCGTGCCGGTCGCGCTTCTGCTGGCGAAGCTGCCGAACCGGGTACTGGCCGTGCTGCTGCCGGTGATCACCGTCGGAAGTGCTTGGTACGGCGCGTTTTTGCTGACCATCGCGCACGTGGCGCCCTGAGCCGCCACGTGCGCGATCAGCTCAGGGCGCGAGCCAGAGCGTGACGAACTGCTTCTCGTCCGCCTTGGCCGCGGCGATGATCGCCGAGTCTTCGAGCACCTGGTCGGCGGGGCCGTCGTCGGTGACCACCTTCGGCGTGTAGCCGAGCGAGCGGTACCCGGCGAGCACGACGGCCGGGTCGTCGCCCAGCTCCGCGATCGCGCCCGGGTCGAACTCGCACACGACGTGCGGCCGGTCGCGGCGCAGCACCTCGGCCAGCCCGGCCAGGGCACGGTGGTCGCGGCCCTGCAGGTCGACCTTCACCAGGCCGATCCGCTGCTCGGTCACCTCGGGCACGGCGTCCAGCCGCACCGCCGGGACCTCGACGCCGGAACCGTCCGTGGTGACGCGGTTGTCGCCGCTGTTTCCCGGGGTCGCCTGCGCCAGGTGCACGGTGCCGGGCTCGTCCCACGCGGCCGACTCGACCACGGTGACCAGCTCGCCCGCCGCGGCGGGAAGGTTGACCTCGACGTTGCGGCGCAGGTACGCGGCGTTGACCGGGTCGGCCTCCACCGCGATCACCCTGGTCACGTCCGGCGTGGCCCGCAGCAGCCGCAGCGTGTGGTAGCCGACGTGCGCGCCGATGTCCAGGAACGCGCCTTCGGCCAGCGACGCCATCAGCTCGGCCTCGCTGTCCTCCCAGGACCGGTGGAACAGGATCCACGGGAGCATGACCTCGTCGATCGGCATCAGCAGCGCGCCGACGTCGCACTGGACGACGTCCGCCCCGCGCGGCACCGGAGCGTGCCGGAGCCGGGCCGCGTCGCGCATCGCGCTGACGTCGAGGGTCACCCGCTGGATGGCCTTCTCGTCGGCGTCGAGCCGTTCGTCGCGGCGCGCGAACATCTTATGCACAGTCCCGGCCGCGGCTTCGACTTCCGCACCGACGCCGTCGTAGCTCTCGGCCAGCTTCGCCACGTCCGCTTCGAGATTGCGCAGCGCGACGTCCGTTTCCGGAGCCTGCCGGCGCAGCTCGTTGACCGTGCCGCGCAAGCCTTCGAGCCGTTCGCCGAGGGTGCGCGTGGACAGCGCGGCCCGGCGGGATTCGTCGATGTTGCGTTCCAGGCCTTCGATCCGGTCCAGCAACCGCCGGTTGCTTTCCTCGGTGGCGGTGAGCAGCGCGCTCATCACGTGGCGCTGGTGCACGTCGTAGTGGTCGATGGCGCGCAGCACGGCTTTGCGCAGCGCGGGCGCGAGCGGCAGCCGCGACGGCGCGCCCGCTTCCGGACGCCAGCGCAACGCCTCGGTCGCCTGCTGCAGCGGGCTGAGCGGGTGCTCGGGCGGCGGGGTCGCGGTGCGCTGCCGTTCCTGCCAGATCGCGTGCGCCTGCTCCAGCTCGCGCCGCATCCACTCGGCGGCGGTCGCCATCGACCGCTCGCGCAGGACGACCTCCCGCGCGCGCTTGCCGCGGGCAGTTGCCTCGGCCGGGTCGTCGGCGATCTGCACCATCGCGGCCGCGGCGGCGTCCAGATCGGGCTCCGCCCAGACCGCGTCGGCGTGGTACGGATAGTTGCCGTCGCCGACCGGGATCAGCCGGTACGGGATCGGCCAGCCGGTGGACGCGTCGAGGAATTCGGTGGTGCTGGAGTAATCCGTGGAGAGCACCGGCATCGCGCGCGCCATCGCCTCGGCGACAGTGAGCCCGAAGCCCTCGCTGCGGTGCAGCGAAACGTAAGCGGTGCTGGTCTCGTACAGCTCGTGCAATTCGGCGACGCTGAGGTAGCGCTCGATCAGTTCGATCCGGTCGTCGCCGCGGACCACCGCGCGCAGCCGTTCGGCGGCCTGCGGGTGCAGCTTCGAGTTGATCGCCTTGACGGTGAGCCGGACGTCCTCGCGGCCAGGGAACGCCTTCTGGAACGCTTCGACTGTGCCCCAAGGGTTTTTGCGTTCCGCGACGCTGTTGAAGTCGAAGGCGAACAGGAACCGCACCGGCTCGCCCTTGTCGCGCGCGGGCGGTGAAGGCTCGCCCGGATCGCGCACCGGCACCGGGATCGTCTTGACCGGAATCGGCGAATGCTCGGCGAACGCACGACGGCAGAAGTCGCTGACCGTCCAGACCTCGTCGAGCATCCCGAACGCTTCGTGCTGCCACTGCGGGAAATCTTCGAGTTCCCACGCCCACAGCCCGATCCGGTAGCGGTCCGCGCCGACCTCGGGGTGGTTGGTCAGGATCGTGCGGGTCTGGTCCGCGTTCACCGCGAACACGCTGACCGGGAACCGCGGGTCGCCGACCGTCGCCGGCCGCTCGATGCCGGTGCGGTTCGAAACCGCCTTCTCCTCCAGCACCGTGGCCACCGGCACGCCGCCGGTCTCGATCGCCTCGAGCACGATCCGGCCCATCTCGCCGAGCCCCAGCTCAGCGGTCAGGTAGCCGAGCAGGTTCACGCCGAACTCGTCGTGCGGCGGACGGGTGGCGACCGGTTCGGACGGCAGCGCCCACTCCGGCAGCCCGGCCTCGGAGACACCGGACCCGGCGCACCAGTGCCGGAAAGCGTCGGCGTCGTCGCCGTAGGGATGCGGGAACGCCATCTGCAGGTCAATTCGCGACGCCCAGATCGCGTGCGTCAGCCGGTTCAGCCCGGCCGCGGCCTGGCCCTGGTCCTCCGGAGTGGCGAGCCATTCGCGCAGCGCGAGCCCGCCGTCCTCGGCGTAGGCGTGCGGCGGCGCGGCCTTCTTCTTGCGCTCGGCCTTGATCCAGCCCTCGCGGAAAACGCGCCGCGCGAGCTTCGGCACCGGCGTGCCGTCCTGGAAATCCTTGAAGCCGTACGGAATCGAGTCGAGCGACTCGGCGTACCCCGCTTCGCGCAGCTTCGTGCCGTACGAATCGCAGATGGCGCGAAGGTCGTCGTTGTGCGACAGCAGCACGCGCGGCTTGCGCGCGCAGTGGAAGCTGAGCAGCCACGGCTTCTCCGGCCGGTAACCGCTGAAGTGGAAGAACCGCAGCTTCGCGCCGCCCGCGGTGAGGGCACCGTCCTTGGCACGGCCGATCGGCCGCTCGTGAAGGTTCCAGTACGCGACGTCGAACCCGGGGTCGGTGACCACGTGGTGCCGGAACAGCGACGGCACCTGGTCGACCCAGCGCTGGTCGGTGAACAGCTGCTGCTCGGGCGCGACGATCGCGTCGTGGCGCAGCCTGCCCGCCCAGAAGTCGAGGAACGGCCCGGCGCCGCGGCCGACGCCGATGAAACCGAGGTTGAACATGCCGGTGCCCATGATCACCGCGTCGTCCGGCTCCATGCCGTCCTGCGGCAACGGGGTCAGGAAATGCGGCGCGAGCACGATGTCGTGCTCCTTGGCCAGCTCGGCGACCTCGGGGATCGGCGCGAACAGCTCGATGTCCGGGTCGAGGTAGATCGCGGCCTCGGACTCTTTCAGCAGTTCGCGCAGCAGGTACGGCTTGACCGACGTGGCGAGTTCGGTGACCGAGTACGCGGTCGCCATCCGCAGGTAGTCGTCCTCGTCGATGCCGAACGCGGCCGGGCCGACGACGGTGAGTCCGTCGCCGGCCCGGTCCGACTGTTCGCGCGGGGCGTCGATGACCGCGATGACGAAGCGGCCGCCCGGATGGTGCTCGAGGTAGGACCGGGCCAGCACGCGCGCGGCCGGCACGTAGTTGCGGGCGACGATCGTGCAGGCGGTGGTCCCGGGCTCAGGCATCGGCGGTCAGTACCGTGAGCTGCTGGTTCAGTGCGGTGGTGAAGTCGGTCTTGGTCTGCTCGGCGGCCTTGCCGGACACCTCGACGCGGACGACCACGTTCCCGTGCGAGTAGTGCCCGCGCGACTGGGCCGACTGGCCTTCCTTCGGCTCGATCACGGTGGTGTACACGCCGTTCGGCGCGGTGGTGTCCCGCTTGGCCCCGTTCGTGACCTGGACCTCCATCAGCTTCTCGGCCGCGTTCTTCGCCGCGGTCGGGCTGCTGGCCTGGGCCAGGAACAGCGTGATCAGGTTGCCGTCCTCGAGGTGGTACACGACGAACTTGACCTTGGACGCGCCCGCCGCCTGGTAGGCGCTCAGTTCCTGCGGGTTGAGGTACTTCAGCGTGTCGACCTGCGAGAACGACGTGACGTCGTCGTGCGTCTCGGCCTTGCCCGGCATGCTCGCGACGCCGAGCGGGTCCGGCGGCTTCGGCGCCGACGACGGACCGGGCTGGTGCTGCGCGCTGGTCTGCTCGGTGCCGCCGCCTCCGCTGTCGCGGCCCCACAGCCAGTACGCGCCGAACGCGATGCCGGCGAGCACGATCACCGCACCGACGATCGCGCCGATCTTCTTGCCGTTGCTCTTTTTAGGCTTGTCGCTGAAGTACTCCGGACCCTGGCGGACCCATTCGGAGTCGCCCCCGGACGGGCCGAGCGGCGGAAGGTCGCCGCCGCCCCACGGCGGGGTCTGGTCGCTGTCGGCCGCGTTCCACGGCTGCTGCGGGAAGCCCCCCGGCGGCGAGGCCGTGCCCTGCGGGAATCCGCCGGGCGGGGAGTAGTGCGCCTGCGGCTGGTGCTGCTGCGGCTGCACGACCTGGGTGCGTTCGGGACCGGGGTCCGCGGGCGGCTGCTGGGTCTGCCACGACTGCACGACCTGGGTGCGCTCGGCACCGGCGTCGGCGGGCGGCTGCTGCGGGGCCTGCGGCTGCTGCTGCGGCACGCCGCTGGGCGGGCTGACCGGGGCGATCACCTGCGTCGAGTCCGCGCTCTGGCTCGGCGGCGGCGGGGCGGGCTGGTCCTGCTGGCCGACAGCCGAGGACAGCACCTGATCACGCCGGATGCGATAGTCGTCCGCGGAGAGTCGCCCTGACGCGAGCTCCTCGTCCAGCCGCCGCAGCTCCTCCTGCCAGGACACCAGGGCCCCCCTTATCTGTCGGCATGGCGACGGTCAATGCGTCGCCGCTACCCGATTGTGTGTGACGACGTGGACATTGTGCACGGGTGCGACCCCACGTGACCTGGCGGGTCGCCTTGTGCGCCGGGGTGCGATCAGCTCGCGGGCAGCGCGGCCGCGACCTTCGCGCGGATCTCTTCCATCCGGGACCGCAGCGCCGCCGGATCCTGGCCGACCGGGCCCGACACGCCGATGCCGACCGACACGCCGCCGGAGGTGTACCAGAAGGCCAGCACGCGTCCGGCCGGGCTGCTCCCGGTGTAGAGCAGGTCGGTGGCCGCCGGGCCGAGCGGACTGCTGTCGAACCCGCCGGTGACGAGGTTCTGCCGCAGTCCCTGGACGAGCTGACCGGCCTGCGCCTTGGACGGCGTCGGGACCGCGAGGAGCGTCGTGCCGCCGTCAGCGGTGCCGTAGGCGTGGTAGACGAGCTGGTCCGCGCCCGCGGCGCGCATCAGGTTCGCGTCGGCATCGGAGACCGCCTTGGCCTGGACCGCCTTGTCCAGCGCCATGGTCGAGTTTTCCGGGTTCGGCGTGCCCTGCAGCGCGGGCAGCTTGTCCTCGAGCGAGGGCGGCTGGGTGTTCGGCGCGGACGACGCGGCGGGCGGCGGGGCGGCTGTGTCGTTCGCGTCGTTCTTGTTGCCGATGAACCAGATGCCGCCAACGACCAGCGCCAGCACCACGAGCACGGCCAGTGACAGGAACAGCCAGGTCGGCCGCGAACGGCGCGGTTTGGCGTCGTCCTCCCAGAGCCGGCGCGGCTCCGGCTGGTTGCCGTTCGCCGGGATCGCCCCGAAGACCGCGGTGGGGCGGTCGTCGGCGGGGCTCGGCGCGGTCGTCGGCCGGTCGGTGGAGAACGGGGTGCCCGGGGTGTGCGGGAAGGCGGGCTGCGTTTTCTCGGACGCCGGGGTCGCCGGGGCCGCCGCCGCGGAGTTCAGGAACGACTCGACCGCGGGGGGCTCCGGCGCGGGCATCGCCGGGTTGGTGCTGGCCCATCCGACGACGGGCTGGCCCGGCTGGTGCTGCTGGCCCGGCTGTGGCTGGCCCGGTTGCTGCGGGCCGGGGGTGTGCCACTGCACGGGAGCGACGCTCGGCCCGCAGC
>NZ_PQIA01000131.1 GCF_003385235.1 Amycolatopsis circi | reverse complement strand
ACGGTCCTGCCGAGTGCCAAGGCGGCGAGCAGGCACGGAAACGACGGCGACAGCCCGGCCCGGCCCTGTCGGATCGAGCGCTCGACGTAGTGCCGGGACAGCGTCCGCCGGGCGGCTCGGAGCGCCAGCACCGCGACGATCGCGATCGGCACCGTGACATACACAGGTGTCCACGAGACGGCTCCGTCGCGGAAGAAGCTCCGGCCGACGATCGCGTTGCCCGCGCCGAGGCAGGCCAGCAGGGCGATCACCCCCGGCGTCCAGCCGATCCGACGTCCGGCCCGCGCCCTGTTCATGCGCTCCCCCCGCCCCCGAGACCCCGGGAAATTCTAGGGCACACCGGGTGGCTGGGCGAGGAATCGGCCGCATCCGAGAGAACGGTCGTGTCTCGGCGGATCAGCCGCGAATCCCGATCGCGTTCTGTCGCGAAGGGCAATGGTCCGGACAACCGGTGGGCGCAGCAGGGTTCGAACCTGCGACCGCTCGGGTGTAAACCGAGTGCTCTTCCGCTGAGCTATGCGCCCGCACGCCGGAGCAGGGAAACCCCCGCCCCGGCGAGCGAAACAAAGACGAAAATCAGGCAGTCAGTTCCTCGACGGCCTTCTTCCACCCAGCCTGGTCGCGAGCCTCGCCGGGCGCGTTGACCTCGGCGAAGCGGACCACGCCTTCGGTGTCGATCAGGAAGGTGCCGCGAACGGCGAGCCCCGCCTGGTCGTTGAAGACGCCGTACTTCTGCGCCACCTCGCCGTGCGGCCAGAAGTCCGACAGCAGCGGGAACTGGTAGCCCTCGACCTCGGCCCACGCCTTGAGCGAGAACGGCGTGTCGACCGAGACGCCCAGGACCTGGACGCCCTTGCCGTCGTAGTCGCCGAACTCGTCGCGCAGCTGGCACAGCTCGCCGGTGCAGATTCCGCTGAAGGCGAACGGGTAGAACACCAGCAGAACCGGCTTGTCGCCCTTGAACTGCGACAGCGTGACCGGCTGCTTGTTGTAGTCGTTGAGCGTGAAGTCAGGGGCCTGCGAACCGACCTCGACGGCCATACCGGCGATTCCTCTCCAGAGCGAACACGAGCGTGCCGCCCACCCTATCGCGGCCTCAGCGCTGCTTGGCCTTCGAGGACTTCGGCGACACCAGCCGGGTGCCCAGCCAGCCCGGGCCCACGCTGATGTTCGCCGTCTGGGCGAGTCCGACCTGGGGCACCGCCTCGGCGATGTCGCTCGGCTCGACGTGCCCGGGCTGCCCGGTCTTCGGGGTCAGCACCCAGATCACGCCGTCCTCCTCCAGCGGGCCGCGCGCGTCTACCAGCGCGTCCCCGAGGTCTCCGTCGTTGTCGCGCCACCACAGCAGCACGACGTCGATGACCTCCTGGGCGTCCTCGTCGAGGAGCTCACCGCCGATCGTTTCCTCGATCGCCGCGCGAACGTCGTCGTCGACGTCCTCGTCCCAGCCGATCTCCTGGACCACCATGTCCGGCTTGATGCCAAGGCTTTCGGCGACGCCGGCACTGCCTGCGTCTCCCGCGGCGACCACTGCTTCCACTCCTCCAACTACGACGGAGCGCGGCAGTAGGTCCGCCGCACTCTCGGATACACGGTTGTCGAACAGCGAACACTGACGCGGCGCTGCGCGCAACCGTCCACACCGGATCTTTGGCAAGTCGTGTCTGCAGCGTAGGGGCTTGCCACCCGCTCGCCCGACTCCGGGTGGCACTCAGTACCCCACCACTGCGAAGCTCTCCCCGGGAGCCTCCTTTAGGGTGGAGGAGAGAAAACGCGCGCGCGATACACCGTGCGCGGGGAGTGGCGACACTCGGGCGGCCGATGTTACCGGGCAGTACAGGTGACGGGAACCCCAACCGGGACGACCATGGACGTCGGCGAGCACTCCCGCCCACCAGCTACAACGGCTACAACCAGCTACAAGGAGACCCCTTGGCCCCGCAGAACGACGGCGCCTCCGGCAAGGAGACCCCGGCTCGCGTACGCGTCATCCGTGACGGACTCGCGGCGCACCTTCCCGACATCGACCCGGAAGAGACCAGCGAATGGCTGGACTCCTTCGACGAGGCGCTGGCCCGAGGCGGCCAGCAGCGGGCCAGGTACCTGATGCTGCGCATCCTCGAGCGCGCCCGGGAGCGCAACGTCGGCGTCCCGGCGCTGACGTCGACCGACTACGTGAACACGATCCCCACCGAGAACGAACCCTGGTTCCCGGGCGACGAGGAGCTGGAGCGCCGCTACCGCCGCTACATCCGCTGGAACGCGGCGATCATGGTGCACCGGGCGCAGCGGCCGGGCGTCGGCGTCGGCGGCCACATCTCCACCTACGCCTCGTCGGCGGCGCTGTACGAGGTCGGCTTCAACCACTTCTTCCGCGGCAAGGACCACTCCGGCGGCGGCGACCAGGTCTTCTTCCAGGGCCACGCCTCCCCCGGCATGTACGCCCGCGCGTACCTCGAGGGCCGCCTTTCCGAGCAGCAGCTCGACGGGTTCCGCCAGGAATTCAGCCACGCGGGCGAGGGCGGCGGCCTCCCGTCGTATCCGCACCCGCGGCTGATGCCGGAGTTCTGGGAGAACCCGACGGTGTCGATGGGCCTCGGCCCGATGAACGCGATCTACCAGGCGCGGTTCAACCGCTACCTGCGCGACCGCGGGATCAAGGACACCTCCGACCAGCACGTCTGGGCGTTCCTCGGCGACGGCGAGATGGACGAGGCCGAATCGCGCGGCCTGATCCACGTGGCCGCGGGCGAGGGCCTGGACAACCTGACCTTCGTGATCAACTGCAACCTGCAGCGGCTCGACGGCCCGGTGCGCGGCAACGGCAAGATCATCCAGGAGCTGGAGTCCTACTTCCGCGGCGCGGGCTGGAACGTGATCAAGGTCATCTGGGGCCGCGAATGGGACTCGCTGCTCTCGGCCGACCGCGACGGCGCGCTGGTCAACCTGATGAACGTCACGCCGGACGGCGACTACCAGACGTACAAGGCCAACGACGGCGCCTTCGTCCGGGAGCACTTCTTCGGCCGCGACCCGCGGACGAAGGAGCTGGTCAAGGACCTGTCCGACGCCGACGTCTGGAACCTCAAGCGCGGCGGCCACGACTACCGCAAGGTGTACGCGGCGTACAAGGCGGCCATGGAGCACCACGGCCAGCCGACGGTGATCCTCGCCCACACCATCAAGGGCTACGGCCTCGGCCCGTCGTTCGAGGGCCGCAACGCCACGCACCAGATGAAGAAGCTCACCCTCGACGACCTGAAGCTGTTCCGGGACGCGCAGCGGATCCCGATCAGCGACGAGGAACTCGAGAAGAACCCGAAGCTGCCGCCGTACTTCCACCCGGGCCCGGACTCGCCGGAGATCGAGTACATGCGCGGCCGCCGCAAGGCGCTCGGCGGGTTCCTGCCGGAGCGCCGCCCGAAGACCGCCAAGGCGCTCGTGCTGCCCGGCGACAAGGTCTACGAGGGCGTCCGCAAGGGCTCGGGCAAGCAGGAGGTCGCCACCACGATGGCGATCGTCCGGCTCATCCGCGAGCTGGCGAAGGACTCGGAGATCGGCAAGCGGATCGTCCCGATCATCCCGGACGAGGCGCGCACGTTCGGCCTCGACTCGATGTTCCCGACCGCCAAGATCTACAACCCGCACGGCCAGACCTACACCTCGGTCGACGCGAGCCTGATGCTGGCGTACAAGGAGTCCGAGAAGGGCCAGCTGCTGCACGAGGGCATCAACGAGGCGGGTTCCACCGCGTCGTTCACCGCCGTCGGCACGTCGTACGCGACGCACGGCGAGCCGATGATCCCGATCTACATCTTCTACTCGATGTTCGGGTTCCAGCGCACCGGCGACGGCCTGTACGCGGCGGCGGACCAGATGGCCCGCGGCTTCGTGCTCGGCGCCACCGCGGGCCGCACCACGCTGACCGGCGAGGGCCTGCAGCACGCGGACGGGCACTCGCTGCTGCTGGCGGCGACGAACCCGGCCGTGGTGGCGTACGACCCGGCGTACTCGTTCGAGATCGCGCACATCGTCAAGGACGGCCTGCGCCGGATGTACGGCGAGACCGGCCGCGACGGCAACGGCGAGAACGTCTTCTACTACATCACCATCTACAACGAGCCCTACCAGCAGCCGGCCGAGCCGGAGAACCTGGACGTCGACGGCGTGCTCAAGGGCCTCTACCGGTACTCCGACGCCCCCGCGGGCGACGGCCCGGAGGTGCAGGTGCTGGTCTCCGGCGTCACGATGCCGGACGCGCTCAAGGCGCAGAAGATGCTGGCCGAGGAGTGGGGCGTGCGGGCCGCGGTGTGGTCGGCGACGTCGTGGGGCGAGCTGCGCCGCGAAGCGGTCGAGATCGACCACGAGAACCTGCTGCACCCGGACGCGACGCCGCGGATTCCGTACGTCACGCAGAAGCTCTCGGAGGTCAACGGTCCGGTCGTGGCGGTGTCGGACTGGATGCGCGCGGTGCCGGACATGATCCGCCCGTGGGTGCCCACCGACATGCTCACGCTCGGCACCGACGGGTTCGGCTTCTCCGACACCCGCCCGGCCGCGCGGCGCAAGTTCCTGGTGGACGCCGAGTCGATCACCGTCGGCGCGCTGTCCGCGCTCGCCAAGCGCGGCGAGTTCGACCAGGCGAAGGTCGCCGAGGCGGCGCGCCGCTACCGGCTCGACGACGTGGCGGCCGCCGGGCCGCAGACGTCCGACTCCGGCAGCGCGTGACCGTTGCTTGACTCAGGGCCCCTCCAGGACAGCGTCCTGGAGGGGCCTCTGCTTTGCTCATCCGGCCAAAAGCAGGCCGACCCCGCAGCGGCAGGCCGCCGTGGCAGCCATTCGGCCGTGGCTGTGGTCGGATGAGTAACGATCGACACAGTAAGGTAGACATCGGATGTATCCGGATGTCTGACGAAAGGTGGTCGAGCGTGACCCAGCGTCGCCTGCCCCGGCCCAGCGAGTTCAAAGAGATCCTGCGGCCGAAGCCGATCGTGCTCAACCTGACCGACCGGCGCCTGGCCGGCGCGCACACGATCGCCGATCTGCGGATGCTCGCGCGCAAGCGCACCCCGCGCGCGGCGTTCGACTACACCGACGGCGCTGCCGAACTCGAGGACAGCCTCCGCCGCGCTCGGCAGGCCTACCGCCGGGTGGAATTCCAGCCCAACGTGCTGCGCGGCGTGTCCGATGTGGACACCAGCCGGGAGATTCTCGGCAAGCGCTCGGCGCTGCCGTTCGCGTTCGCGCCCACCGGGTTCACCCGGATGATGCAGACCGAGGGCGAGAGCGCGGTGGCCAGGGTGGCGCAGCGCAACAACATGCCGATGGCGCTCTCGACGATGGGCACCACGTCGATCGAGGACCTCGCGGCGGCCGCCCCGGACGCGCGCAAGTGGTTCCAGCTGTACGTGTGGCGCGACCACGGCGCGGGCGAAGATCTGATGAATCGCGCGTGGGAGAGCGGATACGACACGCTCCTGCTGACTGTCGACACGCCAGTCGCGGGCCAGCGCCTGCGCGACGTCCGCAACGGCCTCACCATCCCGCCCGCGATCACGCTGAAGACGTTCGTGGACGGTGCGATGCACCCGGCGTGGTGGTTCAACATGCTGACCACCGAGCCGCTGAGCTTCGCGTCGCTCAACCGGTTCGGCGGCACTGTCGCGGAACTGCTGGACAAGCTCTTCGACCCGACGCTGAGCTTCGACGACCTCGACTGGGTGCGCCAGACCTGGCCGGGCAAGCTCGTGATCAAGGGCGTGCAGAACGTCGACGACGCGCGTGACGTGGTGAAACACGGCGCGGACGCGGTGCTGCTGTCCAACCACGGCGGCCGCCAGCTCGACCGCGCGCCGACGCCGATCGAGCTGCTGCCCGCGACGCTGGACGCGGTCCAGGACAGCGCCGAGGTCTGGGTCGACACCGGCATCCTGTCCGGCGGCGACATCGTGGCCGCGCTCGCCCGCGGCGCGAACACGGTGCTGATCGGCCGCGCGTTCCTGTACGGCCTGATGGCGGGCGGCGAGCGCGGCGTGCAGCGCTGTGTCGACATCCTGCGCACGGAGATGATCCGCACGATGCAGCTGCTCGGGGTCCGGCGGGTCGACGACCTCCGCCCCACCCACGCGACGCTCCGCTGAGCCCGACGTCCGTGAAGGACTCCTTGAGGGAATCTGGTTCCCTCAAGGAGTCCTTCACGGACTTTCAGCCCGGGGTGGCGCGGTCGGCGTAATGAGGTATCTAGTGACGGACATCACGTCTCCTGCCTTCGGATCATCCGAGGGAGAAGACCATGTCCGTCACGCTGAACCGCCGCGCGCTGGCGATGCTGCGCGCGATCGCCGCCGGCCGAGCCGAACTCACCCGCAGCTGCGAACCGGACCTGAGGGTCGACGGCCTGCCCTGCTGTGACCAGACGACCGCGCACGACCTGGTCCGCGAGGGCTTGGTCCGTCCGGCGTCCGCGCTGGGCGGCGCGGTCGGGCAGTGGACGGAGGCTGAGCTGACTCCGGACGGCCTGCTCGCGCTCGGCGCTTGAGGTCAGCGCGCCGCGGCGACGGCCTTGTCGCCGGCCACCGCGGTGCGCGCCGAGCGGTTCCAGGTGACCCAGCCGTGGACGACCAGCGCGGCGAAGACAATGTAGATCGCGGCCGAGAAGTACAGGCCGGAGCTGATCTGCAGCGGCACGCCGATCGCGTCAACCACCAGCCACACGCCCCAGAACTCCACGAGCCCGACTCCCTGCGCGGCGAACGCGACGAGCGTCCCGACGAAGATCGCGGCGTCCGGCCACGGTGCCCACGAGGCGTCGAGTGCCTGGAGCGTCAGCGCCATCCCGACCGTGCCCAGCACGAACGCGCCGAGCATCACGGCCCGCTCGGTCCACCGGCCTTTGCGCACGACGACGCCGTACACCGGGTCGGTCCGGCGGTTCCAGGCCCACCAGCCGTAAAGCGAGATGAGCAGGATCGCGACCTGCCGCCCGGCGAGGCCGCCGAGATGCGCGGACGCGTAAACGGAGAAGAGCAGGACGGTCGCGCCGACCTGCACCGGCCAGGTCCACAGCGTCCGCCGCTGCGCGAGGAACACGACCGCGAGCGCGAACACCTGCCCGGCCAGCTCCGCGATCGAGATCCACTGGCCGAACACAGTCACGCCGTGGTGCAACAGGAAGTCCACGTCGGCACCCCTTCCGATCTACGCCTCCCAACATGCAACACGGAGCCTCCATTCCCGTGCCGATGTGAGACTGGAGACAGTCCCGCTCAGTGGACGCCGGAGCCGGACATGGCGAAGGCCCGGTGCCGGGGTGGCACCGGGCCTCCATCGCCCGAGCAAGCCCCGCGAACGCGGGGCAGACCGCAGGACCGCGCTGCCGAAGCAACGCGGCCCCCTGGTCACCGATCCGGCGGATCGGGAAGGCCGTCAGCGAAGCGGCCGACCGGGCTCGAATCCGGTCAGCAGCACGGCCCGACGCCAGTGAATGTCCGCGGATCAGCTCACTGCCCGCGGAATCACCGGCTCAACCTCCCAGCTGGTTCCGGCTCAGCGCTCCACTCGCCCGAAACCGGCCGGCGGAGTCGGCGGCTCCGGCGGGCGGCCGCCGTCCGCGGGCATCTGCCGGGTCTGCTCGCCGGGCTGCGGCAGGCTGCCCGACTGGGACTGCGGGTAGCTCTGCGTCCGGGCCTGCCCGGCGTGCGCGTGCTGTCCGCTCACCTGGCCCGGCTCCCGCGCGCTGGTGCCGGAACCCGAGCCGACCTGGCCCTGCAGGTTGGCCAGCCAGCCGCCCCACCGTTCCTGGGCGGGCTTGATCAGGCCGCCGCCGAAGCCGACGACGATCACGCCGCCCGCGGTCGCCAGCACCGCGATCAGCACCGGTCCGGTCACCGCCGTCGCGATGTTCACCTGGCCCAGCGCCGCGATGATGCCGAACGCCATCACCAGCCAGTACGCGACCGTGCTGAGCAGCCGTCCCGCCGGGCGGCCCGACAGCGCGCCCGCGACCATGTCCCGCACGACCTTCGCGATCGCCGCCGCCACGATGATCAGCACCACCGCGACCAGGATCCTCGGCAGGAACGCGATGATGTCGTTCAGCAGCTGGCTCACCGGGTTCGACTGCCCGAACACCCCGAACGCGAGCTGCAGCGCGATCAGCAGAATGAAGTAGTACACGAGTTTCACGAGCACCGTGGTGGCGTCGAGATTCGCGCCCTTCACCATTCCGGTCAGCCCGGTCTTCTCCACCAGCCGCGTGAAACCGAGTTTTCCGAGAACGAGCCCGAGGGCTTTGGACACGGCTTTCGCGATCAGCCAGCCGATCAAGAGGATGATCAGAAAGCCCACGAGTTTCGGGACGAACGTGGCCACCAGATTCCAGGCCTGTCCGAGTCCGTCCTTGAGTTGTTCACCCACGCTGGCTCCCTTCGCCGCGGTTCGACGTGGATTCCGGCACCGTCCTGTCGCACCGGGTCGCAGGACAGGTACCCACTGCACCCGAGTGCTGTGCACCACGATCGAGTGAGACGACTGGCGCGGGAAGATCAAGCACCGCCATACTTGTCCTACCGGTGGGGACCGGGGAGACGAGGCCGCTCGGCGCAGCGAAAACCGCAAGCGCCGAGCGGCCTCGAACATTTCCCGCTCTTTATTGCCGCGGACCAGCGCTTCCGAGACGAATAGGGTTCGGGTTTTCGCTCGCGTTCATCTGGCCTTCATGTTCGGGCGATTGGCGGGCCGCCGACGGATTTGCGTCCCGGCCTGCGCGCGGCGGCGGAGATGTCCGGACGGGAATCCCGGCGGGGCGCGGTCTGTGCGGTGCGAATTCGCGTCGGACGATGCCGGGCGGCGGCGAATTGCGCGGATCTTCCGACGCATCACCGGATAACCGCGAAGCGGCAATAGCGCTTGGCCGCCGGAGCGCGAGAGGCGGCGTGAAGGTCATTTACCGAGGCGCGGCGGACAAACGGGACGGCGCGATCGCGAGGCCGGCATTCACGCAACTCACCCGTTGCCGCTAACCCACGTGGGTTAGCGGCACCGCTGCCCAGGTCCCTCACCCGGTCGGAGCGGCCACCGAGAGTAGAGGTTTCCCGGCGCGGAAAAAAGAACCGGCGGGCCGCGGCGTCTGCCGCGACCCGCCGTAGCGGACTCGGGTGTCAGGCAGCGCTCAGCGCGTCCCGCAGCTTCACCTTCGCCCCGGTGCGCATCACCGCGTTGCGGTAGATCCGCGCGGCCAGCCAGATCAGCGCCGGGATGAGCGCGACCACCAGCCCGATCGACAGCACCGCCTCCCACACCGGCACGCCGCCCATCGCCAGCCGCATCGGCATCAGCGTCGGCGCGAACACCGGGATCAGCGACAGCACCTCGGCCAGCGGGCTGCCCGGGTTCGACGGCAGGATCGAAATCCCCACCACGTACCCGGCGATCACGAACATCAGCGCGGGCATCGTCGCGCCGCCCACGTCCTCCTGCCGCGACACCAGCGCGCCCAGCGCGGCGAACACGATCGAATACATGAAGAACCCGAGCAGGTACCAGACGATCAGCCAGACCACCGTGCCGATGGCCGCGTTCGCCGAGATCGTCAGCACTCCGAACCCGAGCCCGGCCGCCACGCCGGCCACGCCGATCGCCAGCATCTGGATCAGCCCGACGGTGCCGATGCCGAGCACCTTCCCGGCCATCAGCTGCCACGGTTTGATCGTCGACAGCAGCAGTTCGACCACCCGCGACGTCTTCTCCTCGACGACGCCCTGCGCGACGCTCTGCCCGTTGAGCATCAGCGACAGGTAGATCAGGATGCCCGCGATGATGCCGAGCACGAGCTGCTGCCCGTTGTAGTCATACGGTTTCTCGAGCGGCGGCAGTTCGTCGATCGCCGCCTCGGCGGTCGCCTGGTGCACCTTCGCCGGATCGCCGCCGAGGGATTCGATCTGCTGGTTGAGCGCCAGTTGCCCTTCGAGCACGGTGAAGGTGTTCTTCAGCTTCGCGTCCAAGGTCTTCTTCACCTGGACGTGGACCCGCTTCGCATCCTGCACCAGCAGCGCGTCGATGGAGCCGTCCTGCAGCTTCGCCTGGCCGGTCTTCTCGTCGGGCACCTGCTGCGTCGCGACGTTCTGGCCGATCGACTTCGCCGTCGCGGTCAGCGGCTGCGCCAGCTGCGACGCGGCCGGCACGTAGCCGACCGTCGCGTCGGCGCTCCCGCCGCCGTTGAAGAACTTGAAGATCAGTGCCAGCGCGACGACGATGATCACCATCACCAGCGTGGTGATGCGGTAGGCCTTGGAACTGACCCGCGTGCTGATCTCCCGCCCGGCCACCAGGCCGACCGCGGACAGCGGGCTCATCTGGACATCGGACCCGGTCATGCCGCGGCCTCCTGGTGCTCGGACACGACGGAACGGAACAACTCGGTCAGGGACGGCAGTTTCCGGGCGAATTCCCGCACCGGTCCGGTAGCCAGCGCGGCGCGCAGCACCGCCTGGTCGTCCGCGCCGTCGGCCAGTTCCAGTTCGGTCACCGCTCCCCGGCGGCCGATCACGGTGACGCCGGACAGCCCGGCCGCCCAGTTTTCGGGCGCCTCAGGGGCGTCCACGAGCAGCCGCGCCGTCCCGCCCGCGCGCAGTTCCGCGACCGTGCCGGACGCTTCCATCCGTCCACTTCGGACAATCCCGATCCGGTCGCACAGCCGCTCCACCAAATCCAGCTGGTGGCTGGAAAACACGACCGGAACGCCCTCGGCCGCCTTCTCCTTCAGCACGTCGCTCATCACGTCGACGGCCACCGGGTCCAGTCCGGAGAACGGTTCGTCCAGCACGAGAATCCGCGGTTCGTGCACCAGCGCGGCGGCGAGCTGCACGCGCTGCTGGTTGCCGAGACTGAGCTTCTGCACCTCGTCGTCGCGGCGCGCGGCCACGCCCAGGCGTTCGGTCCACCGCTCGCTCGACGCCTTCGCCGCGGCGGCGGGCATTCCGTGCAGCCGGGCCAGATACGTGAGCTGTTCGCCGACCTTCATTTTCGGGTAAAGCCCGCGTTCCTCGGGCATGTAGCCGATCTGCCGGCGCGTTTCGTGCGTGATCGGCTCGCCCGCGTAACGCACCTGGCCCGCGTCGGCGCTCAGCACGCCGAGCGCGATGCGCATGGTGGTCGTCTTGCCCGCCCCGTTGCTGCCGACGAATCCGAAAAGCTCCCCCGGCCGCACGTCGAACGTCATTTCCTCGAGCGCCACCACGGCGCCGTACCGTTTGGAGATCCCGTCGATCTCCAGTCCGGGCTCTGGCATGGCCCGTCCCCCTGTTCTCTTTTTCGCCCGGGGTGATCCCCTACCACCCCACCAGGGATCCTAGGCACTTCGGCGGAGCCGTGCCCACCACCTGAGGTCGCCGCGGCATCCGCCTAAAGTTGCAGGCCGGAGGCGGCACGTAGGATCGGATCCGACATGGCCGACACCACAGGGCGTCCCGCGCCCAAACACCACGGGCTGTCCGCGAAAACCCTGCGCAGCCTGGAGCACGCCTCCGGGCGGCTGGCGAGCGCGAGCGTCGCCGAAATGGAACGCCGCCTGGTCTGGTTCGCGCGGCTGCCCGCCGACCAGCGCGCCAGCGTCCTGCTGATCACGCAGACCGGAGCGAGCGGTTTCGTAGCGTGGCTGCGGGATTCGAAGGAAGCGCTGAAGCTCACCACTGAAGCGTTCCGCGACGCGCCGACCGAGGTGTCGCGCTGGATCAGCCTGCGCCAGGCCGTCGCGATGGTGCGGCTCGCGATCGAGGTATTCGAAGAACAGCTCCCCGAATTCGCCGCTTCGGAAGCCGAACGCGCGGCATTGATCGAAGGAATTCTGCGCTACGGCAGGGAAATCGCTTTCGCCGCGGCGAATTCCTATGCTGCCGCGGCGGAAGCGCGCGGTGCGTGGGACGCCCGGCTCGAAGCGCTCGTGGTCGACGGAATCGTCCGTGGCGACGCGGAAGAATCCGTCCTGTCGCGGGCCGCGGCGCTGGGCTGGGATCCGGCCGCCGCGGCGACTGTGCTGGTGGGGAATCCGCCTTCGGACGACCCTCCAACAGTGGTTTTCGACGTCCGCGCCCGCGCCGCGCGTGTGGGCCGCGCGGTGTTGCTGTCGGTGCAGGGCTCGCGGCTGGTGATCGTGATCGGCGGTCCCACCGAGGGCGGGCCGAAGGAACGCGAGATCCTCGCGCGGATGTCGACGGTGTTCGCGGACGGCCCCGTCGTGGCCGGTCCGACCGTGCCGACGCTGGCCGAGGCGCACCACAGCGCGGCCGAGGCGTTGTCCGGTTTGCGCGCGGTGGTCGGCTGGCCCGGCGCGCCGCGTCCGGTGCGGTCCGACGACCTGCTGCCCGAACGCGCGCTCTCCGGCGACCCGGGCGCGGAACGGCTTCTGGTCGATTCGGTGGCCCGGCCGTTGGAAGAGGCGGGGGCGGCGCTGCAGCGCACCGTCGAGACCTATCTGGACACTGGCGGGGTCCTGGAACGCTGCGCGCAAACGCTGTTCGTGCACCCGAACACGGTCCGGTACCGGCTGCGCAAAGCCGCCGAACTCACCGGTCGCAACCCGACCGACGCCCGCGACGCGCTCGTGCTTCGGGTCGCGCTCACCGTCGGCAGGCTCGCCCGCGCCCGCGGCCTCTGGTAACCACGCGAATCCCCGCTACGGCGATGCGGAGCACCGGCCAGCCGCGAGACTGCTCCGCAAACGTCCGTGAGGGGAACCCTGAGGGACTCTGAGTCCCTCAGGGTTCCCCTCACGGACGTCCTCGGCGGCAGTTGGCGGCGCGGTGCCGCACCGGGCGTGGCGGGTGACGGACTTCACGGCAAGCGCTGGTTGAATCCCACAAGGCGGATGGGTTAAGGACCGGGTTCTCCGGCGGGTCTTTGGAGGTTTCCTCCAATAACGCCGCACGGACTTGGTGACCGCCCGCAGCCGAAGCACGAGGGGACCCGTGGTCTCATAGACAGCGTGACAGTTGCAGTCCTCTCCCCCGGCCAGGGTTCCCAAGCCCCCGGCATGCTCGCCCCGTGGCTCGAGCTCGACGGCGCCCGCGCGCGCGTCGAAGAGTGGTCCGTCCGTTCCGGACTCGACCTGATCCGGCTCGGCACCGAGGCCGGAGCCGAGGAGATCCAGGACACCGCTGTCGCGCAGCCGCTGATCGTCGCCCTGTCGCTGCTGTCCTTCGAGCACCTGCCGGTGCCCGCCGACGCGCCGGTCGCCGGCCACTCCGTCGGCGAACTGGCCGCGGCCGCGATCGCCGGCGTGCTCGCCCCCGCCGACGCGGTCGCGCTCGCCGCGGTCCGCGGCGCGGAGATGGCCAAGGCGTGCGCGCTCGAGCCGACGTCGATGGCCGCGGTGATGCTCGGCGACCCCGACGAAGTCGCCGCGTGGCTGGAAAGCCAGGGTCTCGCCGCCGCGAACCGCAACGGGGCCGGGCAGATCGTCGCCTCCGGGTCCGCCGCCGCGATCGAGAAGATCGTCGCCGAGCCGATGGAGGGCACGAAGATCCGCGCCCTCAAGGTCGCCGGCGCCTTCCACACGCCCTACATGGCCTCCGCGGAAGACGCCCTGCGCGAGCACGCCGCCGGTCTTTCCCCGGCCGACCCGGTGCGCCCGCTGCTGTCCAATGCCGACGGCCAGGTCGTCACGAGCGGCGCGGAGTACCTGCGCAGGCTCGTCGCCCAGGTGACCCGCCCGGTCCGCTGGGACCTCACCATGGACGGCCTCGCCGCGCTCGGCGTGGACCGCACCGTCGAACTGGCGCCCGCGGGCACCCTGACCGGACTGGTCAAGCGGCAGCTCAAGGGCGTCGTCACCACTACCACCGCGCTGAAGTCGCCCGCCGAGCTGGCGGCGCTGCGCGAGGAGGACGCCCAGTGACCGCCCGCCCCACCATGCGCCTGGTTCAGGGCGCGCCCGCCGCCCGCATCCTCGGCTTCGGCAGCTACCAGCCCGACCGGATCGTCACGAACGACGACCTGTCGCAGGTCATCGACACCAACGACCAGTGGATCCGCGACCGCGTCGGCATCGTCGAGCGGCGGTTCGGCGAGAAGGACGACGTCCTGGTCGACTACGCGGTCGCCGCCGGGGCCGACGCCCTCGCCGACGCCGGCGTCGATCCGTCCGAAGTGGACACGGTCATCGTGCCCAACTGCACCATGCCGTCCCAAATCCCGAACGCGGCCGCGCAGGTCGCCGCGCGGATCGGCGTGCAGAGCCCCGGCGCGTTCGACCTCAACGCCGCGTGCGCCGGATTCTGCTACGGCCTCGGCGTCGCCTCCGACCTCGTGCGCGCGGGCTCGGCGAAGAAGGTCCTCGTGATCGGCGCGGAGAAGCTCACCGACGTGGTGGACCCGACCGACCGCGCGAACGCGATCATCTTCGCCGACGGCGCGGGAGCCGCGGTGGTCGGCGGGTCCGACGAACCGGGGATCGGCCCGGTGGTGTGGGGCAGCGCGGGCGACCTCGTCGACCTGATCTACATGCGCGACAATCAGTGGATCTACCAGGAGGGCCAGTCGGTCTTCCGCTGGGCGACCACGCAGATCGCGCCGATCGCGCTGCGCGCGCTGGAGGCCGCCGGGCTGCAACCGTCCGATGTGGACGTGCTGGCCCCGCACCAGGCGAACCTCCGGATCGTCGAGTCGATCGCCAAGAAGCTGCGCGCCAAGGGCGCGCGCGAGGACCTGGTGGTGGCCGACGACATCAAGTACTCGGGCAACACCTCGTCCGCCTCGATCCCGATGGCGCTGGACCACATGCGCAAGGCGGGAACGGCGAAAAGCGGCGACGTGGTGCTGGCGGTCGGCTTCGGAGCCGGGCTTTCCTATGCCGCGCAGGCGTTCGTCCTGCCCTGAGCGATACTTCCCCCGCGGGCGCCGTGCCCGCGAGCGGACCCGCAGAAGAACCGAGAAGGGAACAACACCGATGGCTGACAACACTGAGATTCTCGCCGGCCTCGCCGAGATCGTCGAAGAGGTCGCCGGCGTGGCTCAGGACGACGTCACCGAGGAGAAGTCGTTCGTGGACGACCTGGACATCGACTCGCTGTCGATGGTCGAGATCGCCGTGCAGGCCGAGGACAAGTTCGGCGTCAAGATCCCGGACGACGAGCTGGCCAACCTGAAGACCGTCGGCGACGCGGTGAACTACGTCTCCGCCAACTCGAAGTAAGCCCTCTTCGTACCCGGGCCCCGGTCCGGAGCCGACCCTTGGGGAGACTCCCATGAGCAACATCGACGTCGTGATCACCGGAATGGGCGCGACGACGCCGCTGGGCGGGGACGTCGCGTCCACCTGGGACGGTCTGCTGGCCGGCCGCAGCGGGATCAGCACGATCGCGGCGGACTGGGCGGAGGAGCTGGACCTGCCGGTGCGGATCGCGGCGCAGCTCGCCGTCGAGCCGACCGACATCCTGCCCCGCGTGCAGGCCCGGCGGCTCGACCGGTGCGAGCAGGTGGCGCTGATCGCCGCCCGCCAGGCCTGGGCCGACGCCGGGTTCGCCGAGCAGACCGACGAGCACACCGACGTCGAACCGGAGCGCCTCGGCGTTTCGATCGGCACCGGGGTCGGCGGGCCGGTGACCTTGCTGACCCAGAACGATCTGTTGCACCAGCAGGGTCTTCGCAAGGTGTCGCCGCTGACCGTGCCGATGCTGATGCCGAACGGCCCGGCCGCGCACGTGGGCATCGACCTGAAGGCGCGGGCCGGGGTGCACTCGCCCGCGTCGGCGTGCGCGTCCGGGGCCGAGGGCATCGCGAACGGCTACGAGATGATCCGGTCCGGACGGGCCGACGTGGTCGTCGCGGGCGGTTCCGAGGCCTGCATCCACCCGATCACCGTCGCCGGGTTCGCCCAGGCGCGCACGGTGTCGACGCGCAACGACGACCCGGCCGCCGCGTCGCGTCCGTTCGACGTGAGCCGCGACGGCTTCGTGCTCGGCGAGGGCTCCGGCGTGGTCGTGCTCGAGCGGGCCGACCGCGCGAAGGCCCGCGGCGCGCGGATCTACGCGAAGCTGGCCGGCTACGGCCTGACGTCGGATGCCTACCACATCACGGGCAACCACCCGGAGGGCATCGGGCAGATCGCGGCGATGCGCGCGGCGATGGCGATGGCCGGACTGTCCCCTTCGGACATCGGCCACGTGAACGCGCACGCGACGTCCACTGTGGTCGGCGACATCGGCGAGGCGGCGGCGATCCGCTCGGCGGTCGGCGAGCACCCGGTGGTCACCGCGCCGAAGGGCGCGCTCGGCCACCTCGTCGGCGGGGCCGGCGCGGTCGAGGGCATCGCGACGATTCTCGCGCTGTACGAGGGCATCGTGCCCGCGACGCTGAACCTCACCGAGCAGGACCCGAAGGTGCAGCTCGACGTCGTGTCCGGGGAGAACCGCAAGGTCGAACTCGCCGCGGCGCTGTCCAACTCGTTCGGCTTCGGCGGGCACAACACCGCGCTGCTGTTCACGCCGGCGAACTGAGTTCCCTTTCACGGCGAAGGGCCCCGCGGGATTCCCGCGGGGCCCTTCCTCGTTTCACCAGGTTTTCGGGATCAGCACTTGTCGTGTTCGGTGGCGGTGCCGTCGACGGTGTCGATCCGGTACGAACCGTGCTCGTACTTCATCGGCAGCACCAGCCGCCAGTTGATGCACGGGAACGGGAAGTCGAGAGGGGCCTCGTTGACCGACTGGGTGCTGGTGAACGCGACCAGTGCCCGCAGCGTGCCCTGCGCGCCCGGTTCGATGCGGTACAGCATGATGTTGACGTCCTTCGTGGACTGGAAGTTGCGGTGCCAGTCCACTTCCGGCGTCTTGCTGCGGCGCGCGTCGCTGACCGTCTCCGTCCAGGCGTCGTAGTCCTTGTGGTTGAGCGCGGTGAAATAAGCCTGCAGCACGGTCCGGACGGCGTCGTCCTGCGGATGATTCTCGGCGTCCGGGGCGACCGCGACCTGGACCGCGCCGGACTTGTCGGCCTGGCCGCCGCTGGTCGTGGCGGACGGCGCCATGGCCTCGCCGTCGGCCGCGCGCGGGGAATCGGGGCGGCGGTACAGCTCGCGGGCGAGCAGACCCCCGGCGACGGTGATGGACAGCACCACCACGAGCACAGGGATCAACCACCGCTGACGGGAGGGCGGGGTCGAAGGAACGCTCACCCGGGTGAGGGTACCGCGCTCGTTCACCCGACCTGGTGCAGCCAGGTGACCGGGGCGCCGTCCCCGGCGTGCCGGTACGGCTCGAGCGCCTCGTCCCAGGCCGCGGCGAGGAGTTCGTCCAGTTTGTGCGCGAGGGTTTCGCCGCCGCGGGTCATGCTGACGAGCGCGCGCAGCTGGTCCTCGCCCACGACGATGTCGCCGTTGGCGCTGGTGCGGCCGTGCCAGAGCCCGAGACCGGGCGCGAAGCAGAACCGCTCGCCGTCGACGCCCGCGCTGGGTTCCTCGGTGATTTCGAAGCGCACCATCGGCCACGCCTTGAGGGCGCCGGCGAGCTTGCCCGCCGTTCCTGCGGGCGCGCTCCAGCTGCATTCGGCCCGGAGCTGTCCCGGACTGGCCGGCTGGGCCGTCCACTTCAGCTCGACCCGGGCACCAAGGGTGCCCGAAATGGCCCACTCGACGTGCGGACATACCGCAGACGGCGACGAGTGGACGTACACCACGCCTCGGGTGCTGCCACGGGTGCTCACTGCTGACCTCCGCTTGTTCGACGAGGGACGTCTTCCCCTACGACCTCTCGAACCCTGCGCAGGTTGCGTAGCCTCCACGGCAGTTCCCGACCTGTGTAGCACATTCTGCACCCCAACCGTGCCGTTTGGCCACACGAACACCACAAGTCGCAGCGGACGACCCATTGCGGTGAGCCACGCCGACGCGCAGGCGCGGAGCACGGTTCCGGCGGCTCGGCACGCTAGCGTGGTGCACCGGAAACGCTGCGGATTCGACAGGAGAGTTTCGGTGCGACTGGTCCGTCTCGGGCAGCAGCCCGCACGCGTCGCGGAAGACGTGCGGGCCGCGCTGGCCTCCCTCGGCCGGGGGAGCACGGTGATCGGCGGCGTGGCGCTCGTCGGTGCCCGCCCGACCGGAGACCGTCCGGTCGAGGCGGTCGTGGTGCTGCCCGCGGGCGTGCTCGTCGTGATCGGCGTGGACCTGCCCGACCCGGCCCTGCGCCTCGAAGCCCCGCTGAGCGGCCCGTGGAAAGCGGACGGCTGGCCCCTCGTCCACGGCGACGACGTCAACCCCGCGACCGAGGCCCTCGACCTGTCCCAGGAATGCGAACGCCGCATCGCGGAACTCGGCGGAGGCCCGGTGGGCACGATCGTGGCAGTCGGCCCGTATGTGGAGACGGTCGACCAGCCGCCGGGCGACCTCGCGGGCCCGGTCCGGGTCCTGCACCCGACCCCGACGACGATGCTGGCGGCGACGGTCTCCCTGGCCACCGCCCGGCATCCGCGGTCGGTGGACCAGGCTCGGGCGTTGATCTCGGCGCTGGCTCCGGACGCGCCGGAGCTTTCGGACGAGGTTTTGCGGGGAGAGGGGTTCGTTCGGTTCGCGGACGACGTTCCGGTTCCTCCTGGGCCTCGGGCTCCCGGAGGTATGGGCTCCGCGGTTGCCGCGAGCGCCGTTGGCGCTGGCACGGTGAATCCCGGTTCTGCCGGGGCATCCGCTGGCGCACCGAACGTCACTCCGTCGAGTACTGCCGGATCAAGCACTGCTGGACCGGCTACCGCGAACAGTGCGGCCGGATCCGCTGAGCTTGGCGCAGTCGGGCAAGGTGCCACGTCGTCCGGTCCCGCCGGAACCACTGCGGCTGGATCCGATGCGGCTTCTTCCCACGCGGCCGGTTCCTCGTCCGACGCTGCCCGTACCAGCACCGCCAAGCCCGCCGCCAGCACTGCCGCCGTCGCTTCCAACGGCACCGGATCAGGTGCGGGCGGCCCCGGCACCGCTGCGCCCGCGACCAGTCCGGGACCGCAGGCGAGCCCGCAAAGCCCGGCAGGCCCGGGAAATACTCCGGAACTTCCCGTCTTCCCCGGAGCCGACAACAACACCACCGCCCCGGGGCCTGCTGGCTCTGCGGCTCCGAAGGCTGCTGCTTCCCCCAGCAAGCCTTCCGCGGCACCGAAATCCGCCGCTTCCCCGGCTCCTACGCTGCGGCAGAAGATCATCGCGGTGCGGCCTCCCCGGCCGGAGATTCCGTCGATCGAGCTGGCCTCGCTTTCCGAAGCGCCTACCGAGTCCACTGATCCGCCCGAGGCTCCGACCGAGAAGATGCCGTCTCCGGCCAAGCCACCGAGTGCTGGACGTCCGCCCGCGGCCGTTCCGCCGGTTGTGCCGGTGAATGTTCCTGGACCGAGCAGTCCTCCGCGAGGTGCGCCTCAACCTGTGCCGCCGGTTCCGGCCGCCGCGACGGGGGCAGCCAGCACCGGAACAGCCACCGCAGCGGGCACCGGAGCAGCCGCCAGCACGGGGGCAGGAACAGGCGCAGCAGGGACAGGGGCCACTGCGGCAGCCGGGCCGAACACCCCGGCCGGGCCGGGAAAGCCGGGCTCCCGGACCGTCAAGTGGGTGCCGATCGCGGCGATCGTCTTGCTGGTCGCCTTGGTGGTGTCGGCGATCGTCGTGGCGACCAGCGGCAGCGACGACACCGCCGCCGCACCGCCCGCCAGCAGTGCGCCGCCGCCCAGCAGCGTCCCGAGTCCGGTGCCGAGCAGCGTCACGTCGAGTGCTCCGCCGGCGCCGACTCTCACCTTCGAGCCCCGGGCGAGCAGCGCGGACCAGAAGTGCGCCTCGCACGCGTTCGGGGACGTCCAGGCGAGTCTCCAGCAGACCAGTTGCTCCGCGGTCCGTCGCGCGAGCTACACGGCGCTCGTGGACGGCCGGCCGGCCGCGGTCACCGTCGCGGTGGTCGAGTTCTCCGACGCCGGACAGGCCGATCACCTCAAGCAGATCGCCGACAACCCGGGCGGCGGCGGGATCCTGGACGTCGCCACGGAGACCGGCAAGTGGCCTTCGGGGCCGCCGCAGTTCGACGGCGCCGCCTACGCCAGCAAGATCGACGGGAACGGCGTGCGGCTCGTGCAGGCGGTCTGGCAACCCGGACCGTCCACAGCGGACGATCCCGGACTCGCTCGTGCGGCGAAGGGTGCGCTCGACTTGCAACTGCCGTCCTGAGCAACCAACTCAGCGACGGACCCTCCGCCGGGCAGCCGAGCCTAGCGCCGCAAGTGCCATCGTCAGCGAAGGGCTCGGTGCCACCCGGTCTAGCGGCCAGCCGGTTCTAGGCACGGCAGCGAAGCGCGCGACCGCCGTCCCGCAAACCAGCCCTCACTGCCACCCGCTCTCCAGCAGGTCGAAGGCCACGTCCACCATCCGCGGCGGGTCGTCCGTGCGATCGGCCAGCACGGCCGTCTCCAGCGCGAAATGCGCCAGCACCGCACACCGCGGATCGTCCTCCGGCGCACCGGTTTCCGCCGCGATCGCCCGGCTCAGCGTGTGCTCGTGGCCCATCCACATCTTGTGCCAGTACTCGGCCAGCGCGGGCGTCTCCCGCACCAACCGCAGCAGCGGTGCGGCCTCCGCGCGGATGCCGGACGTCGCCCGGACGTGCATGTGCGCACGAAGCGCCGCCAGCACCGACGTGCCCTCGGGACGGTCCCGCACCGCCGAAACCAGTGCCTCGTCGATCTCCGGCTCCCGGTCGAAAACGAGAGCTTCCTTGGTCGGGAAGTGCTTCATCAGCGTGGTGGTGGACACGTCCGCGGCGTCGGCGATCTCGCGCACGGTCACCTGGTCGTAGCCGCGCTCCAGGAACATCCGCAACGCGGCATCGGCCAGCGCCTGGCGGGTCGCCGCCTTTTTGCGTTCACGACGGCCGGGAACGGGGGCACTGGTCATGCCCCGACGCTACCTGAAGTGGCACGACCACTTAAGTGACACGAGACCACCCAAATCAGAGCCCGTAAGCCTCCAGCAGCCGCAGCCACACCTCGCTGATCGTCGGGAACGCGGGCACCGCGTGCCACAACCGGTCCAGCGGGACCTCGCCGACGACGGCGATCGTCGCTGAGTGCAGCAATTCCGCCACGTCCTGGCCGACGAACGTGACACCCAGCACGACGCCGCGTTCGGTGTCCACGACCATCCGCGCTTTGCCCTGGTACCCGTCGGCGTGCAGCGAGGAACCGGCGACCGCGATGTCGATGTCCACGACCCGGTCCGTGGATCCGTCGCGCGCCTCGGTGAGGCCGACTGACGTCACCTCCGGGTCGGTGAACACCACTTGCGGCACCGCGTGATGGTCGGCGGTCGCGCTGTAGCGGCTCCACGGCTCGGTCGAGATCTCCTCGCCGCGAGCACGGGCGGCGACCGAGTCGCCGACGACGCGGGCGGCGTATTTTCCCTGGTGGGTCAGCAAAGCGCGGCCGGTGACGTCACCCGCGGCGTAGAGCCAGCCACCCTCCACAGCGGACACCCGGCCGCTTTCGTCGACCTGGAGCGGGCCGTCAGTGGGCAGGCCGAGCACGTCCAGCCCGATGGTGCTGGTCGCGGGCGCGCGGCCGGTCGCGACCAGCAGTTCGTCGACCACGATCTCGTCGCCGCCGGCCAGTTTCAGCTGCGTGCCACCGTCCACAACGGACACTTCGCGCAAGCCGGAGTTCGGGTGCACGCGGACGCCTGCCTCGCGCAATCCGTCCAGCACCAGGTCGCCGGCGAACTCCGGCAGCCGCGGCAACGGGCGGTCGCCGGTGATCACGAGGTCGACCTGCGCGCCGAGCCGCGCCCACGCCTGCGCCATCTCGACGCCGACCACGCCGCCGCCGAGCACGCCGAGCCGTCCGGGCACCGCGGTCGCCGACGTCGCTTCCCGCGAACCCCACGGCTTAATCGTGTCCAGCCCCGGAATCCGCGGCGTGTGCGGAACGCTGCCAGTGCACACGATCACCGCGTGCCGGGCGGAGAAAACGCGGCCGTCGTCGAGAGCGACCTCGCGCTCGCCGGTGATCCGGCCGTAGCCGCGCACGGGTTCGATGCCCGCGCCGCGCGCCCATTCGACCTGGCCGGAGTCGTCGCCCTTGCCGGTGAACCAGTCGCGGCGCGCGAGCACCTTCTCCGGATCGAGCGCGTCCCCGATCGGCACGCCGGGCATCCGCTTGGCCGCGGCGAGCAGGTTTCCCGGGCGCAGCAACGCCTTGCTCGGGATGCACGCCCAGTACGAACACTCCCCGCCGAACCGTTCGTGTTCGACGAGCGCCACCTTCAGCCCGCCCATGGCTGCCCGTTCGGCGGCCACTTCCCCGACCGGACCCGCCCCGATGACCACGACGTCGAAAGTCTCTGCTGCCATGCGCACAGCGCACACCACCGCGCAGGTTCGCGCAAGCCTGCCGGTATTCTCGGGAGAGAGCTGCAAGAAACCGGCGGCACCGAGAATTCCGGGTCGTCGCCGTGCCGGTTGCACGCACGACCACGATCGAGCACGGGAGGCTCCCATGGCGAGGAACACCGCTGTCCGCACACTGGACGACCTGACCGGCGGACGCGCGGCGGAAACCGTCGCGTTCGCGCTGGACGGCGTCGATTACGACATCGACCTCGGCGCCCGCAACGCGGCTGCGCTGCGGCGATTGCTGGAGAAGTACGCGAAGGCCGGCCGCCGGACGGGCGGGCGGAAGCTTCGGCCGCGGCTGATCGCCGGGGCGAAGAAGGCCGAGCCGAAGCCGGTGGCGGAGAAGGCCCCCGCGGCGGCCACGAGCGGGAAAGCCGTTGCTGGCAAGAAGACTGCCGGAAAGGCAGCTTCCGCCACCCCGGCGCGGACCGCGAAGACCCCGGCGAAGACTGCCCGAACGGGTGGCGCGACCGGCACGGCGAGCCGGACCGCAAAGGCTCCGGCCAAGTCCGCGGCCGCCAAGCCGACGAAGGCCGCTGCGACCAAGACCACCGCCAAGTCGACGAAAGCCGCTGCGGTCAAGACGCCCGCTGCCAAGACGGCGAAGACCGCGACGATCAAGGCAGCCGCACCCACGAAGACGGCCACGGCGAAAGCCACCGCACCGGCGAAGACCGCGACGGCCAACGCAGCCGCACCCGCGAAAACGGCCCCGGTAAAAACCACCGCACCGGCCAAGACCGCGACGGCCAAGACAAACGCACCCGCGAAGGCAGCCCCGGCAAAGACCGCGCCGGTCAATGCAGCCGCACCCGCGAAGGCAGCTCCCGCGAAAACCGCCGCACCGGCACCAGCGAAGGCAGCCGCCAAGCCGCGCCGCCGTACGGCCAGCGAAGTGCCGCCGGTGCTGTTCTCCGCCTCCGGCAACTGATCCGGTCCGTGAAGGGCCCCTTGAGGGAATCTGATTCCCTCAAGGAGCCCTTCACGGCGTCTCGGCCAAGAGCACGCGGATGTGACTGCCTGGCAAGACAATCACGAACGCTGGCGTCCTTCGGCGTGCCAGTCCGGGTATTCGTAGCGGCTCCACAGCAATGACCGCTGCCGCTCCAACTCCCCCGCCGTCGGTTCGCGCGGAGGGAGCGGGCCGAGCAGTCCCGCGGCAGCCGCGCGGACGGTGTCTTCCACCTCTGCCAACGGCAACCGCACGCCATGGTCGACCAGAGACGCGACCTTGCTCCGGTGCGAGTCCAACGGCTTCGGGTCCGGCGGCGGACCGGTGAGGTAAGCGCCGACGCGAGCAGCGTCCGTGTCGACCAGCAGCGTCGAATGCGCCAGCAGCACGTCTTTGGTCCGGAACACCGCGAAGCCGCACAGTTTCGCGTCGCCGACGAAGATGCCGCGGTCGCCGATTCTGGCCGGGAGACCGAGTTTCTCCACTGCGGCGGACATCACCAGGCCGAGCATTTCCAGCGGACGAGGCGCGGGGCCGGGCAGCACGAGCGTCACGTTGAGGTTGCCCGGGTCGTGGAACACCGTGCCGCCGCCGCTGGCTCGCCGCAGTACCGGCACGCCGTCGCGAGCGCATTCCTCGACGCGGACTTCGCGGGCGATCCGCTGACCGCGCCCGACCACGACGCACACCGGGTTCCGCCACAGCCACACGACCGGCCCGGCCGGGCCTTCGCGCAGCAGTGCCTCGTCGAACGCCAGGTTTTCGGCTGGGTCGGTGAATTCGGCTCGGACTTCCGACCCGCTCGGCATAGCGTTCCTCCACGATCTGCTGGACTTCGGGATCGTAGAGCAGGCTCAGGACGCGGCCGGGCCGAGCAGGTCCCAGCGGTTGCCCGCGATGTCGCGGAATACGACGACCTGGCCGTACGGCTCGGTCCGCGGTTCGCCGAGGAACTCCACCCCGGCGTCGCGCATCCGCTGATAGCTGGCCTGGAAGTCGTCCGCGCGCAGGAAAAACCCGACGCGGCCGGCGTGCTGGTCGCCGACCGCGCGGGACTGCCGGTCGCCGTCGGCCTTCGCCAGCAGGATGCCGGTTTCGCCGCCGGGCGGGCGGACGACCACCCACCGCTTGGGGCGGCCGTCGTTGGTGAGCGACGGCGAATCCTCGGCCAGGTCGAAACCCAGCGCGCGGGTGAAGAAATCGATCGCCTCGTCGTAGTCGTCGACGATGATCGCGGTCAGCTGAAGGAAGGCCATGCCGCTAAGGCTGCCAGTGCGGCACGCCGAGCAGGATCATCCGGAGCCGTTTTTCGGCCGCGACCAAGGTCCGCTCGTCGGCGGCGGTGTCGCCGGGGCGGATGTCCAGCAGTTCGGCGACCGTGCCGAGCATCGCCGTGACGATGAGGTCGGCCAGCAGGTGCAGGTCCTCGGTGGGCCAGGTGCGCAGCGGGTCGAAGCGCGCCAGGTCCAGTGCCAGGTCGCTGGAGAACATCCGCATCTCGACCGCGATCGCCCGGGACACCGCTCCAGCACCGGCGTAACGCTCGCGCGTGACGAACCGGAAGTGGTCCTCGTGCTCGCGGACGTGCCGGTGCAGCGTGTGCACCGAAGCCCGGATCATGCCGCCGTAGCCGCGCTGCTCGGTGCGCGCGCCGCGAAGCATGCCGCGCAGCGTGCGCGTGGTCTCCTCGACCAGCGCGACGCCCAGCTCCTCCATCGACGAGAAATGCCGGTAGAACGCCGTCGGCACGATGCCCGCGGCTTTCGCGACCTCGCGCAGCGAAAGGCTGGCGAAACTCCGGTCGGCGAGCAGATCGAGCGCCGCGTCGAGCAATGCCTGACGGGTGCGCTGTTTGCGCTCCTGCCGGCTCACCGGGCCGGCTGGCTCCTCGACTGCGGACACGTCGAGCAGCGTACTGGCGATCGTCGCATGGCCCACGTCACATCACCTCGCTTCCGCGTTGACAGGCCCCGGGGCCTTGCCCCCACACTAGTCAGTGTACGACTGTGCACTCAACCTCTGGAGGGGTGATGACCGCACTGCTCCCGCGCCGCGTGCGCGGACTCGTCTCGCTAGCCGAGGCGCTGCTCACCCCGCACGGCGCGGACCGGTACCTCGAACTGGTCGACCCGATGCTGGTGCGGCGCGAGATCCGCGGCCGCGTCACCGCCGTGCGGCATCAGACGCCGGACACCGTCACCTTCACGGTGCGGCCGAGCCGGGCGTGGCAGGGCTTCCGCGCCGGGCAGTACGTGCGGATGCAGGTGGAGATCGACGGCGTGCGCCGGACCCGCTGCTACTCGCCGTGCGGCGCGCAGGGCAGCGGCGACCTGGAGTTCACCGTGAAAGCCGACCCGAACGGGCTGGTGTCGCGGCATCTGCAGGACACCGCCGTCGGCGCGGTAGTGGGACTTTCGCCCGCGGACGGCGAATTCACCCTGCCGTCGCCGCGTCCGGACCGGATCGTGCTGATGAGCGGCGGCAGCGGGATCACGCCAGTGCTCGCGATGGCTCGGACGCTCGTCGCCGAGGGCCACCCCGGCGAGATCGTGTTCCTGCACTACTCGAACACCCCCGCGGACGCCCTCTACCGCGCCGAACTGGCCGAACTGGCCGCCCGGCACCCGGCGTTCCGCGTGGTCAACGCGCACACTCACGCCCGCCGCGGCGGCGACCTGCACGGCCTGTTCTCCGTCGAGCACCTGGAGAAGGCCGCGCCGTGGTTCCGCGAGGCCGAGACGTTCCTTTGCGGCCCCGCTCCGCTGATGGCCGCTGCCCGCGAACTCTTCGAGAACGAAGGGTTGAGTGCACGACTGCACACCGAAGAGTTCACGGCAGCGCCGTTGACCTTCGACACCGCGGCCGCCGAGGGCCGGGTGCGCTTCGCCCGCAGCGGCCGCGAGTGCGACAACTCCGGCAAGCCGCTGCTCGAACAGGCCGAGGAAGCGGGCCTGACGCCGGAACACGGGTGCCGGATGGGCATCTGCTTCTCCTGCACGCAGCTCAAAACCGCCGGACGCGTCCGCAACGCCCGCACCGGCGAGGTCTCCGGCGAGGAGAACGAAGAAATCCAGCTCTGCGTCAGCGTCCCCGTCGGGGACGTCGAAATCGACGCCTGACCACCGGAGGAAGCGATCATGACCGGATTGCAGGACCGCCTGACCCCCGAACAGGTCGAGGAATTCGGCCGCGAACTCGACGCGCTGCGCCAGCGGATCGTCGACGACCTCGGCGAGGAAGACCTCGAGTACATCCGCAAGATCATCAAAACCCAGCGCGCGCTGGAGGTGACCGGCCGCGGCCTGCTGTTCGCCGGCTTCCTGCCGCCCGCGTGGCTCGCCGGCGTCGCGGCGCTCTCCGCAGCGAAAATCCTGGACAACATGGAGATCGGCCACAACGTGATGCACGGCCAGTACGACTGGACGCGCATCCCGGAGCTGAGCTCGCAGCGGTTCGAATGGGACACCGTCGCGCCGGCGGAGAACTGGCGGCATTCGCACAACTACATCCACCACACCTACACCAACATCGTCGACAAGGACCGCGACGTCGGCTACGGAATCCTGCGGATGGACCCGGCGCAGAAGTGGCACCCGTACTACCTGGGCAACCCGGTGTACGCGACGCTGCTCGCGCTGCTGTTCCAGTGGGGCGTCATGCTGCACGACCTGGAGGTCGAGCGGGTCGTGAAGGGCGAGCGCACCTGGGCGGAAAACGTGCCGGTGCTGCGCCGGATCGTCCGCAAGGCCTCGCGCCAGATCGGCAAGGACTACGTCCTGTTCCCGCTGCTGACCGGCCCGCTCGCGCCGCTGACGCTGCTGGGCAACGCGAGCGCCAACCTGGTCCGCAACCTGTGGGCGTTCTCGATCATCTTCTGCGGCCACTTCCCGGCGGACGTCGAGAGCTTCACCGAGGAAGAGACCGAGAACGAGTCGCGCGGCCAGTGGTACCTGCGCCAGATCCTCGGCTCGGCGAACATCACCGGCAACCCGCTGTTCCACATTCTCTCGGGAAACTTGTCGCACCAGATCGAACACCACCTGTTCCCGGACCTGCCCGCGCGCCGCTACCCGCAGATCGCCGGAGAGGTGCGGGAAATCTGCGAGCGCTACGGCCTGCCCTACAACACCGGCCCCCTGCACAAGCAGCTGTGGTCGGTAGCGAAGAAGATCGTGCGGCTGGCCCTCCCCGGAAAACCGGGCCCGACCGCTACCGTGGATCCGGAACGGCAACTCCGAGCAGCCTGAGGAAGCCCATGGTCGGCCCATTCGAAAGTGGCAAGGACACCGTGCAGGAGCTGACGGAGTCCGCAGCCAACCACATCGGGAAGATCGCCACCATCATCACTGGCGCGGTCCGCGACATAGCCCGCGAAACAGGCGACTGGTTCACGGACGTGATCGAAATGCGCGAAGCGGCACAACGCGCGAAGGAAGACGAAGCCCGCCTGGACAAGACCCCCGAAACGGACTGACTCCGTGGTCCTGTCCCCGCAGCTTCTGTGAGGGGAACCCTCACAGACTCTGATTCCCTCAGGGTTCCCCTCACGGACTTCGGCAGTCCGTGAGGGGCCCCTTCACGGCCCACCACCCGCTTCACGGACCACCACCCGCCCAACAGCCGCCAACGCACCCAACTCGCAGTGCACCCACACCACCCCCGCACCCCGATACGAAGCCAAAATGCGGACGGCGGGTGCTTGTCAAGGCATCTTTCCCGCCTTGACAAGCACCCGCCGTCCGTCATCACAATCAAGCTTCGGGGTGCCCCACGCACGACCGTGCGCAATGTCGCCGCCAGGCGACGAGGTAGGGCTACCCCCCGCCCAACCACACAAGCCAGCCCCGTAC
>NZ_PQIA01000132.1 GCF_003385235.1 Amycolatopsis circi | reverse complement strand
GTCCCTCGATGCCACCAAACCCGGTGACACCACCCCCCGGATCATGGGTTCGACTGGGGGAGTAAGTCATGCCAGGCCTGGCGACCACGAACTCCTTGATCAGGAGCTACGAAGAAGGTAACGGGGGTAGTTGCTTGACGGCCTCTCCGCTCAGAAGGACAGGAACCGCTCGATCTCCGCTTTCGCGGCGATCGCCTTCTCGCCATACGTCGCGTAGAGGTCAGGCGTCAGCCGCGTTGTAGGACCGGAAATGCTGAAACAACCGCAGGTCTCGCCGTCGGCGGTCTTGAGCGCGACGGCGACCGCGGCGATGCCTTCGTGGAGTTCTTCGTTGGTGACCGCGTAGCCGCGCCGGCGGATCTCCTCGACTTCCTGGCGAATGACGCCGGGGTCGGTGACGGTGTGGTCGTTGACTTTGTGCAGACCGTTGCGCAGGAACGATTCGACGGACGCGTCGTCCAGCGAAGCCAGGTACGCCTTGCCGTTCGACGCTGCGTGCAGCGGAAGCCGCGTGCCCAGCTGGAGAAACGCGCGGAGCTGATGCGGGCTGTCCAGCCGCTCGATCAGCACCATCGCGTCGTCGTCGGGGACCGTCAGGTGGATGGTCTCGCTGGTGTCGCTTTGCAGCCGGCTGAGGACCGGCAGCGCGATTTCGCGCAACCGGGGCCCGGAACTGACCGCGCTGCCGATGCTGAACGCCTTCCCGGTGATCACCCACCGGCCGTCCCCGCTCGGTTCCGGCCGGACCCAGCCCGCGTCGGCGAGCGTCTTGAGGCATCGCTGCACCGTGCTCTTGGGGACCTCGAGCCGGCGCGCGAGTTCGCTCAGGCCCGCGGGTTGCGCCGCGGCGACCGCCTCGAACACCCGTAACGCAGTGAGCACGCTGTTCACGTCTGCCACCCCTTGACCTTCGGTGATCCCGTTCATACGCTACCGGTCCACATAGTAGTCCATCGGTCCGTAATGTGGACCACAGTGAGGTGGTCATGACGACGATCAAGGAAGCCGACGGCGAACGGTCGCGCGGCGCTCAGGCCGACCCGGGGCCGCCGGTCCGGATGAACCGGGCCCAGCGCAACGCGTTTTGGGGCTCCTTCGGCGGCTGGGCGATGGACGGGTTCACGCTCGCGATGTTCGGCCTGGTGCTCGCGCCGACGCTGACCGAACTGCTTCCGCCGTCCGGCATCACCCCGGACGTCGGGAACATCGGTTTCTACGGCCAGCTCAGCGGCGCGTTGTTCCTGGCCGGATGGGGCTGCTCGTTCATCTGGGGCCCGATCGCGGACCGGTTCGGCAGGCGGCCCGCGATGATCGGCAGCATCCTGCTCTTCTCGGTGTTCACCGCGCTGGCCGGTTTCTCGACGAACGTCTGGGCCTGGATGGCGTTCCGGTTCCTGTGCGCGGTCGGGATCGGCGGCGAATGGGCGATGGCGGCCACGCTGGTGGCGGAGGCCGTTCCCGAGCGGCTCCGGGTCAAGCTCGGCGGGGTGCTGCATTCGGCCAACTACGTCGGCCAGCTGCTGACGGCCGTGATCTACCTGGCCTTCGGCCAGCAGCTCGGCTGGCGCGGCCTGTTCCTGCTGGGCATCGTGCCCGCGCTGCTCGTCCTGTTCATCCGGCGCAACACCAAGGAGCCGGAAAAATGGGCGGCACAGGCCGAAACCGCCCGGCGCACGTCGCTGCTCGCCCCGCTGCGCAACATCATGAGCCGCGAATACCGGCGGCGGACCATCGGCAATCTGCTGCTGCTCGGAGCCTGCGTGATCGGCCTGTGGGCCACGGCCACCTACGTGCCGACCGCGGTGACGGCGCTCGCCAAGGAAACCGGCACGAGCCACGGCTCCCAGCTGGCCAGCCTCGCGGCCGCGATCTCGGCGATCTTCACGATCATCGGCTGCATCGGCACGCCGTGGCTCGCCGGCAAGCTCGGCCGCCGGCGCGCGCTGGCGCTGTTCTTCGCGCTGATGGCGGTCGGCATCGTCGGGACTTACGCGATCGCCTACCCGCTGGGAAACCTGCCGCTGCTGTTCGCGTTCCTGCCGATCCTCGGCCTAGGCGGGGCGAACTTCGCGGTGTTCACCGTGTGGCTGCCCGAGCAGTACCCGACGTTGTTCCGGGCCACCGCGTTCGCGTTCACCACCACGATCTCCCGCTGGTTCGCGGCGGTCGGGACGTTCGTGCTCGGCGTCGCGATCCGCGGGACGGGTTCGCTCGCCGTGCCGCTGGCGTCCACCGCCGTCGTGTTCGTCGCCGGGCTGCTCCTGCTCCCGCTTGTCCCCGAGACCCGCAACAAACCGCTGCCCGAGTGAGGAAACCAGTGAAGGACACCCACCCGCCTCTGCTGCCCGCATTGTCGATCGCCTCCGCGGACGGCCCGTTCGTCCGGGTCGGCGATGACTCGATGTCGCTCGACGACCTGCGCGGGGCCGCCGCCGCGGTCGCGGACCGGACCGCCGGCGCTCGTCGGGTCGCGGTCAACGCGACCGCGAGCATGGAGACGATCGTCGCCGTGGTCGGCTGCCTGACCGCGGGCGTGACCGCTGTCCCGGTTCCGCCGGACTCGGGACTGGCCGAGCGACAGCACGTCCTGTCCGACTCCGGGGTCCAGCTCTGGCTGGGCGACGCGCCGGACGACGTCGAAGTCCCGGTGGTGCCGATCGACGTCTCGGCCCGGTCCTCGCAGAGCTATCCGGAACCAGCCGCCGCGAGCCCCGCGCTGATCGTCTACACCTCGGGGACGACCGGCGCGCCGAAGGGCGTCGTGCTCTCGCGCTCGGCCATCGCCGCGTGCCTGGATGCGTTGAGCGAAGCGTGGGGCTGGACCGCCGAAGACACCTTGGTGCACGGGCTTCCGCTGTTCCATGTCCACGGGCTGGTGCTCGGCGTCCTTGGCGCGTTGCGCGTCGGCTCACCGCTCACGCACACCGTCCGGCCGAAGCCCGCGGCCTACGCAGAAGCTCGGGGCTCGCTGTATTTCGGCGTCCCGACCGTGTGGTCCCGGGTGTGCGCGGAGCCGTCCGCCGCGCGTGCGCTGGGATCCGCGCGATTGCTTGTCTCGGGAAGTGCGCCGCTGCCCAAGCCGGTTTTCGAAAAGCTGGCCGGACTCACCGGGGCCGCACCCGTCGAACGCTACGGGATGAGCGAAACGCTGATCACCCTCAGCACGAGGTACGACGGCGAGCGGCGGCCAGGCTGGGTAGGCACCGCGCTGTCCACCGTCCAAACGCGACTGTGCGACGACCGGGGACAGCCGGTCCCGCACGACGGGGAGAGCCTCGGACATCTTCAGGTGACCGGCCCGACGCTCTTCGACGGATACCTGGGCCTGCCAGGCAAGACCGCGGAGTCATTCACCGAGGACGGCTGGTTCCGCACCGGCGACATCGCCGTCGCCGACCCCGGCGGGTTCCACCGGATCGTGGGAAGGGAATCGGTCGACCTGATCAAATCGGGCGGTTACCGCATCGGTGCGGGAGAGGTGGAACAGGCGTTGCTGGCCCACCCCAGCGTGCGCGAAGCGGCGGTGGTCGGTGTTCCCGATGACGACCTCGGGCAGCGGATTGTCGCCTACGTGGTCGGGGATGGCCTGGACGGTGCCGTGGTGACGGACTTCGTGGCGGGAACCTTGTCGGTCCACAAACGACCGCGTGAAGTGCGAGTCCTGGAATCCTTGCCGCGCAACGCGATGGGGAAGGTGCAGAAGAACCTGCTGTGAGCGTTTGAGTGCGGCGGCGAGGTGTTCGTCGCCGCACTCGGCCGCGCTACTTCGTCCCTAGCTCCTCAATCTTGCTCAACCAGGCGTCGAAATGCGGGCATTGGCTTCGCAACCCGGCCACGCCAAGCTCGGCGACAGCCAACGGGCCTTCGATCACCTTCTGGTAGCCGGTGCAGTATCGGAGGAGGCGTTTGGAAGGTGCCGTCTTCGCACCGCCATTGACCAGTTCCGGGCCTCCAGCAGCATCGCAATCGGCGCGGAGGCGCTCAGCCAGTTCGGGTTCGCCTCTCAGCCCGCTCAGCTGATCGGCGGCCGCGAACACCCACGATTCGAGTTCGTGCAAGACCAGATGCGGGAGAAACCGCCGGTCCGGGACGGCCGCCGCGATCTCGCGTTCAACATGCTCGACCTGCCTCGCGGCCGGGCCTGCCGGAAGGCTGGAAACTCCTGGTGCATCGGCGGGAAAGCCGTAGAAGTCGAAGATCGTGGTCAAGGCGGTGAGCGACTTCTGTCCGAGCAGGTGCTGGACCTCCCGGCGAATCTTCGCCCAGGAGGAAACACCGCCGCGATGCGTGATGGACGAGGTCTGCGTTCGCACGACCGACACGGTGACAGTGGTCCAGCCAGCCTCGTGCAAATGATCGGCCAGGAGTTCCTGCGCGACCGTCAGCTCCGACTGTCCTTCGACCAGCAAGTGAAGGCGTTTGCGGTCAGTCATTCAGGACGCTGCCCCTCGAACCAGGCTGTCCGCCGATGAGGTTCTTCTCCCACAGTTCGCCAAGCGAGTAGTCCTCGAGCCACGTGCGCAGCGCGTCGGGGTTCGGCTTCGCGAAGGAAGAACTGCCGTCGTGTTGTTCGACCACGATGAGGTCGTCAACGGTGAACTGGTTCATGAGGGTGACGGATTGGGTCGCGATCAGCACCTGGCTTTGCGCTGCTGCCCGCCGGAGCATGTCCGCCAGCACGACAATCGCGTAGGGGTGCAGACCCAACTCCGGTTCGTCAAGGACGACCAGTCCGGGAAGCTGTGGCTGCATCAGCAAGGCGGCCAGGCAGACGAACCGCAATGTTCCGTCGGACATCTGCTCGGCGGAAAAGATTCCGTCGAGTTCTTTGTGGACCCAGCGGAGCCGGACCCGGTCGGTTCCGTATTCGTCGTCGAGAACGAAGTCTTTGAAAAACGGCGCGACCAGCCGGACGGTGCTGGTGATGCGACGGTAGGCGGCTTTGTCCTCCGGCCGTTCGCTCCGCTGCAGCCTCAGCAGAACGGGCGCGAGGTTGGCGGCGTCGTCCCGGAGAGCGAGGTTGTCCGCGGTCGGGGCTTGACGCTTGACGGGGGCGTCCCGGCTCGTGTCGTCGAAGTGATAGACCCGGCAGCCCTTGAGCACAGTGTGAATGAGTTCCGCGACCTCGTCGTGCTCGCTGAGAGCTTGTTCGAGCCGCGATTCGCGATGTCCCTGACCGAGTTCGCGTCGGTACGGCGATTCGGGGCCGACCTTGCTGATCTCCTCCAGATCGAAGATCAGCTCGTCGTTGGCCGCGGGCACGAGCCGGATGCGGTAGTTCGCTGGCCACATGTCCAGAGCCAGCTCGATGCTGGACAGGGCGCTTCCCTTGTAGCCCATCTCGGCAGCGCCGCCGTTGAGCCCGACATGCAGCCCGAGATCGCCGTCGACAATGCTGCTCAACAGGCCCAGCGCCTGGATGAAGTTGCTCTTGCCCGCACCGTTCGCGCCGACCAGCACGTTCAGGCCGCCGAGAGGCACATGTGCCGAACGGATCGAGGTGAACCCCTCGATGGTGATCGCGTTGAGCGAGTGCCGGGCCATGCGCTCACTGTACGGCCGCGCCCCGGCACTCGGCCTGCGCTACTTCGCCCCGATAGCCTCCGCCAAAGCCAGCACCCGCCGGGCGTTCTCCACGTGCAAGTTCTCGACCATCCGCCCATCCACAGTCACCACACCGCGTCCCTCAGCCGAAGCCTCCTCGAACGCCGCGATGATCCGCCGAGACCGGTCGATCTCCTCCTCCGAAGGCGCGAAGACCCGGTTGCAAGGCTCCACCTGCGAAGGATGGATCAACGTCTTCCCGTCGAACCCGTACTGCCGCCCCTGCAAGCATTCCGCTTCGAACCCGGCCGCGTCCTTGACGTCGTTGTAGACCCCGTCCAGGATCACCTTCCCGGTCGCGCGGGCGGCCAGCAGGCACAGCGAAAGCCCGCCCAGCAACGGTCCCCGGCCCGGCACGAACTCCGCGTGCAGTTCCTTCGCCAGGTCGTTCGTGCCCATCACCAGCACGGTCAACCGTTCCGACGCCCCGGCGATCTCCGCGGCGTGCAGCATCGCGATCGGCGTCTCCACCATCGCCCAGATCTTCGTGTGCTCCGGCGCTCCGCCAAGCTCCAGCGCACGCTCGATGTTGTGCACCTCAGCCGCCGAGTTCACCTTCGGCACCACCACGGCCGCGGGACCGGCGGCGGCAGCGGCGCGCAGGTCGGCGTCGTGCCATTCGGTGTCCAGGCCGTTGACTCGGATTGTCACTTCGCGCGAGCCATAGGTGCCAACAGCAGCGCAGACACGTTCCCGCGCGGCTTCCTTCGCATCCGGAGCGACGGCGTCTTCCAGGTCCAGGATCAACGCGTCCGCCGGAAGGGTCTTCGCCTTCTCCAGCGCGCGCTCGTTCGCGCCGGGCATGTACAACACAGACCGCCGCGGGCGGAGTTCGGTCATGACTGGATCTCCTTCGTCGCGGCGTCGTACGCGGCGGCCAGTTCGGGGTCGGTGGCGGCCAGTTCGTCAGCCAGTTCCACGACCACCCGGCACTGCTTGACCGAGGCGTCGTCCTGCATTTTCCCGTCGATCATCACCGCGCCGGTGCCGTCGCCCATCTCGGCGATCACGCGCCGGGCCCAGGCCACGTCGGCGGGGGACGGCGAGAAGACCTTCTTCGCGATATCGATCTGCACCGGGTGCAGGCTCCACGCGCCGACGCAGCCGAGCAGGAACGCGTTGCGGAACTGGTCCTCGCACGCCACGTCGTCGCGGATGTCGCCGAACGGTCCGTAGTACGGAAGGATTCCGTTCATCGCACACGCGTCGACCATCCGCGCGACCGTGTAGTGCCACAGGTCCTGCTGATATGTCGTGCGGCCCTCGTTGAGATCCTCGCCGACCGGGTCGGTGCGCACCAGATATCCCGGGTGACCGCCGCCGACGCGCGTCGTCTTCATCCGGCGGCTCGCGGCCAGGTCGGCCGGGCCCAGCGAGATGCCCTGCATGCGCGGCGACGCTCCGGCGATCTCCTCGACGTTCGCCACGCCGCTCGCCGTTTCCAGGATCGCGTGCACCAGCAGCGGTTTCGTCAGCCCGGCGCGCGCTTCCAACTGCGCCAGCAACCGGTCGACGTAATGAATGTCCTGCGCGCCTTCGACCTTCGGGACCATGATCACGTCGAGCTTGTCGCCGATCTCGGTGACCAGCGTGATCAGGTCGTCGAGCACCCATGGCGAGTCGAGGCTGTTCACCCGCGTCCACAGCTGCGTGCGGCCGAAGTCCGTCGCTTTCGCGATCGACACCAGTCCGGCGCGCGCGGCTTCCTTGCGGTCCGCGCGGACGGCGTCCTCCAGGTTGCCCAGCAGCACGTCGGTCTTCTTCGCCAGGTCCGGGACCTTCGCGGCCATCTTTTCGTTGCCCGGGTCGAAAAAGTGGATCATGCGCGACGGCCGCACCGGGATCTGCCGCGGCGGCTGCGGCGCTCCGACGGCGAGCGGGGCGAAGAAGTCCTTCGGCGAGCGCATCCTGGTCCTCCCGGCGGGTACTTGACCGACGGGTAACCCTAAACCGCAGACCTGAACCCCCGCTGCGGCGAAGCTCACCCGCCATCCGGGTGAGGCCCGTGACCAGCGGACGTCCACTGTGGAGCCCGGTTGATTAGGCCGATCGGAGTAAGGCACTGAGCCGCCCGCCCTGCCCCGCGCGGGCGGCTCGCTTGCTCAGGGAACGCGCTCCGTGTGCACCACTCACCCCTGTCTCACTCGGTTGGCCGCACGGTCGGGCTGAAGTCGAATGACCGCCTACCGACCGGTCACCGACCGCTGAGCGCCGCCGATCGCACGCGGTTACGCAACCCGGAGACCTCGCGTCTTTGCCCTGGTACTCAGTTCATGTACCGGTTTTCGCCGGTACGCAGGAACAGGTGCTTGAAGGAGGCGGACTCGTGGCGGCTACCCCACAGAACACCGAGCGCTCGACGGTCGCCGGCGGTGCGAAGCGCAGCCGGACGACGGCGAGCCGGGTGCAGCCGCCGATCGAGCTGCCCGCGAGCGTCGACGAGCTGGCGCGCAAGGCCGCGGCCCTTCTGGGCTGGAACGGCGTTGTGCTGCCCGCGACGACCCTGCTCGGCCGCAAGGTCAGCATCGTCGCGAAGCTCAAGACCGACGTGCACGCGGAGCGCATCGCGATGGGTGTCGGTCCCGTCGCAGATCGCGCCCTCGTCGACACCTGGACCTGGCCAGAGCTGGCCGCGACCGCACCCGCGCCGGCCGCCGAGATCATCGGCGTCCTCGCGGTCGCCCGGCACTGGCGGACCGCGATGGCCTCCGCGGTGCCCTTCTCGCGCTACGGCGAGGCCGCGATGGTGCTCCCATCGCCTGCCGTGCTGACCGACGACTACGTGTCGAACTGTCTGCCGCGCGCCCGCGCCTACGGTCTGGCGGTCGTCACCGCCGACCCGTACGCCACCACCGACCTCGACCTCGACACCCACCACGACCGGGTGCTGCTGCAGGAGGACCCGGTTTCGCGCTGGATCAACGAGATGGCCTACGGCCTGCTGCTGCACGAGGACTCCGACGCTCCAGTTCCCGCCGAGGCGGACTGAAGCACCGGCGTCGGGCCTCGCGCGGCGATAGAGTCGAGGACATGCGAGTCGTCATTGCTGGCGGACACGGCCAGATCGCCCTGCACCTGGAAAAGCTGCTCGCGCAGCGGCACGACGCGCCGGTCGGCATCGTGCGCAACCCCGGCCACGAAGCCGACCTCACCGCGGTTGGCGCCGAGACCGTCGTGCTCGACCTCGAAAAGTCCGATGTGGACGCTGTCGCCAAGGTGCTCGAAGGCGCGGACGCCGCGGTGTTCTCCGCCGGGGCCGGCCCGGGCAGCGGCGAGGGTCGCAAAGACACCGTCGACCGCGGCGCGGCCGTGCTGTTCGCCGACGCTGCCCAGCGCGCTGGCGTCCGCCGGTTCATCCAGGTCGGCTCGATCAACGCGGACAAGGCGGACGACCCCGGCTTCGACCCGGTTTTCGCCGCCTACCTGCGGGCCAAGCGCGCCGCCGAGGAAGACCTCAAGGCCCGTGACCTCGACTGGACGATCCTGCGCCCGGGTCGGCTGACCAACGATTCCGGCACCGGCCAGGTGAAGATCGCGGAGAAGGTCGAGAGTGCGGAGATCCCGCGCGAGGACGTCGCCGCGGTATTGCTGGCGCTGCTCGACACTCCGGCGACGGCCCGGCGCACGCTGGAACTGGTCTCCGGCGACGATTCCATCGCTGACGCGTTGTCCCGGATCTGATGCGCGACATCGCGGTTTTCAGCGGCAGCGCGCATCCCGAACTCGCCGAAGAAATCTGCGTCAACCTGGGCGTTCCGCTGCTTCCGGTGGAGATCGACCGGTTCGCCAACGACTGTCTCCAGGTCCAGCTCCAGGCCAACTGCCGCGAGCGGGACGTCTTCCTGATCCAGCCGCTGGTCAAACCGGTCCAGGAAAACCTGGTCGAGCTGCTGCTGATGCTCGACGCGGCCCGCGGCGCCTCGGCCGCGCGCACCACCGTCGTGATGCCGCACTATTCGTACGCACGCTCGGACAAAAAGGACGCACCGCGAATCTCGATCGGCGGCAGGCTGGTCGCGGACCTGATGGTCACCGCTGGTGCGAACCGCGTGCTCACCATGACGCTGCACTCGCCGCAGGTCCACGGGTTCTTCAGCGTGCCGGTCGACCATCTGCATGCGCTGCACGAGCTGGCCCGGTACTTCCGGCAGTACGACCTTTCGGAAACCACGGTCGTGTCGCCGGATTTGGGCAACGCCAAGGAAGCCGCGCATTTCGCCCGGCTGCTCGGCGCGAAGGTCGCGGCCGGCGCGAAACAGCGGTTCGCCGACGATCGGGTCGAGATCACGTCGGTGATCGGCGAGATCGCCGGCCGCGACATCATCGTGCTGGACGACGAGATCGCGCGCGGCAGCACGGTGCTGGAACTGCTGGACCGGCTGCGGGAGCTGGGTGCGCGGTCGATCCGGGTGGCGTGCACGCACGGGCTGTTCGCCGACGGCGCGCTCAAGCGGATCGGCGGCCAGGAGGACGTGCTGGAGATCGTCTGCACGAACACCGTGCCGGTGCCGGTCGAGGAGCGCACGGAGAAACTGCGGATCCTGTCCATCGCCCCGGCGCTGGCCGAGGCGATGCGGCGAATCCACAATGGAGAGTCGGTCAGTTCGCTGTTCGAACCGAACTGATACCCGAGCTGATCAGACGCTGCCGAGGACCCGGTCGAGGTAGGTGTTGGTGAACGTCCCGGCCGGGTCGCATTCCTTGCGGATCCGCAGGAAATCGTCGAAATGCGGGTAGCGGGTGCGCAGCACGGACGCGTCGAGGTCGTGCATCTTGCCCCAGTGCGGCCGCCCGCCGACCTGGCCCACGAGGTCCTCGAACGCGGCGAAATACTCGCGGTAGGGCATGCCGAGGAACTGGTGGATCGCGATGTACGCGGAATCGCGGCCGTTCGCGGTGGACAGCCAGATGTCGTCCGCCGCGGCCACCCGCACCTCGACCGGGAAGGCCACCGGATTCCGCAGCCGGGACACGACTCCGCGCAGTTCGGCCAGCACGTCGAGCACTGATTCGCGCGGGACCGCGTACTCCGATTCCACGAACCGCACGCCGCGATGGGTGACGAAAACGCGGTGCGAAAGATCGCTGTACTCGCGCGGCGACGACACCTGCGAGGCGAACGCGCCGAGCGGTCGCACCAGCTTCGGCACCGCGCGGCCGAGTCGGCAGAGTCCGCCGAACGCGACGTTCTCGGTGAGTTCGTAGTCGACGAACTGGCGCAGCCGGGACAACGGTTTCCGCTCGGCGTCCCCCGGCAGGCGGTTGTTGCGCTTCACCAACGCCTTGCTGCCGTAGGGAAACCAGTAGAACTCAAAGTGGTCGTTGTTCGCCGCGTTGTCGTCGAAGCCTTCGAGGACCTGCTCCAGCGGCTCCGGACGTTCCTGCGCGGAGAGCACAAAGGACGGTTCACATTGGAGGGTCACCGTACTGATGACGCCAAGCGCGCCAAGGCCGACGCGGGCGGCGTGGAACAGTTCCGGCCGCTCGTCGGCCGAGCAGCGGACCAGCGAACCATCAGCCAGGATCAGTTCCAGCGCGACGATCTGCGTCGAGATTCCGCCGAAGCGCGCACCGGTGCCGTGCGTGCCGGTGGAAATCGCGCCAGCGATCGTCTGTGCGTCGATGTCGCCGAGGTTCGTCATGGCGAGCCCGAGTGCGTCGAGGGCGGCGTTGAGAGTGCGAAGAGTGGTGCCCGAACGGACCATGACCTGCTGGGTTTCGAGGTCGGCGCGTTCGATGCCGGTCCACGCGGTGAGGTCGAGCGCGTCGGAATCGGCGGCGGCGATCGCGGTGAACGAATGCCCGCTGCCCCAGGCGCGGACGCGGTGCCCCGCCTCGGCGACCCCGGCCACGACCTCGGCGATCTCGGCCGCGCTTCGCGGCCGGTGCACCCGTTGCGGGGTGGCCTTGGCCGTCCCGGCCCAGTTGCTCCACGTCATTGCGGCACCTGTTCTTCGCTGGAAGGTTCCCACGATAGATGCCGGAACCGTAAGTGAATAGTATTCGCGTTTCAAGCTTTGTTGTCGTACCGTAAGTGCGTGACCACCTCAGCGCACGGGTACGACCTCGCGACGAAGGACCTGGATCCGCCGCTCGCGATCGTCGACCTGGACGCCTTCGACGCCAACGCCGACGACCTGCTGCGCCGGGCCGCGGGCAAGCCGATCCGGGTGGTCAGCAAGTCCGTGCGCTGCCGTGCGCTGCTGGAGCGAGCGCTCGCGCGAGACGGCTTCGAAGGCCTCATGTGCTACTCCCTCGCCGAGGCCGTTTGGCACGCTGAGCTGGGCACAACCGACGACATCGTGGTCGCGTACCCGACCGCCGACCACGAAGCGCTCCACCGGCTGGCCGCGAGCGAACGTGCTCGCGCGGCGGTCACGATCATGGTCGATTCGACCGAACACCTCGACCTCGTCGACGCCGCGCTCGGCCACGGCCACCCGGACATCCGCGTCTGCCTCGAACTCGACGCGTCGTGGCGGCCGCTGCCCGGCGTCCATGTCGGCACCAGGCGTTCGCCGGTTTTCAAGCCAACGCAGGCGGTCGCAGTCGCTCGCCGGATCGTGACGCGGCCGGGCTTCAAGCTGGTCGGGATGATGGCGTACGAAGGCCAGATCGCCGGACTCGGCGACGCCGCCGGAAAAGGCCTGCAGAACCGGGTGATCGGCTGGATGCAACGCCGTTCCGCGGCCGAACTGGCCCGTCGCCGAAGCGCCGCGGTGCGTGCCGTCCGCGAGGTCGCTGACCTGGAGTTCGTCAACGGCGGCGGCACCGGAAGCATCGAGACCACCGGCGCGGAGAACGTGGTCACCGAGATCGCCGCCGGTTCCGGCTTCCTCGCGCCGACGCTGTTCGACGGCTATTCGCACTTCCAACCGCGCCCGGCCGCGTTGTTCGCGCTGCCGGTGGTGCGCCGCCCGGCCAAGAACGTCGCGACGCTGTACTCCGGCGGATACATCGCCTCCGGCCCGACCGGCCCGTCGCGCGAACCGTCGCCGTATCTGCCGGAAGGCTTGCGCCTGCTGGGTTTCGAGGGTGCCGGCGAGGTGCAGACGCCGGTGACCGGCGAGGCCGCGCGCGCCCTGCGCCTGGGCGACCGGGTCTGGCTGCGGCACGCGAAAGCCGGGGAATTGGCCGAACGCTTCCTGGCCTACCACCTCGTCCGCGGCAGCCAGGTGGAGCGAACCGTCCCGACTTACCGCGGCGAGGGCCAAAACTTCGGCTGAGCCAGTGCTCGCGTTCCTGCGAAAGTCCGTGAGGGGAACCCTGAGGGACTCTGAGTCCCTCAGGGTTCCCCTCACGGACGTCGGCATCGCGCGCCGGGCACCACAGCGGGGAAGCGGTCAGTCGCCGAATTTGCTTGCCAGATAACCCTTCACCACGTGCTTGGCCTCGGCGACGATCCGCTCGTCCCCGTTCGGGTCGCGGCGGAAGGCGAGTTTCAGCAGCGCGTCCGCCGTCTCGTTGGCGATCGCGATGGCGAAGCGGAGTTCGTCGGCGGGACGGTCGACGTGCCCGCGCAGGATTTCGACCAGCGAGTCCGCGATGACCGAGTTGTTGTCGCGGTCGTCGGCCAGCAGCCGGACGTCGATGACGTCTCCGAAGTGGACCTTCGAGAACCCCGGCACCTCGCGGTGCATCCGCAGGTAGATGTCCAGCACCGAGTCGACGATGTTCCACCAGTGCTCGGGGCTCAGCTGCTGCAGCCGCTCGTTCACCGCGGCCACGAACCGTTCCAGGTTCCGCTGCGTCAGCGCCTGCACGACCGCGCGTTTGTCCGGGAAAAACTGGTACAGCGACCCGACCGCGACGCCCGCGCGTTTGGCGATCAGCGTGGTGGTGAGCGCGTCGTAGCCCAGCTCGTCGATGAGCACGGCGCTCGCGTCCAGCATCTGTTCCACCCGCCGGGCGCTGCGTTGCTGAACCGGCTTTCGCCGCAGCGGTGTGGGTTCAGCCTGGGTCTCGGCCACGTCGTTCCTCGGAGTCTCTCGCGATCCACTCATCTGATCTGGGACTTTAGCGCCCCGCGGGGCTTCCCCCGAGACGAGTGACGACCTAACATATGAGAACTTTTCACGTTCACCCGCGAGGGTGTCCGAAGGCAAGGGGTGCTCAGCGTGGACCATCCGACCTTCCCGCCCGGCTTCCTGTGGGGTGTCTCGACCTCGGCGTTCCAGATCGAGGGGGCGACGGCCGAGGGCGGCCGGGGACCGTCCATCTGGGACACGTTCACCGCCACCGAAGGCAAGATCGCCCGGGGCGAGGACGCCAAGGTAGCGGCCGACCACTACCACCGCTACTCCGAGGACATCGCCCTGATGGCGGAACTCGGCGTCGGCGCGTACCGGATGTCGATCGCGTGGCCGCGGATCCAGCCGGACGGCACCGGCAAACCCAATGCGGAAGGACTTGCCTTCTACGACAAGCTGATCGACGAGGTGTGCGCGGCCGGAATCGCCCCGGCGATCACGCTGTACCACTGGGACACGCCGCAGGCGATCGAGGACGCGGGCGGCTGGCGCTCCCGCGACACCGCCTTCCGCTTCGCCGAATACGCCACGATCGTGGGGGAGCATTTCGCCGATCGGGCGAAACTCTGGATCCCGCTCAACGAGCCGATGGTCATGTCGATCTACGGCTACGGCATCGGCGAGTACGCGCCCGGCCAGTTCCTGCTGCTCGACGCGCTCCCCACCGCGCATCACCAGAACCTCGCGCACGGGCTGGCCGTGCAGGCGCTGCGCGCGGCGGGCGCGACCGGCATCGGCACCGCGAACAACCACTCGCCGATCTGGCCCGACCACGACAGCCCCGCCGACCGCGCGGCCGCCGACTGGCTGGACGCGCTGATCAACCGCACCTTCGCCGACCCGATGCTGCTCGGCAGCTACCCCGAACAGGTACACCCGCATCTGCCGGAGAAGTTCGCCGACGACCTGGCCACGATCGCGCAGCCGCTCGACTTCTACGGCGTCAACTACTACGAACCCCAAGGCGTGACGGCTCCCGGCGAGAGCAACCCGCTGCCGTTCGAACTGCGCCCGATCGAGGGTTATCCGATGACCACCAACGATTCGCCGATCGTCCCGCAGGCGCTGCGCGATCTGCTGGTGTCCTTCCACGAGCGCTACCGCGAGCACCTGCCGCCGGTCCAGATCACCGAGAACGGCTGCAGTTTCGCCGACGAACCGGCCGCCGCCGCGAGCGTCCCCGACCCCGAACGCGTCGAATTCCTCGCCAGCCACCTGCAAGCGCTGCGCGAGGCGATGGATGCCGGCGTCGACGTGCGCGGATACTTCGTCTGGTCGCTGCTGGACAACTTCGAATGGTCCAAGGGCTACGCGCCGCGGTTCGGGCTCGTGCACATCGACTACGAGACACAACGCCGCACCCCCAAGGATTCCTTCGCCTGGTACCGGAAGCTGGTCCGCCATGAGTGACACCGCCGCTGCTGTCCCGGACGTCTTCGCCGAGCCGGTCAAGCGCGTCCGCGCCGGGTGGATGACGCTGCTGTTCCTCGCGAACATCGCGCTCTGGCTGGGCGTTTACGCACCGATTCAGGTTCTGCTGCCGCAGCAGGCCGAACTGCTCGACGCCGCGCACAAGGAAACCGTCTTCGGGATCGTGACCGGCATCGGCGCGGCTGTCGCGCTCGTCGCGAACCCGGCGATCGGCCTGCTCTCGGACCGCACCTGCTCGCGGTTCGGCAGGCGGCATCCGTGGACGATCGCGGGCGGCGCGATCGGCGCGGCCGGGCTGCTGGTGCTGGCCGAGGCCCCGAACGTCCTCGTGATGACGATCGGCTGGTGTCTCGTGCAGGCCGGGCTCAACGGCATGCTCGCGACGCTGATGTCCGGCATCGCCGACCGGGTTCCGGTCGGGCAGCGCGCGCAGGTCGGCGGGTTGGTCGGCATCGCGCAGATGCTCGGCACCGTGCTCGGCGCGGTGGTGGTCGTGGTGATGCTCGACCTCGCCGGACTCCCGCTCGGCTACGCCGCTTGCGCCGCGATCGTGCTCGCCGGCGCGGCGGCGTTCGTCCTGCGCACCCCGGACGCACGGCTGCCGGTCGAGTTCCGGCCGAGCGGCCGGATCCGCGAAATCCTCGCCGACCTGTGGGTCTCGCCGAAGCGGCACCCGGACTTCGCGTGGGCGTGGGGCTGCCACTTCATGATCAACCTCGGCAACGCGTTCGGCACGCTCTACCTGCTGTTCTTCCTCAAGGACGCGGTGCATTACCCCGATCCGGACAGCGGGCTGCTGATCATGATGGGGCTGTACGGCGTGGCTTTGGTGATCGGTGCGGTGCTGGCCGGGCACTTCTCGGACAAGTCCGGCAAGCGCAAGCCCTACGTCCTCGGCTCGGCGGCGATCATGGCGTTGGCCGCGTTGCTGCTGGTGATCTGGCAGTCGTGGCCGGTGGCGCTAGTGGCGTCGCCGCTGCTGGGTGTCGGGTTCGGCGTCTACATGGCGGTGGCGCTGGCGATGTTGACGCAGGTGCTGCCCGCGGCGCAGAACCGGGCCAAGGACCTCGGCGTGGTCAACATCGCGAACTCGCTGCCGCAGGTGGTCGCGCCGCTGCTCACGACGCTGATCCTGCACTGGCTGGGCGGGTATCCGGGGCTGTTCGCGGCGTCCGCGGTGGCGACCTTGCTGGCCGGGGTTTTGGTGACGCGGGTCCGGTCGGTGGGTTAGCGCTTGCGTTTGAGCGCGCTCACAGGCTTAGCGTCTTCGGCATGGAGAAGGAAGACGCGCTGACCGAGGCGCTGCGCCTGGCGGTCGACCCGCCGGGCACGGTGTCGGTCGAAGCGCTGCGGGAACTGGCCCGGGACGACGACGCGAACGAGTGGGACATCGCTACCACCGCGGAGCACCTCGGGCTGAACCCGCACACGCTGCGGTACTACGAGCGGATCGGGCTGGTTCAGGTCGCCCGCGACAGCGCCGGACACCGGGTTTACGACGCGGCGTCGGTGCGCCGTCTGGTGTTCCTGACGCGGATGCGCGTCTCGGGCATGCCGATCAGCGACCTGCGCCGCTACGTCGAGCTGATCGAGTCCGGCGCGGAGACCGTGCCCGAACGGCGCGAAATGCTCCTGGAGCATCGCGACACCTTGCGCGCGCAGATCGCTCAGTTGCAGCTTTCCCTCGCCGCCACCGAATACAAGATCGCCACTTACCAGGAAGGCCCCCTGCCGTGACCCAGCACGACATCGACAGCCCGGAAAACCTCGCCCGCCGCAAGAACGGGCTCGAGGTGCTGTCCCGCATCGACGGTCACCAGGGCGAGGCTGTCATCGATTCCCTCGCCGACATCAACCCCGCGCTCGGGCACCACGTGGCCGCGTTCGCCTTCGGCGACATGTACGACCGGCCCGGCCTCGACCCGCGCAGCCGCCAGCTGGTCACCCTCGGCGTGCTGACCGCACTCGGCGGCTGCGAACCGCAGCTGAAGGTGCACATCGGCGCGGCGCTGAACGTCGGGCTCAGCCGCGAGGAAATCACCGAGGCGCTCATGCACTCGGCGGTCTACGCGGGATTCCCGCGATCGCTGAACGCGACCCTCGCCGCGCGCGAGGTGTTCGCCGCCCGGGACGCGGAGGAGACCGTCTGACGTTCGCGGAGCCCGGCGCGGTTCTCTTGCCGCACCGGGCTCCGGCGATCACCAGCCGCGGTTCTTCCTCGCGTCTTCCGCCAACTTGTCGGACTTGGCTTTCGCCTCCGCGGCGGCGTCCTTGACGTCCTGTTTGCTGGGCTCGCCGACGTCGTCCAGGTACTTCTTCTTGGCGGGGTCGTTCCACCCCTCCGGGTCGTACTTCCCGTTTTCGAGGTCGTCCCAGTCCTTTTTGGTCGGCCCGACGCCCTGCTCGCTCCGGTTGCCCCATTCGGTGCGCATCGGGTTTCCGTCGAGCGGCTTGTCCGGCCGCTTCCAGTCCGGATCCGAGTCCTTGTTGATGTCCTTGACCGGGTTGCCCTTGTCGTCGAACCGGTACGGGTGGCCGTCCGGGGCCTTGTTGTACTCGTCGATCGTGGGATGCCGCCCGGACGGCGAGGGCAGATTGTGGAAGCGGTCGATGATGCCGTCCACGTCTTTCTGCGTGTAGTTCTTCGGGTTTTCCTTGAGATCGGTGAATTCGAGGAAGGACTTGTGCCACTGCTCGAATTCTTTCTTGTTTCCGCCGGGCCAGTCGAAGTCCGCGCTGTCGCCGATGTCCCGGGTGGCCCGGTTCATCTCCTTGGGATCGGTGATGCGGTCCGCCTGCTGGCCGATCGGGCGCCAGTTCTTGTCGAGATCCGGGTGGTCCTTGTGCTTGTAGCCGCCGCTCTTGTCTATGGAGTCGCTCGGCCACTTCGGGTTCTCGGTCTTGATGTTGTCGTTCTTGCCCACCTTGATCTTGCCCGCGACCCCGTCTTCGATTTTGTCGATCCGGGTGGAGACGCCGCCGATCCCGGCGTTGGTGTGCTGCGGGCCGAGCGGCAGGTTCTTGGGCTGGTTGTGCAGCTTCGGCAGCTCTTCCTCGCCGTACTTCTTGGTCAGCGCGCTTTGTTTCTCGGTCGGCTGCTCGTGCACCCAGTTCTTCAGGCCGTCGCGCATTTTCTGGAACGAGATGATGTGCCGTTGAGCCACATCGGGACCGGCCTTGTGGAACGGATCGTTTTTGTCACCGGTCTGGTTCTTGCGCGCGTTCTTGGCGTCTGAGTTCCACGCCATCCGGTCCCAGACGTCGTCCTTCTTTTTCTTCGCGTCCGACTTGCCGTCGGAGCCGTCGTCTTTGTCGTCGCGCTTGCGCTTGTTGTCGGCCTTGCCCTTGCCCTTGTCGGCCGAGGCGGAACTCCCGCCGCCGTTGTCGGCGTTGTGCTTGGCCGTCGAGTCCGCGGGCGGCGGGTCCGCGTCCTTGCCTTTGCCCTTGCCCTTGCCGCAGCCCTCGAGGCCGAGCACGTCGGTGGCGGCGAACGGGTCGGGAACGTAATTGCTCGGGTTCGGCCCGCCCTCCAGTCCGAGCGGGTCCTGGCTGATGTACCGCGCGACGGCCGGGTCGTAGTAGCGGAAAACGTTGTAGTGCAAGCCGGATTCGGCGTCGGCGTACTGGCCGGGGAACTGCAGCGGGATGCCGCCGGGCTGGACGCGGCCCCACAGCGAACGGCGTGCGCTCCAGGCGAGTCCGCCGTGCTCGTCGATCAGTTCGGTCGGCGTTCCGATCGCGTCGGTGACCACGGAGGCGAACCGCTCACCGCTGGGGCCGCGTTCGAACTGGGTGACTGGTTCGTCGCTGCCGGGCCTGCGCTCCCAGGTGGTCGTCCGGCGCACTCCGGCCGGATCGGTGTGCTCCTGTTCGATGAGCACGAAGCCGTCCCACACGAACCGGGTCGATTCGGCGACGGAGCCGTCGGCCAGCAGGCGCTCCTTGGCGATCCGGCGGCCGAGCGGGTCGTACCGGTAGCGCCACTGCGCGCCGTCCGGCGTGCGCAGGCCGGTGAGCAGCTCGCCGGTCCAGGAGTACTCCCACACCCGCACGCCGCCCGGGTGCACCTCGCGGTGCCGGATCCGGCGGCCGAGGGCGTCGTAGTCGGCGGACAGGCCGGGGCTGCCCGACCAGGCGGTCAGTTCGCCGGCCGGGTTGTAGCGCAGCTCTTCCGTGCCCGCCGCGGAGGACACCGCGACGACCCGTCCGGCCGGGTCCCGCGTGTAGACGGTCTTCCCGGCAAGGCTGTCCTGCACCGCGGCGAGGCTGCCGTCCGCGTAGTACTCAAGGCCGCGTCGCTGGACCGGCGTTGTTCCACGGGAAACCTGCTGCGCGGTGACCAGCCCGCGAGGGCCGAACGCCTGCTGCAGGGTGCTGATCCCGTCGGTGTCTCGGGCGAGCACCCGGCCCTCGTCGTCCAGCCGATACCGCACGGTGTGCCCAGCCGTCGTCAGCGAAACCGGCCGGTCTTCCTCGTCGAACGCCCACACGCTCTCCGCGCCGGACGGCGTGCGGCGGCGGATGGTCTGGCTTTCCTCGTCGTAGGCGAAGTGCACTTCGACGCCGTCGATCGCCTCGCGGACGACCCGGCCGTACCGATCGCGGTCGAACTCCACCACGGAGTCCGCGGATTCCGCGCGCACGACGTTGCCGACCGGGTCGTAGGCGTAGCGCACGGTGCGATGCGGTGAGCGGATCTCGACCCGGTTGCCGAGCAGGTCGTACTCATTTTCGGTGACTGAACCGTCCGGCTCGGTCACCGCGACGGTCTGTCCGGCCGCGTCGTAGGCGTAGGTCCGGGTCCGGCCGTCGAAATCGGTCTGTGCGACCAGCCTGCCGAGCGGGTCGTAGGTGTAGGTCCAGGTCCGGTTCAGCGGATCGGTCACCGACGTCAGCCGCAACTCGGTGTCGTAGGTGTAGCTCGTACGCGCGCCGGAGGGGTCCACGACCGCGGTGACCACGTCGAACGGGCCGTACTCGCGCTTGGTCGTCCGGCCGAGTTCGTCGACGTGCTCGATTTCGTTGCCCTCGCGGTCGTACCGCCACATCGCACGCTCGCGGCGCACCCCGACGCGCGAAGCGGGTTTGCCGTCGACCGTCCAGCCCAGCTGCACGCGTCCGCCGCCGATCTCGGGTGCGGTGCGCGGCCGGCCGAACTGGTCCAGCTCCTCGTCGGAGACCTCGGCTTCGCCCAGGAAGTCCGGCAGCTCAGGCACGGCGGGCTGGTCGTACCGGCGCTGCCAGATCCGTCCGTTGCCGTGCACCGTGACCGAAGCCAGCTCGACGCCGTCGTGCTCCAGTTCGGCGAGACTCCCGTCGGGACGCGCGATGGTGAGCGGCGTGCCGTCCTCGTCGTAGGTGTACTCGGTGACCCGGCCGAGCGGGTCGACCCGGCGGAGCAGATTGCCGTAGCGGTCCCATTCGGACAGCGTCACGTTGCCCAGCGGATCGGTCTCCCGGACCGGCCGTCCCTCCGCGTTGTACTCGTATTCCGAGACGTGGCCGAGGGAATCGGTGAACCGGGTGAGGCGGGCCTCGGGGTTGAATTCGAAAGCACCGCTGTAGAAACCCTGATCGCCCTCGGTGCGCACGCAGCGGCCTTCGGCGTCGTAGACGTAGCGGTAGGAGACCCCGTTGCGGTCTTCCCAGCTCGTGACCCTGCCGTCGGGATCGTAGGTGTAGCGCATCGCGGTTCCCGAGGAGTTGATGACCTCGGAGAGATGGCCGCGGTAGTTGTAGCGGTAACTGCGCACGACGACGTCCGGAGCCGGACCGGCGCCGATCACCCGCAGTTCGGTGACGCGGTGCCCGTCGGTGCGGAAGCCGACCTGGATCCCGCTGGAATGCGTGAGCAGCGCGGGCGCGCCGGAGTCCGCATAGGACAGTTCGGTCCGCGCACCGTCGGCGTCCTCGATCGAGCGCAGCGGCAATGCCTTGCCCTCGCCGGAAAACCGCATCGTCCGATCCGGACGGACCTGGTCGATGGTGCAGCTGCCGTCGGCGTGCTTGGTCAACGGCCAGCGCGCGCCTTCGGTCGGCAGCACCGGTTCGTCCCCGGCGGGCATCGGGTAGTAGAGGATGACGCCTTCCGGCCCGTAGTACCGGATGTACTCCTCGCCGAACTCCAGCCGCTGGTCCACAGTGGACGCCCAGGTCGAGCCGAACCAGCGCCCGGAGCGATAGGACGACCGATGCGTCCGGCGCATCAGCAGTTCCGGCAGTTCGAGGTCGTAGTCCTCGACGAGCACCTCGCCGGTGGAGATGACGACCGGGTCGGTCAGGCAGGGCGGATCGGCGTCGCCCTCCTGCTTCGCGTTGGACGCCTCGGTCTTGTCCTTCGCCGGGTCGGGCTGCTCGTTCCCGCTGCGTTCGTTCTTGTTCGCACCGCCCTCGGCGCCCCCGTTGCCCTGCGCCTCGTCCTTCGCGGGTTCGCGCGGGGGCGGCTCGTGGTTCCCGCCGCCCTTGTTTTCCGGCGGCGGCCCGTCGTGCGCACCGGAAGTGTTGGTGGACTCGTCCTTGACCGGCGGCGGTTTCTCGCCGCCGCCACCGCCTTTTTCGTTCGGGGTGTCCTTCGCTCCGGAAGGCTTGGTGGAGCCACCGCCGGGAGACTTGATCTCCCTCGGCGTGTGCGTGGCCTCCTTGCCGCCGCCCTTGATGCTCTTCATCGACTTGGCGACGTTCTCGAACAGGCCCTTCGTCTTGGTGAGGAGCTTGCCGAGTTCCTTGAGCGCCTTGGTGAGGTTCTTGACCAGTTCGGCGATCTGCTTGGCGGTCTTCGCCACCAGGTTGACCACCTGCGGCACCACCCAGGCCATCCCGATGCCGAGGGTGAACAGCACCTGCAGCGCCCACGAGATCAGGTGCGCCACGACCTGGGAGATGATGTCGCGCACGAGCATCCGCACCGCGCCGACGACCTCGCCCGCGGTCTTCACGCCGCTGCCCGCGCCCTCGCAGGCCTGAGCGGCCCCTTCGAGAGTCTTGGCGACCTCCTCGGCCTGCTTGCGGTAGGCGTCGGCGCTGGTCCCCTCCCAGGACTCGATGTCCTTTTTGACCTGTGCGGCCAGGTCCTGGGAGACGGAGGAGACCTCTTTGGCGACGTTCTTCCAGGTCTCGGAGTACGCGTGCACCTGGTCCGGGTCCCCGGCCAGTTTGTCCAGTGCTTCCTTGAGCGGCCCGACGTGCTCGATCAGCCAGCCGACGCCCGCGGCGAGGATGGCGCCGAACGGGTCCATCACCGCGGCGAGCGCTTCCATGCCGACCCCGACCGCGCCCATCACGGTCGCCGCCCAGTCGCCGGACTCGATGCCGTCCTTCAGGCCCTTCCCGGCCTCGAGGATCGAGATGCCGGAGATCGCGGAGGTCGAGTCCTGCTTTTCGGCCACCAATGGATTCGACATACCGGCCTTTCTTCACGCTCAACACAAATCTCTTTGGGCGCGCAGCCGAATTCGAACGCACGGACCCCCGCCGCAGGTTACCGAGCCTTCCCGCGCGGTCGCCGGGGCGTTGCGCTTATTTACTCCGGTGGTGCCCGCGCGTGCCACCGGGCGAACGCGGGGCCAGCGGCAAACGCACGAAACCCGCCGCGGCGCTCCGGAACTCGGAGCCGCGCGACGGGTCAGGGAAGTGGAACCGCGGGCCGGTGCCGGTCGGGGGAGGGGAGTGCAACGGCACCGGCCCGCGGAGTTCTGGGTCGCGACCGGGGCGGGGCACCCGGTGCGATGATCTTCAACCTAGCGTCCGATTACTGCGTTCGCTAGGTGTTCTGCCGGACATTTTTCGATTAATCGCGTTAGGGCTAGGGGTGGCCGAGGGTGGTCCGTCTCGCTCGGGGGGACGGACGGACCAGCCCTCGGCCGGGCGAGGATGCCGGGCGATCGAGCCGGTTGGGGCAACCGGGCTCGTCGCGCGCTCGCCAGTCGAACTCGGGTGGGGTGTTCCGCCCGGAAGCACCCCGCCCGAGGAATCAGGCGCTGACCGCGCGCGGCTTCACCAGGGCATGCCTGCCGGTGGTCTCCGCGGGCGATTCGGCTCGCCGGTTCTGGCCGGGCACGGCGGGAACCGCGGCGCGGCGGCGGGCCGGGCGGTGCTCGCCGTTCCCGGCCAGCGCCTGCGGGGCCAGCCCGCCGGCGACCAGGTGCTCGTGCGCCACCTGCCACACCGAGCATGGCGCCTTGCAACGGTGCCAGCGCGTCGAGCAGGTGGGGCAGTCGCCGCGCTCGTCCGGCTCGTGCGCCTGCAGCATCGCGCGCCAGCCCTCGGCCAGCCGGGGCAGTTCCGAGCGGGCGACCGAGACCAGCGACGAGGCGTCGGCGCGTTCGGCCAGGTCGGACAGCATGTCGAGGCGCTCCCACACGGCGTTGCGGAGAACCTGACCGAGAACCTGATCCATGGAGAGACTCACCGTTACCTTTCCGCCATCGTGGCGGCTTCGTTGAGCGCGGCCCGGAGCTGGCCGAGCTGGCCGGACGTGAGGCGGGCGGTCTCCCCGGGAGGGGACACCACGACGACCTCGTCGTCCTCGACGAACACCGTCACGGCGCGCTCGCGGCTGATGAGATCTCCGCATTGCACGCGCCACACGACCTGGCCGCCCTCGAAATGCCGCACGCCCGCGGTACGCGGGTCAGCGGACACCGAGGCGGCGACAGCGGAAGCGACAGTAGGCGGCACCGGACGTGCCGTGGCGATTCCCGGTGCGGCCGGCCGAACGGACCGCACCGCGGTCCCGGCTTGTCCTCCACCGAGCGAATCCACGAACTCCACTGTCCCTCCACGCTTTCTCGTCCCGGGCCGGCGCATCTTGCGAGATGCACCTGTCCCGGCAGATCTGTGTCGTCGGGTCCATCGCTCTCCGTGATCGCTGCGGGTGTGCGGGCGGTGACGGAGATCTGGCAACTACAGTGAAGTGAAACCGGGTGCGAGAGAAGGTTGAAACCGCGTCATAGCGGTGACCGGACCGCGTTCCACGGTAAGCGGTCAACGGAGTTCGGCCCTGCCGATCAACCCCGCTGTCCGCCCGTTTCACAAGGTTCTCGCGTGTGCTTAGGGTGCTGATCAGACGCCCAGGAGACGGTGAGGGGGCGCAATGGCAATGGATGCCAGTGCTGGCAGTGGTTCCGGAGTCTCTCATGCAGACGCCCGGTCAGGCAGTCCGGTTCCGGCCGACGCCTGGGAACAGCCCGAGATGCGGGAGGCGCTCGCCGCCCGCGAGGTCAGCGCCGTGTACCGGCTGTTGCGCAAACACGGAGTATCGCAGCGCCAGATCGCCGCGATGACCGGCCAGTCGCAGTCCGAGGTGTCGGAGATCCTCAAGGGTCGCCAGGTCATGGCCTACGACGTGCTCACGAGAATCGCCGACGGCCTGGGTGTCCCCCGTGGATACATGGGTCTCGCCTATGACGAGACCACGGCGATACGGGTCGTCGGCGCGTCCGACGGCCGGCAGGCTGAGGAGGACGAGTCCGTGAAGCGACGGAGGTTCCTCGCGCACGCCGCCCAGGTCACGATGGGTGCGGCGGTGTTCGGTCCGGAATCCGGCACGTGGTCGGAGGCGCCCGCGCGCACTCCCGCCCCCGGGCGCATCGGGACGACCGACGTGCGCCAGGTCGAGGCGGCGACCAGAGCGTTGCGCGCGCTCGATTACCAGTACGGCGGCGGATTCTGCCGCGACGCGGTCGTCGCGCAGCTGTCCTGGGGACAGCAGATGCTCGACTCCAGCGCGGCCGAGCAGGTGAAGACCCGGCTGTTCACCGCGATCGCCGACCTGCACAGCCTCGCCGGCTGGACGTCGTTCGACACCGGTCTGATGGACTCCGCGCGCGGGCATTTCGCGCAGGCGCTCGACCTGGCCAAACAGGGCGGCGACCACCATCTGGTGGCGAACGTGCTGTACCGGATGGGCCGCGTGTACCTGCACCAGGACGCCGCGAACGACGCGCTGAAACTGTTCCAGCTCGGCCAGATCGCCGCCCAGGAATCCGGCTCCGAGCTGGCCGTCGCGGTGCTCTGCGCCAACGAGGCGTGGGCCTACGCGATGATGGGCAACGAGGAACAGTCGGTGAAGCTGCTCGGCCGGTGCAAGGACGAATTCGCCCGCGCCGACCTGGCCTCGGCCGAATCGTGGGTCAAGTTCTTCAACGAGACCGACGTCTACGCGATGACCGGCACCGTGCACACCGTGCTGGCGATGAAGAACCCCGAGCACACGAAGTACGCGATCCCGGCGCTGAGCCGGGCGGTCGACTCCTACACCGACGACATGGCGCGCAGCAAGGCGTTCATGCTGAGCGCGCTCGCCACGAATCACCTGCTCGAAGGCGATATCGACCACGGCGTGAAGATCGGCGGCAAGGCCATCGAATGCGCGGAAAGCATCAAATCCGCGCGGGTCAAGGACCGGATGCGGCCCCTGCAGGCGGAGGCCGAGCGGCGGCGCAACAACCCCGACGCCCGTGACCTCGCCGACCGGCTCAAGATCTTCTACGCGGCCTGAGCCGACCGGATTCGCTTTGCCCGAAGGCAGGTTCACCCCTGCGAAACTGCGCCGGGTGCTCGTCGCCACGTGTGCTCGGCTGGGCCTCGACCCGGCGGGCGCGCGGCTGCTGCGGTTCACCAACAACGCGGTGTTCGCGCTGAACGGGGCACCGGTCGTCGTGCGGATCGTCGGCTCCACCAAACTGCGCCACCGCGTCGGCACGGTCGTGCGCGTGGCCGAGCATTTCGCCCGGCACGACGTGCCCGCGGTCCGGCTGCTGACCGGGGTCGAGCAACCGCTTGACGTGCACGGACATCTGGTCACCGTCTGGGATTTAGTGCCGTTCGCCGGGCCGCCGCCGACGCCTGCCGACCTGGCCGGGCTGCTGCGCCGGGTGCACGCCCTGCATCCGCCGGACGGCCTGCCCGAATGGGAGCCGCTGCGCTCGATCGAGGCCCGGGTCGCCGACGCCGAGGAACTCGCCGACGCCGATCAGCGGTTCCTGCTGGAGCGCTGCGCCGAGGTGCGGGACCGGCTCGACACCCTGGATTTCCCGCTGGCCAGGGGATTCGTGCACGGCGACGCGCATCCGGGCAACGTGCTGCCCGGCCCGGACGGCCCGGTGCTGTGCGATTTCGATTCCTCGTGCGTCGGCCCGCCGGAATGGGATCTGACGCCGCTCGCCGTCGGCCGCGAACGGTTCGGTGACCCGCCTGCCCGGTATGCGGAGTTCGCCGCGGCCTACGGATTCGATGTGACGGCCTGGCCGGGGTTTTCGGTGCTCCGGGCGGTGCGGGAGCTGAAACTGACGACGAGCGTGCTGCCGATTCTGCGCAGTCATCCGCCGGTGCGGGCTGAACTGCGGCGTCGGCTGGCGGACCTTCGCGCGGGCCGGACGGCCACGGCGTGGACGAGGTACCGCTAAGCGGGATTCTGCACGTGCATTCGCCGACTGCAGATGACCGTTCGCCGCTTTCCGTCGATGGCTGACAAGGTATCGCTGCGCAGCGAGAATTCGGTCCGGCAGGTCGCCCCAGACAGCGTACTGCTAGTCCCATTGTGCAAGTTGCGGCTACCCGCCGTCACCTTAGCCCGTCAGGACACCGCGACCGGGGCCCGGGTCAACACCACGGCGAACCCGAAAGCCAGCCCCATCACGGTCAGTTCCAGCGTGGCCCACGACGCGAGCGCCGTCCGCTGGTGTCGCACGATGCGCGGCATCAGCCGCCACCGCAAGTTGGCGGCCAGCAGCGCGATCGCGCCGGTGCACAGCAGCTTCAGCAGCATCAGCTGGCCGTAGGGCGTGGTGAACACGCCTGCCCAGAAACCGATCGTGGGGTTGGCCAGGATTTCCACGATGCCGTTGAACAGACCGGTCACCGCGGACAGCACCAGGCACAGCGTCGCCAGTTTCGAGAATCGCGGCAGCGCGTGCGCGAGCAGCGTCCGGTTGGCGGCGAGGAGCACGATCATCGCGCCGAGGCCGCCGCACCAGGCGACCGCGCTCATCACGTGCAGCTCCATCGAGATCATCGTGTAGTCGTGATACGCCCAGTTCGACGCGTGGCCGGTGACCGGCAGCGGCAGCAGCGCGAACATTCCCAGGCCGACCCGCACCTCTGCGGGCACCTTCTCGCCCTTGCGCAGCGCGACAAAGCCGAGCGCGGCGTGCAGCAGCGCGAGCACCGCCACGATCACCAGCGCCTTCCCCGCGCCGACCTCGGCGATGTAGCTGCCGATGTCGCCGCCGGTCAGCATCTTCTTGCCCGGCTTGTACTCCGCCGTCTGCAGGATCAGCGCGACCACCGCGGTCGCCGCCCAGATCAGCGCGGCGGCGACGGCGGCGGGACGAGCCCGGCGCATGACCGGTTCGGTGAGCTTCGGCCGGTCGTAGCCGACCAGCACGGACAACAGGGCCAGCCCGATCGTCGCGACCGCCGACAGGTCCAGCAGCACGCGCACGATCGGGATGGCCGCCGAGACCACCTCGCTGGGTTCCACCACGCCCGGAATGGGCGAGGATGCGGTGAGCGCGATGCCGATCAGCGCGCCCAGCAGTCCCGCGACGACCACGCAGGCGAGCGTGGCCCAGCGAACCGCGGAGGTGGTCTCGGCTCGCGTCACTGGTCCGCCTTGTCCGATCCGGGGTCGCGGCCGGTGCGCAACGCGACGGTGAGGCCGATCGCGAGCAGCACCACCGCACCGGCGATCCACACCCAGATCGGCACGCCGCTCGACGAGGAAGCCGCTGGAGCCGACTGGGCCGGAGCCCCGGCCGCCTTGGCCGCGTCGCCCTTGGCAGGGGTGCCGTTGCCCGCGGTGGTGAGGGTGAACGGGATCTCGCCGGACACCGGGTGCCCGTCGGCGGAGAGGACCCGGTAGCCGACGGTGTACTTGCCCGCCGGGCCGAGCGGTCGCAGCGGCGCGCTGAGCACGTTGTTCTCCACCGTCACCGGGCCCTCGGCCCACTGGCTGCCGTCCGGGCCGGTTACCGCGATCTGGTTGACGTCGGCGTTCTGCACGTACTGGTCGAACGTGAGCGTGACCTTCGCCGGGCCCTTGGCGACGGACGCGCCGTTGGCCGGGTCGGAGTTGATCAGCACGTTGTGCGCCAGCGCCGGGGTGGCCGTGCCGAGCAGGGCCACCCCGGAAATCGCCAGCGCGAGGAGCGCTTTACGCATTACTTGGTTCCTTCGGTCTTTCCGGCGGCCGGGCGACGGGAACGCAGCACCGCGCCCGCGCCGACGCCGAGCCCGAGCGCGCCGACCACGAGGCCGGCCCCGCCGAGCCAGCGCGCCGTGTTGTCCGACGACGACGCGGCTTCGGCGTTGTCACCGGCGGCAGTGGGCTGCGCGTGGCCGCCGTGCTCCGAGGATTCGGCGGCGGCGAGTTTGATGGTCGGGGCGGGGTGCTCCGGCTCCTCGCCGCTGGGCGG
>NZ_PQIA01000129.1 GCF_003385235.1 Amycolatopsis circi | reverse complement strand
CGTTTGGCTGTGGGGGCTTGGTGGCGGCTGCGTTGGGGTGTCCGGTTTGCGCTTTTGTTGAGTGGGAGCTGGGGGAGCGGGGGTTAGGGCTTTGTTGCCGTTAGGGTCAGGCTTGTTGGGTTCTTTGCGCAGCGGGCGGCGCGGTCTTGGTTCGCGGGGGAGACTGTCGCGGCTGGTTTTACTGGGGACCAGTCGATGTTGGTGAAGCCTGCGGTTTGCAGGACTTCTACGATTGTCTTGGTGGGCCAGTGGTGTACTTCGATCTCGGTCGGCGGGGTCGTTAGGACGGCTACCTTGAACTTGTCGCCTTCCTGCGGGTTTGGCGGGCGGTGGGTGCGGAAGCCGGCGGCGGTTTCGGATTCTTCGCTGGAGTCTGCGTTCGCGCTTAGGACGACCAGTCTGCCGCCGGGTTTTAGGTTGGCGTGCATGGTGTTTGCCATGGTTTGCATGGTTTTCCGGGAGTCTGCGTAGTGCAGTACGTGGATGGCCGTCACTACGTCGAACTCGCCTTGCGGCGGCATTGCTGCCAGGTCTTGGACTTGGTAGGTGATGCCTTGCGGGTTCCGTGCTTCTTCTTGCTGTGCCAAGGCGATCATGCCGGGCGAGAGGTCGGTGCCCACTACTTGCGCCGCGCCCAATTGCTTGATGCGGCGAGTGAAGCTGCCTTCGCCGCAGCCTACGTCCAGTACTCGCAGGTCGTGCAGGTCGCCTAGGAGTTCCTGGAAAGAAGGCCATTCCAGGTTTTCCCGGACGAAGCTGATTACTGCTTCTATTTCGGCGAAGGTGGCGGCTACCTGGTCGTACTGGTCGACAGGTTCTGTCATGGATCGTCTCCGTGCTCAGGCTGGGCGGATGGTGGCGTAACCCTGGCCGGGGTCCGGTTTCAGGGCTGAGGTGTCGGCGAAGACCACGTTCGCCAGGGGGAGGGGCTGGTGGTAGAAGTTCAGGGAGGCGTCTACGTCGAAGATTCTGCAGGACGAGACGAAGAACGGTAGTTCGGCGATCAGGTAGTTTTTCGCTTCGGTGATTTGTTCTGGAGTGGGATCGCCGGTTAATCCTTTGGCGGCTAGGACTTCTTTGGTCATTTCTGTGCTGGCCTCGGCTAGTGCGGGGTCTGTCGAGGTCAGGCGGGCGCAGTGCGTCAGGGTTTCGGTGTAGGTGGGGTTTGCTGCGAGTTCCGACATTCGGTGCAGGCCGTCGGCTGGCCTGGGGCCGCCAAGGTCGGTCCAGGCTCGGGTTACCCGGTTTCGCAGGACGTTGGTTTCTGCTCTGGCCTTCTTCGCTGCCCTGGCCTCGTCGTAGCCGAGGGCGGTGAAGGTGTGTTTCAGGGCGCTGTCCGGGATGATGACGTCGATTTGCTTGAATTCCGTTTGCAGCCAGTCCAAAGTGACGCGCAGGCGGTCGACGTTGAAGTAGCTGTTGCCTGGGCTTACGCCGAAAACCGCGTGGCGGCGGGATTCCCAGACTTCGCGGCAGGACGTGGTCAGAGGCTCCACGCGGAAGCCGTTGCTGATCATGTCCAGCGTCCGGTGCCGGGGGCGGCCGCGGTGTCCAGGTGGGTGCGGCGGAGTTCTTCCCGGACGATTTTTCCGGTCGCGGTCCTCGGCATGTCCGCTGTCGTGATGACGACCGGGTCGGCCAGGGCGGGGAGGCCGGTGCGGGCTCGGGACCAGTCGGTTTCGTCCAGGCGGCCGTCCCGGGTCGAGACGACGGGGAGGGGCAGGTCGTTCTCGCGGGGGAGGATGGCCACGTCGGCGCCTTCGGGCAGGCGGTCCACCAGGGTGTCTTCGAATTCCAGGTAGCCGATGCCGGACGAGACGTTGACCTCGCGGTCCACGATCTTCAACGCGCCGGTCGGGGTGAGGATGCCGATGTCGCCGGTGTTCCACCAGTCGCCCACCAGTTTTTCCTTCCAGCGTTCGGGTTCGCCGTAGTAACCGGCGCAGCGGGCCTTCGTTTTGGCGAGGACCAGGCCGGGGCGGCCGCGTTCGACCGGTGCGAAGGTCGACGGGTCGACGATCTTCAGGGTGACGAAACCGGGCATGGGGCGGCCGACGACGCGCGGGCCGGGTTTGTGGTCGCGCGGGCGGTTCGCGGAGCGGCGCGAGATCACGGTCATGCCCATGCCGCCCGTCTCCGACTGGCCGTAACCGTCGCGCCACAGCGGGAACGGGTGGCGGGACGCGTTCAGGAAACGGCGGATCACCGGCCAGCGGATCGGGTCGAAATTTCCGGCGAACAGGCGGATGTCGGCGAACGGGTTGTCCGCGCCGGTGCGGATCAGCGGGGCCATCGTCGAGTAGTCGATGGGCAGCGCTTCCATGAAAGTGGGGCGGTACCGGCGGAACACCCGGTCGACTGTCTCCGGAGAGCTGTCGTCCATGGCCAGCACGGTCGCCGGGGAGAGGGTCAGCACCGAATAGATCCAGGTGAAGGCCCGGGCGTGCACATAGGGCGTGAACATGGCCACGACGTCGTTGCGCCGGAACGTCAAGGGCGGGAAATGGCGGCATTCCAGCCTGGCCATTTGTTTTTGGATCGTGGCCGGAGGGAAGATGATCAACTTGGGGATGCCGGTGGTGCCCGAGGTGTGGGTGAGCATCAGGAGTTCGTCGTCTCGGCGCGGGACGGCGTGCAGGTGCGGCTCGGCTTTGAGGTCCGCGTAAGTTCGCGCGTGCGGGGAATCGCCGCGGACGCTGAAGATCTTTCCGGCGAGATCGGGGAACACCGCGGGCGAGATTTCCGCGTGTTCGATGCGTTCCGCGTCGGTGACGACTGCCGCCGGTTCCACGCGGCGGATCAGGCTTTGTACGGCTTCCTTTCCCAGCATGCCGGACAGCATCACGGCGACCGCGCCGATCCGGGCGATCGCGGCGGCCAGCAGAATGCAGTCGAAATGATTGGCTTTGTAGACGACCACCCGGTCGCCGGGTTTCACGCCCGCTTTGCTCAGCACGCCCGCGGAATCCCGGACCAGGGCCGCCAGCGCGGGAAGATCCAAGGTCGAGCGGTTTTCCCGGTCGATGTCCAGCGGCCGGGACAGGTGGAACGTCATGGGCTTGCCCGAACTGCTTCGGTGATCGAACAGTTCGCCCAGGCTGAAGGCCCAGTTCGGTTTCATCGCTGAAGTGCTCCTATGCGGTGGAATGCGGCATCGCGACGCCGATCGCCGCCCTTGCCCGAATGCGGGCAAGGGGCAGCGCAGCGAGTCGGATGGCGCGCGAATCGCTGGAGGGAATGTTTCGATGGCAGAGCAAAGCTGATCCGGGAACCGCCCCCGCGGCACCCGGATCAGTGAAGATGGCCTACCGGTAGCCGGTAAGCGAACACGCGGAAACGTGCTGAAGCGAATCCACTCAAGCCCCCTGATGTTTTGAGTTTCGCTTTAGACCCCATTAGAGCTATACCTGAGCCGATAGTGACTGTCAATCGTCCGTTGGAGGCGGCCAATGCGAGTACTGCGACAAGTGGGGGACCCGGTGCGGTGACGCGAGAGTGTCGTTGTGTCGGTTTTGTCGTGGCTGGAATGTGGCTGGAATGAGCTGGTGGAGTGGGAGAACGTCTCGGTTAAGGTAGGCTGGTCCGTGCGGGCGTTCTGGGGCTGGAGTTTATTCTGGGGAGAATTGCCGGAAGGTGGGATTCAATCAACGAAGGCGCGAGCATTTCGTTAGGTCGGGCTTGTTCGACCGCCTCCGCCCGCCGGTTTCCGGGATCGGCAAGGAGGTCGGCGGCTAACGCAGTTCGCGGCTTTTGGCTGCGCTCAACGGATCCAGCGGCGGCACCGGCAGAGTCTGCCCGGCCAGGAGGCTGCGGATGCTGGCGATGAGTCCGGCGTGCCAGGTGCGGTGTGCGGCGTGGCGGACCGTGAGTTCTTTCTGTGCCGCAATGGCATCTGCGGGGAAACCGGCGAGCAGGTCGAGCAGGTCGAGGAGGACCCTGATCTCACTCCGGCCGGTTGCCGCCGATGTGCGTGGTGAGCGTGGCGGCTGTCGCGGCGACAGCTTCGGCTAGGTCGGGGAAGGTCTCTTCGCAGGGACGGTCGTCTGGACAGAGGTGGCGCAGCGTCACGCTGATCGCGGCCATCGGGCGAGAGCCGTGGTCGAACACTGGGGCGGCGACAGAAGCGAAGCCCGCTGTCACGTGACCGTCTTCCACTGACCAGCCGAGGCGGCGTTCGGTGGCCAAGGTGCGGCGTAGCGCGGCTAGCGAATTAGGCCCGCGCGGAGTGCGCAGGACGAACGACGCGGCGGCTGGGAACAGGGCGCGGACGTGTGCGGCTGGCAGGTGCTGCAGCATCGCGCGGCCGGAGGCGGTCAGGTGTGCGGGCAGGCGTACGCCGACGTCGGTGACCAGCGTTTCCGGGCGCGCTGGGCGTTCCTTGATCAGGTACAGCGATTCGTTGCCGTGCAGGACGCCCAGGTGCGCGGTGTGGCCGATGCGGTCGACCAGTTTGCGCAGCAGCGGTCCGGCCAGCCGCTCCAGCGGGTCGTGGCGCAGGTAGGCCGAGCCGAGTTCGAAGGCGGCGATGCCGAGGCCGTAGCGGCGTTCGGCGGGCAGGTGGGTGACGAAACCGGCCGCGGTCAGTTCGTTGAGCAGGTGATAGGTCGTCGACCGCGGCAGGTCGAGGTCTCGGGCGATGGCGGCGGCTGAGACCGGTCCCGCGTGGCCGGCGAGCAGGCGCAGCACGGAGAGGCCGTTGCGCAGGGCGGGAACGTCGGAACTGCTCATGGTCACCTCCTCTCGAAGCGTGCGAGGGGACCCCTCGGTCCGCCCAGACGGAGTATGAGGGGTCCCTTCGCTCCGGTAGTCGAGGCTCTCGCCACGTGTTGTCTTGGATGCCAGACACTACCGCCAACTCCGCACTGTCGCTGGCGCTCGCCGGGAGGTGCAATGGCGGCATGCCGGAACCAGTCCTCCTGAGCTCGAAGCCGATGACCGCGGCGCAGGTCGTCGACATCGTCCGCGGGCACGCGCACGTCGGGCTCGCCGAGGCGGTCGAGAAGAACCTCGCCGCCACTCGCCAGCACATCGAAGACCTCGCCGACGCCACGTCGCCGACCTACGGGGTCTCGACCGGGTTCGGCGCGCTCGCCACGCGCCACATTCCCGTCGAGAGCCGCACCGCGCTGCAGCGCAGCCTGATCCGCTCGCACGCCGCGGGTGCCGGGCCCGCGGTGGAGACCGAGGTCGTGCGCGCCCTGATGCTGCTGCGCCTGCGCACGCTGGCCAGCGGCTACACCGGCGTGCGCCCGCAGACCGCGCAAACGCTTGCGGCCCTGCTCAACGCGGACATCACGCCGGTCGTGCACGAGTACGGTTCGCTCGGCTGCTCCGGCGACCTCGCGCCGCTGGCCGCGGTCGCGCTGGCGTTGATGGGCGAGGGCGAGGTGTTCCACGCGGGCGAGCGGAAGCCCGCTGCGGACGCCTTGCGGGCCTCTGGGATCACGCCGGTGGTGCTGGCCGAGAAGGAGGGCCTCGCGCTCACCAACGGCACCGACGGCATGCTCGGCATGCTGCTGCTCGCCGCCGCGGATCTGCACCGGCTGCTGGACGTCGCGGACCTCACCGCGGCGATGAGCGTCGAGGCGCTGCTGGGCACCGACCGCGCGTTCGCCGCTGACCTGCAGGCGCTCCGTCCGCATCCCGGGCAGGCGACCAGCGCGGCGCGGATGTTCGCGGCGCTGCAGGGGTCGAAGATCGTGGAAAGCCACCGCGGTCCGGACTGCAACCGAGTGCAGGACGCGTACTCGCTGCGGTGTTCGCCGCAGGTGCACGGCGCCGCGCGGGACACGCTCACGCACGCGGAACTGGTCGCGGAGCGGGAACTCTGGTCCGCTGTGGACAATCCGGTGGTGCTGGCCGACGGCCGGGTGGAGTCGAACGGCAACTTCCACGGCGCGCCGGTCGCGTACGTGCTCGACTTTCTCGCGGTGCCAGTGGCGGACGTGGCGAGCATCGCCGAACGCCGCACCGACCGGATGCTCGACCAGGCCCGCTCGCACGGGCTGCCGCCGTTCCTCGCGCACGACCCCGGCGTCGACTCCGGGCACATGATCGCGCAGTACACACAGGCCGCCGTGGTCAGCGAACTCAAGCGGCTCGCCGTGCCCGCCTCGGTCGACTCGATCCCGAGCAGCGCGATGCAGGAGGACCACGTGTCCATGGGCTGGTCCGCCGCGCGCAAGCTGCGCAAGGCGGTCGACGGCCTGACCACCGTGCTCGCCGTCGAACTGCTCACCGCGGCCCGCGCGCTCGATTTCCGCGCGCCGCTGCAGCCTTCGCCGGTCACCGGACGCGTCCGTGACCTGCTGCGCACCAAGGTCGAGGGCCCTGGCCCCGACCGTCACCTGGCGCCCGAGATCGCGGCCGCCGAAGAACTCGTGCGGTCGGGCGCTGTCCTGGCCGCGGCCGAACTGGAGGCCTGAGCATGACAAGCACCGCCCGTACCGTCCGCGCAGCCCGGGGCACCTCGCTGACCGCGAAGAACTGGCAGACCGAGGCCGCGCTGCGGATGTTCCACAACAACCTCGACCCCGAGGTCGCCGAGCGGCCCGACGACCTGGTCGTCTACGGCGGCACCGGTCGCGCCGCGCGCAACTGGGCGAGCTTCGACGCGATCACCCGCGAGCTGACCGCGCTGGAGCAGGACGAGACGCTGCTGGTCCAGTCCGGCAAGCCGGTCGGCGTGTTCCGTACCCACGAATGGGCACCGCGGGTGCTGATCGCGAACTCGAACCTGGTGGGCGACTGGGCGACCTGGCCGGAGTTCCGCCGGCTCGAGCAGCAGGGCCTCACCATGTACGGCCAGATGACCGCCGGTTCGTGGATTTACATTGGCACGCAAGGCATTCTGCAGGGCACCTACGAGACGTTCGCCGCCGTCGCGAAGAAGCGTTTCGGCGGAACCCTGCGCGGCACGCTCACCGTCACCGCCGGGCTCGGCGGCATGGGCGGCGCGCAGCCGCTGGCGGTCACGATGAACGACGGCGTGGCGTTGTGCATCGAGGTCGACGCCCAGCGTGCGCACCGCCGCGTCGAGCACCGTTATCTCGACGAGGTGGCCGACGACCTGGACGACGCGATCCGGCGGGTCACCGCGGCGAAGAAGGAACGGCGGCCGCTGTCGGTCGGCGTGGTCGGCAACGCCGCCGAACTGCTGCCGGAGCTGCTGCGCCGCGACGTCGAGGTGGACATCGTCACCGACCAGACCTCGGCGCACGACCCGCTGTCCTATCTGCCCAAGGGCATCAGCGTGGACGACTGGCAGGACTACGCGGCGAAGAAGCCGGACGAGTTCACCGACCGGGCGCGCGAGTCGATGGCCGAGCACGTCGACGCGATGCTCGGCTTCCTCGACCGCGGTGCCGAGGTCTTCGACTACGGCAACTCCCTGCGCGGCGAGGCGAAGCTCGGCGGCTGCGAGCGTGCGTTCGACTTCCCCGGCTTCGTGCCCGCCTACATCCGTCCGCTGTTCTGCGAGGGCAACGGGCCGTTCCGCTGGGCCGCGCTGTCCGGCGACCCGGAAGACATCGCCGCCACCGACCGCGCGATGCTCGAGCTGTTCCCGGAGAACGAATCGCTGGCGCGCTGGATCAAAATGGCCGGCGAGCGGGTCGCGTTCCAGGGCCTGCCCGCCCGGATCTGCTGGCTCGGCTACGGCGAACGGCACCTGGCCGGTCTGCGCTTCAACGAGATGGTGGCCAGCGGCGAGCTGAAGGCCCCGGTCGTCATCGGCCGCGACCACCTCGACTCGGGCAGCGTCGCCTCGCCGTACCGGGAGACCGAGGGCATGGCCGACGGCTCCGACGCGATCGCGGACTGGCCGCTGCTCAACGCGCTGGTCAACACGTCGTCCGGCGCGAGCTGGGTGTCCATCCACCACGGCGGCGGGGTCGGCATGGGCCGGTCCATCCACGCCGGGCAGGTGAGCGTCGCGGACGGCACGCCGCTGGCCGCGCAGAAGCTGGAGCGGGTGCTCACGAACGACCCGGGCATGGGCGTCATCCGGCACGTCGACGCCGGGTACGACCGCGCGGCCGACGTCGCCGACGAGCGCGGCGTGCGGGTGCCGATGCGGGAGCAGGCGTGACCGCATCCGGGCTGCTCGGCGAGATCGCCGACGTCGGGCGCGATGCCCGGCGCGGCGGTTACTCGCGGCACGCGTTCGACGCGCCGGAGCACGACCTGCGCACGTGGTTCGTCGAACGGGCGCAGCGGCTGGGCCTCGACGTCGAGACCGATCGCAACGGCAACCTGTGGGCGTGGTGGGGCGCTCCCGGCGCGGACGCGGTCGTCACCGGAAGCCACCTGGACTCGGTGCCGGGCGGCGGTGCGTTCGACGGGCCGCTCGGCGTGGTGAGTGCGCTGGCGGCCGTGGAGGCGTTGCAGGCCAAGGGGTTTCGTCCGAACAAGCCGTTCGCGGTGGTGGTCTTCGCCGAGGAAGAGGGCGGGCGTTTCGGCGTGCCGTGTCTCGGTTCGCGGCTGCTCACCGGGACGATCGACGCGGACCGGGCCCGAGCGTTGCGGGATCCGTCCGGTGTCACGTTCGCTGAGGCCGCGGCGAAGTCCGGGCTGGACGTGGACCGGGTCGGCGCGGATCCGGACCGGCTCGGGCTGATCGGGCAGTTCCTGGAGCTGCACGTCGAACAGGGCCGGGGGCTGATCGACCTCGGATCGCCGGTGGCGGTCGGCAACACGGTGATCGCGCACGGCCGGTGGCGATTCTCCTTTGCCGGACAGGGAAACCACGCGGGTGCGACGTTGCTCGCGGACCGCGTCGATCCGATGCTGCCCGCCGCCGAGACCGTGGTGGCGGTGCGGCGGATGGCGCGGAAGCTGTCGGACGCGCGGGCGACCGTGGGACGGCTCGTGCCCACGCCGGGCGGGACGAACGTGATCGCGTCCACTGTGGACCTTTGGCTGGACGCACGGGTTCCGGGCACTTCGACGCCGGAGCTGGTCGAGGAGATCACCCACGCGGCGAAGGCGGCAGCGGAGGAGGAAGGGTGCGAGCTGGTGGTCACGCGCGAGTCGTACTCCGACGACGTGGTGTTCGACGAGTCGCTGCGGCGGTCGCTGGGGGAGTGGCTGGGCGCTCCGCCCGAACTGCCCACCGGTGCCGGGCACGACGCGGCGATCCTGGCGGGATTCGTGCCGTCCGGGATGCTGTACGTGCGCAATCCGACCGGGATCAGCCATGCGCCGGAGGAATTCGCTGAGGCGGACGACGTCGAGGCTGGGGCGACGGCGCTCGCCGAGGTGCTGGAGCGGCTCGCGAGATGACCACCTACTGGTGCGAACGGGCCTGGCTGCCCGACGGGGTCGCGGACGCGGTCCGGATCGAAATCGCCGACGGCCGGATCGTTTCGGTGACCGCCAATGCGGAGAGGACTGGAACTGTCCTTAATGGACTAACGCTCCCCGGGTTCGCCAACGGTCATTCGCACGCGTTCCACCGCGCGCTGCGAGGCCGGACGCACCACGAGCGGGGCACGTTCTGGACGTGGCGGGAGCGGATGTACTCGCTCGCCGCCCGGCTCGATCCGGACTCGTACTACCGGCTTGCCCGGGGTGTGTACGCGGAAATGGTGCTGGCGGGCTACACGAGCGTCGCCGAGTTCCACTACCTGCACCACGGGCCGGGCGGCAAACCGTACGCGTCGCCCAACGCCATGGGCGACGCGCTGCGGCAGGCCGCGCGGGACGCCGGGATCCGGATGACCCTGCTCGACACCTGCTACCTCGCGGGCGGGATCGGCGTGCCGCCGGACGAAGTGCAGAAGCGGTTTTCGGACGGTTCCGCCGAAAACTGGGCGGAACGCGTCGCGCTGCTGAAAGAAGACGACCTGTTCCGCGTCGGCGGGGCGATCCACTCGGTGCGCGCGGTGCCGGAATACGAGCTGCCGAAGGTGGACAACGCGGTGCCGGAGGACCGGCCGCTGCACATCCACCTCTCCGAACAGCGCGCGGAGAACGAGCAGTGCGAGGCCGCGTACCGCTGGACGCCGACCGGGCTGCTCTGGGATTACGGCGTGCTCGGCGAACGGCTCACCGCGGTGCACGCGACGCACCTGACCGAGCAGGACATCAAGTGGCTGGGCGATTCCAGGAGCGGCGCGTGCTTCTGCCCGACCACCGAACGGGACCTCGGCGACGGCATCGGGCCGGCCCGGAGCCTGCTTGACGCGGGCGTGCGGCTCGGCATCGGGAGCGACAGCAACGCGGTGGTCGACGCGTTCGAGGAGACCCGGGCGCTGGAGTTGGACGACCGGCTCGCCAGCGAGGAACGCGGCCGGTTCACCGCGGAGGAACTGCTCGCCGCGGGGACTGAGCACATCTCCGCCGGCTGGCCGGAGACCGGCACTATCGCGGCTGGCGCTGGAGCGGACCTGGTCACGGTCGCGACGGACACCGTGCGCACGGCTGGGATCGAACCGTCCGGCGTGCTGTTCGCCGCCTCGGCCGCGGACGTCCGTACCGTGGTGGTGGCCGGGCGGGAAGTGGTGCGCGAAGGTGCGCACGTGCTGATCGAACGACCGGAAACCTTACTGGCCAAGGAGATCGAGGCGCTGTGGCAGTTCTGATCACCGGAATCGGCGAGCTCACCACGAACGACCCGGAGCTGGGCAAGCTCCGCGGTGCCGCGCTGGTGCTCGACGGCGAGACCGTCGCGTGGGCAGGCCCGGCCGCACAGGCCCCGGACGCCGACGAGCGCGTCGACGTCGAGGGCCGGGCTGTGCTGCCCGGGTGGGTGGACAGCCACACCCACCTCGTGTTCGCGGGCGACCGGACCGCCGAGTTCGAGGCGCGGATGGCCGGACAGGCTTACGCGGCAGGCGGAATCGCGGTCACCGTCGATGCGACACGGGCTGCTTCGGACGAGCAACTGGCGGCGAACCTTCGTCGACATGTCGAGGAAGCGGCCGCGCAGGGCACCACCTGCCTGGAGACTAAGACCGGGTATGGCCTCACCGTCGCGGACGAGGCACGGTCGGCGCGGATTGCGGGCGCGGTCGCGGATGAGGTGACCTTCCTCGGTGCGCACCTGGTGCCGCCGGGTGCCGACGCGGAGTCCTATGTGGACTTGGTGTGCGGCGAGATGCTGGACGCGGTCGCGCCGCACGTGCGGTGGGCCGATGTGTTCTGTGAGACCGGTGCGTTCGACGAGGCGCAGTCGGCGCGCGTGCTCAAAGCGGCGGCGGAACGCGGGCTTGGGCTGCGGGTGCACGGCAATCAGCTCGGCGAGGGCCCGGGGGTGCGGCTGGCGGTCGAGCTGGACGCGGCGAGTGTCGACCACTGCACGTACCTGAGTGATGCCGACGTTGAGGCGCTCGCGTCGTCCAACACGGTCGCGACAGTGTTGCCTGCGTGCGATCTGTCCACGAGGCAGTCGCTGGCTCCGGCGCGGCGGCTGCTCGACGCTGGCGCGACGGTTGCGTTGGCCAGCAACGCGAACCCGGGCAGCTCGTACACCACGTCGATGGCGTTCTGCGTGACGACAGCCGTGCTGCAGATGCGGATGACCATCGACGAGGCCGTGTGGTCGGCGACCGCCGGTGGCGCGCGGGCGCTTCGCCGCGACGACGTCGGGTATCTCCGGCCGGGCGCGCGGGCGGATGTGCACGTACTCGATGCCCCGTCCACTACGCATCTCGCTTATCGGCCCGGGGTCCCGTTGACCCACGCGGTGTGGCGGAAAGGGGCAAAGCTGCGTTAATCAGGGTGGCGACGGCGTCCGCGGCTGCGCTAACGTGAAAGGGAACAGGACGCGCGAAAGACCATTGTCCGGTATGGGTTAGGCCGGACAACATATTCGCTCTGTTTCCAAGCGCCCGGCGTGGGCCAGCCCAGTGCGTCCCTCTCGAACCAGTATTGGTACGGAAGGGACTTGACTGATGGCGGACCACGCGAACAACACGGACAGCACTGTGCTCGTGATCGGGGCGGGCCTCGGCGGGCTGTGCCTCGCCCAGGGGCTGCGCAAAGCCGGGATCCCGTGCGAGGTCTACGAACGCGATTCCGCACTGGACGCGCGCAGGCAAGGCTACCGGCTGCACATCGATTCCCACGGCGACCAGGCGCTGCGCGAAGTCCTCCCGCCGCACCTGCACGAGCTGTTCCTGGCCGCCTCCGGCCGTCCGCGCAACGCCACCACGATCTACGACAGCCAGCTGACGCCGGTCACCGAGTTCGTGCTGGACGACGGCGAGGTCCAGCGCAACGTCAACCGGTTCACCCTCCGGCAGATCCTGTTCGAGGGCCTCGAGAACGTCCGCTTCGGCAAAGAGTTCGTGCGGTACGAAAAGCACGGGAACGGCGTGATCGCGCACTTCGCCGACGGGACACAGGCACGCGGCGCGGTTCTCGTCGGCGCGGACGGCGTGAATTCGCCAGTGCGCCGGCAGTACCTTCCGCACGCGCAGGTCGTCGACACCGGATTGCGCCAGCTGTACGCGAAAATCCCGCTCACCGCGACGACTCGCGAACTGTTCGATCCAGAGATGTTCGCCGTGTTCAACATCGTTTCCGGGCCGGAGAAAGAGATGATCGGTTTCGCGCCGGTCGACTATCCGGAGCCGATCGCCGACGCCTGCGCGCGGCTCGCGCCCGAGGTCCGGCTCAACCCGGACGAGCCGTACATGACCTGCGCTTACGGAGCTCGCAAGGAAATCTTCGGGCGGACCGACGACGAACTCCGCTCCCTGTCCGCGGACGCGATGCAGAAACTTGTGCTCGACCGCGTCGCGGACTGGAATCCGCGGGTGCGCCGGATGGTCGAAAGCTGGCTCCCCGGCTCGCCCTTCCTCGTCTCGATCCGGACCAGCGTGCCGATCGGGCCGTGGGAGCCGTCGCGGGTGTCCCTGGTCGGCGACGCGATCCACGCGATGAGCCCGTCCGCCGGAGCCGGGGCGAACACCGCGATGCGTGATGGCACCGCGCTCGCCGCCGCGTTGAGCAGCGGGAAGCCGGACGCGATCGGGGAATACGAGGCGGAAATGCGCCGGTACGGATTCGCCGCGGTGCGCGAGTCCGCGGCGAACGGAGAGCAGCATCTGGGACAGAATCCATTGCCGCAAATGTCTCCGGTGCCCGTTTTCTAACGAGTCCGAGAAGCGCGCGGAGGCAGAGTTGCTGCCTCCGCGCCCGGCTCTGCGCGCGGTCCCGAACCGCTCGGGCGACGATGAATCCGGACCAGCAGGTGAACGGCGGAAAACCGGCAACGGCGGCAAGATTTCGTTCATTCAGAGTTCAACTACTGGCCACTCGCTGAGGGCTCTGGAGACACCGCCCGCGTCGGTACCGTCACTCCCGCAGGACACTCCGAACTGGAGAGCGGGCATGGACTTTTCTCTCATCGTCCTGGTGGTGATCGTCGCGGCGCTGGCCTTCGACTTCACCAACGGGTTCCACGACACGGCCAACGCGATGGCCACTTCTATCGCCACCGGTGCGCTGAAGCCCCGGGTCGCGGTCGCGATCTCAGCGGTATTGAATCTCGTCGGCGCGTTTCTTTCGATCGAGGTCGCGAAAACCATTTCCGGCGGGATCGTCGACGACACCAAGGTCACGCCGGTGGTGATTTTCGCCGGATTGGTCGGGGCCATCGTCTGGAATCTCGTGACGTGGCTGGTCGGGCTGCCGTCGAGTTCGTCGCACGCGTTGTTCGGCGGGCTGATCGGCGCGACCTGGATCGCGTCCGGCGCGGACGCCGTGCACTTCGCGAAGGTCGTCGAAAAGGTGCTCATCCCGGCGATCGCTTCGCCGGTGGTGGCGGGCATCGTCGCGATCGCCGGCACCTTCCTCGTCTACCGGATCACCGCCAAGTCCCGCCAAGACGTCGTCGGCAAGGGCTTCAAGACCGGCCAGGTGCTTTCGGCCAGCCTGGTTTCGCTCGCGCACGGCACCAACGACGCGCAGAAGACGATGGGCGTCATCACACTCGCGCTGATCGCCGGCGGTTCGCTCGCGCCAGGGTCGAACCCGCCGGTGTGGGTCATCCTCGCCTCCGGGACGGCGATCGCGCTCGGCACCTACTTCGGCGGCTGGCGGATCATCCAGACGATGGGCAAGAAGCTCACCGAAATCCAGACGCCGCAAGGGTTTGCCGCCGAGACGAGTTCCGCGGCGGTCATCCTGGCCTCGTCGCACCTCGGCTTCGCGCTGTCGACCACGCACGTCACCTCGGGCGGCATCATCGGCTCCGGACTCGGCCGGAAACTCGCCGAGGTCCGCTGGGGCGTCGCGGGCAAGATGGTGATCGCCTGGGCGCTCACGCTCCCCGCCGCCGCGATCGTCGGGGCCATCGCCGCCGCGGTTTCCACGCGCGGCAGCTGGGGCACCGTCCTCGTCGGCGGGGTCGGAGTGCTGCTCGCGCTGGGCATCTGGCTCGCGTCACGGCGCAATCCGGTCACGCCGGCCACCGTCAACAACGAGCCGGAGGGCGCTGAGACCGCCCCGGTCGCGGCCTGAGGGAGCACGTCATGGCGATCAACTGGGGTGCCCTCGGCATCGTTTTGGTGGTGGCGCTGGCCGCGGTGGTCGTGCTCACCGGCCTGTTCGCGTACGGCGTGCGCGGCCTGTCCGAACGCGTGACGGCACGGGCGCACGGCGGCAGCGGCACGGTTCAGCTGACCGGCGCGGTCGTGTGCTTCACGGTCTGCGCCGCGGTGGTCGGGTATGGGATCTATCTGATCGTGGCTTAAGCGAGCGCCGCTTCAGCGCGGGTTCGCAGTTCTTCGGGAAGCTCGTCGAGCAGCGGTCGCACCGTTGCTCGGCGAGTTTCGTTCAGGTGGGCCAGGACATCGAGCGCCGGTGCCCACAGCGATTCGTCCGCTGCGGCGGTGCGGACCAAGGCGGGCAGCCGGTCGTTGCCGAGCAGGCTGAGCATGTGGTCGATCCGGCTCCGGTCGTCCAGCACGTACGCGGTGTGCAGGAGACCGGCGTCGTCCAGCAGGCCGACGCAGCGGCGCACCGTTTCGTCCGGCAGGTGGCCGACGAAGCGGCCCAGCGTGATCCAGTCCTCGCGGCGGGTCAGTTCCTCGGCGACCGCCACGACCGTCGCCACCGGGATTCGCGTGATGATCGACGTCGCGCGCCGCGGGTCCAGCTCCGCCGCGACCGAGGCGAGGAACTTCGGCGACAGCCGCTTCGCGACGTCGACGCCGCGCGACACATCGACCAGACCGGCGATCCGCGCGCACAGCAGCGGGCCGAACACCTTCTCCGCGATCTTCGCGGTCACCGCCGCCGGGAGCAGCTTGCTCGCCAGCGCCATCCGCTCCAGCACGACGAGGTTCGCGTCGAACAGCGTGGTCGTCATCTGCTCGCGCAGCAGCCGCACCTCGCCCTGGTCGATGTCGGCGAGGTAGTCGAGCCGAGCGGGGTCGACGTCGAGCACCCGGGCGAGCTTGAGGATTTCCGGGTTCACAGGCCGACCGCTTTCCGGACCGCGCCGCGCAGCAACGCCGGCACGTACTTCAGGCTTTCCTCACCCGCGCGGGCGAGCGCCTGCGCCTGCCGGTGCCGGGCATCGCGCAACGCCGCTGCCAGATCCTGTTTGTGCTGCTCAGGCAGGGTTTCGATGCCGTCCGGCAGCGGAGCGCCGAGCTGCTCGGCCAGAGTGCGTTCAGCCATGGTGACCCATCATGCCTCACGATCGGAACCTTGACTTTCGGCAGTGGTGACGAATCGGGCGGCCCTTGTAGCGTCAACGGAATGAAGGAGGCGACGCGGTTTCGCTGGCGCGTGGCGTTCGACGTGCTGCTCTGGGCCGCGTTGTGCGGGTTCGTCGTGCTCGACGGGCCGCTCGACCCGAACGTCTGGGAACTCGTCTACGGCCTGGTGTCGGTCACCCTGGCGATGGCCACCGCCCGCGTCTACCCGGCGTTCGCGCTGGTGGTGGCGATGGCGACGGCGCTCGTCATCTCGTTCGGCTGGGGCGGCCGGGTGGCGGTGTGGGAGTTCTTCCTGATCGTCGTGATCTCGTACCTGGCCGGTCTGCGGCTCGCCCGGGCGCGCGTGGCGCTGATCAGCTTCTTCGCCATCGCGGTGGCCGGGATTCCGTTCGCCTTCCTCCCGTCCGCGGGATTCGACGCGTGGGGCGCGGTGCTCGGCACGCTCGCGTTCGCCGGGGTCGCGCCGTGCCTGCTCGGCCGCCACGTGCGGCTGCGCCGCGAACTCGCGCAGGACGGATGGCGGCGCGCGGAGGAGATGGAGAGCCGGCATCGACTGGTCGCGCAGGAAGCGCGGTTGCGGGAGCGCGCGCGGATCGCCAGTGACATGCACGATTCGCTCGGGCACGAACTGAGCCTGATCGCGGTACGGGCGGCGGCACTCGAGGTCGACAGCGAACTCGGCGACGAGCAACGCGAAGCCGCTGGCCAGCTCCGGGTCGGCGCGGCGACGGCGACGGAACGGCTGCGCGAGATCATCGGCGTACTGCGCGAGGACGCCGCACCGGTCGAGCCGGTGCAGGGCGATCTGGGAGAGCTGATCGACCGCGCGCGGGCGTCGGGGATCGAGATCGGCGCGCGGATCGACAGCCTCGACAATGCGCCGCCGATGGTCGCGCGGGCGGTCTATCGCGTGGTGCAGGAAGGGCTGACGAACGCGGCGAAGTACGCGCCCGGTGCGGCCGTTTCGGTCGACGTGACCAGCACCAGCGAGGCGACCGACGTGCGGGTGCGGAACGCGCCGCCGCCTGCTGGACCGTTGCCGGGCAGGTCTGGGCGACGGGGGTTGATCGGCCTGCACGAGCGGGTGCGGCTGGTCGGCGGAAGCCTGACCGCGGGCCCGGTGGGCGGCGGGTTCGAGGTGGTGGCGCGGCTGCCGCACGACGCCGCGCCCGCGCCGGAGTCGGACGACGAGGGGATCGGGCAGGCCGCGCGCGAGCTGGAACGCGCCCGCCGCGCCGTCCGGTCGAGCCTCGTGCAGGCGATCGTGGTGCCGCTGGGGCTGTTCGGGGTGGTCATCGGCGGTGCCGGGGTGGCGTTCCTGGCCCAGTGGTCGTCGTCGGAGCTGCCGCCGGACTCGTACGACCGGATCCAGCTCGGCATGCCGCACTCGGCGGTCGAACCGATGCTGCCCGCGCGCCAGCGCACGACGTTGCCGTCGATCAACGTGCCGCCGCAGCCGTACGGAAGCGTCTGCGAGTACTACGGAGCGGGCCGGAGCTGGCTCAACTTCAACGCCGCCGTCTATCGACTGTGCTTTGTGGACGGCCGAGTGGCGAGCAAAGACCTTTACAGTGAGGACGAACCGTGATCCGCGTACTGCTGGCCGACGACGAAGCGATGATCCGCGCCGGCGTCGCCGCGATTCTGGCCTCGGACAAGGAAATCGAGGTCGTGGCCGAAGCCGCGGACGGACGTGCGGCGGTCGAACTGGCGCGCGCGAACCGGCCGGACGTCGCGCTGCTCGACATCCGCATGCCCGGCCTCGACGGTCTCGCCGCGGCCGAGGAGATCCGCAAGCTGCTGCCGGACACCGGCGTCCTCATGCTGACGACGTTCGGGGAGGACGAGTACATCGAACGCGCGCTTGGCCTCGGCGCGAGCGGTTTCCTGCTCAAGGCGGGCGATCCGCGCGAACTGCTGGCCGGAGTGCACGCGGTGGCCGACGGCGCGGCCTTCTTGTCGCCGAAGGTCGCGCACCGGGTGATCACGCGATTGTCTGGCAGCCGGTTCAGCCGGGCCGCGACCGCGCGCGAGCGGGTGAACGTGTTGACGAACCGGGAGCGGGAAGTGCTGGTGCTGCTGGCCGAAGGACTGTCCAATGCGGACATCGCGGCGCGGATGTTCGTGGTGGAGGGCACGGTGAAGGCGCACGTGAGCACGATCCTGACCCGGTTGGACGTGCGCAACCGGGTGCAGGCCGCGATCACGGCTTTTGAAGCGGGGCTGGTGTGAGCCTCGGCGGTTGCCAACGGCTGATGCTGGCCCCGACCCGAGTGGTAACCGAGGCAGGCAGCAGCCGGGTGAACGCTGCGCGTAGCGCGACCGCCGCCGGGTTGCGCAGGAGCGGTCCGCTGGCACCGGCCTGGATCGACGCCTTCGCGACTTTCTGCGTGCGCGGACGACGTTCCGCGTCATAACGATGGAGCGCTTCGTCCACTGTGGACGCCTTGACGTGCGAGGCCAGCACCACTGCGTCCTCCAGCGCCTGGCAGCCGCCTTGCCCGAGGAACGGCGGCATCGCGTGCGCGGCGTCTCCGAGGAGCGCGATGCGGCCGCGGACGTAGCTGGGCAGCGGCGTCGCGAGGTGATGCGTGTCGTGCAGCAGGATTTCCGGGGTGGCGTCGATGAGCTGCGGGATCGGGTCGTGCCAGCGACTGTACTTCGCGCTCAGGTAAGCGCGGACGTCGTCGTGCCGGATCCCCGCCAGGCGCGCTTCCGACACCCACCAGTACACCTCGTCGTCCAGTAAAGGCAGGACACCGATTTCGATCCCTGCCGCCCACGTCGTGCTCAGCGTGGGCTTCAACGGCAGCTTGGCGATACCGCGGAACGCCGCGCCACCGCTGTACTCCACGCGCGCGGCCGGGAAAAGCGCCTGCCGGATCGGGCTGTTGATCCCGTCGGCGGCCACGACCAGGTCGGCCTCGATCAAGCCGGAATCGTGGTGCACCAAGCCGTTTTGCTCAATGCTGGTCACTTCGACGCCGGTCTTCAAACACGATTCCGGCAGTGCCGACCGCAGCGTTTCGATCAGGTTCGCCCGGTGGATCGCGCCCAGCGGCAATCCGTGGCTGCGAACGAAGAGGTCCGCGTCCCAGTTGGCCAGCCGACGTCCACGCCAGTCGACCAGTCCGCCGCCGCTCTGGGGTGAGATCCGCGGTTCGACGCCTAACTCCGCCAGCGCTCGCTGAGCGTTGGGCCACAACGAGATTCCCGCGCCGATGGCCGTGAGTTCCGGCGCCCGTTCGAGCACCGTGACCTCCCACCCGACCCGGCGCAGCCCGATCGCCGCAGCCAGTCCGCCGATGCCGCCCCCGACCACGACCGCGCGTCGCGAAGCCATGCCGACCTCCTCTACGTCTGTAGAGGACTCTACACCTGTAGTGTGCCGGGAGTGGAACGGATAGCCGTGATCGGCGACGCAGCCGTCGAGGTGATCGCCGCCGAGGGCATGCGCGGGCTGACTCACCGCGCCGTCGACCGGGCGGCCGGGCTGCCTGCCGGCTCGACGTCGTACTACGCGCGCACCCGGATCGCGTTGCTGGAACTGGCCGCGGACCGGATGGTCGCGCTGGACCAGGCCGAGGTCGCGCCGCCGGAAGGGAAGCTCGCGGAGTTCCTGGGCGCGATGGTGTACCGGTCGATCACCGTCGGCCGCACCAGAATGCTCGCGCGCTACGAGTTCGCGCTGGAATCGGTTCGACGCCCGGAGTTGCGGGCTCGGTACGACGCCGGCGGTCTGGACTTGCGTCGGCGATGCGCGGAAGTGCTTGCCGCAGCCGGCTCTTCGACGCCGGAGGACCACACCCGAGTGCTCATCGGCTGGCTCGACGGATCGATCTTCGACGCACTCGCGGGCACGGGCTCCCTCAACCTGCCGACCGAAGCCGAACTGGTCGAGGGAGCCCGCGCCGTGCTCGCCGGATTAGGGTTGTCGCTTGCCTGACTGGCCCGTAGCGGTCCGTGAGGGGAACCTTCACGGACTCTGATTCCCTCAGGGTTCCCCTCACGGACCTTCCTGGAAACCTGATCAGGCGTCGCGACGGTTCAGCAGGGCGGTCCCGGCGCCGATTCCGGCGACTGCCCAGATGAGGCAGATCAGCACGCCGATCCAAGGTCCGTACGGCGGCATGCTCCCGAACATCGGATTCGCGTCCCCGGGCGGAACCATCGCATTGATTCCGGCGAAGGCCGGGAAGTAGTTCATCGCCTCCGGGAACACGTACGACGACATCAGCATCGGCAACGGCAGCAGCAGCACGATCACCACCACCATCGTTCCCGCCGCGCTGCGCAGCACGAACGAAATTCCCAGGCACAGCACGCCGAGCAGGGCGAAATACGCCCCCATGCCCGCCGCGGTGATCGCCCCCTGTGCCAGCGACGTGGAACCCCCAGCCCCACGCATCAGCACCGAGGCGACACCCATGCCGACCACCGCGACAATTACGCCGTAGACAAAAAGCACCGGCACCAACACCGTCGCCTTGGCCGCCGTGACCCGAGCCCGCACCGGAACCCATTGCAGCGTCGAGCGAATCGACCCGCTGGTGTACTCACTGGTCACGAACAGCGTCGCGACCGCGAGCACGCAGAATTCGACCAGATAGACCGCCCCGGTATTGACGATGCCGTGGGCCGTCTGCTGGCGGTCGTCGTCGGCATGCTGCGAGATACCCGAAACGACGGAGTAGAACGCCATCAGCAGGGCACCGCCGATCAACGACAGCCAGGTCGCCCGCACGGACCAGAACTTGGTCCACTCCGCGGAAATCGCGAGCTTCGTCATGCCGTCACCCCGTATTCCACCGATCCGGCAGTCAGTTCCATGTACGCCTGCTCGAGCGAAGCGGTCCGCTCCTCCAGCCCGTGCAGCCGGACGCCCAGTTCGTAAGCCAGATCCCCGACCTCGGCCACGCTCGCCTCGCCGACGACCAGTTCGCCGTCCGCCTCGGGCAGCACCGACCGGCCGTTCCCCCGAAGCCAGTCCGCGAGTTTCGTCCGTTCGGCCGGGTCCGGCACCCGCACCGCGACCGACCGGCTCGAGTTGCCCGCGATGAAGTCGCCGATCGCCGCGTCGGCGAGGATCGCACCCTTGCCGATGACCAGCAGCCGGTCCGCGGTCAGCTGCATCTCGCTCATCAGATGGCTGGACACGAACACCGTGCGCCCTTCGGAAGCGAGCGAACGCATCAGCTGCCGCACCCAGCGGACGCCGTCCGGGTCGAGGCCGTTGACCGGCTCGTCGAACATCAGCACGCCCGGATCGCCGAGCAGCGCGCCGGCGATGCCGAGCCGCTGGCTCATGCCGAGCGAAAACGTCCCGGTGCGTTTGCCCGCGACGTCGCTCAGCCCCACCGTCGCGAGTACTTCCTCGACGCGGCTCGCGGCGATTCCGTTGCTGCGCGCCATCGCGAGCAGGTGCTTGCCCGCGCTTCGTCCGGGATGCATGGCCTTCGCATCCAGCAGCGCGCCGACCTCGCGTAGCGGAAACCGTAGTTCTGCATACGGTTTGCCGCGGATCAGCGCGTCGCCGGAGTCCGGTCGGTCGAGGCCGACGGTCATCCGCATGGTGGTGGACTTGCCCGCGCCGTTCGGGCCGAGGAACCCGGTCACCGTGCCCGTCTCGATGACCGAGGTGAGGCCGCTGACCACAGTTTTCTGTCCGTAGCGCTTCGTCAATCCGCGAAACGTGATCATAGGGCGAAGTCTGCGCCCGCGCGGGGTGCGCGGACATCGGCCGACCGTCCTGGGCCGACCCCGACTTTAGGCAGGGGTCGTGCGCGGCGATCACGGTTCTAACCGGGATTGCCACTCACGAGCGGGTCCGGCGGCTGGTGTGCCGGGTCGGCTTGGCGGTCGCGGGGTCCTCTGGCCACGGGTGTTTCGGGTAGCGGCCGCGGAGGTCGGCGCGGACGGCGGCATAGCCGGTGCGCCAGAAGGATTCGAGGTCGGCGGTGACCGCGGCCGGGCGACCGGCCGGGGACAGCAGGTGCAGCACCACCGGCACGCGGCCGTCGGCGAGCGACGGCGTCTCGGTCCAGCCGAACGTCTCCTGCAGCTTCACGGCTAGCACTGGCTGGTCGCCGCGGTAGTCCACCCGGTAGTGCGAACCGGACGGGACTTCGAGCCGGTCCGGGGCGAGTTCGTCAAGGCGGGCGGCTTCGGGCCAGGGGAGCAGGCCGCGCAGGGCGGTTCCGGCATCGATGTTCGCCAGGTCGGCTCGGCGGCGGACCCGGGAGAGATCGAGCCAAGCGTCTACATCGGACAGCAGGGCCTCGTCATCCACTGACGGCCACGGTTCGCCCAATGCGCGGTGCAGGAAGGCCAGGCGTTCGCGGAAGCGGGTGCCGTCTTGGCTCCAGCGCAGCAAACCGAGACCTTCGGCGCGGAGTCCGGCGACTACTGCGTCGTGGACTAGCTGCGGATCTGGGTTACGCAACGGCTTTTCGGACAGCACGATCGCGCCCAGCCGACGCACGTGTCGAGCGACGACATCGCCGTCCCAATGCACTTCGTCCACTTCGGACACCAGGGTTGGCGCGGCTTGAGTCGCAAGCGCTTCGTCGGCGGTCGCGGCGAGCCGGATGGTGCCGTGCACACGGCCTGGGTCGCGGGTGGCTTCGGCGACGGCCAGCCATTCGGCGTCGCCCAGCCCGCTGCCGCTGGGCAGTTCGGCCGCGGTCCCGCTGGCCATCAGATACACCGGTGCCGACCCCGCTCGCCGTCGCGCCAAGCGTTCCGGATGCGCGAGAGCGACGACCAACGCGGCATCCGGAGAGGCTTTGGCTGGCGAGTTGACCAAGGCGGCCAACCGTTTCGCGTCTCGTTGCCAGCGGCGGGCCGCGTCGTCGTGGGCGGAACGGAGACGTCGCAGCTCGGCTTCGACATCGGTGAGCGTGGCTCCGGCATCGAGCAGCGCAACCACTTCCGCGGCAGCACGCGCGCCGACGGCCTCCGCACCGTCCAGCAACGCGCGCGCCAGTCGGGGATGTAAGCCGAGGTCGGCCATCTTCTGCCCGCGTGGAGTGACAGCACCGTCGGCCGTGGTCGCGCCGAGCGTCTGGAGCAGGCTTCGCGCGGCGGCGAGCGCGCCTTCGCCGGGCGGGTCCCACCAGGCGAGGCCGGTGCCGTCCGGGGTGGACCAGCAGGCGAGTTCCAACGCGAACCGCGCCAGCTCGGCGGTGCGGATTTCCGGCTCGGGGTACGCGGGGAGCGTCGCCTGCTCGTGCTCCGGCCAGCAGCGGTACGCCCGGCCAGGCGCTTCGCGACCCGCACGACCAGCGCGTTGTTCCGCTACCGCAGCCGAAACCCGCACCGTCGCGAGCCCGGCGAGACCGCGTCGATGGTCTACCCGAGGGACACGCGCGAGACCCGAATCCACGACCGCGCGGACTCCAGGAACGGTCAGGCTCGACTCGGCGACGGCGGTCGCGAGAACGACTCGACGCCGGTCCCGTGGCCGTAACGCTTCGTCTTGCCGGGCCGCAGAAAGCCGCCCGTGGAGCGGGAGCACATCGGCGTCCAGCGAATTCAGCAGCGCCGATGTACGCGCGATTTCTCCCGCACCGGGGAGGAACGCGAGCACGTCACCGTCTCCTTCGGACAGTGCTTTCCGGACCGCCGACGCCACCGCAGCTTCCGGACGTTCTCCGCGCACCGGAGCGCGATAGCTCAGCTCGACCGGGTACGTGCGGGCGTGTGCGGTGATCACCGGAGCGTCGCCGAGCAGCTCGGCCAGCCGTCCGGACGCGACCGTCGCCGACGTCGCGAGCAGCCGCAGGTCGTCGCGCAACCCGGCACGGACGTCGAGGAGCAAGGCGAGCAGCAGATCGGCGTCGAGATGGCGTTCGTGGCATTCATCGAGCAAGACCGTCGAGACGCCAGCCAGTTCGGGATCGTGCTGCACCCGCCGAACCAGCAGCCCCGACGTGACTACCTCGATCCGCGTGCGTGACGACACCTTCCGGTCGCCGCGCACGGCATACCCGACCGTCTCGCCGACTGGTTCGCCCAGCAACGCGGCCATTCGCCCGGCCGCGGCCCGAGCAGCCAGCCGACGCGGTTCGGCGACCACGACGCGTCCTTCGCCGCGGTTCAGCGCGAGCGGCACGAGCGTGGTCTTGCCGGTGCCGGGCGGGGCCACGAGCACCGCGGCGCCGTGGTCGTCGAGCGCGCTCAGCACGGACGGCAGCACCGCGCGGACGGGCAGGTCCGGCAGCGAGGCTAGGTCGGTCACTGCTCGGTGATCTCCGGTGGATTCGGCAACGGATAGTTCGACGGCCCGATGTTCGTCTCCAGCGACTTCCGCCAGGCCCCGGTCGACACCATCTTCCGGATCGCGTCGTCGACGGCGTGCTGGCCCTCGGTGTCGCCCTTGCGCAGGCCGACGCCGTACCGCTCAGTGGAAAACGGGCGGCCGACGACCTTCAGCAGTTCCGGGTTCTGCGCGGCGTACCCGGCGAGGATCACCGCGTCCGTGGTGACCGCGTCGACCTGGTTGGCCAGCAGCGCGGTGACGCAGTCCGGATACCGCGGGTACTCGACCAGCTTCACCATCTGCGCGAACTTGTCCTTCACCATCTGCGCGGGCGTCGAGCCGGTGACCGAGCAGAGCCGTTTGCCGTTGAGGCTTTCCGGGCCGGTGATGTCCGGCGAGGTCAGCCGTACCAGCAGGTCCTGGCCGGTGACGAAGTACGGCCCGGCGAAGCTCACCTGCTGTTTCCGCTTGTCGGTGATCGAATAGGTGGCCACGACCAGGTCGACCGCGCCCGAGGTCAGATCGGTCTCGCGGCGGGCCGGGGTGGTCTCGTGCCAGGTGATGTGGTCCGGCTCGACCCCCAGTTCGCGCGCGACGAAAGTGGCGACATCGACGTCGAAACCGGCGAGCCTGCCGTCGACAGTTCGTTGCGAAAGGCCCGGCGCGTCGAACCGGATGCCGATGGTCAGGTGGTCGCCGTCACGCGCCCGGGTGGGAAGCGGATCGTCCTTCGACACCGTCGACGATCCGCAGGAGACGCAGCTGACCAGCAGAAACACGGCGGCGAGCACTGCGCGAAACCGCATCGGTGCCTCCGCTTCGCTGCTCGGCTGCTCACATGGTTCTCAGGTCAGACGGCTAGCCTAAGCGCGTGCGCCGACTGCCCCAACCTGTACTCGACACCATCGGCACGCTCGCCCGCCTCGGGCTGGCTGCTGTCTGGCTCGTGTCCGGCGGCGTGAAGATCGCCGATCCGGGGCAGACGTACATCGCCGTGCAGGCTTACGACGTGCTCCCGCACGCGCTCGTGCGCCCGGTCGCCACCGGGCTGCCGCTGCTGGAGCTGGTGCTCGGGCTGCTGCTGCTCGCCGGGCTGGCCACGCGCTGGGTCGCGGGCGCCTCGCTGCTGCTGCTGGCCGTGCTCGTCGCGGGCATCGCACAATCGTGGGCGCGCGGGCTGAGCATCGACTGCGGCTGCTTCGGCGGCGGTGGGCGCGTCAACGCCGGGCAGACCGAGTACCCGCAGGAGATCCTGCGCGACACCGGCTTCGCCCTGCTCGCGGTGTGGCTGCTCGTCCGGCCGCGCACGTGGTTCTCGGTCGACGGCTGGCTCGGCTGGGGCAAGGGCAGAAACTCGGGGAACTCAGACGAGTCTTCGGACGACTACCCCAAGAGCATCGCGGAAGGGAATTAGGAACAGTGGGTGGAGCTGCGCGCAACGCGCGGAAAAGCCGTCAGCAGGCGGCGGCCGCGAGGTCGGTCGCCCAGGCGCGGGGCTCGAAGAGCGACCGGAACAAGATCATCGCGGTGGTGATGGCCGTCGTGGTGGTCGCCGCGCTCGTGATCGGCGGCGTGCTGTGGATCAACTCGAGCAAGAACGCCACGCAGGACAGCGCGATCCAGCCGGGCACGACCTCGGCGCTCGGACCGGGCGTGGTCGAGAAGCGCGACGGGGCCGTGGTGGCGGTCGGCAAACCGGGCGCGCCGAAGACCATCGACCTGTACGCCGACTTCCTGTGCCCGTACTGCGCCAAGCTGCAGCAGGACTTCGGGCCGCGGATGGAGAAGGCGATCAACGACGGCCAGCTCACCGTGCGCTACCACATGGTGCTCCTGCTCAACAAGAACTCGGACCCGCCGGGCTACTCGCTCGACTCGGCCAACGCCGCGCTCGCCGCCGCCGACCAGCAGAAGTTCACCGCGTTCCACGACGCGCTGTTCAAGAACCAGCCGCAGGAAGGCGGTCGCGGGTACGACAAGGCCCAGCTGATCAAGCTCGGCCAGGATCTCGGGATCACCGATCCGAAGTTCGCCCAGGCGGTCAACGCCGGCACCTACGACCAGCAGCTGCAGACGGCGTTCCAGCAGGTCCAGAGCGACCAGAAGCTCCAGCAGGACTTCGGCAACGGCCAGGTCGGCTTCGGCACGCCGACGGTCGCGGTCGACGGCAAGGCCATTCCGGCTTCCGGGGACTGGCTGACCAAGGTGCTCAACGGCTGACCCTGATCCGGTCAATTCGCCTGTCCGGGCACAACCCGTCCGCTAACCTGGGCCGCAGGGTCCAGGGGAGGGGCGGGTTGTGTCCGGTTTTCATGTCGACGACGGCGCGTACGAGAACTACGCGAAGCAGGTCGACCCACTCGGCGACGAGGTGCGGGCGGCGGCGAAAGCACATCTCGGTCCGCACGTGACGCTGTCCGGCGACGGGTTCTCCGCGATCGGGGACGAATCCGGGTTCGCCGGCGCGTACGGCGCGCGGATGCGGGCGTTGCAGGAGCGGATGCACGCGCTCGGCGGCGGCTGGCACGACGTCGGCGAGGCCGCTCGGCGTACTCAGGGCAATTACGCCGCGGTGGAGCAGGAACACGGCGACGCGTTGCGCAGGTTCTCGTGAACGCTCCGGTCGATCATCTGGTCCGCAACGGGCTGGACACCACTAATCAGTTCGCGGCGAAGCTCAAGCACGATCCGTCGGCGATCAACGGCGCGCGCGACGGGCATGTCGCGTTGCAGACGTCTGTCGGCCAGGCGAATCAGCACGCGGGCGCTCAGCGGGTGAATCTGGCGCAGGCCAGTTCCGGGGCGACCTCGGAGCGGGCGGTCGCGACGTCGAAGGACCTGGAGAAGGAAGTCCAGGATCTGCTCGACGAGAGCGCGGAAATCGAGCGGGCGGTCGCGGAGGCGGCGGAGACGCTGCACGTCGGCGAGATCCGCAATGATCAGGTCCGGGACCAGATTCTGCGGGAGATCGCGTCTTCGATGAAGGCGCTGGCGGCGGTCAACGGGATCCAGCCGCCGGAGAGCCGGGCGGCCGCGGCTCGGCAGATTCTGTTGCAGCTGCAGACAAAGATCGGGCAGCTGACCGGACAGGCGGCGACGTTCACCGAGGAGACGCTCGGGAAGCTCACCGGGCTCGGGCAGCGGCTCGGCGGGTCGGAATCGACCTCCGCGAGCAGTGCGACGACGTCGGTGCCGCAGGCGTTCAACAACAACGGTGCGCACGTCAGCCACGGTGGCGGCGGGGGTGGCGACTCCGGCGGTGGTGGTGCTGGTGACGGCGGGTTTGCCGGGAAGCCGCGGTTGCCGGTGGCAGTTCCGCCGCAGCCGGGCAGCGGGGTCGGGATCAACCTGCCGGGCGGGAAAACCGTGATGGCACCGAATGAGACTGCGGCCAAAGCGGTTCGGGCAGCGTTGTCTCAGCTGGGCGTGCCGTATGTGTGGGGCGGGACCGCGCGCGGGCAGGGGCTCGACTGCAGCGGGTTGACCATGACGTCCTATCAGGACGCTGGATTGCAGCTGCCGCGGACGGCCAAGCAACAGACGGTCGGGGCTGAGGTTCCGTCGATCGATCAGTTGCTGCCGGGGGATTTGGTGGTGTGGTCCGGGCACGTCGCGATGGTGATCGGCGACGGGCAGATGGTCGAGGCCGGGGATCCGGTGCAGATCAGCAAGATCCGGACGACCAATGCCGGGCAGCAGTTCATTGGGTTTTACCGGCCTACGGGGTGAGTGGTGGCTGAATTCGACGTGGATCGCGCGGTGGCGCGGGTGATGGAGGAGGCTTCCCGGACCGGGGAGGCGGCCGCTGCTCGGTTCGAGCGGGCCGGGCCGGTGGTGGGAAAGGCTGCTGCCGGAGGGGTTTCGGTTGAGGTCGCGCCTGGTGGGTTGTTGACTGGGTTGACGCTGACTCGGGCCGCGTTGCGTGGTGGGTCGGAGGCCGTTGCTTCGCAGATCTTGGAGTTGTCCCGGCGGGCTGAGCGGCGGGCTGCGGATCGGATGCATCAGGTTTTGGCGCCGGTTTTGGGTGCGGAAGCGGTGGCTTCGTTGGGGTACGCGGCGTTGGCTGAGGATGATCCGGATTTTTATGACGAAGAGCCGGTGGTGTTGTGAAGACTCGGGAGCTTGTTGAGCTGGCTCGTTCTCGGGAGGCTGCGCTGGGGCAGGTTGCTTCGTTGATGTCGGAGGCTCGCGGGTCGGCTCATGCGGTGGACGGGTCGGTTGAGGTGACTGTGGATGCGTTGGGGGCGTTGAAGCGGTTGTGGCTTTCTCCTTCCTTGGTATCGGTGGATCCATCTCGGGTTTCGGCTTTGGTGCTTGAGGTTGTGCGGGTGGCTATGGCTGAGGCTGAGCAGGATTGCTTCAACCGGGTGGGGCTGTTGCTGGGGGAGGAGGCTGGGTTGCTTGTGGAGGCATTGTCCGGGCGGGCGGCTCCGGCTCGTTCCGCGGAGGATGATCCGGGGATGACTGTGGAGGAGTTTCAGCGGTTGCGGGGGGAGAGGTTGGGGGAGAGGCGGTTTCCTTCCCCCGTCGCTGCTGCTTCCGCTGTTGAGTCCACTGTGGAGTATGAGTGGGAGGGGTTTGATCCGGCTTCGTTGCGGTCGGATCGGTGAGGGGCGCCCCCTTCGGCATCTGCCGAGCTGTGCGGCCAGTGCGGTGGTGTTCTTTTCTTCTGGCGGTTGGCTGGTTTCGTGAAGGGCTCTGGTGGGGGCTGACGCCCCCTTCGGGGGTGGTGGTTGCGTGGGGCACCCCGAAGCTGATTGTGACTACGGCGCGGGGGTGCTTGTCAAGGCGGGAAAGATGCCTTGACAAGCACCCCCGCGCCGCGTTTTTGGCTTCGTATCGGGGTGCGGG
>NZ_PQIA01000003.1 GCF_003385235.1 Amycolatopsis circi | reverse complement strand
GCTGTGGGATGCTGTCGGAATCGGTTCCGGTACGGGAGGTGCCATGCGTCGGGTGTCCCTTGCCGATGTCGCCAAGGCCGCGGGGGTGGCGAAGGCGACCGCGTCGCGAGCGCTGTCCGCGCGTGACCAGGACGTCGGCGCCGCTACGCGGGCGCGCATTCTCGAGGTCGCGGCCGATCTCGGTTACCAGCCGAACCGGGCGGCGCAGAGCTTGCGCACCGGGCGGTCGCGCGTGCTGGCCGTGGCGGTGCCGAGCGGACGGACTGGCTGGGAGGGGGTGCTGGCGGGTGCGGTTGCGCAGGCGAGTCGTCGCGGGTACCAGCTCGTGCTGCACTCGCCGGGGAAGAACGAGGGAGCGGAGGATGCTTTCGCCAGGCTGCCCGCCGACGGCCTCCTGGCGATCGCTCCTGGCCGGGCGTGGGAGGCGCCGGTGCCGGCGGACGGTGCGGTGTTGCCTGCCGTGGTTGTCGACGACACCGTCGAGCACAGCTCCGGGACGGTGGTGCGCACCGCGCTCTGGCATGCAGGCCGCGCGGCTGGTGTCCACCTGGCCGCGCAAGGGCGGACGCGGCTTGCCGTGCTGGCGGAGGCGGCCGGCCCGCTGATCGACGGGTTCGCCGCGGCGTGTGCGGAGGCCGGGTTGCGGCAGCCCGAGGTCGTTGTCGCTCCTTCGGTCCTGGCGGTGGACGCGGACGGTTTCTTCGCCGTCACGCCAGCGCTGGCTGCGCGTGCGGTCACCGGGTTCCGGCGGGCGGGCTTGACGGTGCCCGGTGACGTTTCCGCCGTGGCTTTCGGCGACGGCGAACTCGCGCGGCACGCCGATCCGCCGTTGACGGTCGTCCGGCCGCTGTGGGGGGCACTCGGCGCGCGAGCGGTGGACGTGCTGGTCGACGCGGTCGAAGACGTCGCGGTGGCTCCCGCGACGGTCGAATTGGCGGCGGAGTTGGTGGTGCGGGAGTCGAGCGTTCCGGAACGAAGCGCTTCGCAGCCTCCTGGTCGTCCCGGTCACCCCCGTATTGACCAGTCGTAACCCGAGTGACATGATCCCGGAATCGATTCCAGGCGGTGCGGCTCGGATGGCCTGACGCCGCCATGAGGAGGTTGCCGGGTGAGCGGGCATACATGGTTCCTGCTGGGCGTCCTGGTCGCGGCGGTCGCGCTGCTGGTCACGCTCATCAACTCGCGGCTGCGGCTGCATCCGTTCGTCGCGTTGCTGGTCGTCTCGCTGATCGCGGGGCTGGCGGCGGGCGAGCCGCTGACGAAGATCGCCAAGTCGATCGAGACCGGCGCGGGGGACATCCTGGGCAACGTCGGCGTGACGCTCGCGCTGGGGACGATGCTCGGCCGCCTGCTCGCCGATTCCGGGGCGACCGACCGGATCGCGACCGCGGTGGTGGAGCGCTCGACTCCGCGCACGCTGCCGTGGCTGATGGCGCTGGCCGCGTTCGTGATCGGCATTCCGATGTTCTTCGAGGTCGGCCTGATCGTGTTGCTGCCGCTGGTGTTCAGCGTCGCCGAGCGGCTGCGCCAGACGGGTGCGGCCGGCGCCTCCTCCTACACTCTGCTCGCGACCCCGACGATCGCCGCGCTCGCCACTTTGCACGGCATGGTGCCGCCGCACCCCGGTCCGCTCACCGCGGTGTCCGGGCTGCACGCCGACCTGGGGAAGACGATCGTCGTCGGGTTCGCCTGCGCGGTCCCGACGGTGATTCTCGCCGGACCGGTCTTCGGCCGCTGGCTCTCCGCCCGGCTGAGCATCCAGCCGGACCAGGCGCTGGTCGCGCAGTTCACGCACGGCGCCGGTGGTGCCGACGCCGGCCGCGCCATGGCAGGGGCCGGGGTCCCCGCGGGCGCCGGCGAGCCGGAGACGGCCCGGAGCGCGGTGCCCACCGGCACCGCGATCGTGTCGATTCTCGTCCCGGTCGCGCTGATGCTGCTGCGCACGCTCGCCGAGATCGCGCTGCCGGACAAGAATCCGGTCCGGTCGGTCGCGGTGCTGCTGGGCGAGCCGGTGATCGCCATGCTGGCGGGGTTCTTGTTCGCGCTGTTCGCGCTGGCCCTGCTGCGCGGACGCCCGGGCGAAGTCGTGCGACGGTCCGTTTCGGACAGTCTGAAGCCGGTCGTCGGCATCCTGCTGATCATCGGCGGCGGCGGCGCGTTCAACGAGGTGCTGCAGGATTCGGGGATCAGCCACGCGGTCGGCTCCGCGGCGGGGCGCCTGAAAATCAGCGTGCTTGTGCTGGCGTGGCTGCTGGCGCTGCTGCTGTCGGCGTCCACCGGTTCGGCGACGGTCGGCATCGTGTCCTCGACCGGCATCGTCGCGCCGCTGCTGGCGCACAGCGGGAGCTGGTACACCGCGATGGTCGTGGTCGCGATCGGCGCCGGTTCGATCGGCTTGAACTACGTCAACCACGCTGGCTTCTGGCTCGTGAAGGAATCGTTCGGGATGACGATGGGGCAGGCGACCAAATTGCACACCACGGTGCAGACCCTGGTGAGCGTGCTCGGCCTGGCGGCACTGGGGATCCTGTCGATTTTCGTCTGAGGACACCGCGTCGCGCGGCGGAGGCGACCCGATCGTGGGGCTGACCCGAATGCCGCCTCCCCGACCTGCGCGGAGACGGCGTCGCGGAGCGGCCGAAGACGCCCGCACCCTCGAGGGCATCAGCCAGTGCCGACGGGCGCGGCGCGAACTTCTCGGAATCGTCGGTCAAGAAGGGCGAGCAGGCGCGAAGCCGCGCGGACGGAGGCGAAACCGAGCACCTTGACCTGGACGCGTGCCCCGAAGCGGATCTTCAGCGGGGGTCTGTTCTGGTCAACGCGTTGCGCGAGCGGTGGACCGGCTGGGTTCGAGCCCAGAGCCTATAAGACCGCCGCCGACCTGGCCCCTGTGCGCCGGCGGAGTCTCCTGACGCTCAGTCTGGCGTTTTCGGGGTGGCTCCCAGTCGTCGGGCGGCGAGGGGAAACAAGTCCAATGCGCGTCGGCGGACGGTCGCGGCCTCCGCTGCGGTCAGAGCGCCGCAGTGCTGGAGGCTGTGCCGATTTTCTTCCGCGGTGTCCACAGTGGTGCATGGTGCGCCCCAGTCGCTGCCGTACACGATGTGGTCGGCTCCCAGGGTCGCCGCTGCCGGCAGGAGCGAACTCGGGAAGGCTGTCGCGGCGGTGTCGACGTAGACGGTCGCCAGTTGGTCTTTCAGGTCGCGTGCCGACAGTCCGTGCGGCACCCATGGCTCGTTCCCCAGCAACGAGACTCGACCGGCGAGCGCGGGAAACGCTCCGCCGCAGTGGGCGAATACGAACGTGATGCCGGGGAATTGAGCGAAGACCTTGCGGAACAACAGGTCGAAGACGGTCCTGGCGGTCTCGAAGGCTACTTCGTACAGCGGTGCCGGGTGGTCCAAGGTCGGGGGGCCGCCTGGAGTGCCTATCGTGGCGTTCGCGTCGATCGGCGTTGTCGTCCGAGTACCTGACGATCACTTTCGGCAGAAAACGCCGTCCCTTATCGCCAAGGCCGTGAGGTCGGGTCACGCGCGCCCGGCGACCAGCCAACGTGATCACGATGCCTGCGGCTCCCCCGCCGGATCGCAGTTGGCGACGATGAATTTGCTGTCCGATGACCGCGGCGGAGTTGAACAAGCGACTCGCGGACGTCGGGCGGTGCACCGTTGCGCGCGGCTGTAGTGGCTGAGTCAATCAGTCACTACGCCAGGCGAAGACTGCCGCGTCGCGCTGTCGGCCGTCAGCAGCGCCGCCTGTCGGCTGCAGTGCGTGAGGGCCGAGTAATGCCCATCTACGGGAGAATCGGGAAATAGCAGCTGTTTCCGTGTCCTGTTGCCGAGTTTGGCACTCAAAACGTAGCGAGTGATGGAGTTCGGGGGTCGACTCGGAGCCGAAGGCGAGCACCGGGCACTGGTCGCAGTGAGTGAATGTCCATCAGTGTGCTTGCCCCGGCGCTCCGCTCCCTCCTAGGGTTGGGCGCGCTGGGGAAGGGCAGTGGCGATTCTGGGCCGAATCGGCGTAACCGTCGAATCCTGCCCTGCCAACAAAGGGGAGCGACTGTGTTGCAATTGCCGGATATTTTCGATGCGCAGAACTACGCGCGGGTGCGCAGTGCGCTGCCGGAAGCGCAGACCATGCCGCACTGGTGCTACACCTCGCCCGAATGGCATCGCCGGGAAATCGACGCCATTTTCCGTCCCGCTTGGCATTTTGTCGGGCTGGCTTCGATGCTGCCCTCGCGCGGCAGTTTCCTCACCGCCGAGACGCTCGGCCAGCCGGTGCTGCTGGTCCGGTCGGACGAGGGAATCCGGGCATTCCGGAACAGTTGCCGGCATCGCGGCTCGATTCTCCTGGAGGAAGCCCAGGGGACCTGCGGCGGTATCCGGTGCCAATACCACAGCTGGGTGTACAGCCTCGACGGAAAACTGCTTCGGGCTCCGGGGACCGAGGAGTCGAGCACCTTCGACCCGGAGCGGCACGCGCTCACCGACCTGCGCTGGTCCGAATTGGAAGGCCTGCTTTTCGTCACCTTCGACGAGAACGCCCCGCCCGTGGACCAGTACTTCGGCGATTTCGCCGAGCGGGTGGCCAGATCTTACCGGATCGCCGAGATGGCGTGCGTGCACCGACGCAGTTACCATCTCGCCTCGAACTGGAAGCTTTACGTCGAGGTGGACATGGAGACCCTCCACACCAAGCACATCCACCGCGGGTCGATCGGCGAGCAACCGGTCGTTTCGCCGCCCACCAGCGGCGAGTGGATCACCGTATTCCACGAAAACGACCACACCCCGGCATTGGCCCCCGGCGAGCGGCACCTGGGTTTCCCGGCCACGCCGGGCATCAGCGGCGCGGCGAAACGCGGCACCCATTTCTCCGTGCTCGCTCCCGGGTTTTTCCTCGTCACCGCGCCGGACTGCATGTGGTGGATCCAGAAATACCCGGAGACGCCGACACGGACCCGGGTCGACGTCGGCTACTGCTTCCCGCGCGCCAGTGTCGACCGCCCTGACTACGCCGAGGTTTCGGCACGCTACATCCGCCGCTGGGACCAGGTCGTGCGCGAGGACGACTGGATCACCGAATTCCAGCAGCGCGGCCTGCCGGGCAGCACCCCCGGCTGCTACACGCCCGAGGAACACGTGGTGCACCGCCTGGACAACTGGATCCTGGACCGGGTGCTCGGCGCGGCGGGCGACCGGGCGCCGAGCGCGCAGGGGGTGCCTGGGTGAGGACCGGCGAGGCCGCGCCCGCGGAACTCCGCCGCGGGTTCCGGCGGGCGCGAGCCGGCTCGACGGCGCTGCTGCTGGCCTTGTTCACCATCGGTTTCTTCCAGCGGTTCGCGCCCGCCACGTTCGCCGAACCGATCGGCGCGGCGTTCGGCGTCTCGGCGGCGCAGCTCGGCCTCTTCGCCGCGGGCAATTTCTGGGTGTACACGGTGATGCAGGTTCCGGTCGGACTGCTGATCGACCGGTACGGCACCCGGATGGTGGTCGCGGTCGGCGGGGCGGTCACCTCGGCGGGGACCTTGCTGCTGGCCGCGGCTCCGGGGTTCGGTGTCGCCGCCGTCGGACCGCTGCTGGTGGGGCTCGGCACGTCCGGCATCTTCGTCGGCCTGCTGAAGAGCAACGCGACCTGGTTTCCCGAGCGCCGCTACGGTGTCGTCACCGGCATCACGATGTTCGTCGGCAATCTCGGCAGCATCGTCGCGGAGGGGCCGTCCGCCTTGCTGCTCACGGCGTTCACCTGGCGGTCGATATTCCTTGTCGTCGGACTGCTCGCCGTGACGACAACGGTGCTGGTCCTGGTCGTCGTGCGGGATTCGCCGGAGGAGGCCGGGTACCCGGGCGTGCTTCCCCGGCCGGCCGCGCCTGCCGCGACCGCTCCGGCGAACGGGTCGCACCGGTTGAGGTCGGCGCTGGCCAGCAGGCAGGTTTGGCTCGTTTTCGCCGCGGTGATCGGCACCAACGGCACCTTCTACGCTTTCTCCGGCCTGTGGGGGGTGCCCCTCCTGCGCGACGGCTTCGGGTTGAGCAACGCGGCCGCCTCGGCGTACACGACCATCGGGCTGGTCGTGTACGGCTGCGGCAACATCCTGCTCGGCCTGCTCTCGGATCGGCTGGGCCGGCGGTGCCCGGTGATCCTGGTCTGCTCGGCCAGCGCCGTGCTGGGCTGGGCCGGGTTCGCCTTTCTTCCGTGGTCGCCCGGCTGGTCGGCGGTGGTGCTCTACGCACTGGTGGGCCTCGCCGGGGCGCAGGTGGTGCCCGCGTTCGCGGCGGTCAAGGAATCGACCGCGCCCAGTGCCGCGGCGACCGCGCTCGGGGTCGTCAACGTCGGCGCGTTCCTGGCGTCGGGACTGATCCAACCGGTCTTCGGCTGGATCCTTGACGCCCGTCCCGGTTCAACGGACGCGTTGAGCCATCCGGTCCTCGCCGATTACCGGTGGGCCCTGATCGTCCCGCTCGCGCTGAGCGCGGCCGGATTGTGCTGTGCGCTCGGCGTGCGGGAGACCTTCCGGCACGGCCCGGATCACTGACCTCCCAGCGCATCCGCGACGGCCAGCAGCGCCGCCCGCGAGCGCTCAGTGCCCTCCGGATCCGCGAAGCGGCCGATGTCCTGCACGATCACGTGCTGGCACCCGGCCTCGGCGTACTCGCCCAGTTTCTCGGCCACGTGCTGGGGAGAACCGTGCAACACAGCCTCGCGCACCAGCGCGTCGGGGATGCTTGCGAGCACCTCCGGGGCCTGTTCGGCCGGAATTTCGTGCGGCACATACGCGTGCGGCAACGGGTAGTCGGCACCGTGTTCGGCGAACGCCGACCGGCCGCGATACAGCGCGACAGCCCGGACTTCGGGGCGCTGCAACAATTTCGCGCTGTCCGCGTCGTCGCTGCCGAGCGCGGCCCAGAGGAACAAACAGGGGCGAACGGCAGCCGAATCCCGGCCCGCCGCGGCGGCAGCCTCCCGGATCGCGGCGAGATTCGACCGGTACTGCCGCACCGGCAAGCTGGTCGGCAGCCATCCGTCGCCGTACCGGGCGGTCAGCCGGAGCATCTGCGGACCGTGCGCGGCCACATACACTTCGAACGGGGAGACCCCGGCCAGCGGCAGGTCCGGGCCCTCGGGGCTCAACCGGCCCTTGTCCCGGAGCGCGGCCAGGTCGCGCAGGGCCGGCCGGATGTAGTCGAGCCGTCCGGTCCGTTCGCGGCCGGGGTGCAGGCCGAACGGGCGGAGCTGGCCCGGGTCGCCGACCCCGAGTCCCAGCACCATTTTCCGGCCGCCCAGCCAGCTCGTGGTGGCGGCGGTGTGCGCGAGCGCGACCGGGCTGCGCCGCACGGGATCGGTGACCGCGACGCCGAGCGGCACCCGGCTCGTCGCGGCCGCGCCCGCTGCCAGCACAGAGAACGGCTCCAGCAGCAGGTGCGGATCCGTTTCCTGCGCGCCGCGCGGCGCCCAGCCCTGGAGGTGGTCGAGCATCCACGCGCCCGCGACGCGGGGTTCGCGGTCCGCCCACCGGATGTCCTCCAGCGGATCGGCTTCCGGACGCACCGAGATTCCGGTTCCGAGGGTCAGCACGGGACACTCCCTGGCAAGTCGACGGCGATTCCGCGGAATCCCGCCGATTTTTCCGGCCCCTGCCGCCGATCGCAACCGGGCGGCCAGTACTGCTCGATCACCAGCCTGCCGATCACAGCAGTCGACCGGGTTTTCCGGCTGTCGCCCTCAAAGTCGTCAAGCAAGCGTTCGTGGCGTGGATCCCGGCGGGCGGCGGGCAGCATGCGAGGTGCACCCGCCTGGTCTCGTCCGTCTGTTTGAATGCGGTCGGAGCTTGCAGGGCAGCATCGCGGCTCGGGCGGCTCAGAAGCGCCACACGAGCCAGCTCATCAAGGTCCGGCCCAGCGCGTCGAGCCAAGCCCAGCGGGGTTGTCGCGCCTGCAAGAACGCCGTGGTTCCGGCAAGGAAGATGCAGAGAGCCCAGTAGAATCTCGCCGGACGCTGTCGCAATGCCCGTCGCCACGAGGATTCCCAGAATCGCTGCCCACGCGGGAATCGGGAGCTGGAAGAGGGCGATCGCGCCTCCGCTGGTCATGATCAGGGCGACGCCGGGCACCCGATCCAGTGCCTCGTCTGGATCCGCAAGCAACGCTCCGCCCGGGGCCACCGCGATCAGCACGACCGCACCGACTCCCAGCCAGCCCGCGCCGAGCACGCCCGAGAGCACATCCACCGCGAAGAGCAGGCTCGGATACACCCGAAGCTCGGAAGAGGCGTCCGCCATGGACCAGGCGAAAACTGTTTCTGCGAGCAAGACAGCGCCGACGACGAGCATGCTCACCAGCAGGGCGCGGGAGGACGCCAGTATCCTCCTGATCGTCGGCGAGGTGCTGTGCGCGCTCCCCGGCGAAGCTTCGCCGAGCCCGCAGGTGACGGTCCTGTCAACTTTCTCGGCTCGAGCCGGGCGCATTGGCTGACCCGCCCGGCGCGAGGGCGTCACGCTGGTCCGGCACCTGCGCACGACCGACCGCTCCATGCTCGGCGGCCATTGCGAACTGCTTTTCGACGACGTCTTCGTCCCGGACGAGGATGTTCTCGGCGAGGTCGACGAGGGCTTCCGATACGTCCAGGTCAGGCTCGGCCCCGCCCGGATGACGCATGTCATGCGCTGGACCGGCGCCGCCCGCCGCGCCCACGAGGCCGCGGTCCGGTACGCGGCAGAGCGCAGTGCGTTCGGCGGCAGGCTCGCCGGACTCGGCATGGCGCAGCAACTGATCGCCGACAACGAGATCGACCTCGCGGCGACCCGCGCCCTGCTCCGCGAAGCGTGTGCCGAACTCGACGCGGGAGGCAGGGGAGCCAAGATCACCTCTATCACCAAGACCTTCGCGGCGGAGGCGCTCAACCGGGTGGCGGACCGGGCGACCCAGCTCTGCGGCGGCATGGGACTGTCCGCCGATCTTCCGGTCGCCCGGATCGCGCGCGAACTCCGGGCGTTCCGCATTTACGACGGGCCCTCGGAGGTGCATCGCTGGTCGCTGGCCAAGCGTGCGGTGCGGGACCTCGAACGGGAGATCCGGTGAACGCTCCACAGTTGACCGAGGCCGAGCTGGCGCGCGTCGTGTCTGTCCTCGCCGGCGCCGGCGTGTCGATGCGGGGCGGCTTGGAGTCGCACCTCATCGCGGGAGGCCGCTCCAAGCTGACCTATCGGCTCAGCGACGGCGACGCGTCCTGGGTGCTGCGGACGCCGCCGCGGGCCGGTCGCACGCCGTCGGCGCACGACGTGGCCCGGGAGTACCGGGTGACGGCCGCCCTCGCCGGCACCGGGGTTCCGGTGGCGCGGGCAGTGGCGCTGTGCGAGGACGAGTCTCTGATCGGCGGCCCGTTCGCGGTCGCCGAGTACGTCGACGGGCACACGATCCAGACCCAGCACGAGCCGAAGTTGCGTTCGCCCGGGGCGCGAGCGGGCGGCTGTCCAGCACCGGTCCGAGCCCGAGGGGCGGTTCGTGCGACATCGGCTCGTGGTGTTTCGCGACTGGTGGCATTCGCACCTAGTGGACCGGAGCAGCGTCCCCGGACGCGACCGCTCAGCCCCTCGACCAAGACTCGCGGGGGCCGTCGCTGGCTGGCTGGACGCATTCCCGGCTCGCGTATTCCCGGGCCGAGGTCCGCCTGTCCGGCGGGATGAAGGCCGCCAGCGACGAGCGCTCGTGCTCGGTCATCGGGCGAGCCGTGCGGCGCTGTCCGTCCCACATGACCAGCACCGCCTCCGACTTCGCGCGGATGGTTCCGCCGGCCGAGACTGCCTCGGATATCAGCACGCTCGACGTGCCCAGTTCCAGGACTGCCAGGGTCACCGTCACCGTGCCGTCCGCGGGCGTGATTTCGCGGTGGTAGTCGATGTGCTGGGACCGGAGGACGCACGGCGGGTGTTGGGTGCCGAGACTTTTGACCAGCCACTCGGCCCGCGCCTCCTCCAGCAAGGCGAGATACGCGGTCGCGGTGAGGTGGCCCATCGCGTCTATCTCAGTGGGCCGGAGTTGACAGTCGCTTCGCCACATGGACGCACGGTATGCAACCCGGCCGCGTTGTTCGGACGGCGGGCGGGTTCTCCGCCCGGTCGGGGGAAGCATCCCCCAGCCGGGCGCAGTCGGGGAGAGGTTCCGTCTTGGCGCGGGCGCGTACGTCACGGTCAGGCGTCCCCGGCCCGGCGCTGTCGCGGCTGTCATTTTGTCGGTGTGAAGCACCTCCGCCGACTCGCGCGGAGCGGGTGCCGCCGGAACCGGGGACAGGTACTACCCGGGTAGTTCCCCGGGTGTCCGGACGCCTGTGACCAGCAATGATTCACATCACAGGTGGATGGCTCGCCCCGTGAAGCGGGTGGTGCAGTGCCCGGCGCGGCGCTGCGGGAGCCGTCCCGTGGGTCGGCGTTGACCGCACGAGCAGCCGGAGGTGCCCGGATGACAGTCATGGCCATGGAACGGCCCGTTCCAGCCGGGGAGATCCCGCGCGACCGCTGCCAGGCGCAGCGGGTGTTGATCGTCGAGGAACACGAATTGCTGCAGGCCGGGTTGCGGGCGGTGCTGCACGGCGAACCGTGGGTGGCGTCGTGTCTCGGGGTCTCGACGGCCGATCTGGCCTGGCAGGTGGCTCGGCGGTACCAGCCGCAGCTGGTCCTGGTGAGCACGTCGTTGCCGGGCCGGGCCGGGCTCGGGCTGTGCCGCGAATTCCATGCGCAGATGCCGCATGTCCGGGTCGTGCTGATGTCGGCGGAGGGGCGGGTGTCCGCCGCGCTGGGCTTGGTGAACGGCGCCGTCGCGGCCTTGCCGAAGCAGATGCCGACCGCGGCGCTGGTCGCTTCGGTGAAACGCGTCGCGGAGGGCGGGCGGGTGTTTCCGAAGGACACCGGGCCGTTGCCGGTGCAGCTTTCCAAGCGCGAGCTGGACGTGTTGCAGCACCTGGTCTCCGGTCAGAGCAATCCCGAAATGGCCCTGTCGCTGAACCTTTCGCGGCACACCGTCAAACAGCACACGAGCGCGGTCTACCGCAAGCTCGGCGTCCGCAACCGGGCGCAGGCCGCCAGCCGTGCGCAAGAACTCGGGCTCGTCGCCTGACCCCGCGTGCGGCGCCGCGGTCCGATGGGGCAATGGCGCACAAATCGGGCGACGGCGCCCCGGTTCCGATGCCTGGTGAGCCGGGAACCGGAGACGTACGATGACGCGCGTCCCGGCCACCGATACCCGCAGGATGCCCATGGCTTCACCGCAAGGGAGAGCGCCGACGACCGTGCCGGCGGACTTGACGAGTTTCGTGGGCCGGCGGCACGACGTCACCGCGGTCCGGCAACTCATCGGCGCGGCGCGGCTGGTCACGCTCACCGGCATCGGCGGCGTCGGCAAGACTCGGCTGGCCTACCGTGTCGCGGCTGACGTGCGGCGCGCGTTCCCGGACGGGGTGTGCCTGGTCGAACTGGCGGCTCTCGAGGACCCGGCGTTGCTGCCGCACGCGGTGCTGGGCGCCCTGGCCGTCCGGGAGCAGTCCGCGCGCGAACCGGCCGAGGCGCTGTGCGATCAGCTGCGGACCTCGCGGATGCTGCTGGTCTTCGACAACTGCGAGCATCTGGTGGCGGCTGTCGGCGACCTCGCCGACGCGGTGCTGCGCGCGGCGCCCGAGATCCGGATTCTGGCCACCAGCAGGCACTCCTTGAAGATCGCGGGCGAGCATGTCTTTTCGGTGCCGCCGCTGCCGGTGCCGGATCCGGACGAGCCGAGCACGCCGGGAGCGGCGACGCACTACCCGGCTGTCGCGCTGCTGACCGAGCGCGCGGCGGCCGCGGTGCCCGGTTTCGCCCTTACCGCGGAGAACGAGGCGGCGGTCGTGCGGCTGTGCCACCGGCTCGACGGCATTCCGCTGGCGATCGAGCTGGCCGCGGCGCGGCTGCGGGTGCTGTCGATCGACGATCTCGTGAGCCGCCTCGACGACCGCTTCGCGATGCTGCGCGAGGGCAACCGGAACGTGCCGGAGCGGCATCGGACGCTGCAGGCGCTCGTCGACTGGAGCTACGACCTGTGCACGCCGGCGGAGCGGCTGTTGTGGGCCCGTGCGTCGGTGTTCGCGGGCGGATTCGACACCGAGGCGCTGGAAGAGGTCTGCGCGGACCTGGCGCTGTCCCGGGAGGCCGTCCTCGACACGGTCGCCGGTTTGCTGGACAAATCGATCTTCACCCGCGACTTGCATGCGCGACACGCTCGGTTCGGGATGCTCGACACGGTCCGGGCGTACGGGCAGTCCCGGCTCGCGGAGGCCGACGAGCGGACGCACCTGGAGCGGCGGCATCGCGACTGGTGCCTGAAGCTCTTCGAAGCGGCGGGCGAGAAATGGGTCGGCCCGCAGCAGCAGGAGTGGACTGACCGGGTGCTGGCGGAGCACGCCAATCTTCGCCGGGCACTGGAGTTTTCCTTTTCAGTGCCGGGGGAAGCGCGAACCGGCCTGCGCTTGGCCGCGATGCCCTGGTTCTGGGGAGCCATCACGTCGGTGTCCGAGGGAAGGCTCTGGCTGGAGCGCGGGCTGGCCCTGGACGAGGAGCCGAGTCACGAACGAGCCTGGGCCTTGGCGACCGCTGCCTACGTCGGCGCCTTTCTGGGCGACCAGGACGCGCTCACTGCCGCGCCGGAGCAGGCTCGTGACCTCGCCCGGCAGCTTGGCGACACGGCTGCGCTCGCGTACGCCACGCACGTGATGGGGATGCGGCTCGTGGTGTCCGACGATCCCGCCGGAGCGGTGCCGGTGCTGACCGAGGCGCTGGTGCTGTACGAGCGCGCCTGCGTGAACTCCCAGTACCCGGACAGTTTGAGGGTCGAGTTGGGAGCCGCGCATTTGCGAGCGGGCGAGGTCGGCCGCGCGGCCGACCTGTTCGCCGAACTGTTCGAGCACTGCAAAGCCAACGGTGACCAGTGGAATCTCTCGTACGCGTTGTGGGGGAGGGGTTTCGCGGAATTGCTCCAGGGCGACGTCGCCCGCGCCGAATCGGACTTGCGCGCCGCGCTGCGAATCAAGTGGACGTTCCACGACACACTGGGCATGGCTTTCGCCATGGAGCAGTTGGCGTGTGCGACCGCGGCGAAGGGGGACAGCCAGCGTGCGGCGATGCTCTTCGGTGGCGCGGAAAAGCTGTGGCAGGCCATCGGAGCCCCGCAGCCCGGCGCTGGCGCCCGGCAGTTCGGCCCGCAGCGGGAGAAGTACGAAGCCGCGGCGCGGAAGGATCTCGGGGACGAGCGGTTCGAAACCGCCTTCGTCCGCGGGGCTGAGCAGCCGCGGTCGGAGATCGTGGCGCTGGCATTGCTCGACGCTGCGCCGGACAGCGGCTCGGAGCCGGTTCCGGCGGACGTCTCAGTGCTGACCCGGCGTCAGCGCGAGGTCGCGGAACTCGTCGCCGAGGGGCTGTCGAACAAGGAGATCGCCAAGAAGCTGGTGATCTCCCTGCGGACCGCGGAAGGGCATGTGGAGAGCATTCTCGCGAAACTGGGCTTTTCGACCCGGACCCAGATCGCGAACTGGATGGTGCGGCCCTCGCGGTGACGCGCGGGCCGCGGCGCCGGGCGCCGTCAGATCTCCTCGGAGACGACCTCGACGACCGGTCCGGCGGGGCGGTTTTCGACGAACAGGGACAGTTCGGCGAAATAGGCGTCCGGGTCCACCGCGCCCTCCGGCCCGTGCACGCCGGGCTTGTCGACCACGCCGCGCGCCATCATCAGCGTCGCGACGGCGAGCGGGTAGCCGGTCATCTCGCCCATGTTCGCGTCGGGCAGCACGATCGGCTGCGCGCCGACCCGGATTCCCTTGCCGTCCTTGGTTCCTTCGGCGACCGCGAAGAGGTTCGGCAGCGTCGGGGACGGGCCCGCGGCGGCGCCCCCGGTGTTCGGTTCGCGCAGGATCTGCTTGGCCGCGCCGGCGACGTCCAGTTCGCCGGCTCGCACGCGCTCGGCGACGCGGATCATGCCGTCCATCAACCCGCGGCGGGCCACCATGAGGTTGAGCGAGTCGCGCACCTCGGGGCGGACGCGCGGGAGAGTGAGCGGCTCGGGATGCCCGCAGACCCAGACGGAGCCTGCTTCGCGGCCGGGGTAGGCGAGAGTCATCTCCTCGAGTGCGTAGGCGTCGACGAGCCCGCCGTCGCGCCAGGTCTTGATCGGCTCGGTGCAATTGTGGACCCAATGCTCCAGAGCGGCATTCGGTTTCGGGTCAGGATCGTCGGCGGTCGGGTAGGGCAGCGCTCCGGCGCGCCAGGCAGTGCAGACCCGGTCGACGGTGTCGCACTGGTTCATCGCCAGCAGCGCGAGGAGGTTGCTCGTGCCGGGGCTCGCGCCCATCCCGATCACCGCGGTGACCCCGGCGGCGCGGGCGGCGTCGTCGAGGCCGAGCATTTCGAGCGTCGGTTCCCAGTCGTCGCAGATGTCGAGGTAGTTCGTCCTGGTCGCGATCGCCGCGGTGAGCACCTCGCGCCCGAAGCGGTAGAACGGCCCGGCGGTGTTGAGGACGATGTCGACCGGCGTCAGCGCGTCGTGGAGGGCGTCGGCGTCGGAGATGTCGAGGTTCAGCGGCTGGGCTTTCGGGCCGAGTTCGGCGACGAGCCGGGTGGCGCGGTCCTGGTCGCGGTCGGCGACCAGCACCGATTCCACCTCGTCGGCTTTGGCGAGGGCGCGGCAGGCGTAGGCGCCCATCTCGCCCGCACCGCCGGTCACGAGGATCCGCTTGCGCCCGCGGCGGTTCGTGGAGGAATTCGTCATGCGGCCATGGTCGGGCGCGCGGCAGGCCCGGCGAGCCGGTGCGGGCGTTCTACGCCCGCTCGGGGGATTCGGGCCGCGGGTCCGGCGGAGTGCCCGCGCGGCGGCGAACCGGGGATGCCGGATATCGCCGGTTCTGCCTGTGCTGCGAGCTTTGCGCGGGACGGTGTGACCCACGGCATCCCCCATCCGGTCACATCGCGGGTCCGGCGGCCGGTCCGGTCCGGGGGCGCTTCTACCTTGTCCGCCACCCAGCGAGCCACTCGAAAGATCGGGATCGAACATGACCCATATGCAAGAGCCGGCGAGCCTGTCCGCCGCCGAAGACGTCGGTGCGCGGCCCGCGCCCAATCGTGCCGCGCTGATCGGGATCGCCGCGGTCCTTGCGACCGTGACCAACGCGGTGGCCTTCATGCTTCCCCCGCTGCTGCCGCTCATCACGATCAGCTACGCGCACAACTCGGTGACCGCCGCGACGTGGGTGTTCACCGCGCTCACCCTGGGCGGCGGCGCCGGGTTCGTCCTGATCCCGCGGATGACCGACGTGCTCAGCGATCGCACCGTTTCGCTGCTGTCCGGCGGATTCCTCACCGGCGGCGCACTGATCGCGGCGGTGGCCGACAACTACGTCGCCCTCGTCGCGGGCTCGGCGCTGATGGGCTTCGGCGGCGCGGCGCAGCTGGTGCCGCTGAGCTTCCTGCGCCGGCACTTGGGCGGCAACGCCGTGTCGACGGCGGTCACCGTGCTGATCATGGCCACCGGCACCGGCGTCGTGCTCGGCATGGTCGGCGGGGGCGTCTCGCTGAAGCTGTGGCCGGTGCCGGACCGGCTGACCCTCGATCCGACGACGATGGCCCCGGTCGTCCCGCACCAGTCGATCGCGCCGTTCTTCTATGTGCTGGCGGGGCTTTTCGTGCTCACGACCATCGGCCTCCTGGCGATCGTGCCGAACTCGCCGCCGGAGTCCCGCGGGCGGATCGGCGTCTTCGGGACCGTGTGGCTGATCGGCTGGGTCGCGGTCGTCCTCCTCGGCTTCAGCGCGCCCGCCGACACCGCGATCGGCAAGCACGCCGACCTGGTCCTGCTGCTCGGCCTCGTGCTGGCGGCCGGCTGGGTCCTCGCCGAGCGCAAGTCCTCGAAACCGACCTTCGACTTGACGTTGCTGCGCAAGCCTTTCGTCACCACGGCGTGCTTGTCGGCCGGCCTGTTCGGCTGTGTCGACGCCGCGTTCCTGGTGCTCGTCAACTACTACTTGCAGAACCCGAACGACCCGGCGATGCTGCACGGCAATCTGCCCAACCCGTTCCCGGTCGGCGGCGTGCGCCTGCCCGCGGGCGCCGGGTGGCCGGATCACGTCGCACAGTACGGCCTGAACTTCAGCCCGCTCGCGACCAGCCTCGTGATGCTGCCGTTCGCGCTGACGATGTTCCTGTCCGGCAAGGTTTCCGAGCGGTTCGTCGCGCGCGGACGGCCCGGGGTGGTGCTGGTCGCCGGAGCGGTGATCTGCGCGGTGGGCCTGGTTTTCCTTGCCGTCGCGCATGATCAGGTATGGGAATACGTCGTCGGTTCCGGCATCGTCGGCCTCGGCAGCCGGGCAGGCTACAGCGGCGCGTTCGCCGTGCCGCAGTTCGTCGTGCCCGAGGAGCGCGCCGGCATGGCGGCGGGCATGCCGGGCACCGTCATGGCGATCGGGTTCGCGGTCGGCGCGGCGGTGATCACCGTGGTGCAGAACGCGTCGGGCTTCGTCTACCAGTCCGTCGACGCGGCGGTGCTGACCGAACTCGGGACCAAGGCCGCGAGCGGTTCTCCGGCGGCGGTGAAGGCGTACACGGATTATGCGGGCCAGGTGAACCTGAGCACCTCGGACCTGCTGCTCGACGGCACGCACTTCCCGCTCGCGGACGTGTACACCTACGGGTATTGGATCACGCTGGCCTTCCCGGTGCTCGTTATCGTGGCGACACTGGTGTCCCGGTTGCGGCACCCGCACGGCTTCAGCTTGCTGGTGGGCGCCAGCGACTGAACGGTCTGCCTCGCCACAGCGGAAAGTCCCGGTGCGGGCAAGAAGCCGCAGCCTTCGATCTGTCAGGAGGCTGCGGCTTCTCCGTGCCCGTCTCGCTGTCTGCGGGAACGCGACCGGAGCGGGGACTCCTCCCGCTGGATGTACCGGCCGCGCCCGGCGCCGACCGGCCCGGCAGTCCTGCGAGCGCACGCCGGTCTGCTTCTGCAACCCCGGCAGCCCGTGGCAACGCGGATCGGACGAGACCACGGACGGCCTCCTGCGGCAGTACTTTCCCAAGCGCACCGACCTCGCGGGCTGCACCCGCCGGGACCTTGACGACGTCGCCGCCGAACTCGCCTCGCGACCACGCAAAACGCTCGGCTGGGAAACCCCCGGCCGAGCGTCTCGCTAAGCCTCTCACCGAAGCCAGTTGATCAACTTGGGGTGCAACGACCCCTTGAATTCGCCTCGCGGCCGGGGCTTTCCGCTGTGCTCAGGAGATCGGTCCTTCGCGGACGATCAGCAGATCGTCGACCGAGTCCACGGCCGGTTCGACGAACTCCAGGAACACGGAGAAGAAGTCCCGCGGCTCGATGACGCCTTCCGGTGCGTGCACGCCCGGCTCGGCGATGCGGCCCTGGCGGAGCAGTTCGAGCCCGACGGCCAGCGCCGCGCCAGTGCCGCCGCCCATCTTGCCCGGCGGCATGGAGGCGGGCTCGATCGAGACCGCCAGGGGTTCGCCGTCGCGTTCTCCCCGGGCCAGCGCCCACACCTGGTGAAGCGGGTCGCGGGTCCGCGGCGTGCCTTCGGGCGGGCCGGGCATGTCTTCGAGCCGGCTGGCTCCCTCTGCGAGAGACACGCGGCCCGCATCGTAGTCCGCCGCGACAGAGCGGGCGTGGTCGAAAACCCAGGCCGGACCGGACGTGAGGTTGGTCGAGTTCACGACCGTGGGGAAGTAGCGAGGCAGCGTGATCGCTTCCGGGTGCCCGACTGTGTAAGCCTGAACCTGGCCTTTGCCCGGGTAAAGCAGCTCGACGGGAGCGATGGGTTCGATGTCTTTCTCCGCGCCGTCGCGGTAGGCGCGGATCGAGCCGCTGATCTGGATCAGCCAGTGCTCGACCGCCGCACCGGCTCCTCCGGCCGACGGGTAGGCGGGTTCGTCTTCGAGCACGGCGCCGCGCATCGACCAGCCGGTGAAGATCTCGGTGACCTTGTCGAGTCGGCGGGCAGCCGCGACCGCGGCGAGGTTGGAGATGCCGGGGCTGCCGCCGATGCCCTTCACGACGCGCAGGCCCTTCTGCCGGGCAGCCGCGTCGAATTCGAACGCCTCGACGGTGGATTCCCAGTCGTCGTCGATGTCGAGGTAATCGCAGCCGGATTCGACGGCGGCTTCGACGATCGGCCGGGCGAACTTCGAGAACGGACCCATGGTGTTGAGGACGACGTCGCAGTCCGCGAACGCCTCGCGCAGCGCAGCCGGGTCGGTAGCGTCCAGGCGCACTGCCTCGCACGGACCGCCGACCTCGTCGGCCAGTTGCTGAGCGCGCGCGAGGTCGAGGTCGGCGATGAGGAGCTTGCGCGCGGAGCCGAGCTTGGCGATGCCGCGCACGGCCCAGCGGCCCATCGCGCCGGCTCCGCCGACGATGATCACGGTGCCAAGAGGCGGATTCTGGTCAGACACGGGTGCTCCTTCGGATCTTGTCGCGGTTCAACAGTTGGTCGGCTCGGTCGAGCGTGCGGTCGGCGAGCCAGCCCAGGCGCAGCGTCACCGGGTTCACGACGCCGGGAGCGAACCGGGGCGACTCGCGCCAGACGGCGGCGAGGTCGTCGTGCGTGCCTTTGTCGCAGAGCCGGTCGGCGAGCAGGGTGCCGAGGTACGGCGCCTGGGGAAGCCCGTGGCCGTTGCAGGCCAGCGAGTAGTGCACGCGGGGGCTGGCCTGTCCCGCGACGGCCATGTTGGAGGGGGTGAGCCCGATCCAGCCGCCCCAGGCGCGCGCCGGTGCGATGCCGGCCAAGGTGGGGAAGCGTTCCCGGAAGCCGCGCATCAGGTCGTCGACGACCGCCTGGCCGGGCATCCGGTCGGCGCGTGCCCGGCGCGCGGTCTGCAGGCTGCGCGTGGTGAAGACGATGGTGCCGCGGTCCGTGGTCCGGAAACTCTGCATCACGAAGTGGTTCGTCGTCATCGGGACGCGGCTCGTCCAGCCCGCTTCGTCGAGTTGCGCGGCGGAGACCGGCTCGGTTTCGACGGCGGTCACATACACCGGCGTGCTGAGGTTCCTCGGCGTGATCGGCAACTGGTTGGCGAACGCGTTGACGGTCAGGATCGCTTGGCCGGCAAGGATTCTCCCGCCGGGAAGGTCGATCCGGACGGTGTCGCCGGTGTCGATGACGCCGGTGACCGGGCTCTGCTCGAAGACGCGGACATTCGAAGCGCGAACCGCCTCGCGGACGCCGAGAGCGAACTGCCCCGGGTTGAGGATGCCGCCGACTTTGACGTGCATTCCGCCCGGAAACGCCGGGGGGATGCCCAGCTGCTGAGCGTCGCCCACGACGGATCGGCGGCCTGGCTTGGCGTGCGCCGCCATCTTGCGGAACGCGGCGACGGTCGGGGCGGCCGCGATGTTGCCGGTCGGGCGGTAGCCGCACTCGATCCCGCGGCCGTCGATCAGTTCCTCGGTGAAACTCACGGCATTGGTGGCGAACCGGTACAGATCCCGAACGCGGTCGCGGTAGAAGGTCTTCAGGATCCGGGGATCGCTGCCCAGCGTCGGCGTGAGGTACCCGGCGTTGCGCGCGCTGGCTCCCCAGCCGCACAGGTCGGCCTCGACCAGCACGACGTCCCGGCCGAGTTCGGCGAGCCGGAGCGCGGCGGCCATCCCGCCGAGCCCGCCGCCGACGACCGCGACGTCGCAGGACGTCTCGCCGGACAGAGCCGGCTCGAGCGTCTCCGGCCGGTCGACCCAGCCGCTGCCCGAGAGATAGGCGACGGACGATCCGCCCGCGTTGTCCATTGTGGTCACTCGATTCGCTCGTCTCTGCGCGGATTGGTCAACGGTCGAGGATTTCGGTGACGACCTCGTACACCTCGGCGCCGGGCGCCGGCGGTTCGGGCGCGAACTTCGCCAGCTCGGCGAAGAAGACCTTCGGATCGATCGCGCCCTCGGGGCCGTGTACGCCCGGCTTGGCGGCCTGGCCGCGTGCCGACATCAATGCCGCGACAGCCAGCGGGATGCCGGTCATTTCGCCCATGTTCCCCTCCGGCTGCACCAGTGCCTGCGCGCCGATCCGGACCCGGGAGCCGTCCTTGACGCCCTCCGCGACGGCGAAGATGTTGCTGGGCAGGTTCGGCGACGGACCCGCGGCCTTGCCGCTGAGGTTCGGCTGCCGCAGCAGTTCGTCGGAGGCCTGCCGGACATTCAGCTCGCCCGCACGGACGCGCTCGGCGATCCGGCCGATCCCGTCCATGAGGCCCCGGCGCGCGCTCATCACGTTCAGGGACTCCCGCACCTCGGGCCGGACCCTGGGCAGGGTCAGCGGTTCGGGGTGGCCGCACACCCAGACTTGGTCTTCGCCGTGTCCGGGGTACGCGAGCGTCCGTTCCTCGAGCGCGTGCGCGTCCACGAGGCCGTTGTCGCGCCAGACCTTGATCGGCTCGGTGCAGTTGTGCACCCAGTGCTCGATGGCCGCGGTCGCCTCGGGGAACTCTTCTCCTTCGCCGGGCCGCGGGAAGTGCGCGGCGGAAGCGCGCCACGACGTGTAAACGCGGTCGACGGTGTCGCACTCGGCCATCGCCAGCACCGCGAGCAGGTTGCTGGTGCCCGGACTGGCGCCCATCCCGATCACTGCGGTGACGCCGGCCGCGCGGGCGGCGTCGTCCAGTTCGAGCATCTCCAGGGTGGGTTCCCAGTCGTCGCAGATGTCAAGATAGTCGGTGCCGGCGGCGATGGCGGCGCTGAGCACTTCGCGGCCGAACCGGTAGAACGGGCCGGCACAGTTGAGTACGAGGTCGACGTCGGAGAGTGCCTTCGCCAGTGCTTCGGAGTCCGAGATGTCGAGCGCGAGAGCCGTCGCCTTCGACCCGAGCTTGGCCGCGAGCCGGGCTGCCTTCTCCTCGTCCCGGTCTGCGATGACGAGTCGCTCGATCTCGGCGGCGCCGGCGAGAACGCCGCACGCGTACGCGCCCATCTCCCCGGCGCCGCCGGTCACCAGAACGTGCTTGGCGCCGTGCGCGGAATCTGTCGAAGTCATGGCCGCATCGTGGCGGGGAAGCGGGTGCGAGAGCGGTCGCGACGGACGCAGTGTGCCCGGCTGGGGGAGCAGCGGCGAACGGCACGCGAGCGGACTTTTCCTTGCCCGGCATGTCGTTTCGCCGCTGCCGTCCCGGCTAGAAGGTCACCACGCCGCGGATCAGCTCGCCGGCGAGGAGGTCGTCGTAACCCTGGTTGACCTCTTCGAGGCGGTATTCCCGGGTGACCAGCTCGTCCAGTTTGAGCTTGCCGGTCTCGTAGAGGCCCAGCAGCCGCGGGACGTCGGATTGCGGGTTGAACTGGCCGAAGATGCAGCCCTTGACCGTCTTCTGGAACATCGCCAGCTGCGCGGCGGGGAGCTGGATGCTCAGGTCGTCCCACGGGCCCATGGCCGTGACCGCGACAGTGCCGCCCTTGCCCACGACGGTGAAAGCGGCCGTGACGACCTCCGGGCTGACGTCGCCGACGATGACCATGGCCGACTCGGCGCCCTGGCCGTGGGTCATCTCCCACACCGACTCCAGCGCCTGGTCCGCGTCCGCGAACGCGTGCGTCGCGCCCAGCTTCAGCGCGGTTTCGCGCTTGAACTCGACCGGATCCACGACAACGACGTACTTCGCGCCGGCCGCGGCCGCGCCCTGGACCGCGTTCACGCCGACTCCGCCCGCGCCGTAGATCACCGTCGTGTCGCCCGGGCGGACGCCCGCCACGTTGACCGCGGTGCCCCAGCCGGTCGGGACGCCGCAGGAGGTGAGCACTGCGCGGTCGAGCGGGAGGGCAGCGTCGATCTTGATCACGGAATGCTGGGAAAGCGTGCCGTACTGCGAAAAACTGCCGACCGAGCACATGCCGCCGGCGTCCTCTCCGTTCAGCTTGAACCGGAAGGTGCCGTCCGGCAGCTGCCCGTCGAGCAGGTTTTCCCCGAGATCGCACAGGTTCTGCTTGCCGCTGCGGCACCATCGGCATTCGCCGCAGCTCGGGATGAAACTCGCCAGCACGTGATCGCCCGGCTTGACCTTGGTGACGCCCGCGCCGACCTCCTCGACGACGCCCGCGCCTTCGTGGCCGCCGACGATCGGCAGCCGGGACGGGAAATCGCCCTTGAGCAAATGGAGATCGGAATGGCACAGGCCCGCGGCGGCGTACCGGACGAGAACCTCGCCCTCCTTCGGGCCGGTCAGGTCGAGTTCGACGATTTCGAAGGGCTTGCCGACCTCGGTCAGCACCGCGGCAGTGGTTTTCATCGCGTTTCCTCGGATTGGCTCGTTCGTGGGGGACGGCGAATCTAGGCCGGTCGTGCCCGCTCTCCGCCCCGTCCTGGCGGGGAATGCCCGGACGGGGGAGCCGCGGCCGCGGGGTTTGCCGTCCGTGAGGGGAACCCTGAGGGACTCTGATTCCGTCAGGGTTCCCCTCACGGACTTGAGCAAGCGGGCATTCGGGGTCAGGAACTGACGCGGGCGACCTTCGTCGAGGCGAAGAACCCGAGACTGCCCAGACCGGCTTTTTCGGCCTCGGTGAGGTTTTCCACGGCCGCGGCGAGCAGCCGGGCCTTGTGGCCCGCCGACTGCATGGCGCCGACCGTGGCGCGGCAGCCTTCGGCATAGACGCTGAGCGTGGCCGTCTCGGTCTCGTGCTGGCCGCTCGCGATGGCTGCCACCGCTTCCTTGGCGGTACCGGCCAGGGTCTGGAACGCCAGCTCGCTGATCGCGTTGAGCGTCTCCGGGTCGACGCCTTGGTCGAGCGCGTAGGTGGATGCTTCGACGTACGCGCTGAGCGCAGCGGAGTAGAACCCGCCGATGATCGCGGCGTCGAGGACGCTCGCCGCCTTCACGTTGTCCGAGACGAACATGGAGTACGGCCCGGGTGCGGTCAGGGTTTGCTCGTGCTCGGCCCATGCCTCGGCCGAGCCCGAGTAGAGGACCATGCCCTCGTCGGTGCCGACCTGCTGCGGGTAGCAGAGCACCGCGCCGTCGAGGTAGCGAATGCCGCGGGCGTCGGCCCACGCCTTCAGCTCCTCGGCGTCAGCGGGAGTGCCGGTGCCTACGTTGACGAAGGTGGTCCCGGTCCAGTCGGAGGCAGCCGCGATGGCTTCGCCAGTGGTCGCGTAGGTGGAGGTGACAGCCACTACGAGTTTCGAGGACCGGACGATTTCGCCGATGTCCGCCACGGCGCGCACGCCGTCGGCTTCGAGTGCTTCGGCCTTGGCCGGGGTGCGGTTCCAGGCGGCGGTCCGGTGGCCCTTGGCGGCGAAGTTGCGGGCGAGGGCGGAGCCCAGCAGCCCGCAGCCGAGGACGGCCACGTCGTAGGTCTTCGTCGTTGAAGAGGTGTCAGTCATGGATTCTCCGTGTTCTTTCGGTGCGGCGGACGGGTCAGGCCTTGCGGGGACCGAGGCGTACCGGGAGCGATTGACGCTGGTTGGCGAAAAACGACGCGGTGAACGGCGCGTCCCCGGCGATCTCCATTTCGGGGTAGCGCTTGAGGGTTTCTTCGATCATCACCCGCAGTTCGAGCCGGGCCAGTGCGTTGCCGAGGCAGAAATGCCGGCCGCCGGCCCCGAAAGCCAGGTGTTCCGGGTTCCGGGTCACGTCGAAGCGATCCGGGTCCTCGTAACGGTCTTCGTCGCGGTTCGCCGACGGGTACCACATGACGACCGAGTCGCCTTCCTTGATCTGCGCGCCGCCGAGTTCGACGTCCTTGGTCGCGGTGCGGCGCATCAGCGCGAACGCCGGGAACATCCGCAGCGCCTCCTCGACCACGTTCGGCACCAGCGACGGGTCGGCGAGGACCTTCCGGCGTTCGTCCGGGTTCTCCATCAGCGCGATCATCGCGCTGGTGTAGGTCGCCATCGTGCTGTCGTTGCCCGCGGCGAACAGCAGCAGCATGCCCGCGATGATCTCGTCGTCGGTGAGCTTGTCCCCTTCGACCTCCGCGCCGACCAGGATGCTGATGAGGTCGTCGCCCGGGTTGGCCTTGCGGTCCTCGACCAGCGCCACGCACTGCCCGATCAGGTCGGGGATGAAGACGGTCAGCCACTCCTCGAGCCCGCCGGGGTTGAAATGCGGGTCCTCGAGGGCGATGTAGCGGCTGATGTTGTGGATCCAGCGGGCGTCGTCCTCTTCGGGAATGCCCATGAACCCGTGGATGACGCGGGCGACGATCGGCTTCGACACGTCGTTGACCAGGTCGCAGGAGTCTTTGCCGTCGAGGCGGTCGAGCACGTTCTTGACCGCCTCGACGACCCGGTCCTCCTCCGCCGCGATGCGGTCGCGGGTGAAGCCCTCGAGGAACAGCTGCTTGAGCCGGTCGTGCCGGGGCGGGTCGAGGTTGATCATGTCCGTCTTGGCCAGTTCGACCAGGTCCTCGGGCATGCCGTGCCAGGTCAGGTCGACCGCTCCCTCCCGGTGGGAGGAGAACGTCTTCCAGTCGCGGCTGACGCGCGCGACGTCGTCGGCTTTGGTGACCGACCAGAAACCGGCCGCCTCGGGCATCCCGGCGATGCCGGCCGAGTGGTGCACCGGGCATTTGCCGCGCATTTCGGCGAAAACCTCGTGCGGCGGGCCGGCGGCCCACAGCTGCGGGTCGGCGACTGTGAAGCCGGGGTCGTCGAGTGTGCTCATCGTTCCTCCGCAGTGACGTAGCTAACGCTGATGCGCGCGAACGTAGATCCAGGGACCCGGCGCCAGCGGGGACCGGCTAGGTCTCGGCCCGGTTGGGGGAGGCCCCGTCAGACCTTTTCGCCGTCCCACGCCGCCCCGGTGACGCCGCGCGCGCGGACCTGGTCCTTGTTCACGCGCTGGGTCGGCGTCTTCGGCAGCTCGTCCACGATCTCGATGAAGCGCGGGACGGCGTGCTTGGGAAGGTCGGCGGCGAGGAAGTCGCGCAGCGCCGCCGGATCGCATTGCCCGCCTTCGTGCTCGACGACCAGAAGCGCGACGTCCTCCTCTCCGAGGTCCGAGGGCACTCCGATCGCCGCTGCCTCGCGCACGTCCTCGTGCTTGTTGGCGGCGCACTCGACCTCCCAGGCCGACACGTTCTCGCCGCGCCGGCGGATGGAGTCCTTGAGCCGTCCGATGTAGTAGAGGAAGCCGTCCTCGTCGGCGCGCATCCGGTCGCCGGTGTGGAACCACAGGTTCCGCCAGGCGGCGACCGTCGCCTCCGGCTTGTTCCAGTAGCCGGCCATGACGGTGTGCGGTTCGCGGGGCCGCAGGATCAGCTCGCCGACCTCGCCCTCGGGCACCGGCTGGTCCTGGCTGTCGACCAGTCGCACCTCCAGGTCGGGGGTCGGCCGTCCCACCGAGCCGATCCGGTTGTGCGCCGGCGTGTTCTGGGCGATGCACAGCGCTTCGGTCATGCCGTACATCTCGATCAGCCGGACGCCGAACCGTTCTTCGAACGCGTTCTGGAGCGCCGCGGGGGCTCCGCCACCGGTCCCGATGACGGCAGGGTGGTCGCGGTCGGCGGCGCTGGGCTCGGCGGAGTACAGCATCGAGAGCATCGTGCCGAGGTAGCCGAAACACGACGCGTCGGCCGCGCGCACCTCGTCCCAGAACCGGCTCACGCTGAACCGCTTGCCGAGAGCCAGCCGTCCGCCGGTGAGCAAGGCGCCGAGGACGTAGGAGCGGGCGTCGGAGTGGAACAACGGTTCCGGCGTGTAGGTCGTCTGCCCCGCTTGCATGCCGAGACCGGTGGCTCCGCGGCGGGCCCACGTGATCTGGTAGGCGTGGGGAAGCAGCACGCCCTTGGACGGACCCGTCGTGCCGGACGTGTAGATCATCGTCGCGATGTCGCTTTCGAGCGGTGGCACGACCGCGCCGCCGCGGCCCAGCTCCCGAAGCTCGTCGAAGGTCAGGTGCCGGGTGCCGGGCCCGAACGGCAGCTCGCCGTCGTCGGGATCGATGAGGACCGCGAACTCCGGGGGCTCCGGAACGACCGCGGCGACTGCGCGCAGATAGGCCGGAAGCCCGATGACCACCCGCGGGCCGCAGTCGCGGACGAGATACTCCAGGAACGCGCCGCGCGCTTCCGGGTTGACCGGGACGTCGATCATCCCGGCACAGTCCACCCCGAGCCAGGCGACCACCGTCTCGAGCCGGTTGTCCGACACGATCAGGCCGCGGTCTCCCCGGTCGAGACCGAGCGCGCGCAGGCCGGCGGCGATCGCCGTGACCGACCCGAACAGATCCGCTCGCGAGCATTCCTCGCCGTCGATCAGCAGAACCGGAGCGTCCGGGGCCTGCTCGGCCTGCTCCTTCAGCACGGCGAAAACGGTGGCTTCACCCACAGCGGAATTCCTTCCCAGCGATGTTTCTCGGCAGTGCGCGGCGCATCGGCCCGGACGGCAGCAAACCGCGCGAATCGCGCGCAGGGACGTGCTGCTGCCCAAGCGGTGCCCGGCTGGGGGAGCACCGTGTCATCCCCCAGCCGGGCCCAGTGTCGCCGGGCCGGCTCCGCGCAGCGGCCGCCGCACGCACGATCGCCCGGTGCAGAGGGACAAAAACGTGCGTGAACAGCAGTGTGAAGTCGTTGTCATCGGCGCCGGCGCGGCCGGGCTGGTAGCCGGGTCGACACTGGCGGAATCGACGGACGTCGTCGTGCTCGAATCCGCGGACCGGCCCGGCGGCCGCGTGGAATCCGTCCGGCACGGGGACTACTGGCTCAACATCGGGACCCAGTTCACCGAAGGCGCCGGGCCGTTGTTCGAGGTGATGGACCGCTACCGGATCGAGCGGGGCTCGCTCGCCGGCCGCAAGGCGGCGCTGTACCTCAAAGGCCGCATGGTGACCACGGACAGCCCGCCGCTGCTTCTCCTGCGCTCCCGGATGCCGTTGGCCGCCAAGGTGGAGCTGGCGCGGGTCGGCTTGCGCATCAAGTACGCCTACGCCCGGCTCTTCGGGAAGAACGCCGAGGCCGCCCGTGCGATGCGGACCCGCCTCGAATCGCGAACCGGTGCGGAGGCGCTGATGGCGGGCGTCCGGTCGCGCGAGATGACCGCGCTCTTCAGCGCGTGGTCCGGGCAGTGGATCGGCTGCGAGCCGGAGGAAACCGCGGCGACCCAGCTCGCGATCTCCATCGGAACCGCGTTGGAGAAGGCGGCGAAAGTGCCGAACTTCGCGCTGCCCGTCGGCGGGAACCAGACCTTCACCGACGCGCTCGCGAAAGACCTCGGCGACCGGCTGCGGCTCGGGTCCGAGGTACGGAAACTCACCTGGACCGACAGCAGCGTGACCGTCGAGTACGCCGACGAGGACGGTGCGGTGCGGTTGACGGCCAAGCGCGCGATCGTGGCGACTCCGGCCGACTGCGCCCTCGCGGTCATGCCTGACCTGCCGGACGCTTACCGCGCGGCGTTGTCCGACATCGAGTACGGCCGGTATGTCCTCGCCGGCGTCTTCACCAAGGAACAGGGTTCACAGCGATGGGACGACTACTACGGCATCTCGACGCCGGAGCTGTCCTTCCAGATGGTGTTCAATCACGCGGCGCCGCAGCGCGTCGAAGGTCCGCGGAAGCCGGGCGGTGCGCTGGTTCTGCTGTCCGGAGGGGCCGCCGCCGATGCGCTCTCCCGGCTCTCCGACGAGGAAATCGAGGATGCGTTCCTCCGCGACCTGGTCCGGTTGTTCCCGGAACTCGACGGCGAGATCGACCGCGTGGTAGTCAAGCGGCAGCCGCGGGTGGTCTCCTACTGGAAGCCGGGCAAGCGGGACGCGTCGCAGAAAACTCTGCGAGTGCCGGTCGGTCCGATCTGGTTCGCGGGCGACTACCTCGGCGATCCCTCGCTGGCGGCCGCGGCGGCGTCGGGGCAGCGCGCGGCCCGGAAAACCTTGCAGAGCCTGGAATCGTGACCTGACCCGGCAGAACAGGAAGACCGCCGCGGCTTGGCGCCGCGGCGGTCTTCCTGGAGAAGAGACGGGGGTCAGAGACCCATGTCGTGGGCGATGATCAGCTTCATCACCTCGGACGTGCCGCCGTAGAGCCGGTTGACCCGGCTGTCCGCGTAAAGCCGGGCGATCGGGTACTCGTTGATGTAGCCGTAACCGCCGTGCAACTGCAGGCAGCGGTCGATCACGCGATCGGCGACCTCCGTGCAGAACAGCTTGGCCGAAGCCGCCTCTGCCGGGCTCAGTTCGCCCGCGTCGAGCGCCTCCAGCGCGCGGTCGGTGACCGCTTCCGCCGCGTCGACCTCCGCCTTGCACGCGGCCAGCTCGAACTTCGTGTTCTGGAACGTCGCGACGGGTTTGCCGAAGACCTTCCGGTCCGCGGTGTAGGACTGGGCGAGCGCGACGGCCGCCTTCGCCTGGGCGTACGCGCCGTGCGCGATGCCCCAGCGCTCCGAGGCGAGATTGTGCCCGAGGTAGGAGAATCCCTTGTCCTCCTCGCCCAGGAGGTCCTCGGCGGGAACGCGGACGTCGGTGAACGCGAGTTCGGCGGAGTCGGAAGTGCGCAGCCCCAGCTTGTCCAGCTTGCGTCCGACCTGGTATCCGGGCAGCGACGTGTCGACGGCGAACAGGGAGAGGCCGAACCGGCGGTCGTCCTCGCGGGGCGGGCTGGTGCGGGCGGCGACAATCACGCGGTCGGCGTTGACGCCGCCGGTGATGAACGTCTTGGCCCCGTTGAGGACGTAATGCGTGCCGTCTGCGGAGAGCTTGGCGGTGGTGCGGATGCCGCTCAGGTCGGAGCCGGTGCCGGGTTCGGTCATGGCGAGCGCCCACATCTGCTCGCCGGTGACGAACCCCGGCAGGTACCGCTGAAGCTGTTCGTCGGTGCCGAGCAGCTTCAAGTACGGAAGGGCCAGCAGAACGTGACAGCTGGAGCCGCCGAGCAGGACCCCGACCCGGGCGATCTCCTCGTATTCGATCGCGGTGAACTTGTGCGTCGTCAGTCCGGCGCCGCCGTGCTCCTCCGGCACCGAGATGCCGAACAGGCCGAGTTCGCCCAGGTCCCGGTACAGCTGGCGGGGGACCCCGCCGGCCGCGAACCACTCGTCGTAATGCGGGACGACTTCCGCTTGCAGGAAGGCTCTCAGCGTCTTGCGGAAGGACTCGTGGTCTTCGTCAAACACAGTGCGGTGCATGGAACCTCAGCTTGTTCGGGGGAGTCCGGCGCGGCCGGCGGCGCGCCCGCGGCGTCCGGGAATCTAGGCAGCGGTCCCGGTTGCTTGGCGGCCGTCGCGCGTGCTCGTGCCCGGGTGGGGGATGAGCGGAGCCTGGTCCGAGCGCACGGACACCCCCGGTCGGGCATTCTTTGCCCGCGCGGGCGCGGGCGCCCGCCGGGAACGCTCCACACTTTCCGGCCAGGTCCGCCGGAACGCAAGGAGAGCACATCATGGCGCTGACGCTCACGATCGACCTCGAAGGATGCACGGGCTGTGCTTGCTGCATGATGGAATGCCCGGATCTCTTCGACATCGACGACGAATCCGGCCAGGCCGTCCTTCTGGAACCGCACCCGTCCGACGACCGCCTCGACGAGGCTGAACGCGCGGTGCGGTCTTGCCCCGAGGGCGTCATCACGTTGGGGAAGGGCTGACGGCGATGGACCGCATCGTCGTGGTCGGCGGCTCGGTGGCGGCGGTGAACGCCGCCGACGGGCTCCGGCGCGCCGGGCACGAGGGCGAGATCACGCTGGTGAGCGCCGAGAACGTGCTGCCGTACGACCGTCCTCCGCTGTCCAAGGACGCATTGCGCGAGGGACAGCAGCACGCGGCCCTGCTGATCAAAGAGCCCAGCTGGTATGAGGAGAACGCCGTCGGCGTCTCGCTCGGCGCGGCGGCGGTCGGCCTTGACGCTGCCGGGAAAACGGTGTTCCTCGAAGGCGGCCGGGAGCTGTCTTACGACGGCTTGGTCGTCGCCACCGGATCCCGGACCCGGCCGCTGCCGGTCCTCGAAGGCGTGCCGGGCGTCCACGAGGTGCGATCGTTGTCGGATTCGCTGAGACTGCACGAGCACCTGCTGCCGGGCCGTCATCTGGTGGTGATCGGTGCCGGCTTCATCGGGCTGGAAGTCGCCGCCACGGCCCGGAAGATGGGGCTGGACGTTTCGGTCGTGGAGATCGCGCCGGTCCCGCTGACCCGGGTGCTCGGCGCGGAACTCGGCCGCTGGTTCCAGGACCACCATGTCGGGCACGGGGTGAACCTGCACTGCGGCACCGGAATCGAACGGATCGAGAGCGCGCCGAACGGGAACCGGGTCCGCCTGGCCGACGGCACGGTGCTGGCGGCCGACCTCATCGTCGCGGGTGTCGGCGTCCAGCCGGCAACCGGCTGGCTCGACGGCAGCGGCGTCGAAGTCGAGAACGGCGTGGTCTGCGACGAGACGCTGAGGACGACCGCACCGGACGTGGTGGCGGCCGGCGACCTCGTGCAGTGGCCGAACCGGCTGTTCGGCGAGACGATGCGGGTCGAGCAGTGGCTGAACGCCGTCGAGCAGGGCGCGCACGCGGCCCGGACACTGCTCGGCGAGAGCGAGCCGTTCGCCCCGGTCCCGTACTTCTGGTCGGACCAGTTCGAGGCCAAGGTCAAGTTCGTGGGCCACGTCAGCGGCGACGACCAGGTGAAAATCACGAAGGCGGACGAGAAGTCGCTCGTCGCGATGTTCGGGCGCGGCGACCGGCTCCGCGGGGTGCTCTGCGTGAACGCGCCGCGTCAGCTGGCGCTCGGCAAGCGGGCCATTCTGGACGGCGTGTCCTGGGCGGACGCCGTCGCGACTTGACCGGCATCGACGGAACTGGAGAAACCCATGGGCACGGACGGAATTCCGGAAAACCTGACCCTGGCCGAATTCGGCTTGTGGACAGACGGTCCCCCGCACGGGACCTTCGCCGACCTCCGGGCGAAGTGCCCGGTGCACTGGTCGCCGGACATCCCGGTCCTGCCCGAGGAAGAGGGTTTCTGGTCGCTGACCAAGGCGGACGACATCGCCGCGGTGAGCCGGGACTGGAAGACGTTCTCCTCGGAGCGCCAAGGGATCGACATCACCAACCACCAGATCCCGCTGGAGTTCGCGCGGGCCGAGTTCATCGGCATGGACCCGCCCAAGCACGACCGGATCAAGCAGCTTTTCCTCAAGGGCTTCACCGCGCAGAAGATCGCCGAACACGAGGAATGGATCCGGGCGATCGTCGTGTCCGTGCTCGACCGCCTCGACGGCGAGGAGACCTGCGACCTGGTGAGCGCGGTTTCCCAGCCGATCGTGGCGCGGGTGATCCACCGGCTCCTCGGCATTCCTGAATCCGAGGATGTCAAGTGGGCCGGTTACATGAAGCGGTACATGGGGCGCGACGACCCGGACCTGAACCCCGGCGGGATCGACGCATACGTCAACGAGCTGCTGCCGACGCTGATGTCGGAGGTCTCCGAGATGATCGAGGCGCGCCGGGCGCATCCGACGGACGATCTGATCAGCGTCCTCGTCCACGCGGAGATCGAGGGCGAGACGCTTTCGGCCGAGGAGATCATGTACGGCACGTTGCTGCTGATCGGGGCGGGCAACGACAGCACGATGGCGACGTACGTGAGCGCGGTCAAGGCGCTGATCGAAAACCCTGGCGAACGCCGGAAAGTGCTCGACGATCCGTCTCTCGTCCCGAGCGTGGTCGAGGAGGCGTTGCGGATGTTCCCAGCGTTCTCGATGATGCGCCGCACCGCGACGAAAGACGTCGAGATCCGCGGCCAGCTGATTAAAGAAAACGACAAAGTCGTGATGTGGTATCCGTCGTCGAACCGCGACGAAGACCGTTACGAGGACCCGGATCGCTTCGACGTGACCCGGAACCCGGAGCACCAGGCGTTCGGGGCCGGAGGCAGGCATTTCTGCCTCGGCAACGCGTTGGCGCGACTGGAACTGCGGCTGATGCTCGAGGAGACGCTGAAACGCTACCCGGAGATGGAGATCGTCGGCGACGCGCCGCACGCCGAGTCGTTCTTCGTCAATCAGGTCAAGGCATTGCCGGTCCGGCTCGGCCCGCGGGTCGGCTGACGCACGCAACACCGCCGCTGCCCGGCGAACGAGCAGCGGCGGTGCTGTGTTTCAACCGGTTCTTCAGCCCGCGGTCCGGATGAGCTTGCGATTGACGAACTCTTCCGCGCCGAGCCGGCCGAGTTCGCGCCCGAACCCGGACAGCTTCACGCCGCCGAACGGCAGGCCGGGTTCCTCGGCTCCGACGAGATTGACGTAAACCATTCCGGCTTCGAGCTGGTCCGCGACCCGCTGCGCCTGCTCCGGATCGGTGCTGAACACGTAGGAGCCGAGCCCGAACGGAGTGTCGTTCGCGACCGCGATCGCTTCCTCTTCCGAGTGCACGCGGTACACATTCGCGAAGGGCCCGAAGAACTCCTCTTTGGCCGCCGCGTTCCCAGCGTCGATGTCGACCAGGACAGTGGGAGCGAAGAAAGCCCCGTCCCGCGTACCGCCCAACGCGACCCGCGCTCCTCCGTCGACGGCGCGGCGCAGTTGCTCCTCGAGCCCCTCCGCGGCACCGACCGAGGAGACCGGACCGAGCACTGTGTCCTCGGCGGTCGGTGAAGCGGGTTCGAGCTGGGCCAGCGTCGCGGTCACCTTCGCGAGGAACGCGTCGTAGAGATCGTCCATGACGATCCAGCGCTTCGCGCCGTTGCACGCTTGGCCCGCGTTGTCGTAGAACCGGGCGCCCAGCGCGGATTCCACCGCGGTGTCGAGATCGTCGGTGCTCAGCAGGAGGAACGGGTCCGAGCCGCCGAGTTCGAGGACCGCCTTCTTGAGGTGCCGACCGGCGGTCGCCGCGACGTGCGCGCCGGCCTTCTCCGAACCGGTGACCGACACTCCGGCGACCCGGGGGTCGGCGATGATCGAGTCGATCTGGGCGTAGGTGGCGTAGACGTTCTCGTAGGCGCCGGCCGGAAAACCGGCGTCCAGCAACAGCTGCTCGATCGCGGCCGCCGACTCCGGGCACTGGGACGCGTGCTTGAGCAGAATCGTGTTGCCGGCCATCAGGTTCGGCGCGGCGAAGCGGGCGACCTGGTAGTAGGGGTAGTTCCACGGCATGACGCCGAGCAGAATGCCGACGGGCTGCCGCCGGATCACCGCGGTGCCTTCGCCCCACTGAAGCGGGACCGGCTCGTCGGCGAGGAATTCCGCGGCGTGCTCGGCGTAGTACTCGAAGATGGCGGCGGCGAAGTCGACTTCCAGGACGCCCTGGTTGGTCGGCTTGCCCATTTCCCGGCTGATGACGAGCGCCAGCTCGTCCCGGCGCTCGGCGAACAGCGCGGCCGCTTTGCCGAGCAGCGCCGCCCGGTCGGAGACCGACGACGAACGCTGCCACTGGCGGTAGGCGGACTCGGCGCGGTCGAGCTTCGCGGCCAGCTCGCCGTCCGACAGCGCGGCGTACTCCTTGAGGGTCTTCCCGCTGGTGGGGTCGACAACGGCGTAGGTGCTCACGTCATCCTTCTTTCTCGATCGCCGGGCGCGTGGCGTCCACCCTGGGCGACCCGATGCGCGGCCGGGCTTTCGTCTCTCAAGGAGTGCCTGGCCGGGGGATGCGCAGCCGGGCCGGCGATCAGGTCCGAGGCGCTCCGCCGGCCAGGCGCAGCGCCAGGCCGGCATACCGGTCGGCGATCTGTTCCGGGGTCCAGCGGCCGCCGTCGCGGTACCAGCGCACGAGATCGATGCCGAGCGAGAGGATCGCGGCCGCGGTGAGGTCGACGTCGGGCACGTCGAACGCGCCCGCCTCGACACCGCGGGCGACAAGCCGGCGCATCTCGTCGTCGATCGCGCGCCGGATGCCGCGGATCTCGGTGAGGTGCTCGGGCGCGAGAGCGGCGAGTTCGTAGTTGACGATGCGCGCGCCCGTCGGGCTGCTCGCGTGGTGCAAGGCGAAGTCGTGCATGGCCCGGTGCAGCGCTTCGGCCGGATCGGCGGTGGTTGCGATCGCCGTCCGGACGAGGCGGAGCGTGGTTTCGTGTCCGTCCTTCGAGATTTGGTACAGCAGCTCTTCTTTCGATTTGTGGTGCACGTACAGCACTGCTGGGCTCTTTCCGGCCGCGGCGGCGATGTCGCGCGTGGTGGTGCCGTGGAAACCCTTGTCCGCGAACGCTTTCACCGCCGCTTCGTGGAGGAGGGAGCGAGTGTCTCGGGGGTGCTCTGGAGTGTCCGGCACGGGTGGTCCTCTCGTCGGGCCGCCGGGGCATCCCCCAGCCGGGTGCGACGTCGCGGGTGCGCCGCGGGAAGCGCGGCGGTGCGGCCTAGCTTGGCATAAGCGAGCGCTTAGTCAAACCAGGAGAGCACATGCCCGAAGCAGTCATCGTCGCCACCGCCCGCTCCCCGATCGGCCGGGCGGGCAAGGGATCGCTCAAGGAGATCCGGCCCGACGACCTCGCTGTCCAGATGGTGCAGGCGGTGCTCGGGAAGGTGCCCGAGCTGGACCCGCGCGACGTCGCCGACCTGATCCTGGGCTGCGGGCAGCCGGCCGGCGAGTCCGGCAACAACCTGGGCCGGGCGGTCGCCGTCCTGTCCGGATTGGACCACCTGCCCGGCGTGACCGTGAACCGTTACTGCTCAAGCAGCCTGCAGACCACCCGGATGGCCTTCCACGCGATCAAAGCCGGGGAAGGCGACGCCTATCTCTCCGCCGGGGTCGAGACGGTCAGCCGCTACGTCAACGGCACGGCCGACATCGCCGACGCGCAGAGCCCGGCCTTCGCCGACGCCCAGGCGCGCACCGAGAAGCGCGCCGCTGGCGGTGCGGAAGCGTGGACTAACCCGCGTGAGTCCGGGGAGCTGCCGGACCTCTACGTCGCGATGGGGCAGACCGCCGAGAACGTCGCCCAGGTGCTCGGCATGTCCCGCGAGGAACAGGACGCCTTCGGCGTCCGCAGCCAAAACCTTGCCGTGCAACGGATCGAAGAGGGCTTCTGGGCTCGCGAGATCACGCCGGTGACGACGCCGGACGGCACGGTCGTCACCGCCGACGACGGCCCGCGGCCGGGCACGACTCTCGAGGGCGTCAGTCAGCTCAAGCCGGTGTTCCGTCCGGATGGGACGGTGACGGCCGGGAATGCGTGCCCGCTCAACGACGGTGCGGCCGCGCTGGTGGTCATGAGCGACACCCGCGCGAAGGAACTCGGCCTCACGCCGCTGGCCCGGATCGTCTCCACTGCGGTCACCGCGCTCTCGCCGGAGATCATGGGGCTGGGCCCGGTCGAGGCGGTCCCGGCGGCGCTGAAGAACGCCGGTCTGGCTCTCAGCGACATCGATCTGGTCGAGATCAACGAAGCGTTCGCCGTGCAGTCGCTCGGTTCGGCGCAGCAGCTGGGCATCCCGCTGGAGAAGCTGAACGTCAACGGCGGCGCGATCGCCGTCGGCCACCCGTTCGGCATGACCGGTGCCCGGATCACCGCGACCCTGATCAACTCCCTGCAGTGGCACGACAAGCAGTTCGGCGTCGAGTCGATGTGTGTCGGCGGCGGCATGGGCATGGCGATGGTGCTGGAGCGGCTGTCGTGACCGGCCGGTTCGCGGGCAAGACCGCGATCGTCACCGGGGCCAGCCGCGGCATCGGGCTCGCCGTCGCCGAACGACTGGTCGCCGACGGTGCGCGAGTGGTCATCACCGCCCGCAAGCAGGAAGCATTGGACGAAGCGGTCGCGCGCCTCGGCGGCCCGGAAACGGCACTGGCGGTCGCGGGCAAGGCGGACGACGCCGAGCATCAGGCGGACACGGTCCGGCAGGCGATCGACACCTTCGGCAGCGTCGACTTCCTGGTCAACAACACCGGGATCAACCCGGCCTACGGGCCGCTGGTCGACCTTGACCTCGCTGTGGCGCGCAAGATCGTCGAAGTCAACTGCGTCGCCGCCGTTTCCTGGGTGCAGCACGCGTACCGCTCCTGGATGCGCGAACACGGCGGCGCCATCGTCAACGTCTCGTCGCTCTCCAGCGTCCGGACGGCCCCGAACATCGGCTTTTATGGGGCCACCAAAGCGATGCTGAATTCCCTGACGGAATTGCTCGCGGTGGAACTCGGGCCCGGCATTCGCGTCAACGGGGTCGCTCCCGCGGTCGTGAAGACGAAGTTCGCCACCGCGCTCTATGAAGGACGCGAGGAGGAAGCCGCGCGGGCCTATCCGTTGAAACGGCTCGGCGAGACCGAGGACATCGGCGGAGCGGTCGCGTTCCTGCTCTCGCCGGACGCTGCCTGGATGACCGGGCAGACCGTCGTCATCGACGGCGGCGTCAGCCTCACCGCGGGCGAATAGCGGGGGTCTCGTGAGTGGCGGCGCCGGTTAGAACCGGCATAGCCACTCACGAGACCCGGCCACCACCATCGACAGGAGTCATGCATGACCACCACCCGCCGTACCGCCATCGTCACCGGCGCTGCCCGAGGCATCGGTGCCGGTGTCGCCGAACGCCTTGCCGCGGACGGATTCGCGGTCGCCGTACTCGACTTGGACGAGGCGGCGTGCGCGGCCGTAGTCGCCCGGATCGCCGAAGCAGGCGGCACCGCGCTCGCTGTCGGCGTCGACGTCTCCAATGAGGAAGCGGTCGAGGCCGCCGTCGCCCGTGTCGCCGCTGAACTCGGCGACCCGGCCGTGCTGGTCAACAACGCCGGGATCCTCCGCGACAATCTGCTGTTCAAGATGACGGCTGCGGACTGGGACGCCGTGATGGGCGTCCACCTGCGCGGATCCTTCCTGATGAGCCGGGCGGTCCAAGGGTTCATGACGAAGGCCGGCTGGGGACGCATCGTGAACCTGTCCAGCACTTCGGCGCTCGGCAACCGGGGCCAGGCCAACTACGCGGCGGCCAAAGCCGGTCTGCAGGGCTTCACCAAGACCCTCGCCCTGGAACTGGGCAAGTTCGGCGTCACCGCCAACGCGATCGCACCCGGCTTCATCGAGACGGAGATGACCAAGGCCACCGCCGAGCGGATGGGCGTCTCCTTCGACGACTTCCGGACCGCCGTGGTCAAGGACATCCCGGTCGCCCGCGGCGGTCTGCCCGCCGACGTCGCGCACGCGGTCTCCTTCTTCGCCAGTGAAGGCGCAGGATTCGTCTCCGGCCAGGTGCTCTACGTGGCGGGCGGGCCGAAGGCGTGAAGACCTTCGACGGAGTCGCGGAGCTGGAACAGGCGGTCGGGAGCCATCTCGGGTACTCGGACTGGCATTCCATCAGCCAGGAGCAGGTCGATGCCTTCGCCGGGGCGACTGGGGACCACCAGTGGATTCACGTCGACCCCCAGCGGGCGGCGTCGGGCCCGTTCGGCACGACCATCGCGCACGGATTCCTCACGCTCAGCCTCGTTTCGATGCTGAGCTGGCAGGTCTACCGGATCGACGGCGTCTCGGCCGGGCTCAACTACGGGGCCGACCGGCTGCGCTTTCCCTCGCCGGTGCCGGTCGGCTCCCGGGTGCGGGCGGGTGTCGAACTTCTCGGTGTCACCCCGAAGACGATGGGCTATCAGGTGACGACCCGGGTGACCGTCGAGCGCGAGGACGGCGGGAAACCAGCTTGCGTCGTCGACCTGCTCGCGGTCGTGGTGCCGTGATGGGGCAGGAGTCGTTGCCGGACCTTGATCTCGACCGGTTGGGGGAGTGGTTGCCGACCGCGGTCCCGGAGGCCGGTGCGGACCTGTCGGCGCGATTGATCGCGGGCGGCAAGTCGAATCTGACCTACGAGGTGAGCGACGGCGTCCGCACGTGGATTGTCCGTCGCCCTCCGGTCGGTCACCTGCTGGCCACCGCGCACGACATGGCCCGCGAGTACCGGGTCCTGGCCGCCCTCCAGAACTCGGCCGTACCGGTGCCGCGGACTTTCGCGCTCTGCCGCGACGAGGCGGTGCTCGGCGCACCGTTCTACGTAATGGAACGGGTCGACGGACGGCCGTACCGGTTCCGGGCGGATATCGCGCCGTTGGGTCCACAAAGGACTCGGGCAATCGCCGAATCGTTAGTCGACACACTGTCCGCGCTGCACGCCGTCGACCCGTTCGAGGCTGGGCTGGCCGACTTCGGCCGTCCGGGCGGATTCCTTTGCCGCCAGGTGAACCGGTGGAAGCGGCAGTTCGACGCTTCGCATACCCGGGACCTGCCGCGGGTCGACCAGCTGTACATCGCGCTGCTGTCCGAGGTGCCCGCCGAATCCGCGACCGGCATCGTGCACGGTGATTTCCGGCTCGACAACGTGCTCGTGGACGACCAGGACCGGTTGCGGGCAGTGATCGACTGGGAAATGGCAACTCTCGGCGACCCGTTGACCGACCTCGCGCTGATGCTCGTCTACGGCCGCCTCGGCGAGACCGCGGCCGGGAACCAGATCGTGGATGTCGCGTCGGCACCGGGGTTTCTGTCCGAGCGCGAGATCATCGAGAGGTACGCCGCCGCGAGCGAACGCGATCTTTCCCGGTTCGGCTTCTACCTCGGCCTGGCGTCGTTCAAGCTGGCCGGAATCGTGGAGGGCATCCATTTCCGGTACGTCAACGGGCAGACCGTCGGCGACGGTTTCGCGGACGTCGGTCAGTCGGTCGAACCGCTGCTCGAGCGCGGCCTGGACGCGATGAGGGAGTACCGCTGATGGAATTCCAGTACGACGCCCGCACCGAAGAACTGCGCGCCGAACTGCTCGACTTCATGGACAACCACGTTTATCCGGCCGAAGCGGTGTTCCCGGAGGAACTCGCGGCGCTGCCGGACCGCTGGGCGTGGGACAGCGCGCCGATCATGCGCGAGCTGCGTGCCGAAGCACGTCGTCGCGGTCTGTGGAATCTGTTCCTGCCCGGGGAGCACGGCGCGGGTCTCACCAACCTGCAGTACGCCCCGCTCGCGGAAATCACCGGACGCAGCGGGCATCTGGCACCCGCGGCGCTGAACTGCGCGGCGCCGGACACCGGCAACGCGGAAGTGCTGACCCAGTTCGGCACCGCGGAGCAGAAGGAACGCTGGCTCGAACCTTTGCTGGCGGGCGAGATCCGGTCGGCGTTCGCGATGACCGAGCCCGCGGTCGCGTCGTCGGACGCGACGAACATCGAGCTGAGCATCAGGCGCGACGGCGACGAGTACGTCTTGAACGGCCGCAAGTGGTGGATCACCGGCGCGATGAACCCGAACTGCCGGATCTTCATCGCGATGGGCAAGACGGACCCGTCCGCCGAACGGCACCGGCAGCAGTCGATGATCCTGGTTCCGCGGGACACGCCCGGGTTCTCCGTCGTGCGCGGCATGCACGTGTTCGGTTACGACGACCACGAGCACGGCGGCCACGCGGAACTCGTCTTCGAGAACGCGCGGGTTCCCGCCGCGAACCTGATCGCGGGCGAGGGCGACGGATTCGGCATCGCCCAGGCCCGCCTCGGGCCGGGACGGATCCACCACTGCATGCGGGCGATCGGCGTCGCGGAACGGGCTGTCGAGCTGATGTGCGCTCGCGCGGCGGAACGGGTCGCGTTCGGCAAGCCGCTCGCCGAGCAAGGGGTGATCCGCGACTGGATCGCCGAATCAAGGGTGCGGCTGGAGCAGCTGCGGCTGCTCGTCCTGAAAACCGCGTGGCTGATGGACACCGTCGGCAATCGGGGCGCGCACACCGAGATCCAGGCGATCAAGATCGCCACGCCCGCCACCGTGCAGTGGATCCTGGACAAAGCGATCCAGCTCCACGGCGCGGGCGGGCTCTCGCAGGACTTTCCCTTGGCCGCCGCCTATTCTGCCAACCGGACGTTGCGGTTCGCCGACGGGCCGGACGAGGTGCACAAGAACGCGCTGGCGAAGGCGGAACTGCGTCGCCAGGCGGAACGGAGGCAAGCGAAATGACGCCCGACGAACTCGCCGGAAAGGTCGCCGGTTTCCTCGCCGCGCACGACCCGGCGACCACTGAGCGCACCGAGTTCCTGCGGGCCCGGTTCTATGCCGGGCTGGCCTGGGTCGCCTTTCCCGAGGGGTACGGCGGTCTGGGGCTGCCGCAAGCGCTGCAGTCCGAAGTGGACCGCCGGTTCGCCGATGCGGGAGCGCCGACGAACCGGCCCGAGCGCAACGGCATCGGGCTCGGCATGGCGGCGCCGACGATCCTGAGCTACGGCACGACGGAACAGAAGGACCGCTTCTTGCGTCCATTGTGGACCGGCGAGGAGATCTGGTGCCAGCTGTTCAGCGAGCCAGGTGCCGGGTCCGACCTGGCGAACGTCTCCACCCGCGCGGTGCGCGACGGGGACGGGTGGGTCGTCAACGGGCAGAAGGTCTGGACCTCCGGCGCGCACAACGCGCGCTTCGCGATCCTGCTGGCCCGGACCGATCCGGACCAGCGCAAGCATTCCGGGCTCACGTACTTCCTGTGCGACATGACCGATCCGGGCGTCGACGTCCGCCCGCTGCGGCAGCTGACCGGCGAGGCCGAGTTCAACGAGGTCTTCCTCACCGACGTGCGGATTCCGGACAGCCAGCGGCTCGGCGCGGTCGGGGAGGGCTGGAAGGTCGCCAACGCGACGCTGAACAACGAGCGCGTCTCGATCGGCAAGTCCGCCGAGCGCGAGTCCGGCATGATCGGCGTCGTCGCCACTGCCTGGCGGGAACATCCCGAGAAACGGACGGCCGAGCTGCACGACCGTCTGCTCAAGCTGTGGGTGGAGGCCGACGTCGCGCGCGCCACCGGCGCCCGGCTGCGGCAGAAGCTGGCCCAGGGGCAGCCCGGACCCGAGGGGTCGACAATGAAGCTGACCTTCGCGCGGCTCGCCCAAGCGCTGTCCGGCCTCGAACTCGAACTGCTCGGCGAGGACGGCCTGCGCTATTCCGACTGGACTATGGTGCGGCCGAAGCTGGTCGACTTCACCGGCCGCGACGCGGGATACCGCTACCTGCGCGCCAAGGGCAACTCAATCGAGGGCGGCACCTCGGAAATCCTGCGCAACATCGTCGCGGAGCGGGTGCTGGGCTTGCCCGGCGAACCGCGCGTCGACAAAGACGTCCCCTGGAAGGAAATCCCGCGATGACCCCGGCAAGCGATCTCGATCTGCTCCCTACGGAGATCGAGGAGGACCTGCGCGCCAGCGTCCGGGACGTGCTCGCGGACCGGTGCGACCCGCACGCGGTGACGGCGCTGTACGACGGTGACCGAACGGTCGTCGGCGGCCTGTGGAAGACGCTGTCGGTCGATCTCGGACTGGCCGGCCTGCTGGTTCCGGAGTCTCGCGGCGGGCACGGCGCGTCGGCGCGGGAAGCGGCGGTCGTAGCCGAGGAATTGGGCCGGGCGGCCGCACCGGCTCCCTTCCTGACCAGTTCGGTGATCGCCACGACCGTGCTGCTGAACTCCGGTTCGCAGCTGCTCGACGAGCTGGCGGCCGGAAGCCGCACTGCCGCGCTGGCCGTGCCGTGGTCGACGGGTCCGTACGAGGTCCTCCCGGCCTTGACCTCGGACGGCGACCGCATCACCGGCACGGTCACCAGCGTCGCCGGAGCGCTCGAAGCGGACTTGCTCCTGGTGCCGGTGGCAACGTCGCACGGCATCGCAGTATGCGCGGTCGACGCTGACGCCGTCTCGACGGAACCGGTGGTGTCGTTGGACATGACCCGGCAGCTCGCCGACCTCACGTTCGACCGGGCACCGGCTTCGGTGGTCCTCGACGACGCGGAGCCAGCGATTCGGCACGCGCTCACGGCGGGGGCAGCACTCCTGGCGGCCGAACAGGTCGGAATCTCGCGGTGGTGCCTGGAGACGACTGTGTCCTATCTGAAGGAGCGGCGTCAGTTCGGCCGCGTCGTCGGCGGGTTTCAGGCGCTGAAGCACCGGCTGGCGGACCTGTACACCGAGATCGAGTCAGGATCGGCGGCCGCCGGTTACGCCGCGGCGACGCTGGCCGCCGAGGACCCGGACGTGCCGGTCGCAGCGGCAGTCGCACAGTCCTACTGCAGCGACATGGCGGTGCACGCGGCGGAGGAAGCGGTTCAGTTGCACGCTGGAATCGGGATGACCTGGGAGCATCCGGCGCATCTGTATTTGAAGCGGGCCAAGGCCGATCAGCTTGCGCTCGGGTCTCCGGGCGCGCACCGAGGCGCCCTTGCGCGCCTGGCGGATCTGCCCCCCGCCCCGGTCCGCTCCGACTGACCGCTGTCTCGGTGGGACCACTGGGCTCCAGCAGATGCGGCGCGTGATCTGCTGGAGCCCGTCGGCCAGTTGCACTGACGCGGAAGCCCTTCCAGCGCAAGCGAATCGCTTACCGCCCGTCCGCTTCCTGCTGGAGCACCCAGCTCGCGATCTGGGTGCGCGCCTTGAACCCGCGCTTGGCCAGGATCTTTTCGACATGGCCTTCGGCGGTCCGCAGGGAAATCACCAGTTTCGCGGCGATCTCCCGGTTCGACATGCCCTCGGCGACCAGCCGCGCGACCTCGAGTTCGCGCCGGCTCAGTCCGGACGGCGCGGAGTCCGTTCTGCGCTCGGGCTGCTGCTGCTGCGGCTCGCGCAGGGCGAACGCGAGCGTTTCCTCGACGGTGAACGCGCCGCCGCGCTCGCGGGCAGGCTGGAACTTCTCCGCGGCCAGGTCCATCCGGCCCTGCCGTTCGTACCGTCTTCGCGCCCCGGGCATCAGCCGGGCGCCGATCGTCCGCCACAAACTGTCGGTGGCGCCGACCAGAGTGGCCGCGCGGTCGGCTTCGCCGCGGTCGGCGGCGACCCACGCGAGCACTTCGAGCGTCAACGCCAGGCCGAGGGTGTCGCGGAAGGGCCGCTTGATCCGCAGCGCCTCGAACAGTTCGGTTTCGGCCGTCTCGTGCTCGCCCCGGACCAGCGCGAGCATCCCGCGCAGCCATCGGGCGTACGAGAGATTCCAGCGTTCCCCAGCCGCGGTGCAGCGTTCGTAAAGCTCCTCGACGAGTTCCGCCGCGCGGTCGAACTCTCCCAGGAGGACGTAGGTGGTGGCCATTTCCACCCGGAGGCTGTCGGCGTACTGCGCGGGGACGCCGGCCTCGGCGTACTGCTCGAGAGCCTCGGCGAAGATCGAGAGCGCGGCCCCCATCTTCTCGACCGGGCCGAACGACCGGAAGAACCCGCGGACGTGGTTGGCGAACGCCAGCGCACCGAGGTCGCCCAGCTCGATCGCCAGGTCCCGCGCCTGCTCGGGCAGGTCCGCCAAGGTCTGGTCGCCGCCCTCGAAAGCGCCGACGTACGCGGTCGTGGCCAGAGCCCAAGCTCGTTCGCGGCTCGGCGCGGGGTCCAGGGCCAGCGCCCGGTTCAGCCACAGGCGTGCTTCGTCCATGTGGTCCATGGCACCCCAGAACCACGGGACGGCGGCCATGGCAAGACCGGTCCGGGCCTCGGCCGGGTCGGACACGCAGTACTCCAGCGCATGGCGCAGGTTCGCGTACTCCTGGTGCAGCCGCAGCGCCCACTCTTCTTGCCGCGGTCCGGCCCATTCCCGCTCGGCGGTCTTGACGAGACGGGCGTACCAGTCGCGGTGGCGGCGAGCCAGTGCGGTCTCCTCGCCGGCCGCGGCGAGCCGGGCGCGGCCGTATTCGCGGATGGTCTCCATCATCCGGAACCGGACGTGGGCGCCGTGCTCCTCCCGGACCAGGATGGACTTGTCCACCAGCCCCGCGACGGTGTCGAGGACGGCGGACGGCGGGAGGCGGTCGTCCGTGCACACCGCCTCGGCCCCGGGGATGTCGAACCCGCCGGCGAAGACCGACGAACGGGTCCACAGCACCTGTTCGGCCTCGGTGCAGAGGTCGTAGCTCCAGTCGATGAGCCCCTGCAGCGTCCGGTGCCGTTCGGGGATGGTGCGGTTGCCCTCCCGCAGGAGCTGGAAGCGGTCGTCCAGCCGGTCGGCCAGCTCCTGCACGGTCAGCACCCGCAGCCGGACCGACGCCAGCTCCAGGGCCAGCGGGATGCCTTCGAGACGATGGCAGAGCCGCACGACGGCGGCTTCGTTTTCGGGCGTGACCCGGAACCCGGGAACGACCGACGCCGCCCGGTCGGCGAACAGGGCGACCGAGGGATAGTGCAGGGAGCCGCCCGGCGCGAGACCGGCGTCCGGGTCGGGGACCAGCAGCGGGAAGACCGGGTAGAGGTGCTCGCCGCGCAGCCGGATCGCGTGCCTGCTGGTGGCGAGGACGCTCACGTCGGGCGCGGCGCCGAGCACCTCGTCGGCGAAGTCCGCGATCGCTTCGACGAGGTGCTCGCAGTTGTCGAGGATCAGCAGCAGCCGGCGCGGCCGGAGGTAGTCCCGGAGGACGGCGAGCGGACCGGCGGTGGTCCGCGAGCGGATCCCGAGCGCGTCGAGCACGGTGTGCGGCAGAAGGTCGGGATCCTTCAGCGAGGCCAGTTCGACCAGGCACACCCCGTCCGGGAACGCCCGGTTCAGCTCCTTGGCGACCTGGAGCGCGAGGCGGGTCTTGCCGACTCCGCCGAGGCCGGTCAGCGTCACGAGCCGGGTGCTGGAGAACAACTGGCGGACGGCGACGATGTCGTTGCGCCGGCCCACGAAGCTCGTGAGGCTGGCCGGGACTGTCCTCGTCGTTGAGGCAGACGGAGAAGCCATGAGGTCCTTGGTCTCGCGGTGGGCGGGTCGTGGAGAAGTCTATGCCCGGCCGAGCACGGCGGGCGGCTTCGGCGTGCGGCTCGGACCGCGCGAACACCGGTGCCGGAGAAGCAGGCAGGACCGGGACCCGAAGCCGCCAGTGCGGTGCCGACGACCGGCCCGGGGCGGGTGGCTCGGGCGGTCGTCGGCACCGCACTGGTCGCGGTCCGGGGAGGATCGAGTCAAGCCCGCTGGGGCACGGACGCCGCGCTCGCGCTCCGCGTCAGGACCGGCGGATTCTTTGCGGGCAATGGCTTCTCCTCCTCGTCCGCGGGCATCTGGACAACGGCCGTCCCGTGTCGCGCAAGCGGTGGGACCTGCTCGATCAGGCGCGAGAGTTTCCGGGCTCGGCGTCACCCCTTTCGTCGGGTTGCCGGTCCGGCCGGGGGAGGGAGAGAAGCGCCTGCGCGTAGAGGCCGAGCTTGCCGAAGCCCGCCGCGTCCGCCTCCTCCAGCGTCGTGACCGCGGCCTCGATCAGCCGCGGCCGGCGGCCGTCCGCGCGCAGTGCGCCGAGCGTCCGCTTCGCGCCCGCGGCATAGGTTTCGAGCGTGGCCTGGTCGGTGGCGAAGTCTCCGGTCTCGAAGGCCGCGGCGGCCTCCTTGGCACTGTGGCCGATCGTGCGGAGCACGAGCCTGGTGGTCTCGCGCAGCATTTCCGCCGAGACGCCCTGCGCTTGGGCGTAGCTGGCCGCCTCGAGGTAGGCGCCCATCGCGGTCACGTAGAACGACCCGATGATCGCCGAATCCACCGCGCTGGCCGCGCCGATCCGCTCGGAGATGTGCTGGGATTTGCCGCCGAGGCACCGAAGGGTCTTTTCGTGCGCCGCCCAGACCCCAGGGGAACCGGAGTACAGCACGAGCGCGTCAGGTGAGCCGACGAACTCGGGGAACGTCAGGAGCGAGCCGTCCAGATAGGGCACGCCGCGCTCGGCGGCCCAGGCTGCCATCGATTCCGCTTCGGCGGGGACGCTCGTGCCGAGGTTCACCAAGGTGGTCCCGTTCCAGTTTCGCACTGGGGCCAGCGAAGAGCGGGTGGTCGCGTAGTCGGCCGTGCAGGCGATCACCAGCGGCGCGCCCGCCACGGCGTCCTCGATCGCCCGCACAGGTTCGATCCCGTCTCGGGCGAGGCGCTCGGCGCGCTCCGGAGTGCGGTTCCAGACCGCGACGGAGCGGCCGTGGTCGGCGAGGGTCCGAGCGAGCGCGGCACCCATCAGACCGCAGCCGACGACCGCGACGTCGTGGCGTTGTCCGGTGGCGGTCACTGGGCGGTCAGGCCGCCGTCGACGACCAGCGTGTGGCCGGTCAGGTAATCCGAGGCGGCCGAGGCGAGGAAAGTCGCCGGTCCGACGAATTCCTCCGGCTGCGCCCAGCGGCCCATCGGGACCTGCCGGCGGATGTACTTGGCGACGGCCTCGTTGGCTTCGAGGTCCGGCAGCATCGCCGTTTCGACATAGCCCGGAGCGATGGCGTTGACCTGGACGTTCTTGCGGGCCCATTCGAGTGCGACGGCTTTGGTGAGGCCGACGAGTCCGTGTTTGGCGGCGATGTAGGCGCTGTCGTCGCGCATGCCGACGAGCCCGAGCACGGACGCGATGTTGATGACCTTGCCGCCGCCGTCCTTCAGGTAGGGCGACGCGGCGCGGGTCAGCAGCCAGCAGGACTGGAGGTTCAGTTCGATGACCCGCTGGAAGACGGACGGATCGGTGTCCTCGATCGAGGAGTCGTGGTCGTCCGCGGCGTTGTTCACCAGGACGTCGAGACCCCCCAGCGTCTCCGCGGTCGTCGTCACGCAGGAGTGGATCGCGTCGCTCGACCGCAGATCGACCGCGTGGGCCTGGAAAGTCCCGGCGGTGTCGGCGATGAGCTTGGCGGTCTCGCGCAAGCCGTCTTCGGACCGGGCGGCGCCGACGACGTTCGCGCCGCGGCGGGCGAGGCCGACGGCGATGGCCTGGCCGATGCCGCGGCTGGCGCCGGTGACGAGCACCCGCCGGCCGGTGAGGTCGAACAGGTCGGAGGTAGCGGAGAAGGCGTTCATAGACGGGAGGCTCCCCGCCAACGGGCCGCAGATGCCGTTGGAGCGAAAGAATCCTGCCCAGCTGGGTGATGCGTCGCCGGTTGTCCCGGCGCTTCCGCCGCGCGGCGGAAGGCGGCACGGTGCCGGACGGCGGCGGGGACGGGAGAGCCCGTTCCGCGGCGGAACTTCCCCCAACCGGGCCGTTTCCCGGCGCGCGCCGGACCGTTCCCCGCGGCGACGACCACTATGGACGCGCAATGCCGGTTCGGGCGCGTGAGTGCGGCCGCGCCCGAACCAGCATCCATGCGCCCTTGCCCCGCGCATGCGCGGCCACCGCGCGTGGAGGTCATCGAGGTGGCGGTGCCACGCAGCAGCGCTCCGGGCGGGCGAGGGCCGGGGTCGATCCGCTTCTGGCCGCGGACGTGCGGACGAGCGGGAATTCGAGTCCGGACACGGTGCCCGCTCGACGCGTGCTGGCCTCCTTGCCCTTCTTCGTCAGGGGCGTTCCTCTCCATCCGGCGGGAAGCCCATCAGCTGTTCCCAGTCGGTCAGCGTGTCGTCGAGGCGCGCGGCCATGTCGTCGAGTTCCGCCTCGGTGATGGTCAGCGGCGGCGAGATCCACATCGGAAGGCCGCGTTCGCCCATGGCGCGCCGGTTTCCGTACAGCGCCGAGTAGAAGACGAGGCCGTTCGCGAGGCCCACCTGCTGGAAGCGTTGTTCGGCGGAGGCATTCCTCGGGAAGTAAGTCCGCCCGTCAGGTCCGACCAGTTCGAGGACCATGAAGAGGCCCCACCCGCGGACGTCCGCCACAGACGGATGAGCCAGCAGACTCTCGCGAAGGGCGAACAATTGCGCGCTCCGGGCCCGGCAGTTGTCGAGCAGGCCCTCCGCCTTGATGATGTCGATCGTCGCGACACCGGCCGCGCACGCCAGTGCGTTCCCGCCGTTGGTGAATCCGTGGACGAAGCCCACGCCATTGACGAAGGGCTCGTTGACCCGGTCGTGGACGGAGACCGCGCCGAGGGGGACATTCGCCGACGAAATGCCTTTCGCGAAGGTCATGAGGTCCGGCACGACGCCGTGGTGGTCGATGCCGAACCATTCGCCGGTGCGGCCGAATCCGGTGACGACCTCGTCGTCGATGAACAGCACGTTGTTCTCGTCGCAGATGCGGCGCACTTCCCGCCAGTACAGTGCGGGCGCGACGACGCCGTAATCGGAGCCGCAGCCGTGCGGGGTGGCGATGAAGGCGGCGATGGTCGGGGCTCCTTCGAACGCGATGAGGCGCTCCAAGTCGCGCGCGCAGCTCAGTGCCCAGTCGTCCCGGCTGACGCCCTCGGGGCGGCGTGCGTCGCTGTACTGATGGATTTTCGGCCAGTGCTGGATCATCGGGTCGTAGTGCCGCAGTGTCCCGGGGTGGCCCGACAGCGCCATCGTCGCCAGGGTCATCCCGTGGTAGGACTCGTAGCAGCTGACGATCTTGTGCTTGCCCGGGTTTCCCGTGGCCACGTGGTACTGCCGGGCGAGTTTCAGCGCGGTCTCGACGGCCTCCGAGCCGCCCGACACGAGGAAGCTGCTGTTGTGCCCCTCCGGCGTGATCTCGGCGATGGCCTCGCCGAGGTCGATCCGGCGCCGGTTGGCCAGCGTCGGGTGCACGAAGCAGTACCGGTCGAACTGCTCGACGATCGCCTCGCGCATCTTCGGATGCCCGTGCCCGAGGTTGACGGCCATCGGCCCGCCGGAAATGTCGTAGTACCGGTTTCCCTTGGTGTCGTAGATAAAGACGCCCTCGGCTCGCTCCACTTCGACGTCGAGTGCGTGGTAGTTGAACGCGCGACCCCACTCTCCTTCGGCCTCGAGCGGGGCATAGGCCACCTCCGGCGACTCAGCCATCTCAATCAGCTCCTCGTGTTCTCGTGGACGGTGAACTGCGGCTCGCGACCTTCGGCGAAGGCCGCGGCGGCTTCTGTGGAATCGGGTCCCTGGGACGCCTCGACGCTCGCGAGCGTCTCGCGGCGCATGATCTCCTCGGTGGTGCCGTCCCAGGCCTGGTCGAGCAGGTTCTTGGCCAGCCGTAGCGCGGTAGGCGACTTGCGCTTCAGGACGGTGACGACGCGGGCGACCTCGGCATCCAGTTCGGCGTCGTCGACGACCCGGTTGACCAGCCCCCACGTCTGGGCTTGCGCGCCGTCGAAGGGCTCGCCGAGCAGGATGATCTCCTTCGCGACGACCGGTCCGGCGGTACGCGGCAGCACCGCGGTGAAGCTGTTCGTGACGACGAGCCCGACGGCGGTCTCGGTGAAACGGAACACCGCGGAACTGCCCGCGATCACCAGGTCGCCGCTCAGCGCGATCTCGGCGCCGCCGCCGATCGCGTAACCATGCACCCGGGAGACCACCGGAACCGGGCAGGACCGGATGCGGCGGGTGATCTCGTGCAGCCGGTCCGTCGTGGCGGCCAGTTCGTCCGCGGTCATCGGCGGTCTGCCAGCCTGCTCGGCCGACCATTTGAGGTCGTGCCCCGCAGAGAACGCACGGCCCGCTCCGCGCAGCACGACGACCCGGGTCGACGCGTCCAGTTGCTCGAAGGCCTCGTCGAATGCTTGCAGGAGTTCGGGATTGAGCGCGTTGAGTCGGGCCGGCCGGTTCAGGATGATCGTGAGAACGCCGTCTTCGAGCGAGGTCAGCACCGCGGCTTCGGTCATGGGGGCATCGTTCGGCACGAGCGGGCGCGCACGCCGTCAGCGGCGGGCCAACCGCACCCAGCCGGGGGAAGCAACGGGTTCGTCGCGCCCCGATCGGACCATGCGGCAGGTGCGGCGCCGGTGACGGACCGGGGCGTCGCCACCCGGTGGCCACACCCCGGTCCGGCAGGTCATCCGGCAGTCATCGCGGCCCAGGAAGAGAAAGCCTGTTCCGTGTTCTGTGCCCACCACTTGCTGTTGTACGCGGCCTCGCCGTCCATCTTGCCGACGTTGTTCTGCGGGAGCCATTCCTCGAAGATCGCGGGCACCTTCGGTTTCGACTTGGGAGTGGTGGGGCCGTAAGGGACGTTCTTGGTGAACGCGGCCTGCGCTTCCGGCGTCGCGATGTAGTTCAGCAGTGCCGCTTGCGCCTTCGGGGCCTTCGATCCCTTGATCGCATACAGGGCCGCCCACGCGGCGAAACTGTGGTTCCAGACGACCTTGACCGGAGCGCCCTTCTGGGCCGAGAGGGCAGCCCGGCCGAGATAGCACAGGCACATGGCGAAGTCCCCGGACTCGAGCTGCTGCGACTCTTGGGCGAGGGTGGCGTCCAGCGTCAGGTTCTTGCCCAGCGTCTTGACCGTGCTCGCCGCGCGATTCAGGTCCAGCGGATAAAGCTTGCCGGGCGCGACTCCGCTCGCCAGCAGCAGCGACTCGAGACCGCCGGCCGCGTAGTTGTACATGAGCCGCTGGCCGGGGTACTTGGCGGTGTCCATGAAGTCGGTGATCTTGGCAGGCGGATTGTTCCCGAATTTCGCGGTGTTGTAGACGAGCGCGATCTGCTCCACCGAGACCGGCACGGCACACTCGTCCGCGACGTACTTGGGGTCGATGTCGCCGATGCGGACGCCGAGGTCCGCCCGTTTTTCGTAGAGAGAGCCGCAGCCCTGCGACCCGTTCCCGGTGTCGAGCCAGATGACGTCCCAGGTGGTGTTGCCCGCCTGCACCATCGCCTTGACCTTGGCCGGGTCGGAGGGCGAGTCGGTGGCGACCTGGACTGCCGTCTTCCGCGCGAAGGGCTCGAGCCATGCCTTCTGCGCTGCAGCCAGCGTGTCCCCGCCGTAGTTCACGTAAACGAGCCGTTGGCCGGACAGACTGTCGCCGTTCGCTGAACCGGCGTCGCTGCCGGACGACGACCCGCACGCGGCGACGAGCACGAGCGCAAGACCTCCGCTCAGCGCGGCGAGCGCGGATTTGGCTGTGATTCTCACGATCCACCTCTGTTCAGGGGTTCAAAGGGAACGGCGATCGTGCGGGAGGCGGGCAGGTCGCTCGCGACCCGCGAAAAATTGGTTGCCCGCCTGGGGGAGTGACGGCAGCGTGGGGTGATGCTCTTCCCCCAGCTGGGCGGCAGTCTCCGCGGTCAGGCGTCCGCTCGCGCTGGCGGGAGCGGACGATGAGGGGCCGCCGCAGAGAAGGGGAACACGCTGTGAGTACTGAGATTCGGCGCACCACGACGCACTGGGGGACTTTCGACTTCACCGTGCGCGACGGGAAGGCGGAGTCCACTGGCGCACCGCCTGACGACCCCTTCGGGGCGCCGCTCGCGGTCGGTCTCCACGAAACCCTCGACCATCCGCTGCGCATCCTGCGTCCGCACGTCCGGGCGGGATGGCTGGAGCACGGGCCGCGGCTGAAGGAAAACCGCCGCGGCGGTGAGCCGATGGTCGAAGTCGAGTGGGACGAGGCCTACGACCTCGTCGCACGGGAACTCGCGCGAGTACGGTCCGAGCACGGCGACCAAGCGGTCTTCGGCGGTTCCTACGGTTGGGGCAGCGCCGGCCGATTCCACCACGCACAGAGCCAGATCCACCGCTTTCTGAACCTGGACGGCGGCTACGTCTCGTCCCGCAACAGCTACAGCATGGGTGCTCTGGAGGTCGTTCTCCCGCACGTGATCGGCGGGCCGGACACGGGGATGTTCGACTGGAGCCCGCAATGGTCCGAGATCGCCGAGCACGGCGAGCTGTTCATCGGATTCGGCGGCGCACCGCTGAAGAATGCCCGGGTGAACAACGGCGGCTTGCGCCGGCACAGTGCGGCCGAGGCACAGCGCGCCTGTGCCGAAGCGGGCGTGCGGTTCGTCCTGGTGAGCCCGCTGCGCGAAGATCTCGCGCCGGAGTTGCGGGCCGAATGGGTTCCGATCCGGCCGGGGACGGACACCGCCATGATGCTGGCGATGGCTCATCACCTGGCTTCGACGGGCCTGGAGGACCGCGACTTTCTCGACCGCTGCTGCGTCGGGTACGAGCGCTTCCGTTCGTATGTCCTCGGCGAGCAGGACGGAGTGCCGAAGAGCCCGGAATGGGCCGAAGACATCACCGGCGTTCCGGCCCGGACCGTCCGGGAACTCGCCGAGGCCAGTGCCGGCCGGCGCACGGTGATTTCGCTGACCTGGTCGATCCAGCGCGCGCACTACGGCGAGCAGCCCTATTGGGCCGGTGCCACCCTGGCGGCCATGACCGGCTCGATGGGCCGCCCCGGCGGCGGATTCGCGGCGGGCTTGAGTTTGAGCCACGGCATCGGCCTGCACCGGGGTTCGCTGGGGGCGGCGAGCCTGCCCCAGGGCCGCAACCCGGTCGACGACTTCATTCCGGTCGCGCGCGTCTCCGACATGCTCCTGAACCCGGGCGCGACGGTGCAGTACGACGGAGAAGCGCTCACGTATCCGGACATCCGCCTGGTGTATTGGGCCGGCGGAAACCCCTTCCACCACCAGCAGGACATCAACAAGCTGCTCCGCGCCTGGAACATGCCCGAGACCGTCGTGGTGCACGATTCCTGGTGGACTCCCGTCGCGCGGCACGCGGACATCGTCCTGCCGGTGGCGACGCCGCTCGAACGAGACGACATCGCGGCCGGAAACCGCGACAACCATCTCCTTCCCCTGCGGCGGATCCAGGATCCGCCGGACCGGATGCCCACGGATTTCCAGGCCTTCGCCGAGATCGCGAGTCGCCGCGGCTTCGGCGATTCCTTCACCGAGGGACTCGATGCCGACGGCTGGATCCGCCGGCTCTATGCCGAGACCTCGGCCCGATTGGCGCGGCGCGGTATCCAGCTCCCGGAGTACGACCGGTTCCGGGAGATGCAGGACGGGGTCGAACTGCCGCTCTCCGGCGGCGCCAACGTTTTCGCGCTGTTGCGCGAGAATCCCGAAGCAAACCCGCTGTCGACGCCGTCCGGCCGGATCGAGATCTACTCCGAGACGGTCGCCGATTTCGGCTACGACGACTGCCCCGGCCATGCGGTGTGGATGGCTCCATCGGAGTGGCTGGGGAGCGCCGAAGCCCAAGCGGATCAGGACGTCTTCCATCTGCTCAGCCACCAGCCGCGCGGACGGCTGCACAGCCAGGTCGACTTCACGCCCGCCAGCATGGCGACCAAGATCGACGGACGCGAAGCGATCGTGATCCATCATGAGGACGCGCGGCGGCTGGGCGTCGCCGACGGAGACGTCGTGAAGGTGAGCAACCGGCGCGGGGCGTGCGTGGCCGCCGTCCGGACGACAGACGGCGTCCGGCCCGGAGTCGTGGTGATGGCCACCGGAGGCTGGTACGACCCGGAAAATCCCGGCGAGCCGGGCTCACTAGACCTCCAGGGCAACCCGAACGTGCTCACCCCCGACCTCGGGACCTCACGCCTCGCCCAAGCCAGTTCCGCTCAGACTTGCCTCGTCCGCATCTCCGCGTTTCCGGAGGCGCCGAAGAGCCGCGCGTACGAGCCGCCCGTGACGCAGCGTCGGCCTGACCGTCCGGCTGGCCTGGTCTAAACGTCCGTGAGGGGAACCCTGAGGGACTCAGAGTCCCTCAGGGTTCCCCTCACGGACCGCCTGCAGCTGGACGGCGGGGGAGCCGCAAGTCGTCAGTCGGCTGTGCCGCCGGTTCCGATGACCACGCCTGCCTTGGCGGCACCGTCGGAATTGGGGAGCGCGACCGAATGCTCGGGGTCCCACGTCGCCAGCACCGGGTCGCCCGCGGCGACGGCGGACTGGTTGCCCGACTGTTCCTGCGCGATCATCGAGAACCCGGCGTCGAGCCGGAGATCGAGCCGGCGGATGCCGCCCATGTAGATCACCTGGGAGACACGTCCCGGGAGAACGTTCGTCCCGGAGACGGAGACCGCCGTACCCGAATCAGGCCGGACGAGCACGCGCTCCGGGCGGACGGTGACGACTCCGCACGATCCCGGCGGCAGGACCGAGCCGTTCGCGGGCAGCCGCAGGTCGTAACCGTCGCCGCGCAGCAGGCGCCCGGCGCCGGTGTCGGCCACCGTGCCGGGGAGAACGTTCGAGTCGCCGAGGAACTCCGCGACGAAAAGCGTCCGGGGCCGTTCGTAGAGATCTGTCGCGGTGCCGACCTGTTCGACGGAGCCGTTGTTGAAGACCGCGATGCGATCGGACATGACCAGCGCCTCGTCCTGGTCGTGGGTCACGTAGACGAAGGTGATGCCCAGCTCGCGGTGAATCCGCTTGAACTCCAGCTGGAGGCTGGCGCGAAGCCGGCGGTCCAGCGCGCCGAGGGGTTCGTCCATGAGGAGCACCCTCGGCTCGAACACCAGCGCGCGGGCGAGAGCCACGCGTTGCTGCTGGCCTCCGGAAAGCTCGCGCGGATACCGCGCGCTCAGGTCGCCCAGCCCGACCAGTTCGAGACTCCGGCCCACCCGCTCGCGAATCTCGGCCTTGGGGGTCTTGCGCCGCTTCAACGGGAAAGCGACGTTGTTGGCGACGGTCAGGTGGGGAAAGAGCGCATAGTTCTGGAAGACCATGCCGATGTTGCGTTTGTGGGGCGGCACTTGCTCGATCGGCTTGCCGTCCATCAGGACGTGACCGCTGTCGGGCTGCAGGAAGCCGGCGATCGTGTTGAGGGTGGTGGTCTTGCCGGAGCCGCTGGGCCCGAGCAGGGTGACGAACTCGCCTGCCGGAAGATCCAGGGAGATCTTGTCCAGCGCGGCGACCTCGCCGTAGCGCTTGCTCAGGTCACGGATTTCGATGGCGGCGCCGAGCACGCGTTCAGGCATTCTTGGCCTCTCTTCTGACGGCGATGATCCCGGCGACGACCAAAAGCGTTGTGCTCACCGCGATGATCACGGTCGACGCCGCGGCGATCGTCGGAGTGAGGGAGCTGGTCACGCTCTGGTAGAGCTGCACGGGGAGGGTGCGGGAGAACGGGCTGGCGAGGAAGAGCGAGACGATCGCTTCGTCCCAGGACACCAGGAAGGCGAACAGCGCGCCGGTCAGGATGCCCGGCGCGAGCAGGGGCACGGTGACGTGGAAGAAAGTCGCGACGGGCCCCGCCCCTAGGGAGGCGGCCGCTCGTTCGAGCCGGCGGTCGAAGCCCTGCAGCGAAGCGCGCACGGGGATCACGACCATCGGGATCGCGAGGGCGGTGTGGGCGACGACGAAGCCGGTGAACGATCCCGCCAGATGCCATTTCAGGAAAACGTAGTAGACGCCGATCGCGGTGATCACGCCCGGCACGATCATCGGGGCCATCAGGAACGCGGACACCGGTGTCGTCCACCGTCCCCGGCCCCGTACGAGCGCGAAGGCGCCCAGCGTGCCCAGCGAGGTGGCCAGGACCACGACGACGCCGGCCACCTTCAGCGAGAGCACGAACGAATCGGTCCATGCCGGATCGGAGAAGAGTTCGCTGAACCACTGGGTCGAGAACCCGGGCGGAGGGAACTGGAAGGTGCGCGAGCTGGTGAAGGCCATCGGAACGACCACCAGCACGGGTGCGACGAGAAGCAGCGCGATCAGGGTGCAGAACGCCTTGAGCGCGATGCGGCGTGGTTGCTTCATCAGTGCGCCTCGCTTTTCGTGCCCAGCGCTCGCGTGAAGGGCCGTCCGAGCAGGGAGCCTCCGGCGAGGATCAGGAGGGTGATGAGGAGCAGTGCGAGCGCCATGGCTCCACCGCGCCCGAAGGCCAGCTGGGAGTTCACCTGGCTCACGATCTGCTGGGACAGAAGGCTGTTCTGGGGTGAACCGAGAAGGGCGGGCGTGAAGTAGAAGCCCAGCGTGAGCACGAACACGATGGTGCTGCTGGCGGTGATTCCGGGAACCGACAGCGGCAGGTACACCGTCCGCAAGGCGGTCCGCGGCGTCGAGCCGTGGATCTCGGCGGCCCGCAGCAGCGTCCGGTCGATCTGGGTCAGCTGGGAGTACAGCGGCAGAACCAGGAACGGCAGCATGATCTGCGCCATGCCGATGGTCACGGCCGTCGTCGTGCCCAGCAGGCGGACGTTGCCGAATCCCAAGGCGCGCAACGCTTTGGCGATCGGGCCGCTGTCCCCGAGCAGGATGATCCAGGAGTAGGTGCGCACGATCAGGCTGGTCCAGAATGGCATCAGCACGGCGGCCAGCAACACCATCCGCCACCGGGTGGACACCACGGTCATCAGATACGCGTACGGATACCCGACGGCCAAGCAGAGCACGGTGACGAAGACGGACGTCAGGAAGGTCCGGCGCAGGATGGTCAACTGCACGTCGCTGGTGAAGAACCAGTGGTAGTTCGCGAATCCGGAGTCGCCGCGGGACACGAAGTCGGTGAAGCTCCGCACTGTCATCGTGCCCAGCGGGTAGACGAAGAACAGGGCGAGGAAAGCCATCGCCGCCGCCGCGGCGAGGACCCATCTCGACCGGTACAGCGCTGCTGTCAGCACATTCATCGCTGGATATCTCCTTGGCCTTGCTCGGCGCCGGTCGCGGTCGTCGTGCGACGACCGCGACCGGACGCGTCGTGGGGGAGCGGGCTCAGCCCGCGGTCATCGCCGTCCAGGCGGCGAAAGTCTTGTCCGCGTTCGCCACCCACCACTTCATGTCGGCGACCACTTCGCCCTGCGGGCCCATCTTGTCGATGTTGTTCTGGGGCAACCACTTCTTCAGGTCGGCCGGAACGTCGGGCTTGGCCGAGGGCGTCGTCGGGCCGTAGGGCAGTTGCTCGGTGAACGCACTCTGGGCGGCCGGCGTCGCGATGAAGTTCATGAGCGCGGCCTGGGCCTGCGGGGATTTCGAGCCCTTGACGGCGTAGACGGCGTCCCAGCCTTCCCACGCTTTGTCCCACACGACGTCGACCGGGGCGCCCTTCTGGGCCGACAAGGCGGCGCGGCCGAGGTAGCACAGGCACATCGAGAAGTCTCCCGACTCGAGCCCTTGGGCCTCCTGCGCCAGTGTGGAGTCGAGCGTCAGGTTGCCGCCCAGCTTCTTGATCGCCGCGGCGGCTCGGGTCGTGTCCAGCGGGTAGAGCTTGTCCGGAGCCACGCCGTCCGCCAGCAGCAGCGGGTCGATGCTGCCGGGCGCGTAGTTGAAGACGAGCCGCTTGCCCGGGTACTTCTGGACGTCCATGAAGTCGGTGATCTTCGTCGGCGGGTTGCCGCCGAACTTCTTGGTGTTGTAGACGAGCCCCACGGCCTGCACCATGATCGGCACGCCGCACTCGTCGGTCACGTACTGGGGAGCGACATCCTTGACGTCCACGCCGAGTTCGGAACGTTTCGCGTACAGCGACCCGCATCCTTCCGCGCCGGACACGGAATCGATGTCGATGGCGTCCCACGTGGTGTTTCCGGCTTGCACCATGGCCTTGACCTTCGCCGGATCCGACGGCGAATCGGTCGCGATCCGGACGCCGGTCTTCTTCGCGAAGGGGTCCAGCCAGGCCGCCTGGGCGGCCTTCAGGGTGTCGCCGCCGTAATTCACGTAAACCAGCTGCTGCCCGGAGAGGCTGTCGCCTGCGTTGGCGTCTTGGCTTGTCGGCGAACCGCACGCGGCGACCGACACGAAACTCAGCGCGCACAGCACAGCGAGCGCGGACTTGGGTTTGATAGTCACGGTCCACCCTTTGCTTCGGGATACACGGTGAAGGAAGACAGACGATGCGCCCGGCCGGCGGTCCGTTCTCGGCGGTGCGAATATTGTTAGCCCACGTGGGGGAGGAGGACGGGGCTCCGGGCGGCCGTCAGTCCACAGAGGACGCGGCCGGGGAAGCGGGCCCGAAGCCCCGGCTGATCAGTGGTTCGGGCGCCCGGCGGCCGGGGCCCGGGTCAGGCGCCCGCGCGGTGGCGGGTCACCCAGGCGGCGATCTGGGTCCGGGTCTTGAAGCCCTGCTTGGCAAGGATCTTCTCCACGTGCCCCTCCGCCGTCCGGAGCGAGATCACCAGTTGTGCGGCGATTTCCTTGTTGGACAGCCCGTCCGCGATGAGGTCGGCGACCTCGCGCTCGCGCCGGGTCAGGGGATTGGCGGACGTATCGGAAGCGCCGCTCGAAGGCGTCTCGCGCAGTGCGTACGCGACCGTCTCCTCGACACTCAGCCGGCTGCCGCGCGCCCGGGCGGCGCCGAACGCGGTGTCTCCGATCCGGGCGCGCGCTTCCGCCTCGAAACGGCGGCGCAGGCCGACGAACTGGCGGGCGCCCACGGTTCGCCAGATCTGGTCGGTGCTCCCGATGATCACGGCGGCGCGTTCGGCTTCCCCGGTCCGCGCCGCCGTCCAGGACACGACCTCGAGAGTGAGCGCGAAGCCGAGGGTGTCGCGGAAGACGCGCTTGATCCGGAGGGCTTCGAGGAGGTTGCTCTCGGCGGAGGCGGCGTCATCGTCGCGCAGGAGCACGATCAGGGCGCGCAGCCACAGAGAGTAGGACAGATTCCACCGCTCGCCGGCGGCGGTGCAGCGCAGGAACATGTCCTCGGTCAGTTCCTCGGCGCGGTCGTACTCCTGGAGGGCGATGTGGGTCACGGCGAGTTCGACGACGACGCTGTCGTGGAACTGGCCGCGTATCCCGGATTCGTCGTACTGGCGGAGCGCCTCGGTGAACAACGGGATCGCGGCACGGATGTCGCCGTGTTCGATCGACGTGCGAAATCCCATGACGTGGTTGGAGAGCGCCAGCGCGGCGAGGTCGTCGAGGCTCACTGCCATGGCGCGTGCTCGCTCGGGCAGTTCGGCGAGCTTCTCCTCGTCGCCTTGGAAGGCGGCGATGTAGCCGCGCGTCGCCAGTGCCCACGCATGCTCGTGAGAAGGGGACGACAGCATGTTCAACGCACGGTCGAGCCAGAGCTGGGCTTCGTTGAGATGGTCCATCGCTGCCCAGAACCACGGCTGGGCGACGATCCGGACACCGGTCTCGGCCTCTTCCGGCCGGGCCATGCAGTACTCGAGGGCGAGGCGGATGTTGGCGTGGTCGAGCTGGAGCCGACGGGCCCATCGCTCTTGCTCGGAACCGGCCCACGCGGCGGTCGCGGTCTCCACCAGGTTCGCGATCCAGTCGCGGTGGCGGCGGGCGAGGACCTCGGCCTCCGCGGATTCCAGCACCAGCGCCGTGGCGTACTCGCGGATCGTGTCGAGCATGCGGAAGCGCGCGTGGCTCCCGTGGTCTTCGCGAAGGACGATCGACTTCTCGACCAGACCAGTCAGCGTGTCGAGGAGCGCGGCGGCCGGGAGGGCGTCGTCGGCGCAGACCTCTTCCAGCGCGGCGAGGGAGAAGCCGCCGGCGAAGACGGAGGCGCGAGCCCACAGCAGCCGCTCTGCCGGAGTGCAGAGGTCGTGGCTCCAGTCGACGAGTGCGCGAAGAGTCTGGTGGCGCTGGGGCACATTGCGGTATCCGGAGCGCAGCAGCTGGAACCGGTCGTCGAGGCGGTCCGCGAGTTCCTCGACGGTGAGGACGCGAAGCTGCACCGCGGCCAGTTCGATCGCGAGCGGGATGCCTTCGAGGCGGTGGCACAGCCGGATGACCGCGGTCTCGATTTCTTCGGTGACGGCGAACCCCGGAACGACCGCCGCGGCGCGATCGGCGAAGAGCGCGACGGACGGGTAGTGGCTCGCGCTGCCCGGATCGAGGCGAGCCGAGGGATCCGGCGCCAGGAAGGGTGTCACCGGGTAGACAGTCTCGCCGTCGATGCGCAGCGCTTGGCGGCTCGTCGCCAGGATCCGCACGCCGGGCGCCGCCTTCAGGATCTGGTCGATCAGGTTCGCGGTGGCGTCCACGAGGTGCTCGCAGTTGTCCAGGACGAGGAGCATCTGCCGGGGGCCGAGATGCTCGGCCAGCGCCGCCGCGACCCCGAACTTGGGCTGCTCCCGGATCCGCAACGCGTCGGCGACGGTCTGGGGGACCAGGGCGGGCTCCGAGAGAGCCGCCAGCGAGACGAGACAGACGCCGTCGGCGAGGGCGCGTTTCATCTCGTCGGCGGCGCGCAGGGCCAGCCGGGTCTTGCCGACGCCGCCGATCCCGGTGAGCGTGACCAGCCGGGTCGTCGAGAAGATCTGCCGGATCGCGGCGAGGTCGTTGCGCCGGCCGACGAAGCTCGTGATCTCCGCGGGCAAGTTCGGGGCCGATCCACGGGTCGGCCCGGAAGCTGGCGGAGCGTCCACGTCACATCCTTCACGAGCGGCTGGGAGATCGTGGCGAGCCTATCCCGGCGACTTGGCGTGCGCCGCGATCGCGGCCGTGGACCGCCGCGACAGGACCTGGTCGGCGGCCCTCTTGCCGGACCGCAGCGCGCCGTCCATGCCGGTCGCCCACATGTCCGCGGTGTGCTCGCCGGCGAAGTGGACGGGACCGACGCTCTGGGCCAGCAGGCTTGGGAGACGCGGGAAGTCGCCGAGCAGCGAAGAAACCACTCCGCCGGCGAAGGGTTCCAGGGACCAGTCCTTCACGATCCCCGCGAGCCGGCGCGCGGGCCGGCCGAGCACGGCTGACACGATGACGTCCAGGGCAGCGAGCGCCGACTCTTCGCCGCGGAGGAAACCGTCGCCGCGATCGGCCGCGAGACCGAGCAGGACGACCGAATCCTCCGGGCCGACCGGCCGGGCCCAGACGAGAGAGATCGGGCCGTCGCTCATGATGCCGGTGCCGACCTTCTCGAACAGCTCGGCGCCGTCGGCGTACTGCCCGATCACCTTGCCGCCCTGGGCCATCGGGGTGGCGAGCAGCGCCTCGGTCTTCCACGCGGGCAGGACCGGAGCGAAGCCGATGCGCAGCGTCGGCGTCACCGGAACGGCGACGATCACATCGCGCGCGGGGAAATCGCCGCGGTCGGTCTCCACGGTGATTTCGCGGCCGGTGCGCCGGACTGCGCGCACGACGTGGCGAAGGCGGACGTCGAGCCCTTCGCTCATCGCCCTTGCCATGGCGTCGGTGCCGTCGGCCATCATCCAGCACACCTTGCCGACGTGGGGCGGCTCGACCATGCTCATCTGGATCTGCGAATCGTCGTGGACCGGGTTGAATCCGGTCAGGGCGCGGAAGAGCCGACGCGCCAGTGGGCTCAGCCCGGCCCGGGCCGCCCAGGCGGGGACGAGTTCGCTCGGGTCCGGCGGGCAGGCGTCGAGGGCTGCCCTGACCTCGTCGGCGACCTGGTCGCGATCAGCGTCGGGCAAGCGCCGTCCGTCGACGACAGTGGTGTTGCGCAAGGACGAGGCGGCGGAGAAGCGTCCGTCCGGGTCCGCACGCAGCAGCGCGAGCTGCGGGGTCAGGGCGACGCCGAGTTCGGCGCAGGTGCGCAGCAGTTCGTCCTGCCCGAGGTCGATGAACGAGCCGCCGAGGTCGGCGGGCTGGCCGTGCAGCAGTCGCTCGCGATCCGACCGGGTACGGCCGCCGACGTACGGCTGTGCTTCGAGGACGACGACCTCCTCGCCCCGGCCGGCCAGCGAACGTGCGGCGGCGAGTCCGGCCGGTCCGGCGCCGATGACTATGGTCCTCATGCGCGCACCAGCTTCCGGTCGATGTAGTCGAGGGACACGCGTGCTGGCGCCCGCAGTACCTCGCCGGCGGCGCGGAGACCCGAACGGACCGCACCTTCCATCGTCGCGCAGAGCGAGACGTCGGTGAAGTCGCCGGCGAGGTGCACGCGCCGTTCAGGGGTGGCCAGGACGGCGATCTGCGGGCGGCGGGCGGCGAAGCTGGGCATCCCGCCGATGCCGAGCGCATAGCGATCCGCCGTCCAGTTCTTGACGTGCTGAGCCAAGCGGTTCACCGGGCCGCCGATCGCGGTGGCGACGACGGCGTCGAGTTCGGCCAGCGCCAGGTCCTCGTCCTCGAGGACGTATCGGTTCTCGCCGCACACGAAGCCGCTCACGACGGCAGGACCCGTTGTGACATAAGGATTGCTGACCCACGCCGTGTTGACCGGACCGTCCGTGAAGACCGCGCGGGACAACGCGGCACGGACCGAATCGCCTTCGGAGTACTGAGCGATCACCTTCCCGCCTGACGCTCGCTGGAGGGCGGTCAGCGCCCCGGTGAGATCCGCGGGCAACGGCGGGTCGAAGCCGAGTGTCGGCAGCACGAAGGGCGAGACCGCGACGACCACGTGGCCTGCCGCGAAGCGTTCGCCGGATTCCAGTTCCACCGCAACGGTTCCTCCGGACTGGCGGATCGCGCGAACCGGCGCTTCCAGCCGCACGTTCACCGTCGCGGCGAGGGCGTCGGCGAGGCGCTGGCTGCCTCCGACGACGCGCCGGATCTCGCCGATGTGAGCGTGAGTGAGGTAGTGGCTGTCGACCTGGAAGGCGTCGTACTGGGTGGGCATGCGGCCGAATCCGGAAAGCGCGGCTCGCGCCAGGTCGCTCAGCCCGGCGCGGCGCGTCCACTGTTCGAGGACCTCGTGCGGTGCCGGCGGAAAGGACGCCAGTGCGGTGTGGATCTCGGTTTCCGCTTGCCTGAAACGATTTCCGGTGAGAATTTCCCCGTCGACGATCAAGCGTCCCTCGGCCAGGTAGCCGGCAGCCGGGCTCGCTCCTTCGGGGAGGTCGGGCCGTTCGATCCGGACCGGAGCCGACAGTTCGACGCCGAGGTCGCCGCAGAGTGCCGTGAGAGCGCGGTAATCCTCGGTGATCAACTCGCCGCCGAGGTCGCCGTGCTGGCCGTCCGCGAAACCGTCGGTGACGGTGAACGTGCGCCCGCCGACCCGGTCGCGCGCCTCGAGCACGGTCACGTCGATACCGGCGTCGGCCAGCGTCTTGGCCGCGGTCAGTCCGGCGAGCCCGGCTCCGACGACGACGACCGGTGGCGGAACCTCTTGTGAGTTCTGCATCTTCCGATGATCTGAGAGGCCTCGCCGCCGTGCGCGCACGAGGAATCAACGGCGCCCAGCTGGGGGATGAATCCGGCGTGCCCGGCCAGCATGCTGGCGTGATGAGAACTCTCCCGCGCGTTGGCATCTACGGCACCGGGCGCACCGCCGCCGAACTGGTCGCCGCGCTGCCGCACATCCCGTTCCGGTTGACGACCGCCGTGGTGCATTCGCCTGACAAGGCGGGCAAGGACATCGGGGAACTGACCGGACAAGCGCCCGTCGGCGTACTGGCGACCGCGGATCTGGAGGCCGCTCTGCGCAGTGGCGAGATCGATGTCCTCCTGTACGCCGGTCTCACCGGCGAGCGCCACGAACAGGTTCTGGCCTCCTGCACCGCCGCCGGTGTCGACCAGGTGCACGCGTGCTTCGTCGATCCGCGTTCGGCGCTGGCGCCGGAGGTCCGCGACCGGATCGAGAAGGCGGCACGCGAATCGGGATCGCGGATGGTGGGAACCGGCATGATCCCCGGGCTGTGGCTCGACGTGCTGCCCGCGCTTCTCACGAGCGGTCTGCCCGCACCGGTCTCCGTCCGCGGCGAACGCGTCTCGAACATCTCCTCGTGGGGCCGCGACGTCCTCGCACAGGAACTCGGCATCGGCACGACGGCCGCGGGTGCGTCGGCACGTGTGGATGCCTTGCTGCGCGAATCGGCCCGCCTCATCGCCGACTCCCTCGGCCTCGGCGATCGGGAACCGGTCTCCACGGGCGGCCTGGTCGCCGCCGACGCGGACACGACCGTCGGCGGCATCGAGGTGCGCCGAGGCGAGGTCGAGGGTTTCGACCAGAGCGTCGTCGTGTCGGACGGCGAGACCGAGCGGCTTCGGCTCAGCTGGGCCGGTTTCGCGGATCCGGCGGCGAGGCAGGGCACCGGGGAGACCGACGTGATCCTGACCCTGACCGGCGGAGACGCCAGCGAGCTGCTGGTGCGGGTTAGTGCTCCGGTCGATCCTTATCCCGGTACTGCCGCGCGGATGCTGCACGCCGTGCAAGGGCTGCGGGCGTTGCCGCCGGGACTGCATCCGCCCACCGCACTCGCCGCCGGCTGACCATCGCGGCGCTGCGGGTGCGTTTTGCTGTCCGTGAGGGGAACCCTGAAGGAAGCAGAGTCAATGCCAGGGACTTAAGCGGCGTGGCCTCACGCCTACCTACCGTCCACAAAGGACGTCACTTCCGCCGAAATGCCCGACCTATGCCCACTTAGCCGCTTCCGCGCGTCCGTGAGGGGAACCCTGAGGGACTCAGAGTCCCTCAGGGTTCCCCTCACGGACAGCAAACCCCGTGCCGGCCTCGCCAACCCCCACGACCAGGACAGGCACACTTCGAACCGCACCCACAGCGCCGCCTTAAGTCCCTGGCATGGGGAATCAGAGTCCCTCACGGACCTGGGTCAGCCGAGCACCTTGCGCAGGACAGCGGGGTCCAGCGGGGCAAGGGCCGGAGCGCGGTGCTCCCGGAGCGCGGCGATCGCCTCGTCGAAGTCGCCTTGTGCCGAGACGCGCTGGACCAGCTCTTCGCCGCGCACGACGGTCTCGTGCAGGTCGCCGGTGCACTCGTTGTTGAGCTGATGCTTGATCACGCCGAGGGAGAGCGGCGAAAGCCGTCCCGCCATCCGCGCGGCCAGGGCCATCGCCTCGTCGAGCGCGGTGCCTTCCTCGGCGAGGTACTGCACGATCCCGAGCTGGCGAGCCTCGGCCCCGTCGATCCGGCGATCGGTGAACAGCAAATCGGCGGCGACCCCGTGGCCGCAGATGCGTTGCAGCAGCCAGGGAACCCCGTGTTCGGCGACAAGGCCGACCGAAGCGAACCCGGTCGACATCCGGGTGGTTCCGGAAGCCACCCGGAGATCGCACATCAGGGCGAGGGAGAGACCGATGCCGTGGCAGCCCCCGTCGACGGCGGCGATGATCGGCTTCGCGATCATCCGGGGGAAGTCGTCGCCTCGCGGATCGCGGACCGCGTGCGAGGTGAGCGAGTCCAGCTCCGGACCGGCGCAGAAGTCCGCGCTGGCGCCGGTGAGGACGATGACCCGTACCGTCGGATCCGCCTCAAGGCTGACCAGAGTGTCGAGGTAGTCGGTCTCCGCGCGGTGGCTCCACCGCGAGCGGTCGTCCGGATTGCCGAACCGGAGAAGAGCGACCTGGTCGTGTCGTTCGATGTGCACGTTCGACTCCTTCAGCCGATCACTGCGGTGCCGTTGACCTCGATGAGCAAGTCACCGCGCATGAGGCCGGTGATCCCGATCATCGTCGCGGGCACTGGCTGCATGCCGTGCCTGCGGACCGCGCGCCCGATCCCGCGATTGACCTGTCCGGCAGTGGTTTCGTCCAGTCCGACGACGTAGTAGGTGAGGTGCGCGATGTGCTCGGGGCGTGCTCCGCCGGCCGCGAAGGCGAGCAGAGCATTGTCGACGGCGCGTTCTGCCTGCGCGGCGTAGTCGCCGGGTTCGCCGATCCGGGTGCCCTCGGCATCGACGCCGACCTGTCCGGCGATGCGGACCACACTGGTGCCGGACGTCCGCGACGCCTGGCGGTAGCCGACGGGCTCGGGCAGGCCGTCTCCGTCGAAATACTCGACCATGAGGTGACTCTCTTCCTTGTTGCGGGCTCAGCGCCCGTGGAACTGCGGCGTGCGGCGCGCCATGAAGGCGGCTCCGGCCTCCGCGGCGTCATCGCTGAACGCGCACTCGATGTGCCGCAACGACTCGCTGGCGACGCAGTCGGCGAAGGACGCTGTTGACGCTTCGCGCAGGTTCTGTTTCATCCGCCGCAGGGCGAGTGGTGCCGACCCGGCGAGCCGCTGCGCCAATCGGTCGGTCTCGTCGGCGAACTTGTCGGCTGCCACCACCGCGCTGACGAGGCCGATGTCCAAGGCACGCGCGGCGTTCACCTTTTCGTTGAGCAGCATCAGTTCGCGGGCACGAGCCTCGCCGAGCAACCGGGTCAGCGACCACGCCGTGCCGAAATCGCCCGACAGTCCGGCGGTGAGGAAGGCAGAACGGAAGACAGCGGCCTCGGAGGCGATCCGGAGGTCGGCAGCGAGCGCCAGCCCGAGGCCGGCCCCGGCGCAGGCTCCGTGCACGGCGGCGATTGTGGCGGCCGGCATTGTCCGCAGCAGCTCCGCCGCGCGTGCGTGGCGCCGGAGCTTGGCCACCTCGCGCGGGGCGGACATCGCGTCGCGTCCGGCCGCCATGGCGTTGAGGTCGCCGCCCGCGCAGAAGGCTTTTCCCGCGCCGGTCACGACGACGACGCGCAGATCCTCGTCGTGGGCACAGTTTTCGAGTGCCTCGACCAGGCCGTCGGCCAGCGCGTCGTTCATCGCGTTGAGCTGCTCGGGCCGGTTGAGGACGACGTGCCGCACCGGTCCTCGGTCCTCGACCTCGACCACGTCGGTCATGGTGATTCCTCTCCTGGAGATGGGGGTCAGGCGGGGCGCGGTTCGCGGGGCATGCCGAGGATCGACTCGGCGAGCAGAGTGCGCTGGATCTGGTTCGTGCCGGCGTAGATGCGGCTCGACCGGGAGGTCAGGAAGGTCGTGATCCACCCGGCGCTGTCGGTCGGCGCGCCCGGCGCGTCCGGGCCGTCGGCCAGCGCGGGCCGGCGGCCGCGGAGCACGAGTGCCTCGTCGCCGAGGATGTCCATCGCGAGATCCGTCAGGACGACGTGGTACTCGGACCAGTAGAGCTTGGTCATCGCCGCCTCCGCACCGATCGGCTGGCCGCGCAGAGACCGGGTCAAAGCCTTGTAGCCGAGCAGTTTCATGGCGAGCACGCGCGCGCGGCACCAGGCGATCCGCTGCCGGATGTCGCTGTCCTGGTCGCGGCGGTGTTCGCGGGCCAGCTCGCAGAGCCGGTCGAGTTCCTCCTCGAAGCGCACTGCCAGGACCGCCGCCGCGCCCCCGCGTTCGTGTTCGAGCAGGGCCGTCGCCACCCGCCAGCCGTTGTTGACGCCGCCGATGACGTTGTCGTCGGCGGTCACGGCATCGGTGAAGAAGACCTCGTTGAACTCGGCCTCTCCCCACATCTGCCGGATCTGCCGTATCTCGATGCCCGGTTGCCGCAACGGGCAGGCCAGCAGCGTCAGCCCGCGGTGCTTGGGCGCCTCCGGGTCGGTCCGCACCAGCGCAAAGATCCAGTCGGCGAGGTGCGCGGTGCCGGTCCAGATCTTCTGCCCGTCGATGTGCCACCCGTCCGCGCCGCGCACGGCCGCCGTCGACACGCTGGCCAGGTCGGAGCCGGACTGCGGCTCCGAATAGCCCTGGCACCACTTGACCTCGCCGCTGAGGATGCCCGGCAGGAACCGGTGCTTCTGTTCCTCGGTGCCGAACGCGAGCACGGTCGAGCCGAACATCTGCATGCCGAAGACGTCGCTGAGGGAGGTTTGGGGGAGCTTCATCCGGGTCAGCTGCTCGGCGACGGCCACCTGGTGTTCCGGGGTCAGGCCCCGGCCGCCGTACTCGGTCGGCCAGTCGACGCCGAGGTAACCGCCCTCGTAGAGGGCTCGGCGAAGGTCTGCCGCGAAAGCGGGGAACTCGTCGTGCGGCAGGGCGCCGGACCCGGCCCAGCCTGCCGGTAGGACCTGCCGGAGGAACTCGGCGAATTCTCGCTGGAATTCCTGTACGGGAGTCGAAAAAACGGGGTTCATGACTGTCCTGACGTGACGGGGAAGGACTAGGCCGAAAGCAGGTCGGAGATCCGGGCGCGGTGCTGGCGCGGACTCCCGAAGAGCGCGCCGGAGGCCTTGGCCCGGCGCAGCCAGAGATGGGCTTCGTGCTCCCAAGTGGCGCCGATGCCGCCGTGGATCTGGATGTTGTTCCCCGCGGCCTGTGCAGCGGCATCCGCGGCCGCTTGCTTGGCCATGGAAGCGAGCACCGGCGCTTCCGCCTGGCCGGCCGCGATTGCCCACGCCGCGTAATGGGTGAGCACTCGCGCCGCCTCGACCTCGACAAGAGCGTCGGCGCACAGGTGTTTGAGGGCTTGGAAGGAGCCGATGGGGCGGCCGAACTGATGCCGGCTCTTGCTCCATTCGACGGACTGGTCGAGAGCCGCCTGGGCGGTGCCGACCAGTTCTGCGGCCAGCGCGACGCAGGCGCGGGTGTCGACGGATTCCCTTACGGCGGCAGCCTGTCCGGGTCCGACGATGAGCGTCGCGGGCGTGTCCGTGAGCCGCAGGGTGCCGATCGGCCGGGCGAGGTCGAGACTCTCCTCGGCGATCGCCTCGACTCCGTCCGCACCGGCCGGGGCCAGGAACCAAGACGGTCCTTCGGCTGTCTGCGCCCACACGACGAAGGCGTCGGCGACCGGGAGATCGGTGACCCGTGCCTTCGCCCCGGTGACGCGATGACCGTCGGGAGTCGCGACCGCCCGGGTCGCCGTGCCGGGCGCCGACCAGGTCCCCGACTCGTCGGCGATGGCCGCGGTCAGGACCAGGTCTCCGTCGGCGACCTGCTGGAGAGCAGTGTTCGCTGCGTCGGAAGCGGAGGCATCGAGGACCCAGGTCGCCAGGACCGTCGAGAAGAAGGGGCCGGAGAACAGTTCGCGCCCCATCTCTTCGAAGACGATCATCGACTCGAGGAAGCCGGCACCGCTGCCGCCGCGTTCCTCGGGCACTGTCAGAGTCTGGAGCCCGAGGTCACGGGCCATGCTTCGCCAGACCTCGCGGTCGAAGGCGTAGCCGGTGTGGAGGAGTTCTCGCCGGGCGTCCGCGCCGGCTCGTTTGCGCAGGAAGGACCGGACGGCGTCACGCAGGTCTTCCTGCTCCTGCGCGAAGGTGAAATCCATGGAGGACGCCTTCCTGTCATAGCGGGTGAGATCGTTGACCCGAGACCTATCGCCGATTGGCGGACGGTGGTCGACGGCGGCGTCATTTCCCGCCCAACTGGGCGGGTATGCCGAAAGCCGCGCAGCTCTGGCTCGCGCCGGTATTCCCCCATGCGGGTGTCGGGGAAGCCGTGCGCCGGAGCGCTTTCGGGGACTGCGCGCACGATCGGAGAATGAGCATCCAGGACAGCCTTCTTCTCGCACTCCGGACGGCCGCCGCCGAGGATCCCGACCGAGAGTGCATCCGCATCGTCGGTGAGAGCTTCACCCGCCGCGAGACTCTCGATCAGGTCGAGCGCACCGGACGGGGCCTGCGTGCGCTGGGGATCGAGCCCGGCGACCGAGTGGGCATCATGTGCGACAACCGGCCGGAGACCCTGTGGGCATGGCTCGGCACGAACGCGGCCCGCGGGATCGACGTGCCGTTCAACGTCGAGGCGCGCGGGCGGCTCCTGGAGTATTTCGTGCACGACGCGGCGCCGCGGGTCCTCATGGGAACCGAGGACTACCTCCAGATCCTCGCGGAAACGATCACCGATCGGCCCGAGTTCGTCGTGTGCATCGGGGAACACTCGACGAAGCCGTTCGGGGATGCCGTACGGCAGCTCAGCTTCGACGAACTGCTCGCGCTGGGCTCGGCTTCGGAGGAGGAGCTGGCGGCTCCGCTGCCGGGCGACATCGCGACGATCATGTACACCTCCGGCACGACCGGCCCCTCGAAGGGCGTCATGCTGCCGCAGCGCTACTACCCCGCGAAGGCGGCTCATGCGGCTCAGCTGATGGAGGTTCGCTCGGACGACGTGGTGCTGTGCGTGCAGCCGCTCTTCCACATCGACGCGCGCGCCTTCCTCACGACTGCCTGGTCCGTGGGCGGCAAGGGCGTGCTGGGACGGAGGTTCAGCGTCAGCCGCTTCTGGGACGAGGTGCGCGAGAGCGGCGCGACGATTTTCGCCACGATCGGCACGATGCTGTGGATGCTCCACAAACAGGAGCCGCGGCCCGGCGACGCCGACCAACCCGCCCGGACTGCGATCTGCTCATCCACACCCGGCGAGATCCTGCGCGACTTCGAGGCTCGCTTCGGAGTGCAGATCATCGAGGCGTACGGCATGACCGAGTGCGTTCTGCTGACGTCGGCACCTCCCGGTCAGACGGTTCCGGGCCGCATCGGCCGGGCCATCCCCGAGGTGGAGATCCAGCTGGTCGACGACAACGACGCACCCGTGGACGAGGGTCAGGCCGGCGAGCTGGTCTACCGGCCGCGCGAGCCCTTCGCGATAATGCAGGGCTACTGGGCGAAACCGGTGGAGACAGCCGAGGTCTGGCGCAATCTGTGGTTCCACACCGGCGACCTCGTCCGTGAACATCCCGACGGGATGCTGGAATACATCGGCCGCAAGAAGGACTCGATCCGCCACCGCGGCGAGAACGTCTCGGCTTGGGAGGTCGAGCAGGCTGTCGCCGCTCACCCGCAGGTGCTCGAGGTCGCGGCGATCGGGGTGCCTTCGGAAGTGGGCGAGGAGGACGTCGCGGTGCTCGTCGTCCCGGCTGCCGGAGCCGCCCTCGACCCGGCCGAACTGGTCGAGTTCGTCACCCGGGATCTTCCGCGGTTCGCCGTTCCGCGCTACGTCGAGGTCGTCGACCGCCTGCCGAAAACCCCGTCGGAGCGGGTCGAGAAGGGCAAGGTCCGCGAGCGCGGGATCACCGCCGCGGCGTGGGACGCGAACGTGGCCCTCGGCCGACGCTGAGGCCTGGACGGAAGTGCCGCCGCCGGATTCCCGCGGCGGCATTTCCGTGCGGGGCTGGACGGACTCTTGCGCCGGACCGCCGCGTCAGTTGGCCGCGGGCACCATGTGCGGGCTCGGTTGAGCAGTTCTTCCGCGAACGTGCGCAGGTGAATTCGATGGCCCTGGCATGAAGTGCCAGGTCGGCGACCTGTTTAGCCATCTGGCCGGATCCCGCGGGAGGGTCGTCGCGATGTCGGTCGTGTTCGCGCAGACGCAATGCGGGTGTTCAAACACGTAGTTCCCCCCGCGTGTCCCCGCTCACAGTCGCGCAGGCTGGCTGTCGCCGCGCGAACGTCGGGTGAGGATTCGCTGAACGCAAGGGAACGTGCCATGACAGTGCTTGCCGAACGCCCGCTTGAGACGACCGATACAACCGATTTCTGCCAGTTGCAGCGCATCCTGGTCGTCGACGAGAACGAACTGATGCAGGCGGGTCTCTGTGCCGTCCTCGAAGCCGCTCCCTGGGTGTCGGCCTGCTACATGGCGAGCACGGCGAAGGACGCGGTCCAGGCGATCCGTCGCCACCAGCCGCAGGTCGTGGTCGTCAGCGCCTCTCTTCGCGGACGTTCGAGCGCCGAACTCTGCTGTTGGATCCAGGACTGGATGCCGCACGTCAAGATGGTTCTCATGGCTGGACTCGGCCGGGTGCCGACGGCGTTGGCGACCTCGCTGGGCGCCGCGGGCGCTCTTTCGAAGCACCTTCCCCGAGGTGCGATCGTGTCCGCCATCAAGCGGGTCGCGGAGGGCGTCCGGGTATTCCCGAAAACCGACGCGACTCCCGAGAATCGACTGTCCCGCCGCGAACTCGACGTGCTTCAGCACCTCGCTGCCGGCCTGAGCAACCCGGAGACGGCGGCCAGCCTCAACCTCTCGCGCCACACCGTCAAACAGCACACGAGCGCGGTGTACCGCAAGCTCGGCGTACGGAACCGTGCCGAGGCCGCGAGCCGAGCCCAGGAGCTTGGCCTTCTCGTCAAGGTCGAACTGTCCGGGAGTGAGCGCCTTGCCAGCTGAACCGGAACTCGGTCGCCTCAACCACATCGGCATCGTGGTTCCCGGCGCCGAATACGACACGGTGGTCGATTCGCTGGTCAGGTTGTTCGCGGGGGAGATCAACCAGAGCGGCGACGACGCGGAACTCAACGGACGCTGGTCGTGGGTCCGGGCCTCCTCCGGTTTGATGCTGGAGGTGTGCTCGCCGTTCGAGAATGCCGCCAGTGCGCTGACTCGCTTCCTGGAACGAACCGGCGGCGGACTGCACCACGTCTCCTTCGACTCCGACGACATCACCGCGTGCCGGACAGCTGCCCGCCGGCGGGGCGCGACGCTAGTGGGGGAGAGTGACGACCACGCCGGGTGGGCCGAGTTTTTCGTCCGGCCGCAGGAGACCGGAAACGCGCTGTTCCACTGGATGCAGCCCGTCGCGGAGAACGCGTTCGAAGCGCTTGAACTTGGTCGATCTCAGCGCTGAGGTGTGGGACCGGCGACTGCCGCATTCCCTTCCCTGGGGAAGCGGGCAGTCGCCAGCGGTCTCACTCCATCTCGAACCCGTGGTAATGCCCCGCCTCGACGCCGTCGGTCACCTGCTTGTACAGCCCGACGCCCGCGACGAAGGGCATGAAGATGCGTTCCTTGCCCGGCACGTTCGCGCCCATGTACCACGACGCGGCCATCGGGAAGATCGTCATGTTCGCGAGGTCGTTGGTCGTGGCGACCCAGTTGTCCTCGTTCTCGGGTTCCGCCTCGATGCGCTCGTACCCCGCGGCTCGCGCGTATTCCAGTGCCCGGGCGATGAACCCGACATGGTGCTCGATCGAGGTGACCATGTTCGAGAGGACCGACGGGCTCTGCGGCCCGGTGACCGTGAAGAGGTTCGGGAACCCGGACGACATGAGACCCAGGTAGGTGCGGGGTCCGTGCGTCCACTTCTCCTTCAGCGTCGCCTCGCCGTTCCGGATGTCGATGGCGTTGAGCGCGCCGGTCATGGCGTCGAATCCGGTGGCCAGGATGATCACGTCGAACTCGTGCTCGCGTTCGCCGGCCAGGATTCCGCGCGGGGTCACGCGGACGAGCGGCTCCTCGCGCAAGTCGACCAGTTCGACATTCGGCCGGTTGTAGACCTGGTAGTACCCGGTGTCGACGCACATCCGCTTGGTGAAGATCGGGTACGTGGTCGGGCAGAGCTTCTCGGCGACGACCGGGTCGGCGACGATGCTCCGGATCCGGTCGCGGAAGTACTCCGCGACGACCTCGTTGGCACGGAGATCGAGGACCAGGTCCGTGAAAGCCCAGCCGAAGCAGAGGCCGCCGTCGGCCCACCGGCGCTCCAGTTCCTTCTCGACGTCTATCCGGTCCGACTCGAGCAGCGCCTTCGTGCCGGGACGGCACTCGTAGCCGTCGGGCGCGTTCCGCGCGTTTTCCCGGATCTCGGAGTAGCGGCTCTTCGCGTCGGCCAGGTCTTCGGCGATCGGCCGGTTGTGCGCAGGCGCCGAAAAGCAGGGCGTGCGCTGGAAAACCGTCAGGCTCCCCACCGCCGGCGCGATCGTGGTGATGGTCTGCAGCCCGGACGAGCCGGTGCCGATGACGGCGACCCGCTTGCCGCTGAGGTCGACACCGCCCTCGGGCCAGCGTGCCGTGGAGTAAGTCTCGCCCTCGAAATCGTCGAGCCCGGGGAAGTCGGGTTGGGTCGGCACGGAAAGGTTTCCCGTCGCGGCGATCACGAACCGCGCGCTCAGCGTCGTTCCGTCCGTCGTGGTCGCGGTCCATCGACGCGCTGCTTCGCTCCACTCCAATGCCTGCACGCGAGTATTGAAGGTAATGTCCTTGCGCAGGCCGAACCGGTCGGCGACGTGGCGCAAATAGCGATGGATCTCTGGCTGTGCCGCGAATCGCTCGGTCCACTCCCATTCCTGCTGAAGGTCGTCGTCGAAGGAATAGGAGTACTCGATCGAGTCGATGTCGCAACGGGCGCCGGGATAGCGATTCCAGTACCAGGTTCCGCCCACGTCCTCGCCCGCCTCGACGACGTGCGCGTCGAACCCGGCTTCGCGCAACCGGTACAGCTGATAGAGACCGGCGAAGCCGGAGCCGATGATCAGTACCTCGTGTTCGTGCATTGCCATGACCTCAGGCCTGCCTTCCGAAGCTGTCGGCGAAGGTGCTGATATAGCGCGACACCAGTTCGATCCCGTCGTCATAACCCGGGAAAATGTTGGCCATCTGGAAGAACCCGTGCATTTCTCCGGCAGCCTCTTCGGAGGTGACGTCGACGCCCGCCGCGCGCAGGGCCGCGGCGTACGCAACGCCTTCGTCGTGCAACGGGTCGTACTCGGCCGTGTAAACCAGAGCGGACGGCAGTCCGGCGAGATTCGCGGCGCGCAGCGGCGAGGCATCCGGAGCGCTGCGGCTGGCTTCGTCGGGGAGGTAATGATCCCAGAACCACCGCATCGCCTCGCGCCCGATGAGGAGCTGGTTCGCCGGGTCGAGGCAGGAAGGGCGATCCAGGTCGCAGTCGGTGACCGGGTAGACGAGGACCTGGCCGTCGATCTTCGGCCCGCCGTTGTCCCGCGCCCACCGGGTCAGCACCGCGGCGATGTTGCCGCCGGCGCTGTCGCCGGCGACGATCAGCGGGCCTTGCTTGTGCAGGCTCTCCGAAACCCAGGTCAGCGCCGCGTAGCTGTCTTCGAGAGCGGTCGGGAAAGGGTGTTCGGGGGCCTTCCGGTAATTGACGAGGACGACCGTGCATCGGGTGCGGTTCACCAGGTCGCGGCCGACGAAGTCGTACTGCAGGTCGATGTCGCCCAGCACCCAGCCTCCGCCGTGGAAGTACACGACCACTCCCCGGGAAGGTCCGGCGGGAGCCAGGACCCGCACCCGGAAGCGGCCGTTTTTGCCGTCCAGCTTCAGGTTGCGCACCGACCCGACCTCGGGTCCGCGGCCGGTCAGGCCGGCGGCGACCATGTCTCCCATCCGGGCGATGGCGGGGGTGCTCTCGTGCAGCGGCGGATCGCCCGCGGCCGCGAGCGCCTCCACGAACTGGGCCGATTTCGGCTCAAGGGGCATCGTGTTCCTCCTGGCGTCGGTCTCGCCGCAGTTTCGGTCGGCTTGAAGGCCAAGCGGCCGATAGCGGGGAAATGGGGACCTAATCGGGGGATGTAGCCCAAGTGGGCGCCCTCGCCGCGGCGAATCGCTCGCGACGGACGGCCGAGTACGACCCTCGAGCGCTATGAGAGCCAACGGAACGGTGGCAGTGGTCACGGGCGGCGGCAGGGGCATCGGGTTCGCGATCGGCAGCCTGCTTGCGAAGCAGGGCCATCGCGTCCTGCTCACCGATATCGACGAGTCGCTGGTTCGCGAGGCAGCCCGTCGCATCGGTGCGGAGTGCGCGTGGGCGGTTCAAGACGTCCGAGACGCCGCGAGCCATGAGCGGGTGGCGCAACGCGCGAACGAGATGGGACAGCTGGGCGTCTGGGTGAACAACGCCGGCATCCTGATCTCCGGCGACGGCTGGACCAACAGCCCGGACGACATCGCGGCGAGCTTCGACGTCAACGTCCGCGGCGTGATCGCGGGCTCGACCGCAGCCGTGCAAGCGATGACGCCTGGGGGACGCATCCTCAACATCGCCTCGAACGCGGCGCTCGGGCCAGTGCCGGGGCTCGCCGTCTACGCGGCGACGAAGGCCGCGGTGCTTTCGTATTCGACCTCGCTGCAGGGCGACCTCGACCACGCCGGCCTGCCGATTCGGGTCCACGCGCTGTGCCCCGACGTGGTGGCCACCGACATGGTCACGTCCCGGTCGGACGACGCGGGAGCGGCCATCTTGTTCGCGGGAGGCCGTCATCTCGATGCCGAGGACGTCGCGACTGCGGCGGTGAAACTTCTTGACAGCACCGGATTGGTCCGCTCGGTCCCGCGGATGAGTGGACTGCTCACGCGGTGTACGGGCCTGGTGCCAACTGTCGGACTCCGGTTCAGCGTCCTCGCTCGCCGGTCAGGGGAGGAGCGTCAGCGAAAGGTGGGGTCGAAGTGAGAGCCATGGCGCGATTCGATGGCAAGGTCGTGCTCATCACGGGTGCCGCATCGGGAATCGGGCTGGCTGCCGCGTGGCGGTTCACAACCGAAGGTGCCCGGGTCATGCTGGTCGACGTGAACGAGGAAGCCGGCACGCGGGCGGAGTCGGCGTTGCGCGCCGCCGGCCACGACGCTGTCTTCCACCTCGCCTCGGTCACCGAGGAGCCCGCAGTCGCCGGTGCCGTCGCCTCCGTTCGGAAGGAATACGGCCGCCTCGATGTCCTGTTCAACAACGCTGGGATCGTGCTGGAGAGCTTCGGGGCCTCCACGCCGTTCCCGGAATGGCGCCAGGTCCTCGACGTCAATCTCCACGGTGCCTTCCTCATGGCCAAGGCGGCCATCCCCCTGATGATCGAGGCGGGTGGCGGCGCACTGGTCAACACGGCGTCGATCTACGGCCGAGTGGCCTCGCCCGGTGCGGCGTCGTACATCGCGAGCAAGCACGCGATCGAAGGACTGACCAAATCCCTGGCCCTGGAGCACGCCGCGGACCGGATCCGGGTCAATGCCGTGTGCCCCGGCTACGTCAACACCCCGATGGTCGAACTCGACATCAAAGAGGACCCCACGCTGCTGGAGCGGCATCCGCTGGGCCGGCTGGCGGAACCGGAGGAGGTGGCAGCCGTCGTGGCGTTCCTGGCCAGTGAGGAGGCCAGCTTCGTGACCGGCGCGTCGTACCTCGTCGACGGCGGGTACACCGCGCAGTAACGGTTGCTGGACGGCTCCGTGCAGTGAGGCAGCAGGCCGGGCCCGAGAGCCCGGCCTGCTGTGCCGGCCCTCGCCGCTTTTGCCAGCACGTAGATGCCGAGGCTGAAAAACCGCCCCTCCGGGAAGCTCTGGAGGGGCGGCTCTTCGCGGCGATGCGCTCAGTCGACGACCGCCGTGAGGTCGATCTCGATGAGCGCGTCCGGGTTCGCGAGACCGGTGATGCCGACCAACGTCATGGCAGTGGACTTGCCGCCGGCCTCGCCGACGCCCTTGCCGAGGCCCTCGTAGACCTTCTCGAGGTTTTCCTGGGTCGCGTCGACCACGTAGACCATCATGCGAGTGACGTCCGTGGCGGCCGCGCCGGTCGCGGTGAGCGCCTTGAACGCGTTGAGGGTCGCGAGGTACGACTGCGTGCGGTGGTCGCCTTGACCGACGATCTGCCCGTCGAGGTCGGCTGAGATCTGCCCGGTCGTGGTGATGATCTTGCTGCCGGAGGCGACCATCGCGTGCGCGAAACCGTGGGGCTTGGCGAGCGTGTCGGTGTTGACCTTCTTGACGGCCATGGGGTTCCTCTGCTTTCGGGTTGCCAGGGTTTCAGATGGTTTCGGTGACGACTTCGACCGGCTCGACGCCAGCGGGCCGGTCCTCGGCGAAGTCGGCGAGGACGTCGAAGTAGATGTGCGGGTCGACAGCTCCCTCCGGGCCGTGGACGCCCAGTTCGGACACCTGGCCGCGGCAGAGCATCACGGTGGCGACGGCCAGGGGATAACCGGTGAACTCGCCCATGTTGGCGTTCGGCAGGACGACCGGGGTCGCGCCCACACGCGTGGCGACGCCGTTCTTGACCCCTTCGGCGACTGCGAACAGTCCGGCGAACGGAGGACGTTCGCCTGCCGCCGGACCGTTGATGCCCGGGGTTTCGGTGAGCGCCACACCAGCGGCCGGGACATCGAGTTCGCCGGCCTTCACCCGGCCCTGGATCGCCTTGAGCGCCTCCATCAGGCCGCGTCGCGCGACCATGACGTTGTAGGACTCCTGGATCTCCGGGCGGACCTTCGGGAGCGTCATCGGCTCCGGATGGCCGCACACCCAGACCGAGTGCTCGCCGACGCCCGGGTAGGCGAGCTTGATCTCGTCGAGCGCGTACGTGTCCGCCAGGGCGCCGCCGCGACGGACCTTGATCGGCTCCGTGCAGTTGTGGATCCAGTGGTCGCGCGCTGCGTTGGGCTTGCCCTTGCGCTCCGGCGGGTCCGGCTTGATGCCGCCGATCGACCATGCCGTGTAGACCTTGTCGACCTGATCGAGTTCGGTCATGCAGAGCATCGCGAGCAGGTTGCTGGTGCCCGGACTGGAACCCATGCCGATGATCGCGGTGATGCCCGCGGCCCGTGCGGCGTCGTCCAGTTCGAGCATGTCGATGGTCGGCTCCCAGTCATCGCAGATGTCCAGGTAATGGGTCTGCGCCGCGATCGCCGCGCTGAGCACCTCTCGGCCGAACCGGTAGAACGGGCCCGCGCAGTTCAGCACGACGTCGACGTCGGCCAGGGCCTTGCCCAACGCCTCGCTGTCGGAGATGTCGAGCGCGAGCGCTTCGGCCTTGGGACCGAGTTCCGCGGCGACGGCCTTCGCGCGGTCGAAGTCGCGGTCGGAGACCAGGACCAGACCGACCTCGTCCGAATCGGCGAGCGCCCGGCAGGCGTACTTCGCCATTTCGCCGGCGCCGCCTGTCACCAGAATTCTCTTGCCTGCGCCGAGGCCGGGGTTGTTCGTCATGGAGGGATTTTCGAAGTTCCGGCGACGGTGCCGGGCCGTGGACGGGGTCAGTGTGCCCGGGTGGGGGAGTGCCGCCGCACTATCTCGGGCTCGGCCCAGCGGGCCGCCGGGACCTTGTGCCGGATGCAGGCGGCGAAGTCGTTCACTGTTCCGTTCTCGTCCAGCAGCGCCGGCAGCTATCACGTGCGAACGTCTCTGTCTCGGTTCTCTATGTGGTATTCGCAGCTCGGCCGTCCCGGAGTGCCGGACCGGACTTGTGCATCCTGGTCCGGCACTCCGGTGTCCACGGTTGAAACGGCGCACAACAGAGCGCGCCCGATGCGGCGATCAGCCGTCGATGCCCCATTTTTTCGCGGCGGCGAGCAGAGCCGCGGTGTGGAACACGATCATCTCGCGGTATCCACCGCTCATTTCCCACGTGCCAGACCAGCCCTTGGGCGCGACGAACCAGTCGCCGGGGCCGTAGGTGTCCACCCGGCCGTCCGCCGACGTCAGGACTGCGGTGCCGTTGAGGATGTGCACGTGCTCGTCGTAGGGCAGGTCGGCGAAGGCCACTGTGCCGTCGTCGGCCTCGTAGACGCACGTGGTGATGTCCTCGCCGGAGTACCAGACGGCGTTGCGGTTGGCCGGGATCGGACGCGGCATCATCTCGGCCGGCCACAGCGGCATCGGCCGGAGGTTCTTGCCCTCGAGGTGGCCGCGCTTGGCCGCGACGGGGTGGACCGGGGTCACGAGTAAAGCTCCTTGCGGGCGGTGATGTAGTCGTGCAGGGTTTCTGGTGGGCGGCCCAGCATTCGCGTGAGGGTGTCAACGTGGCGGACTGCGGCGTACGAGCCGGTCTCGTGGCTCAGGTAGGTCATCAGCTGGTCGAAAGCCGGTCCCATCGCGTCGCGCAGCGGCTGGTCGTCGTCCGCGTAGGCCACGGGTTCGCCGAGCACCTCGGTGAAGACCCGCGCCAGATCGGCGTAGGAGTGCCGGTCCGGCGAGGTCAGCAAGTACTCCTGCCCGGCGTGCTCCGCGGCGTCGCCGGACAGAATCCGGGCGAAGACCTCGGCGACGTCCCCCTCCGAGACCCACATCCGGGGGCAGTCGGTGGTCGCGGGCATGGCGATCCGGCGATGGGCCTTAACGTCCGCGGCCACGAAGGACTGCAGGTTGAACATCAGCCAGGCCGGGACGTTGACATAGCAGACCGGCAGGCCGCTCGCGTCGAGGAGCGGCTTGGCGACGACGTGCAGCCCGGCACCGCAACGGGCGCCGACGTACGCCGGGTCGGCCTGTTCGAGGGTGAAGCCGGGCGGCATCCCGAGCAGCCGGACGACGAGTTCGACGGCACCGGTCTTCTGCGCGGCGCGGATGATGTTCAGGGTGACGACCGACTCGTCGGTGACGAGGTCCGGGGTCACCACGAGGATCTTGCTGACGCCCCGCATCGCCTCGATCAGGCTGGCCTCGTCGTTCCAATCGCAGAGCACGGCCTCGGCGCCGGGGAACTTCCGGTCCAGGCGGCGGATCCCGGCATCGCGGCTTGTCGCGGCCCGGAGCGTCTGCGGAGCGCTGCGGTACAGGCGGGCGGCGGTGAGGCCGCCCAGATTTCCGGTCGCTCCGAGGATGAGTGTTTTTCCCATCAGGCCAGTAGAGCGCTCGTCCGGCCCTGGACCGTGCGAGAGCGCGCACAACAACCCCCGGTCGGGCGGGTGCCGAACTCGTTCGGAGACGGTCCGGATCGTCGGTACAGCCGACTCGGTCGGAGGCAGATCCGGGACAAGGCCGCCGGTTGCGCGGCCGTCTTGTTCGCAACTGCCGAACCCTGTTGGCGGGCAAGAGTTCCGGGCGGCCGCATCCCACCCGATCGATCGGTGGTGTGAAGACGTGCGGAGGGGTGAGTACGTCGACGACCCGCCAATTTCCGCATTGCACTCACCGGCGCGACGCGGGCTGAGATCACCCGTCCGCATTGCGTCGCGGCGACGTCAGGCAGGCAGTTCAGCGCGACGTCCTTGCCGAACCAGCCGCTCAGCCGGCGTTCGGTCATGGCACTCGCCTGGTGGGATCGGCTCCCGGCATCGGAGCGAGGATTGGGCGGCGCAAGCGCTGCCGATGCTCGTTCCGCGATAGGACGCGGCCGTGACAGTCGAGCTGTTCTGGGGCGAGAAACCGAGTGTCGGGTCGGAGATCCGGTTCCTTGAGCTGCTCAAGGGCGAACTGAAGGGGGCCGGAACGTCGGCGATCGTTCTCGCCAACTTCTTCACTGAGCTGCCGACTGGACGATCAAGTTGTTCGACAGAGAAGGCATCCTCGATGTGGCCAGCTCTCTTCTGCGCCAATGGATTCACCAGTTTGCGGAAGCAGGCAGTGTGCATCACATTGTTCGCGGTCTGTGCTCGACAGATTCCAGCGCGCCCGAACTTCGGCGTCAGCCGACGGACTTTACCGTCCTCGCACAAGGTTGTCATGGAGTTCTTGTGCTCGGGCCAAACCAATCGGGTGCGAACCTCCAGGCCTCGCGCATCGCAAACGCCCCATCGCAGTGCCTCAACGTCGGCTCTTCGCCTGTGCTGCAGGCTGATGTCGTCGATGCCTCCGATGCCTGAACGGAGGACCTCGACCGCGTGGAGGCGCGAGGGCGTCAGGGCTGCCTGCCATCCTCGGGTGCGGTGTCGAGGGCAGGCGTCGCCGACAGTTCGCGGTCCGAGGGCGGCGGGTCAGCCGGCTGCGAGGCGGCCAGGGTGACAGGTCGGCCGCGACGGGCGTGCCAGGAGGAGGCCAGCACGGCGAGCGCGCCGGCCAGCGGGATGAGCCAGGGCAGCAGGACGGCTGCCGGGCCGGTGAGCCCGGTGAGGACGTCGAAGTTGGCGACGGCCAGCGCGATGATCAGGAGCAGGCCCAGCCCGCCGAGCAGGGGAGCGGCCAGGGTCTGCCATCGGGAGCGGTGTTCCTGGCGGCGGAAGAAGACGATGACGGCCGCCGAAGTGGTGGCCTGCAAGAGAAGGACGGCCAGGGTTCCGAGCCCGACGAGCCAGGGGTAGAGCTGGGCGAAGGGCTGGACGCCCGCGATCATGAAAGCGGACAGCACGAGCAGGGTGAAGACACTCTGGGCGAGGCTTGCCTTGTGAGGGCTGCGGAACCGGCGATGGGTTCGTCCCAGTGCCGCGGGCAGCAGGCCTCCTCTGCCCAGGGAGAACAGGTACCTCGTGAGGGTGTTGTGCACGGCCAGCAGCACGGCGAACAGGCTGGTGACGACAAGAACCTGCATCAGCTCGGTGGCCGGCCGTCCGACGAAGGCGGTGTTGACAGCGGTGACGAAGCCGACCGGGTCGGCGGCGGCGTCCGCGGCCGCCGAGTCCGATCCGTGAGCCAGACCGATGGCCCAGATCGTTACCGCGTAGAAGGCGCCCATGAGCAGCACGGCGACGTAGGTGGCGCGAGGAACGGTACGGCGGGGGTCGCGGGCTTCTTCGCCGTAGACGGTTGCCGCCTCGAAACCGATGTAGCAGGTGAAGGCGAGCAGCAGGGCTACGCCGGGTGCCTTGGCGAAGACGGCGGTGGGGTCGACGGCGTCGAAGTCGATTCCTTGCGCTCCGCCGCTTCCGATGACGGCGATGTCGAAAACGAGGAGGATGAGCACCTCGGCGATCATCAGAACGCCCAGCACCTTGCTGGACAGGTCCACCTCGAGGTAGCCCAGCACGGCCACCATGGCCAGCACCGCGAGCACGAGGACCTGCCAGGGCAGCCGGAGGTCCCACCGGGCCAGCAGGTCGTGCGCGAACTCGCCGAACTGGCCGGAGACGCCGGCGAGCATGCAGTTGTAGGCCAGCAGGCCGATCCCCGCGGCGGCCTGGCCCGCACGTCGCCCCAAGCCGAGGGACACGTAGGCGGTGAAACCGCCCGCGTTGGTGACGTAGCGGGCCATCGTGGCATAGCCGACGGCGAACAGAAGCAGGATGGCGGTGGCGATCAGGTACATCCCCGGCACCCCCGCGCCGGACGAAGCGAAGGCGACCGGCGCCGTCCCCAACGTGGCTCCCAGCGGTGCTGCCGACGACACCACCAAGAAGACGATGCCCGGCGTCCCCAGCGCCGATTTCTTGAGCTGGCTCGCGGACTCGGCGCTCATCGACGCGCCCTCCTTCCCGGGATCCGGCTTCGTCACGGACGCAGGACTGGCTTGACGCACCCGCGGGAGTTCATCAACTGAAAGGCCTTCGGCGCGTCGGGGAGGGAGAACTCGGCGTCGAACACCGCGCTCGGGTTCAAGGCGCCGTCCAGCACATCCGCCAGCAGTTCGGGCAGGTGCGCCCGCACGCTGGTGCCGCCACCGGACAGCGTGATGTTCTTGCCGAACAATTCCCACAGCGGCAAGGTCACGTCCCAGGGCAGACCCGCGTACCCGATCCGCCCGCCCGGCCGCGCGCACCCGATCGCCTGCCGTATCGACTGGAGCGTGCCCACGGCTTCCACGACGTGGCCGCTGCCTCCGCCGAGCAAGTCGGCCACTTCGGCGACGCCCGCATCGCCCCGGCCGGGAACCACGTCGGTCGCCCCGTGGTGCCGGGCCAGCGCCTGCCGGCCGGGATCGCGCGACATCACCACGATCCGCTCGGCGCCCAGCCTGCGGCTTGCCAGCACCGCGCACTGGCCGACCGCGCCGTCTCCCACGACCACCACGGCGGATCCGGGACCGACCCCGGCGCACATCGCGGCTTCGTGCCCGGTCGGCATCACGTCGGCCAGCGACAGCAACGGCGACAGCAGGTCGTCCGGAGGCGAATCGGGCACAGCTGCCAAGGTGGTGTCGGCCAGTGGCACCCGGACCAGCTCGGCGTGCCCGCCGTCGAGGACGGAGCCGTCCGGGCTGATCTCGCCGAACAGTTGCGCGCTGTCGCAAGCGATGGTCACGCCGCGCCGGCAGTGGGCGCAGCCGCCGCAGGAGGTGCTGAACGGAGCGATGACGAACTGCCCCGGACGCAGCCGGCCGATGTCGCCGCCTACCTCCTCGACGACCCCGACGAACTCGTGGCCGCTGCGAATCGGGCGGGGAAGCGGCGACCGGCCCCGCAGCACGGCGAGGTCGGAGCCGCACACCGCGGCCGCGACCACCCGCACCACCGCGTCGGCGGGATGTTCGACGCGGGGTTCGGGGACCGGTTCGACCCGGACGTCGCCGGGACCGTGGACGACAACGGCACGCACTGCGCCTCTCCTTTCTCCAGCGGGGACGTCCTCATCGGGACCGCGCCACCGCGGTGCTGCGCATCAGGAATTCCGCCAGGAACCCGTCGTGCGGCACGCCGGGCGGCAGCCACCACGTGGGACGGTCCAGGCCGTAGATGTTGCGGACGGACGGATCGGCGACCAAGTCGTCCACCAGGGCGTCGCTCTCCGCTGCCAGACCGACAACCAGCGAGTTCCGCAGCGGCGCGACGCCCAGCGACGCGGACCAAGGTGCCACCCACGCGCACGGGAACGGCAATTCGATGTCCAGGTGTCCGGACCCGGTGTCGGCCAGCAAATGGACCGCGGGGCGCAGCGCGGCACTGCCGTCGCCGAGGTCGTGCGCTATCCCTTCGCCGCCGAGGACCGGTGTGGCTCCCGTCGCGCTTGCGCGCAGGAATGCGTCCAGCGCGCGTGCTTCGGCCAGCGACGTGCAGGGCAGCTCCGCGGCCTCGTCTTCGGGCGGCAGCGGCTTTGCCTGCGCCAGCCGCTCGGCCAGTGCACGGGCGAATCCCGGGGCATCGTGCTCGACCAGTACCGCGGTGGTGTTGAGGCAGGACACTCCGCCCAGCCCGGCGACCGACTCCGCGACGACCTCCAGGTGCGGTTCCCAGTCCCCGGTGATCAGCACCTTCACCCGTCCTGGCCCCTGCGGAAGGATCGGAGTGCGGTTGCCGCTCGCGCCGTAGCGTGCGAGCACCTCGTCGCCGCCGAAGACCATGGCCAGATCGCCGCCGTGGACCAGTTCGCCCGCTGTGGCGTGGTCGCAGGGCAGCAGCAGCACGTCGTCGTCGGGGAATCCGGCCGCGCGCAGCGCCAGCACCAGCCGGTACGCGGTGAACGGGTCGCGTCGTGACGGCCGCACCGCCACCCGGTAGCCCAGGGCCAGCGATTCCAGCCAGAGCGAATGGACGGCCGGGTGGTTGCCGGAGGCCTGAACGCTGAACACCCGGCCCCGGCGGCGCCAGACCACGACGGGACCGGCAGGTCCCTTTTCCCCGGCTCGAGCGCCGGACGGGACCGCACCGGCGGGCCGAGCGAGTTCGACGCAGTCCTGAGCGTGGGCCGCGACGTCGGCGATCGTCGCGGCCGCGGCCCTGGCCACGGCCACCGGCACGCCCGTGGTCCGGGCCACCAGCCGGTGGTGCTCGTCGGGAGCGATCCCGTCGAGCACACCACCGGCGAAGCGGCGGGCAGCGGATCTCAGCCGCTCGGCGCGCAGCTCCGCCGGCCACGCCGCGGCCGTGGCCGGCGCCGACCTGAGCTTGTCCATGGTGCGCGCGATGTAAAGGGCCGGTGCCAGGGTCAGCTCGGCCACCGGCGTGCCCGTGACGTCCCGGACGACCTCTCGCCGGTTGGTCCGGTAGCGTCCGGCGCCGTCCAGCGCGTCGATCAGGTGAAGATCGGCGCCCGCGGCGGAACTCATCAGTACGCCCCCACGATCACCGGCACTCCGGAGAACTCCTCCACGGGGCGCACGTCGGCCACCGAGTGGCTGACCTGGCCGTCGGGCTCGGCCGCCCGCCGGGCCACGTCGCGTTCCAGGTTGTTGGGCAGCAGCGCCGATTTGCTGACGTGATGCATCACCACGCGCCCCGTTTCGCCGACGGCGACCGGCTTGCCGTCGGCCGGGTCGACGACCTCGTAGGTCACGTGCGCCGACGGCGGATCGAACACGGAATCCCCGCCGTCGGTCGCCGGCCGTTCGAACGCCGCGCCCAGCGCCATGGTGCTGCCGTAGAGGCCGTACACCAGGATCCCGGGGAACACGTCCTCGCGCAGCAGGTCCCGGGTGTCGCTGTCCATGCTGGTGCCGCACCAGGTGATCGCCTTGACCTGGCGGCGGACCAGGTCGACCAGGCGTTCGTCGCGCGCCAGCCTGGACAGCAGCGGGGGCGGGGCCTGGACGGCTCCGACCCGCTGCGTAGACAGGACGTCGGCCGCCTGCGCGAGCACGTGGTCCAGGTACCGCTCGATCTCCTCGGCGCGGCCTTGGCGCAGGCCCAGCCGCACCCAGCGCGGGTCGAAGTCCACCGCGAAGCGGACTCCGCCCCTGCGGCGGGCGTGCTGCGCCGTCAGCTCGGCGTAGTCGTGCGGCCCGCTGGGACCCATCGACAGCCAGTTGACGTTCCGGGGATAGCCCCGCTCGTCCATGGCGCGCATGGCGCCGGCCATTTCGCGTTCCATCCAGTCGGCGAAGTAGAGCACCCGCTTGGGCGAGCCGGTGGTGCCGCCGCTTTCGAACACGCCGATGATCTCGGCGGATCCGCCGTAGCCGCGGGGGATCAGATCCTCGATCGGGACGTGCCGGAGTTCGTCGACCAGCTGAGGAAACATCCTCAGGTCGTCCATCGTGCGCACCTCGGTGCGCGGGTCGAAGCCCAGCCGCGGCAACCGGTCGAGCCAGAAGGGCGTGCCGGTCTCCGGCGAGAAGTGCCACTGCATGGCCGCGCGGACCAGTTCGTCCGGGTCCACCCGCGCGTCGAACGCGGCGTCCAAGACCGCTGGTGCTTGCCGTGGTGTCATATCGATCCTCCGTCCGCTGAGTCGCGTGGGCCGTCCGCTGCCGCTTCCCGGCCTCAGCGCAGCGGGATGTCCAGCGCTTTGATCGCGTCGAGGAACACGCCCTTGGAGACGGCTTCGGCCACCAGCTCCAGTTCGTCGGACATGTAGCGGTCTTTTTCGAGCATCGGAGCCAGGGAGCGAACCGTCTGATAGGTGGTCTTGCCCGCCGGGCTCAGACCTTCGTAGCGGCCGGTCAGATCCACCGCCTGCGCGGCGGCGAGGTATTCGAGGGCCAGGATGCGGGTGTTGTTCTGCAGCACCCGGCGGGCGTTGCGCGCGGCGATCAGGCCCATGCTGACGACGTCCTGGTTGTCGCCGTTGGAGGGGACGCTCTGCGTGCTGGCGGGGCCGATGGTCCGGTTCTCGGCGACCAGTGCGGTCGCGGGGTACTGGGCGCCGGCGAAACCGCTGTTGAGACCGGGGTCGCCGGCCACCAGGAATTCCGGCAGGCCGTAGCTCAGGTGCCGGTTGAGCAGGCGGTTGCTGCGGCGTTCGGACAGCACGCCGAGCTGGGTCAGCGCGATGGCGGTGTAGTCCATGACGAACGCGACCGGCTGGCCGTGGTAGTTGCCGCCGTGGAAGACCTCTTTGCCTTCGAAGAACAAGGGATTGTCGGTGGCGGAGTTCAGCTCGGTGTGCAGCGTGCCGGCGGCGTGGCGCAGAGAGTCGCGGACCGCGCCGAGGACTTGGGGGATCGCCCGCAGCGAATAGGCCTTCTGCAAGTAGACGTCCGTGCGGGTGACCTCTTCGCCCACGCGCCGCTGTTCCGCCTCCTTGCGCAAGTCGGAGTGGGCTACGGCGAGTTCGCTGCCGGCCAGCAGAGCGCGCAGGTTGGCGGCCGAGTCGATCTGGCCGCGGTGCGGGCGGGCGAGTTCGTGGCCTTCGGGCAGGAACGGGCTGGTGGAGCACTTGAGCGTCTCCAGCACGAGCGCCGAGACGATTTCGGCCTGGTGCAACTGGTCCAGCGCCCGGCCCACTACCAGCGAGCCGAGTCCCGTCATGCCGGAGGTGCCGTTGATCAGCGCGAGTCCCTCTTTGAACCGCACCTCCAGCGGAGTGATCCCGTGCTCGCGCAACACTTCGGCGGTCGGCACCCGCTGGCCGCCGCGAAGCACGTACCCCTCGCCGATGAGGGTGATCGCGATGTGCGACAGCGTCGCCAGGTCTCCGCTGGCGCCGAGGGAGCCGATTTCCGGGATCGCGGGGACGATGTTGCGGTTCAGGTAGAGCGCGAGGCGCTCCAGGATCTCCGGCCGCACAGCGGAGTAGCCGCGGGAGAGGGCGTTGAGCCGGGCGGCCAGGATGGCTCGTGCCTCGTCCTCGCGAAACAGCGCGCCGACCCCGGCGCTGTGGCTGCGGATGAGGTTGGTCTGCAGCTCCACTTCTTTGGACGGCTCGACCTGCATGTAGATCATCTCGCCGTAGCCCGTGGTGACGCCGTAGACGGCGGCGCCGGTCTTGACGATTTCTTCGAACTGGCGCCGGCTCTTCGCGGCTTTGACCAGCACCTCGGAGCGCACAGTGCACGGTGCGTGGTTCTCCGCGACGTTGCGGACGTCGCCGATGCTGAGGGTTTCGCCGTCGAACGACACAGTGCTCTGCTCAGTGTCGACCAAGGTCACGGTCTTGCCTCCATACGGTTAGCCGATGAGTTCAGGAAAGCCGCAGCCGCTGTCGTGCGAACGCATTTTCTTGCAGCAGCGACTGGCGCCGCCGGGCAAGTATTCGACTAATAGAACCTGCAGCGCGGGAGTCGGAGCTCGGCCGATTCTGCTGATTCCGCTCTCAATGCCAGGCGGATGGCAGCGACTTCGAGGCTGCTCTTGACGTCGTCCTCAAGTATCGACACCCGCTGCGGAATCGTCAACCTCCGAAAGCGTGCCAGGCCGGTGCTGCATGCTCTTTGCGCAAAAGGGAAATCGTCGCTGCCTCTTTGTGCACGTCCGCGGAGAACCGTTGACTCCGGCAAGGCCGGGAGTAGGCTCTCGCGCCTGAGAAGAATTCCGTCGAAATGCGCAGATCGGCCATCTTTGCGCTATGGCGTGGATCACACCTGAATGTATCTACGTGCCTGGCGCTTTTTCTGGAAGCATTCGCATCGGGCGGCGAGCCGTTCCGGGGTATTTCTCAAGCGGCTCCAGGCCGACAATGCGAGCTGATGTGAAATTATCGGACAACTGCGACGTCGGCACTGGCAGCGGTCAGCTGCCCGGACTGGTGACGAATAATGTGATCAGGCAATACCTGAGACGGGAGGATGACGATGAAGAATGCTCTCGCCGACCGATTCGCCAACACCGCGAGCACCGAAGACGTACTGGCAAGCGTTCGCACGAACGGCTACGCCATCGTCGAGGACGTGCTGCCGGCCGAAACGGTCGACGCGCTGATCGAGGAGATGGCGCCGTACATCGAGGCCACCCCCTTCGGGCCGGACGCCTTCGCGGGCCAGCGCACCAAGCGCACCGGCAGCCTGGTGGCGAGGTCGGAAGCCGGCCGCAACCTCGTAGTGCACCCGCTGAGCCTTGCCGTGGCGCGGGGACTTCTCGACAGCTCCACCGAGATCCAGTTGTCGCAAACCCAGCTGATCAGCGCGTATCCGGGCTCGGTGGCACAGAAACCGCACAAGGACGAGCTGATTTGGGACTTCTTCCCGTTCGCGGCGGACCACCACGTGATGTGCCAGTTCTTCTTCGCACTGACCGATTTCACCGCCGAGAACGGAGCCACGCTCGTCGCCCCCGGCAGCGACCCGGTCGTTCCGGAGGAGGTCGATCCGGCGGACTTCAAGCCGGTGGAGATGCGGAAGGGCTCGGTGTTCGTCTTCTCCGGCAAGGTCGTCCACGGCGGCGGCCACAACACCACCGACGCGGTTCGCCAGGGCCTCATCGTCAGCTACTGCTCGGGCTGGGTGCGGCAGGAGGAGAACCAGTACCTGGTGTCGCCGCCGGATGTGGCCCGCAGCTACCCCGAAGACGTGCTGCGGATCATCGGGTACCAGCAGGGCTGCTTCGCGATGGGCTACGCGGGCGACATCGAGGAGCCGATGGACGTGCTGTTCGGCCGTAAGTCGACCCCGATCGTCCCGTCCGAAGCCGCGGCGCGCGGCGCGACCAAGACAGCCAAAGACTGGAGCGCCGACGTGGCCGGCCGCACCGTCTAGTCCGGGGATTCGCCGCGACGAGGCGCCGCCGGTGCGGGGGCGAACGAAGAGCCGGGTTCCGAAACGCGGAGTGGCGGCTCGCCGGAAGTCGCGGCGGTTGCTTTGCCCGGCTGTTTTCGCCCACCGGCTCCGCCGCGGCCACAGTCGGTCTCGAAGCTGCCCGCTCGTGGCGCGTGGGCAGCGGCGCCCTCGTCCAGCACGACGGATCGAAGAGGTGACAGCATGAGCGCGACGATCGGCAGATCGACCACGGCGAAGCCCGCCCCGGCGGCACAGCGGAGGGTCCGGTGGCAGGCGCGCTGGCCGGAGTGCGCACTGGCAGGCATCGTGGCGCTGTCGGCAGTGCTCTACGCCTGGCGTATCGGTGACGAGGGCTGGGCCAACGCCTACTACTCGGTCGCTGCGAAGTCGATGTCGCAGGGCCTGGCCAACTTCCTGTTCGGCGCGTACGACCCTCTCGGCACGGTCACGGTGGACAAGCCGCCGATGGCGTTGTGGCCGCAGGTGTTCTCGGTGTGGGTGTTCGGTTTCCACGGCTGGGCTGTGCTGCTGCCACAGGTGCTCGAGGGCGCGGCGGCCGTGTTCTTGTTGCATCGTGCCGTGCGTCGCTGGGCAGGAGAGAACGTGGCTTTGCTGGCGGCGCTGGTGCTGGCGTTGACTCCGGCGACTGTGTCGATCAACCGGGACAACAATCCGGACACCCTGCTGGTGCTGTGGTGCGTCGCTTCGGCCTACGCGGTGACGCGCGCCGTCGAACCGGGGATTCTCGATCGCCAGGCCACCCGGTGGCTGGCCTGGTCCGCGTTCTTCCTCGGGTGCGGTTTCCTCACCAAGATGCTGGCCGGCTGGATGCCGGTGCCCGCCGTGGCGCTGGCCTACGCCGCCGCGCGCGACACCGGCTGGGGGAGGAAAATCCGCGATCTGCTTGTCGCCGGGGCGGTGCTGCTGGTGTCCTCGGCATGGTGGGTGGTGCTCACCGGGTTGTGGCCGCGGCCCAAGCCCTACGTCGGGGGCAGCAGCGACGGCTCGGCGCTCGATCTGGTTCTCGGGTACAACGGGTTCAGCCGGATCGTCGGCCTGGGGAGCGGCGGCGGTCCCGCCGCGAGCCAGACGCCGGAACTGTCGGGCGGCGTGCCCTCGCCGTTCGGCGGCGAGCCGGGACCCGCCCGGTTGTTCAACGATTCGGTCGGCGGGCAGATCAGCTGGCTCATCCCGTGGTGCGCGCTGGTGCTGCTCGTCGTGGCGGTCGCCGGCGCGGTCCGGCTTCGCCGTCGGGAGCCTGCCGACCGTCGAGGACGGTTCGGCTGGTGGTTGTGGGGTTCCTGGCTGGTGATCTTGGGCGCGGTGTTCAGTTCGCAGGAAGGAATCTTCCATCCGTACTACACCACTCAGCTGGCCCCGGCCGTCGCGGTGCTGGCCGCTGCCGGTGCGGCCAGGCTGTGGGCGCTCTACCGGAAGCGTGGGCCGTTCTGGTTCCTGCTGCCCGCCGGGCTCGCGGCCACCGCGGTGTGGGCGTGGGTGCTGGTGAACCGTGAACCTGAGTGGCACGGTTGGGTGGGCTACGCGGTTGCGGCGCTCGCAGTGCCGGCGGTCTCGGGGTTGCTGCTCGGGCGATTCGGGGCGAGAGCGGCGCAACGCCCCGCGCTGGCCTTGGGCCTGATCGCCGCCTTGCTGGCACCGGCCGTGTGGTCGGCGGCCAAGGCCGGCGACACCGGCCGAGGGCTCGGCGGGGGCTCGCTGCCCAGCGCCGGTCCGCCCGGGTCGATCTTCGGCGACCTGCGGGAGTTCGCCGCGTCACCGGAACCTGCTCCCCAGCAAGGATTGCTCGACCGTCAGGGAGTGCTGTACGCATTGCGCACCGGCACCATGCCGAACGGGTTCCGGTTGGACGAGGCCGACCTGCCCGGGGAATGGCGCAAGATCGCCGACTACGCGCATGCCCACGCCAACGGCGCGCCGATAGAACTGGCCGTGGAAGGCGGGGCCGTGCTCACCGGTCCGTTCCTGCTCGACACCGCGGTCAAAGCGGTCGCGTTGGGCGGATACGTCGGTCTGGACCGGACGCCGACCGTGGCGCAGCTGTCCTCCTGGCAGGCGCAGGGCAAGCTGGCGTTCGTGCTGGGGCTCGACCCGAAGTCGGAACAGCTCCGCTCGCCCGGCAGCGGCATCGCCGGCGACGAAGACAACATCTCCGAGCGGGACAACTGGACGCGGCAGCACTGCACGACGGTGCCGGCGTCCGCATACGGCGGCGGCGCGAAGCCCTTGCCGATCGTAAGCGAATTCGGCGGCAACCGGATCCTGTATCGCTGCGCCAGGTAAGGCGAGCTGCTCATGACAGGGCTGGATCTCGCCGGGGCGGGCTGCCCGGGGAGCAACTCGTGCAGCTTGGTTCCCCTGCAGCAGGCACAGCACAACGATGGCCGCTCGGCTCGGTCCCGAGGATTATGCGGGGTACGTTTCCTCGAGTTCGATCAGGTAAGTCGCGAAGGAGCAGGACCTGAAACGGACCACCGCATCAAGTTAGCCGCTTCTCGATGCTTGGAAACTCCGGGATGCGACAACACTCCGCTGCCGAGGAGGGCGATGCAGCCATCGTCGCGCCTGCCGCCGTTGGCTGTTATCCGGGCAGAGTAAGGTGCTGTCGCGATTTTTGCCCATGGCTGAGGTACCGCCGGGCTGTCACCGTATCCGATCAGCCGAGGAAAAGCAGCGCCATTCGGGTAGGTCCGAACGAGCAACAGCGATCGGAGCGACCGGGACCTGGGCGGCGGGACACGTCGCGTCTAGGGCAGCTCCAGGGAGCCCCAAGGCGGGCTGACCACGCTGGGTGAGGACGCCCGGCTGGACGCCGTGCGAGCCGGGACTCGCCTGTTTCGAGAACCACGTCGCCTTGCAGGCCGCGGTGGCGACGCTGCCGCCGCGCGAGCGCGCCATTGTCAGGATGCGGTTCGTCGACGAACTTGCCCAAACCAGATCGCCCAGCGGATCGGCGTGTCCCAGATGCAGATTCCCGGCTGCTGGGCAAAACCCTGGAGCAGCTCCGCGCGCGCCTGGTCTCCGAGCGAGCCGAGGGGAGGATCGCACCGGTCAAGGTGACGGTGGTACCGGAGACATTCGGCTCGGCCGGGCCATTCCGGGAAACGGCCAGCAGCGCTGGACGTAGGCAGACCGGGTCGGAAAGCCCGCGCCGTCGTGTCCGGTTCGGCGGGCGCCTTCGAACCCGTTCATTCTTGTGCGGCGCCGCGGTTGTTACGAGGGGGCGCTCAAGTGCGAGGTGCGGGACCGATTTCGTCGCGAATCACTGCATAGCGCAACGTCTTCCCGACATTGCGCAGCGGAAACACTTGAGCTTCGCTGGCGGGCAACTGCGCGTGTTGTCCGGGTGCGTCCCGGCGTCGTTCGTCGGTTCTCTTCCGTTGCTTTGCCCGGTTCCTCGTCCGGGAACGCGGTTTCCTGCGGTGGTCCGCCACGTTATTCGACACGACATTGCGGTTCCCTCCTGGGGATTGCGGGGCGAGGCGCGACCGGCGCGCGTGCGCGGTGGTCCATGCCGGCGGCCTGCGGTGCGGCAGGGCATCGATCGCCCCGGAGGCGGTGCTGACCGCTGGCACTGCGTTGCCGGAAAAACGGGCCGAGGACATTCACGTCGTCGGCGGGCGGCAGCTTTGGTCCGGGGCCGACGGCCGCCGATCCGAGGTGCGCCGCATCGGGGCGCATCCGGAATACGCGAGCGAAAAACACGTGAATGACATCGCCGTGCTGAACCTTTCACGGTGATTGCCGTACGAGGTCCTGAAAACAGCGGGCCCAGGGGATCAGGATCGCTATGCGGCGGGGGCCTAGGCGACGGTCTTGGGCTGCGGGGCGTCTCAAGTACGACGGCCCGGATTCCGACAGCTTGAACGCGGTCACGGTTTCTGTTCTGAACGATCAGGTCTGCGGTGCGGCGGACGGGGATTGCGATCCCGCCGCTAAGATGTGCGCCGGGGATCCGAACGGCGGCAAGGACGCATGCCTGGGGGACTTTGGAGGACCGCTGGTGGTCGGCGGCGCGGTTGTCGGTGTCGTGTCTTACGGGCAGGGGTGCGGGGACCGGTCGCATCCGGGCGTTTACCCGAGGGCGTCTCGCTTCGTCGACGACGTGCGGCGCAACTTGTCGTAGCGGCGAGCGGACCGCGGAGGAGGGCATTGCGTCAGCCATCTGGCCACTTCCTTTCCGGCGTTCGAGCCATTCGTCGGCGGTGTGCGTCCTGGCCTGCGGAAGTCCGGCCGGTTGAGTCCGGCTTCGCGGCGATTCGTGTTGCGGAAGAGATCCTCGGCGACAGCCTCCTGCAGCACGGGCAGGGCAAGCCTCGACGGGAGGTTTCCCGGGCATTCCAGGGCGGCGCGCGGCCCTGGTCGCGCCGGACTCGCTGTGCGGGAAGGCGGTTCCGCTTGTGCTCCGACCGTAAGCACCCGAAAGTCGGGAGAGAAGCGGTGACTCGAGGACGGCTTGCGGAAACCGGCTGAGCGCTGCCGGTCCGCTCCCGCCGCGCAGCTGCGGAGACCGGCGTGGACTACGGTGCACGGGTGCGACAAGGCAGGCTGTGCTGATGCCGGGGCGGCGTGGGGCGACCGACCCGCGGCGGCGGGACAAGATCGTGGCCGCGGCGGAGGCCGTGGTGATCGCGTCGGGCGTGGCGGGGCTGACCCATCGGTCGGTCGCTCAGGAGGCCGATGTCCCGCTGGGGTCGACCACTTACTACTTCGCGACGCTCGGCGAGCTGCGGCAGGCCGCGTTGCGCGGTCTTCTCGGTACTTACCGGGAGTGGCTGCTCGAATGGGCGGACACGGTGCGGGGACTGGCCGGGACGGAGCTGGCGTCCGCGCTGGCCGACGAGATCTGCCGGACGGTCGAGCAGTACCGCGAGCACATCGCGGTCGAGTACGAATTGACCGTCCTCGCCTTGCGCGATGCGGCGATGGGGGAGGTGGCGGCGGAGTACGCCGAGTTCACCGCGGGCCTGCTCGCCGGTTTGGTCGGGGAGAAGAAGGCGTTCGCGCTGTCAGCGATGCTCGACGGCCTTTACCTGAGAGCGCTGACCGAACGCCGCGCTCCTTCCCGGACCGCGATCCTGGCGGCGCTGTCCACCGTTCTGGGCGAGTGACCCGGAACGGTGGACAGCGCCTGGAACACCCGGCGGGACAAGCGGGGACGATGCCGCGCCGGGGTTGGCCGGCGAAGCTGTCCTCGCCGTGAGCGCTCCCTCCGGTCCCCCTCCGGAGGAGGAAGCGCTGTGTTCTCAGTGTCGCCGGGGCGATCGCGGTCGCGCCAGTGTTGATCTCGGGACAACGCGAGGAACATCCGGCCGGGTCCCAGGGTCGCAGCGGGCGCTCATCGGCAGGCTGTGCCGAGCACCCGGGCGGCCGCGTCCGCGGCTCGGGGGTCCTCCAGCATTTCGTACAGGGCCCGCGCCGCTCGCCATTCGCTGCGGGCCTGGTCGTTCTGGCCGAGTTCGTCGAGGAGGTCGCCGCGGCGGAGGTGGATGTCCGCCTCGCCCCAGCGGTCCTGGAGGTTCCTGCGGACGTCGAGGGACAGTTCGAGGTAGCGAAGGGCTTCTCGCGGCTTTCCTTGCGCGTGGTAGACGTCGGCGATCTTGACGAGTTTGCGGCCTCTGCCGTGGTCGTTGTGGAGCTGTTCGCACAGCCGCAGCGCGTTCTTCGCCGTGTCGAGCGCAGTGGCGTTGTCGCCGGTCCGGCATTGCACGTCGCCGAGGACGGCCAGCGCGGCGGCCTGGCCGTCGGGTTCTCCGAGGCGCTGGAACAGGGCCAGTGCGTGCTCGGCGTGTTCCCTGGCGCAGCTGTGCTTTCCCGTTTCGCAGGCGACGCAGGCCAATCCGTATTCCGCCCACGCCTGCCCGTGCTCGTCCTTGACGAGCAACGCGAGGTCTAGCGCGCGCTCGTACAATTGGAAGCTCCGTTCGTGCTCTCGCAGCCACAGGTGGGCGAGTGCGAGATGGGCGCGCACCCATCCTTCTTCGCGGCGGCGCCCGTTCGACTGCGCGGCGAGCAGGGCGATGTCGTACGCGGAGCGCCAGACTGTCCACGGCTTGCGGAGCACGAAATAGTCGTAGAGCGCCACGGGAAGTTTCCAGGCGTGATCTGCCAGACCACAGTCGAGAGCGAGCCGGGACACCGGTGCGAAGTTCTGCAGTTCCGACTCGCACCACTGGAAAGCGGCGTGCGGGTCGGGAAATGCTGCTGTGCCGGCGTCGTCCGCGGCAAGTTCGACGGCGTGCGCCGCGGAGCGGTACGGCGCGATCCACTCCGCGGCGGCCACTGCGGTCCGCAGGTACCACGTGACCAGTCGGCGAACGGCTTCGGTCCGCTCGGCCGCGGTGTCGTCGGCTGTCGTGCATTCGTGCGCGTAGAGCTGCAGCAGGTCGTGCATGCGATAGCTGCCCGGGCCGGTGGCCTCCACGAGGTGCGCGCTGACCAGCGTGCCGATCAGCGCGTGCGCCTCGGGTTCTGGCCGGCCGGCGAGCGCGGCCGCCGCTGCCGTGCTGAGGCGCCGTCCCGGGTGGAGGCTGAGCAGCCGGAACATTCTCGCGGGTTCGTCGGGCAGGCCGCGGTAGGACCAGGAGAACACCGCGCGGATCGCGGTGGTTTCGTCGAGGTCCAGCAGGTCGAGACCGTCGGTGCGCAGGTGGGCGGCGACGGCGGAGACATCGTGGTCCAAGCCGGTGACGACCCGCTCCGCCGCGATGCGCAGCGCCAGCGGCAGGTACGCGCAGCACGACGCCAGCTGGCTCAGGCTTTCCGGCCGGTCCTTCTCGTTCGCGGCGCCGATGACGTTCCGCAAGAGCGCGCACGATTCCTGTTCCGACATCGGCCCGACCGTGATGTGCGGGGCTCCGGTGAGCACCCCGAGCCCGAGAAGACGATTCCGGCTGGTCACCAGCACCGCGCACGTGCCGGAGCCGGGCAGCAGAGGTTCGATCTGCTGGAGGTGCGCGGCGTTGTCCAGCAGCACGAGCACACGCGAACCGGACAGCAGCGACCGGTACAGGGCCGCGCGCTGATCCGCCGTCGCCGGGATCTGGTCGGCGGGAATGCCGAGCGCGAGAAGGAACTCTTCGAGCACGTCGAACGGCGTCGCGGGCGACCCGTCGCGCGAGTAGCCGCGCAGGTTCGCATACAGCTGACCGCCGGAGAACAGCGCTGTGTTGTCGTGCGCCCAGCGCAGCGCGAGCGTCGTCTTGCCCGCGCCGGGCGATCCGTCGACGGCGGCGACTCGCGGTGCGCCCGCCCGCCACGGCGCGGCGAGCGCGTCGTCCAGTTGCCGCAGCTGCGCCGTGCGGCCGGTGAAGAACGCGGTCACCGCGGGCAAGTGCGCCGGCCGTTCCGGTTTCGCCTGGGCGAGCGCGATCAGCCGGCCGGAGGCTTCCAGCACCTCGTCGCATCGCTGTGCCAGCTCGGCCGACGGCGGGGCGCCGTTCTTCACCTTGCTCAGCCAGCTCGGGGTGTAGCCCACCAGGTCGGCGAGCTTCCGCCAGGACAATCCACGCCGCACGAGCAATTTCGCGACCTCGCGGCTGAATGCGCTGCTTCCGCCGATGCTCAACTCCTTGATGCTCATCTGAGCAGGTCCCGGAAAGCAGGAGAGAACCGTTCCGGCCCAGCTCGGAGAACAGCGTCGGCAACGCCTGCGGGAATACGAAGACAGACCACGGAATCAACCAATTCTTTTCCACTCGCACTGGTGCACCGAACCGATCGCGGACCTGGGTGAATCGCGGCGCGGTCGCTCGCCGCTGACCAGGCCAGCGTACCTGTACTAGTGTACACAACTCGCGCACGAAGCCAGACCACTGGCGTTGCGGCAGCTCAAGGGCTTTCTTCGCGGTTTGCGGCAGGCCTCGCGCCGGTCCTGCCGGGTTCGGCGGACTCCCCTGGGGCAAGGCGGAGGGCTGCTTCGGGCGAGCGAAGGAGTTCGGGGTGCGTGCCACGGCGACGAATGCGGCGCCGACCGGGGCGATACCGGTGGGTAGCATTCATCTGCGCGCGCAGGACCGGGCCCTTCCTTCCTTTCCGGACCGCCGCGGCACGCACCGAACCCAGTTTCTCCAGTGCTGGACCGGCGGGCGAGCGTTGAGCGTTCGACGGTTTCGGGAAATGCCGGCGGACTCGCTTGAGATCCGGTATTTCCCCGGATGGTCGATTGATCAACACTGCTCCCGTGGAAGCGGCGCGCGTAACGTCCGGTTCCGGCTGCTTGCCCGAACTCGAAGCAGTTGGCCGATCTCCGCGGAAAACCGCGAAACCCCGAGACCGTCGCGATCAGAAACTCGACCCGACCCGGTCGAAGTTCGTCCGCGAATTCCTAGGAGGACCGCAGTTTCATGGCTGACAAGCGTTATTTGGTGATCGGTGCGGGAGGATTCCAGGGCGGTGCCGTGGCGCGTGCGCTGCTCCGCCGAGGTTGCGACGTGCTCGGGTTCGCGCGGCGCGGCGGGCCGTCCGCCTTCCGCGCGCCCGGGGTCCCGTTGATCACGGGAGATCTCGCCGACCCTGCGTCAGTCCGTGCGGCATTCGACGGAATCACGCACGCTTCCGTGGTGCTGCCGCTGGTCTACGACGCGGAACTCGTGAGCGCATTCGCCCGCAACGTGGTCGAGGCCGCGCGCGCCGCGGGTGTCGTCCGACTGGTGTACAACACGAACACGCCGATCCCGGCCGAGCCGACCGGGCTGCCCGCGTACGAAACCCGCCGGGCCGCCGAAGGTATTTTCCGGGAAAGCGGGCTGCCGGTCGTGGTCCTGCGCCCGCCGGTATACCTGGACAACTTGTTCAGCCCCTGGACCGGGCGCGCGCTGGTGAACGACGGTGTGCTGCTCTATCCGTTGTCCGCCAGCCGAAAGGTGGCGTGGCTGTCGCACACGGACCTGGCCGAAGCCACCGTGGCGGCGCTGGACGCCCCTGGCATCGAGGGAACCGTGCTGCGGCTGGCCGGTGCCGACGTCGTCGACGGGCCCGGCCTGGCCGCGGCGTTCGGCTCGGCGCTCGGGCGCGAGATCACCTACATCGCACTCGACGTCGGGCAGTTCCAGGCTGTGCTCGGCGAGGTGTTCGGCGAACGCGCGGCGGCCGGCGTCGCGGGCATCTACGAGTACGCCGAGGTCGCGGACCCTTGGTTCTTCGCGGCGAGTCCCGCCCCGGCCGAGCGAGCGCTCGGCATCCGGCCGGGCCGCATCCAGGACTGGGTCGCCGTCCAGCCCTGGGAAGTCTGGGCCAGAGCCTGAATGCTTGATCGCGATGGGGGTGCACGACCGTGAGGACCGTCAGGCGGACCGGGAAAGCCCGGTCGTGGGAAGTCGCTGTGCTCGGGCTCGGGGTCGATCTGCCGGGTGCGCCGGACGTCCGAGCGCTGTGGCGGCTGCTGATCAGCGGAACCGACGCGGTAGGGCCTGCTCGCCCGTGGACCGGGCTGGCCTGGGCGGGACACATCGCGCCGCCCGGTCTGTCGATCGCCGCCGACTGCGGCATTCCGTACGGCGACGCGGTCAGAATGGATCCGCAGCAGCTGGCGCTGCTCCGCGTTGTCAGAGCGGCTCTGGCTGACGCCGGTTTGCTCGCCAGCATCGCCGGCACCCGAACCGCCGTCTACATAGGACAGTCGGCGAACGACGCGTGGGACGCGCACGAGGGCAGGCACGCGCTCGACCTCCGCGACTACACGGGATGCCACCAGCGAGGCCTGACCGCGAGCCGGGTCAGCCACGCGCTCGATCTGCGCGGGCCTGCCGTGACCGTGGATTCCGCCCAGGCCTCGTCGCTGGTCGCCGTGCATCACGCGATGCGCGCGCTGCGCACGGGCGACGCCGATGTCGCCGTGGCCGGCGGAGTGAATCTCCTCTCCGCCGACCACGCGTCGAAAATGCTGGAGTCGGCGGGGGTTCTGTCCGCGAGCGGCCGCTGCAAATTCGGCGACTCCGCCGCGGACGGCTTCGTGCGTGCCGAAGGGGCGGGCGCGGTCGTGCTGCGTCCCCTCTCCGACGCGCTCGCCGAAGGGAACCTCGTCCAGGCGGTGCTGCTGGGCAGTGCGGTCAGCAACGACGGATCGGCGAAGGAGTCGTTGATCCATCCGTCGGCGGACGGCCAGGCGGCCGCTATGCGCTGGGCCTACGCCGACGCACGCGTCGATCCGGCCGCGGTGGACTACGTCGAGGCGCACGGCACCGGGACCCGCGTCGACGTGGCCGAACTGACCGCGCTGTCGGCCGTGCTCGGTCGGCGGAACCGCCGCTGCCTCGTCGGTTCGGTGAAGACCAACATCGGGCACGCGGAGGCCGCGGCCGGGATCGCCGGGCTGGCGAAAGCTGTCCTGTGCCTGCGCGAACGGATCGTGCCCGCGAGCTTGCACCACACCCGACCGCACGAGGACGTGGACTGGGACCGCGTCCCGCTCGTCGTGCCGCGCGAGCCCACGCCGCTGCCGCGACGTGCCGGGCCGCCGATCGTGGCGGTCAACGGCCAGAGCCTTTCGTCGACCAACGCGCACCTGGTGCTGACCGCGCTGCGCCGAAAACGCGTCTGAGCCTGAACTCGGCTCCACCTCTTCTCTTATTGGACTGGCCGACGTGCGTTTCGCCGCGGCACGCGAAGATCCGGAAAGGCGACCGACCTATGCCTTCGAGCTGTTCCTTGCTGTACGGAAACGAGATCCAGGTTGAACGAGTGTGCTCGCTCGATCCGCTGGGAGCCGACGCGCGGCTCGCGGGCCTGCCGGAGATCAACTCCTCCGGCGACGTCCGCGCACTGGCCGCTCTCCTGCGCGGGCTGCTGCCGGCGAGGGAAACGCTGTCCGGGTTCGACGCCGACGGCTGCCTCGCGGCGATGAGAGACCGGGGCATGGTCCTGGGCTCGCTCAAGCGGTTCGGCCGGGAACCGCTCGAGGCCGTGCCCGAGGCGACTCCGCTGCTCCTGGAACTGGGGGAGCGCACCGACATGGTCCCGCGCGACGTCGTGCACCACTACTGCGTCTGGAACCCGACGGGCCCGCGCGAGCGGATGTACACCGGCGACGTCCAGGAACGGTACCTGCAGGAGTCCGTGCGCATGGTCTTCCCGCGTCTGCGGGCCGCGCTGGAGCTGTGCCAGATCCTGCGCGAACACGAGCCGCACGACCCGAAGTTCTCGATCCTGCTCGATGCGCTCGACCACGAGATCTCGTCCATGGTCGATTCGATCGATCTGGTCATCGAGCACGTGAGCCCGCGGTTCTTCGCCCGCGTGCTGCGGCCCTACTTCGCGGAGATCACGGTCGACGGCGGGGTCCTGCTCGGCCCGGCCGCGGCCCAAGTTCCGCTGTGGCTGGTCGACGAAATCCTGTGGGCCAGCGATCGGGGCAGCGAGGACTACTCGGGCTTCATGCGCGACTCGGTGCGCTACAGCCTGCCGGGATGGCGGAATCTGCACGGCAGCTGGAAAGACTCGCCGTCGCTGGTGACCCGCCTGCTGGAGGCGTACGGCGCGGCGCCCGATGCGGAACGGACCGCGCCCGCGCTGCGCACCAGCGCCAAGTCGCTCGCCGCCGTCCTTCGCACTGTCGTCGTCTTCCGCGGCAGGCACCTGGGCATCGCCAAGCAGGCATACCGGGAGGAGCTGCGGCTCTACCCGGTCGGCAGCGGCGGGGCCAGCGTCCGGCTGCTGCAGGAGATCATCGACCTGACCCGGAAGAACGCCCAGCTGGCCAAGGCGGCGCGGCACCGCGCGAAGCAGGCAGAGACGGCGCAGGCATGAGGATCGCCATCGCCGGCGCGGGGATCGGCGGATTGACTGCCGCGCTGAGCCTGGCCGACGCGGGATTCACCGACGTCACCGTCTACGAAGCCGCGCCGAGGATCGACCCGCTCGGAGCGGGGCTTAACCTTCTGCCTAACGCGGTCCGCGAGCTGTTCGGCCTTGGCTTGGGCACAGCGCTGGACAAGGTGTCCGTGCGCACCGGGAACCTGGAGTACCGCAACCGGTTCGGCACGTTGATCTGGCGCGAACCGCGCGGGGTGTCCGCGGGATACCGGTGGCCGCAGCTGTCGGTGCACCGCGGCCTGCTGCAGGCCGTGCTGCTGGCCGCGGTGCGCGAGCGGCTGGGCGCGAACGCCGTCCGGGCAGGCACCCGCGTCACCGGATTCACCCGGCCCTCGTCCGGCACGGCCCGGGTCGAACTCTCACACGGCCCCGGTGTGCTGGCGGCCCGCGAGCACGATCTGCTGGTGGGAGCCGACGGCATCCGCTCCACGGTGCGGAAGGTCATGCATCGCGGCGACCCCGGGCCGCGCTGGAACGGCCTGATGGTGTGGCGCGGCAACGCCTGGGCACAGCCCTTTCTCGACGGTGCCACGATGGTCATCGTCGGCGACCGTGTCCGCCGCGTCGTCGTCTACCCGATGTCGAGACCGGTCCGCCCGGGCGAACCGGTGCTCATGAACTGGGCCGTGGCCAGAAAGCTTCCGGACGGCCAACCGGCCGACCCCGCCGACTGGAACCGGCCGGCGCCGGCCGACCGGTTCCTGCCGTACTTCGCCGACCTGGTCTTCGACTGGCTCGACGTGCCCGCGCTGGTCCGGTCCGGGAACCGCGCGCTCGAATACCCGATGGTCGACCACGATCCGCTGCCCAGCTGGACCAGCGGCCGGGTCACCCTGCTCGGCGACGCCGCCCACGCGATGTACCCGATGGGCTCCAACGGAGCTACTCAATCCATTGTGGACTCCCGAGTGCTCGCCCGCGCCTTGGCCGGGCACACCGGCACCGAGGACGCACTGCGCGCCTACGAGTCCGCACGACGTCCGGCCATGACCGCACTGCAGGCCGCGGGCCGCCGGCGCGGCCCGGAAGCGGTCATCGATCTCGCCGACGAGCGCGCCCCGGACGGGTTCGCCGACGCCGCCGAGGTGTTCGCACCGGGAGAGCTCGCGACGATCTCCCGCAGATACGCCACCCTCGGCGCCTTCGACCTGGAAACCGTTAATTCCCCGGCCCGCGCGGGCAACGATCGCCGCGGCGCGAACCGCCTGGCCGACAGAAGGGACATGCCATGACCGGCGTCCCCGGAACCACCAGCAGACGCAAGGTGCTCCTCGCAGGCACCGCCGCGGCCGGAGCCGCCGTGCTGCCCGGCACCGCCGCCGCGTCCTCGGCGGCCCGGCCGGCGGAGGCCATCCGGATCCATCCCGGCGCACCCCAATACGCCGACCTCGCGCGCGGGGTGAACCAGCGGTGGATCGGAAGTCCGGACGAAATCGTCGTCGCTCAATCCGCCGCTGACGTCGCCGCGGCCGTGGACACCGCGCTCCAGCGCCGGGCCCGGCTCGCGGTGCGCTCCGGCGGGCACTGTTTCGAGGACTTCACCACCGACGGCATCCGGTTGCTCGTCGACGTGGGAGCGCTGGACGAGGTGACCTACGACAAGGAGATGCGCGCTTTCAGCCTGGGAGCAGGAGCCCGTCTCGGCGATGTTTACGCGAAGCTGTTCAAGGGCTGGGGCGTGACCATCCCGGGAGGCACCTGCCCGACGGTCGGCGCAGGCGGCCACATCAGCGGCGGCGGGTACGGACCGCTCAATCGCCTGCACGGCTTGACGGTCGACCATCTCCACGCCATCGAGGTCGTCGTGGCCGACCGCGGCCGCGCCCGGACCGTCGTGGCGACCCGTGAGCCAGCCGACCCCCACCGGGACCTGTGGTGGGCCCACACCGGGGGCGGGGGCGGGAACTTCGGCGTGGTCACCCGCTACTGGTTCCGCGATCCCGCCGGGTCCCTGCCGACGCCGCCGGCCGAACTCGCGGTGGCCTCCTTCACCTGGCCGTGGACCCGGCTGGACGAGCGGTCCTTCGCCCGGCTGGTCGCCAACTTCGGCGATTATTTCGCCAGGAGCAACGCCGCGGGTTCGCCGTCAGCGGACGTGTACGCGCACCTGGCCACCTTTCATTCCTCCGGCGGCGCGGTCGTGGTCAACGTGCAACTGGACGCGGCGAGGGAACCGGAGCGGCGGCTGGACGAATTCGCCGCTGCCATCGGCACCGGCGTCGGGTTCGCGCCCGAGAACCCGACGCGCACCCGGCTGCCCTGGCTCCTGGCCACCCAATGGCCCGGTTTCGCCGACCGGCCGAACGGCAAGCGGATCAAAGGGAAGTCCGCCATGCACCGCCGGCCCCTCAGCGCCGCGGCGTGTTCCTCGCTGTACCGGCACCTGACCCGCGCCGACTACCGCCACCCGGGAAGCGGCGTGCTGCACGCGCCCTACGGCGGCCGAGTGAACGCCGTCCCTGCCGATGCCACGGCCTCGGTGCACCGGGACTGTGCGCTCACCCTGCTTTACGTCTCGGAATGGACGGATCCCGCCGAGGACGCGAAACACCTCAGCTTCCAGCGCGACCTGTACCGAGACGTCTACGCGGACACCGGCGGCGTGCCCGCACCCGGCGCCGACACCGCGGGCACGTACGTCAACTACCCGGACGCAGACCTGCTGGACCCGGCCTTCAACACCAGCGGGATCCCCTGGACGACGCTGTACTACGGCGACGCCTATCCGCGTCTGCAGCGGATCAAGCACCGCTGGGACCCCGACGGCGTCTTCGGGCACCGGTTGGGCGTGCGGGGCACGCCCTGACCTGCTTGCCCCGCTCACCCCGCCCTGCGACGGTGAACCCGACCCGCCGTTGCCGCGGCTGAGCCAAGGAGAGCATCGCCATGAGCCGGATCGAAGTCCCCGACGAGTTCTCCCCGCTGCGGGAGGCGTTCGTCGGCATTTTCGACCCTGACGCTCCGATCGCGCCGGTGTCTTATTCGCTGCGCAACTACCTCTCGCCCGACGCCGTCGTGATGACTCGAGGCAACGTCGGACGCTCGTTCCGGGCCATCGACCCGCCTGCCCGAATCGAGGCGACACAACGGCAACTGGACGACCTCGCGGCCCTCTACCGCGCGCACGGCGTCGTCGTGCATCGGCCCCGGCGATTGACCGGGCTGGAGACGGAGTTCGTCGTGTCCGGCGGCGACCCGATGTTCGCGCGAGACCCGATCGTGGTGATCGGCCACCGCGTGATCGAACTGTCGTTGATGATGCCTTCCCGCCGGAAGGAAATCTTCGCCTACCGCGACGGCCTGCGCACACGGATCGCCGACGATCCCGCCGCCGCGTACTTCGCGATCCCCGCCCCGGCGCCGAGCACGCTCGACCCGGCCGAGCCAGAAGGGTCCGGGCCGTTCCTCGAAGGGGGCGACGTGTTCGTCCTGGGGAAGGACGTTCTCGTCGGCCACTCGGGGATCGCCAGCAACCGCGACGGCATCGCCTGGCTCGCCCGGCTCCTTCGGCCCGAGGGATACCGGGTGCACGAGGTCCGCCTCGCCCGGCACTGGCTGCACCTGGACTGCGTGCTGGCGGTCATCCGGCCCGGGCTCGCCCTCTGCCACCGTCCGGCGTTCCCGGACGGGCTTCCCGCACTGCTGGCGGACTGGGACGTGATCGACGCCACCGAAGCCGAGGCGCACGCGATGGGATGCAACACCGTGTGCCTCGCCCCGAACAAAGTGGTCATCGCCCGGGAACACACCCGGCTGATCGACCGCCTCCGCGAGCACGACGCGGACGTCGTCGCCGATCTCGACTTCGGCCTCGTCTCGGAGTTCGGCGGAGGCATCCGCTGCGCCACACTGCCCTTGTCCCGAACAGAACAAGCAGCGGCGCCCATCTGATGAGCGGGGCATCCGCGACCGCGACCGGGCAACCGGGTCCGGTGCGTCCGGATCGCGCGGGGACAGACGACCGCACCGGTCGCTGCCGCTCCGCCGGCCTGCACGTGCGGCCCGAGGACCTCAGCGCTCGGAGGACTCCGTCGGGCGGGGCATCCGGGCTCGACGTTTCGCTTGAACACGCGCGATCACGAGAATCACGAGGGCGGCGGCCCCCAAACAGACTCCGACCGCCGTGTGGCCCTGGATGATGGTGCCCACGGTGCCGACGCACAGGGCGAAAACCATCGGTGCCCACATAAAAACTCCTTCGCTGTCAACGAATCTGCCGCCGAAACCGGAAGCACGGCCGATAGGTCAGGGAATCCGCTAGCGATCGGCCGCCGGTTCGCCGAGGTAGTACCGGTAGAGCTGAACGAGCACCGCGAGGTCGTCCAGGCCCCGCACGAGCCCGCGCCCGCCGGCGGTGAGCCGGTAGCGGGCTTGCCGCCGGAACGGCTCGTCCCACGAGCCGCCGCAGTCCTCTCGCCGGACGAGGCGGCAGGCGGCGAGTCGCCGCGTTGCTTCGATGACCGCCGACCGCCGAACTCGAAGCTGTTTGCACAGCATGGAAGCGGTGGCGGGCTGGTCGGCGAGAACGGTGAGCACGTCGAGCGCCAGCGGCTGATCAAGCAGGCATGCCAGATCGCGGCGGAGAGGGGGCGTCGGGGTCTCGTAGCCGTCATCGTGCCGTTCACTGTGTACGGTCACACAAGCAGATTAAGCTGCGACGAGCTGAAAAACTATGGAAACAAAGCAGTTTTAACACGATCACGACGCGGCCGAAGATTGACGGAAGATCTGAACGGCGACGGTTGGCGGTTTGACTCACGAATGTCCGGAGGCTTGCTCGTGTTTCCCGAATCTATCCACGAGTTACCATCGGCGGCCGCGGGTTCGGCCAGCACCGTCGCGTTCAGAGGCGACCGCGACCGTATGCCCGGAAACCGTCCACTGTCTGTTGCTGAGCGGCTCGGCTTCCGCGAGGTGATGGGTCTGTCCTGCGCGAGGTTTTGCGGTGTTCGCCGAGTGGCAGAACACCGATCTGCGCGGGATGGTCACGCCGCCGAAGAGGCTGCCGCCGCCCTGCGCATCAAATCCAGTCGCGGCCCGATGGGACGGGATGCTGATCGAGATAGTGTCCGGTGCGACGCCGCGGACGTTCTGGCAGCGCGATGAACTTTGCTGGATTGACCAGTTGACCCCTGAGCAGAGTTGCTGCCGAGACACACGGGCTGAAGCGAAATGGAGGTCGGGCGGTCGGCTCTTCGGCTGAGTGATTGCGTACGTGCTCCTGGCCGAGCCGCCGCCCGACACGACGTGTCGGGCGGCGGCCGAGGATGTGGTTTGCCACAGCGTCCTTTATTCCGGACTTGACGGAACGGCCGATCGGCAGCCGGGTACTGGAAAAGCTCTCAGGTCTCGTCGGCGTGAACCGCCGGGTGTCCGCGTCGGTTCATCGAGCAGCCCCACGACTGCCTCTCTTGCGTTTGCGCAGCCCGGGTTGCACTGCAGGCTAGTGGCACTTCAGGAAGTCATATCTAATATAGACTCCCTGGGGCCCGCCCCACAGGTTCCCTTTGCCCCAAGGCTTTATGCCGCCGTCTCGGGGAGCGACCCAATTGATTACGTCGAAACCCTGACCTCTGTTGACGTGCCCCAGTGCTCGGTAGTTAGTGCCGGGGCCGGTTCGGTACCGTACGCCGTCAGCGTTCAAAAAACAGGTCTCCCCATACGTCTTGTACGCGATATGCGACGATGTCTTGGCCGCCGACGGGGTTGTTGCGCTCGCTCCCGGGCCTCCGCTTATGGCTATCGGAATGGCGAACGCTGCCATCGTCAATGCTGAGACTGCCGCCTTTCGCGGTGTTGCATTAGCGGCCTTCTTCGTGACCGGCTCAGATTTATTTTTCACACTCTGTTCCTGTTCGGGGTAGAAGCGCGATGTATCTCCGGTGTCAGCCTGTGCGAACGAGTCGGGGCAGTGCAAGCGTTGATCAGCGGATTATCTGGAGAAAACCTTTTGCTCTTCTGTTCAAGCGGGGGCGGTCGGTCTGCCCGGAGGCCTGCTGAAAGTCAATTGTTGAGCGGTTGAGAATGTCCGGAAACATGGTCGGCAAGGCTGGCCTGCGGGGGCATAGGTGTGAAAGAACCGATTTTTCTTCTCGTTGAGCAATGCTCGCGTGCTGATTTTTGTATAGTTTTGTGTCATGCGTATCAGGCGCGGGGTGTTGATGCTGGTTTGGCTTTGCTCGCTGGCGGGAGTTATTGTTGCTGGAGCGTTGTTCCCGGTCGTGGGCGCGGTGGGTTTGGTGTCGGTGCGCGCGGACGAGTCGGTAGACCGGGTATCGGCGCGGCTGGCGGAAGCGCCGCCGCCGTTGGTCACCACGGTGACCGACTCGACGGGCGGCCAGATCGCGACCCTGTACGCCCAGTACCGGCTTCCCCTCGCGGTGAGCGACGTTTCCGATGCGATGAGGTGGGCGCTGGTGTCGGTGGAGGACAAGCGTTTCTACCAGCACCGCGGTGTGGACCTGAAGGGCATCCTGCGCGCTGCGGTCAGCACCGGCAGCGGCGGCGCCACTCAGGGCGCGTCGACGCTGACCCAGCAGTACGTGAAGAACTACCTGATCAATGTCGTCTACCGCAACGACAAGGCCGGTCAGGCGAAGGCGCGGGAAGCGTCGATCGCGCGGAAGCTGAAAGAAGCCCGTGTCGCCGTGCAGATCGAGACGAAGATGAGCAAGGAGCAGATCCTCGCCGCCTACCTGAACGTCGTCGAGTTTCCCCGCCAGGTCTACGGGGTGGCGGCCGCGGCGAGGGCATTCTTCGACACCGACCCGAAGAACCTCTCCGTCGCGCAGGCTGCCTTGCTGGCCGGCCTGGTGAACAACCCGAGCGTGTTCGATCCGTGGAACCATCCGCGCAAAGCGACCGAGCGGCGGAATCTGGTGCTGGACCGGATGGTCGAGAACCGCAAACTCGGCGCTGCCGATGCCGCGCGGATCAAGACCGAGCCGCTGGGCGTGGTGCCTGGCGGTCCGGTGAAGCCGGCGGCGAACTGCATCGGCGCCGGACGGGAGAACGGGTTCTTCTGCCAGTATGTCGAGGACTACCTGCTCACCAAGGCAGGTATGAACAAGGACGACCTCTACACCGGCGGCTACACGGTCAGGACCACGATGGACCAGCGAGCGAACTACCTCGCGAAGGCCGCCGCCGAGCAGCAGGTCAAGAAGACCCAGAAGAACGTAGCCAATACCTTGTCGCTGGTGAAACCCGGCAAAGACCGGCATGAAGTCGTGGCACTGGCAGCGAACCGCGACTACGGAAACGACGCCCCCGCTGGCCAGACCGTCTACGCCCTGCCCTCGGGGATCTGGAACACCGGCGGCGCGGGCTCCAGCTACAAGATCTTCACCGCGGCCGCGGCGCTGCGGCAAGGCGTGGCCGGGATCTACAGCACGATCGACACTCCCGGCTTCTACACTTCACCGGTCTTCGGCTCGAACAACCCTCGCTGCGCCAAAATCGGGCGCGGTACCTATGCCTACTGCCTCGGCAACGCCGGAGACCATTACCCCGGTTCGATGACCCTGCAGACCGCGCTCGCTACCTCGCCGAACACCGGGTTCGTCATCCTGGAGGAAAAGACCGGCATGGGGCCGGTGGTGGAGATGGCCGGCAAACTCGGCATGCGCGAGACCATGGCAGCCAACCTCGCCGGACGCGCACCGGACCCGGCGGCCAAGAACCCTCGCGTGAGCATGCCGCAAAGCCGGTTCTTCGGCCCCAAGGACGGCTCGCCCGGCGAAGGCTCGTTCACCCTCGGGGTGAGCCCGCTCAGCGGACTCGAACTCGCCAACGTCGCCGCGACCATCCTCAGCGGCGGACGCTGGTGCCCGCCGACTCCGATCGGCCGGATCAGCAACCGCGACGGCGCGCCCAGGCAACTCCGCGAGCAAGCGTGCGAGCAGGTCCTCGAGCCCGGCCTTGCCAACACGCTCGCCGTGGGCATGAGCAAGGACGACCAGGCAGGCGGCACCTCCGCGGCAGCCGCAGCCGCCTCCGGATGGACCCGGCCGATGATCGGCAAGACCGGAACGACCCAGAACAACGCGTCCGCGACGTTCGTCGGCGGCACGCCCCAACTCGCCGGCGCTGCCATGGTGTTCCGCCCGCAAGGCGGCAACGGCGGCCTCTGCGACGGCGGGCCCGGCAACGTCTACGCCTGTGACAAGGGCACCATGTTCGGCGGCAAAACACCCGCCCGCACCTTCTACACCGCCATGAACGCCATCCTCGACGGCCAACCGTCGCTAGCCCTGCCACCAGCTGATCCCCGGTACGAACACGCACGCTGACCACCATGTCCGCCCGGAACCGGCCGAACAACGCCCGGACGCAGCGCTGCGGCGTACCGGCGACACTGTTAGCGGGCTACCTAAAGCGAGCTGATGAGCCCCGTCCGAAGCACCGTCGACGACGCGTTCCTCGGCGAGATGCAGCTCCGTGCCGACGGCGACCGCGGGCTCGTCGAGGTGGCCGGGACCGATATTCCCGCCGTCGACTGCGGCGATCGTTCCCGGCCAGGCAAATGGACCCGGGGTTCCTGCCGGGGCCAGGCCACCAGGGCGGACGCGGGTACCTGTTCAAGCCGAACTCGATCGCCACCGCCGGCCTCCTGCGGGGGGGTGTCCCTATGTGGTTTGTCAAGCCGCTGCGGGGGCGGAGGCGGGTTCGGGGTGGCGGTAGTGGGTGTGGTTGCGGAGCATGGCGTAGAGGACGTCGCAGCGTCGGCGGGCGAGGCATATGA
>NZ_PQIA01000127.1 GCF_003385235.1 Amycolatopsis circi | reverse complement strand
CCTGACAGGTGGCGGGGCGGGGGCGGCTGACGCACCGGCCGACCAGGCGGGCACGGCGACCAGCAGGGACAGGGCGGCGCAGAGCGCGACGCGCGTGAAAAGTCGCTTCGTTCTCATGGGTTTCCTCTGATCCAAGGAGGAGGGAGACGACTCGAACGAGAGCGCCCCGCGTGGTGCGGGACGGCGGGGACCAGGGAGCGGACAGGCGGCAAACCTGTCCGGGGGCGCACGAGAACAGCACGGAGCAGTCGACATGGCACCTCTTCGTTGAGGCTGGGCAGGCCGCTTACCGCGTTGCCTGCGACCTAGTCAGATATTTTCACTGATTCGTTCAAGAATTACAGCCGACTACCGGCGGGAAGTCAACGTCGCAGGCCTCGAAGCATCGCTTCCGACCAGCACTTTCGCTACGAGAGCAAGCGAAGCGCGCGTCTCGTCGGAAACTTGCACTGGTTTGCGGTAAATTTCACTCATGACACGTCGTCTTGCCGAAGTCGCCCGCCAGGTCGGGGTCAGCGAAGCCACGGTCAGCCGGGTGCTCAACGGCAAGGCCGGGGTGTCCGCGAGCACCCGGGCCGCCGTGCTCACCGCGCTGGACGTGATGGGCTACGAGCGGCCGACGCAGCTGCGCGGCGAACGGGCCCGGCTCGTCGGGCTGGTGCTGCCGGAGCTGCAGAACCCGATTTTCCCGGCATTGGCCGAGGTTATGGGCAACGCGCTCGCCCAGCAGGGTTTCACGCCGGTGCTGTGCACGCGGACCGCGGGCGGGGTGTCGGAGGCGGAGTACGTCGAGATGCTGCTGCAGCAGCAGGTGTCCGGCGTGGTGTTCGCCGGCGGGATGTACGCGCAGGCCGACGCCGTGCACACGCACTACCACCACCTCGCGGAACGCCGGCTGCCGACGGTGCTGATCAACGCGGCGGTCGACCACCTCGGCCTGCCGCAGGTCTCGTGCGACGACGCGGTGGCCGTCGAGCAGGCGGTCGGGCACCTGAATTCGCTCGGCCACGAGAAGATCGGCCTGGTGCTGGGACCGAACGACCACGTGCCGTCGCGGCGCAAGCTCGAGGCGTTCCGGGAGCACGCCGCGAAACTCGGCCTCCCGGTGCTCGACGAACTGGTGGAGCACGGGATGTTCTCCATCGAAGGCGGCCACGCGGCCGCGGCCCGGCTGTATCCGCGCGGCGCCACGGCGGTGCTGTGCGCGAGCGATCCGCTGGCGCTGGGCGCGATCCGCGCGGCCCGGCGGCAGGGCCTGTCCGTGCCGGGCGACATTTCGGTGGTCGGCTACGACGACTCCGCGCTGATGAACTGCACCGACCCGCCGCTGACGACGACGCGCCAGCCGATCGAGGCGATGGGCCGCGCCGTGGTCGAACTGCTGGTGAAACGCATCAACGGCGGCGAGGTCGCGATCGAGGAGCTGCTGTTCGCGCCGGAACTGGTGGTGCGCGGCTCCACCGCCCGCCGGACCTCGTGAGTGTTTGTGCCGGTTAGAACTGGGATCGCCACTCACCACACCCAACCACCCACCCTGTCCACCTTTTGCGTAATCCAGTCGACTTCTTGCGCATAGACGCCTCTCGCCCTTAGGGTGACCGCCATCACGTGTTGTGCTCCCCCGCGAGATGAGGCTTGAGATGAGCAGACCCTGGTCCCCCGCCGCTCCCCGCCGGATGTTCGCCCTGCTCGCCGCGGCGGGCCTGGTGCTGGGAACAACCGCCTGCGGGAGCGGCGGCGATCCGGGAAGCTCCGCCGGGGGCAAGGTCACGATCACCGTCACCGGCCAGCCGCCGACGAGCCAGCCGTTCGAACGCGGCGTTTTCGACGCCGACGTCAAGGAATTCGAGGCGACGCACCCGAACGTCAAGATCGAACCGCACGAAGGGTTCATGGACCCGAAGACGTTCGGCGCGAAACTGGCGGGCGGGCAGCTCGAAGACGTCTACTACGTCTATTTCACCGATCCCGCCCAGATCATCGCGCGGCACCAAGCCGCCGACATCACCGAAGCGGCCAAGAAGGTCCCGCACGTCAACGACCTCAAACCGGAATTGCTCGACAACTTCCGCGGCGCGGGCGGCAAGCTTTACGGCCTGCCGACCATGAATTACACGATGGGCCTGGTCTACAGCCGCCCGCTGTTCCAGAAAGCCGGGCTCGACCCGGACAACCCGCCGCGGACCTGGGACGAGGTGCGCGCGGCGGCGAAGAAGATTTCCGCGCTGGGCAACGGAATCGTCGGGTACGCCGACTACAGCAAGAACAACCAGGGCGGCTGGCATCTCGCCGGCTGGCTCGCGTCGATGGGCGGCTCCGTCGCGCGCAAGGACGGGAGCAAATGGGTCGCCGATTTCGACAATGAAAAAGGCAAAGCCGCCCTCGGCCTGCTCCACGATCTGCGCTGGACCGACGATTCCATGGGCAGCAAGCAATTGCTGGAGGCCCAGGACGTGCAGCGGATGATGGGCGCGGGCCAGCTCGGCATGTACATGGCCGCCCCGGACAACGTGCCCGTGCTCGTCAAGCAGTTCAACGGCAAATACGAGGACTACGGCATCGCCGGGATGCCCGACGGCAAGGGCACGCTGCTCGGCGGCGAGGGCTACATGATCAACCCGAAGGCGTCGCCGGAGAAGATCAAGGCGGGCCTCGAATGGATCCAGTGGAAATATCTCAACCCGGACCGCTTCGAGAAGCACATCAAGCAGTACGTCGACGGCAAGCAGCCGGTCGGCCTGCCCGCCGAACCGACTCCCGACGTCTGGCAGGGTGCGGTGCGCGACCAGCAGCTGGCGCTGAAAGCCAAGTACGCCAACGTGCCCGCGCGAAACTACCAGTCCTATGTGGACTCCACGGGCAAGATCAAGGGCAGCGTCGAACCGCCGAACGCACAGCAGGTGTACGCGATCCTGGACAGCGTGATGCAGGCGGTGCTCACCGATCGGCACGCGAACATCGACCAGCAGCTCTCGTCCGCCGCGGCGAAGGTCACCAGTGTCCTCGCCCAGGTCAAGTAGCCTCCTCGCCTGGCCCGCGACGTCCTCGTCGCCGGCCAGGCGACCGGTTCCCTCCCCCGCCGGGCGGCGCCGGGCCCGGCTGCGCCGCAAGCTCAAGGAGAACCTCACCGCGTACGGCCTGCTCTGCGCCGCGCTGGTGGTGTTCGCGATGTTCTCCTGGTATCCGATCGTGCGCGGCGTGCTGCTCAGCTTCCAGCAGGTCGACTTCGTCAACCCGCCGACTTGGGTCGGCCTCGACAACTTCGCCCGGCTGTTCGCGGATCCGCTGTTCGGCGTCGCCTGGCGGAACACGTTGCTGTTCACCGGTCTCGCGCTGGTTTTCGGCTTCGCGGTCCCGTTCCTGACCGCGGTGCTGCTCAACGAAATGCGCCACGCCCGCGCGTTCTTCCGCCTCGCGGTGTACCTGCCGGTGATGCTGCCGCCGGTGGTGACCGCGCTGATGTGGAAGTGGTTCTACGACCCGGGTTCCGGCCTGTTCAACTCCGCGCTCGGCGCGGTCGGCCTGTCCGGGCCGCAGTGGCTGGATTCGAGCGGCACCGCGATGCTGTCGCTGGTGTTCGTCTCGACGTGGGCGAACATGGGCAGCACCACGCTGATCTACCTGGCCGCGCTCGGCACGATCCCGGGCGAACTGTACGAGGCCGCGGAACTCGACGGGGCCGGGATGTGGAAACGGCTGCGGCACGTCACGTTCCCGCAGACCCGGTTCGTCCTGCTGATGCTTCTGCTGCTGCAGATCGTCGCGACCATGCAGGTGTTCACCGAACCGTACGTGATGACCGGCGGCGGCCCGGACGATTCCACGGTGACCGTGCTCCTGCTGCTCTACCGGTATGCCTTCGTCTACAACGACTTCGGTTCGGCGAGCGCGATGAGCCTGCTGCTGTTCCTGGCGCTCGGCGTGTTCTCCGCGCTGTACGTCCGGCTCACCAGGAAGGCGGACCAGGCATGAGAACCCTCGTCTCGCCCGGCGCGCTGCGCAGCCGCCGCGGCAAGGTGGTCTACGGCGTGGTTTTCGCCTGCACGCTCCTGGTGTTCGTGCTCGCCTTCCTGTTCCCGCTGTACTGGGCAGTGACCGGGGCGATGAAGACGCCGCAGGAACTGGCGCGCACCCCGGCCACGCTCGTCCCGCACGAATGGCATCCGGAGACCTTCGGCGAGGCCTGGGACCAGCTGAACCTCGGCAAGTACTTCCTCAACACGCTCGTCGTCGCGGGCGGGGCGTGGCTGGCGCAGATGGCCATCGACGTTCCCGCCGCCTTCGCCCTGTCGAAGCTGCGGCCGAAGTTCGGCAACGCCGTCCTCGGGCTCATGCTCGCCACCCTCATGCTGCCCGCCGCCGCGCTGCTGGTGCCGACCTACGTCACCATCAGCGACCTGCCGCTGCTGCACCTGAACCTGATCGACTCCCCCGCCGCGGTCTGGCTGCCCGCCGCCGCGAACGCGTTCAACGTCTATGTGCTGAAACGGTTCTTCGACCGGATCCCGGACGAGCTGATCGAAGCCGCGCGGCTCGACGGCGCCGGGCCGGTGCGCACGCTGTGGCGGATCGTGCTGCCGATCTCCCGGCCGATCCTGGCCGTGGTGTCGATCCTCGCGGTGGTGACCGCGTGGAAGGACTTCATCTGGCCGCTGCTGGTGTTCCCGGACACCGGCAAGCAGACGCTTTCGGTGATGCTGCAACGGGTGGCCATCGACATGCCGCTCAACGTGCTGACCGCCGGGATGGTGCTCGCCAGCCTGCCGATGGTGGCGCTGTTCCTGGTGTTCCAGCGGCAGATCCTCTCCGGGCTCGCCGCGGGCGGGCTCAAGGGCTGAACCGGCTTTGCCCCCGGCTTTCCCGACCACGAGCTTTTCCCCACCACGAGGAGGGTTTTTCCGTGACCGCATCGCGAAGACAAGACAGCTGGTGGCGCACCGCGGCGATCTACCAGATCTACGTCCGCAGTTTCGCCGACGGCAACGGCGACGGCATCGGCGATCTGGCCGGCGTCCGCGCGCGGCTCGACCACCTGGCCGCGCTCGGGATCGACACGCTCTGGTTCACCCCGTGGTACCCGTCGCCGATGGACGACGGCGGCTACGACGTCGCCGATTTCCGGGACGTGGACCCGCTTTTCGGCTCTCTCGCCGAGGCCGAGGCGCTGATCGCCGAGGCGCACGGGCGCGGCCTGCGCGTCATCATCGACATCGTGCCGAACCACTGCTCCGACGAGCACCGCTGGTTCCGCGAAGCACTCGCCGCCGGTCCGGGTTCGGTTGAGCGGCAACGGTTCTGGTTCCGGCCGGGCCGCGGGCCGGACGGCGCCGAACCGCCGAACAACTGGAAGTCCCGCTTCGGCGGATCCGCCTGGACCCGGGTGGCCGACGGCGAGTGGTACCTGCACCTCTACAGCTCGCGCCAGCCGGATTTCAACTGGGACAACCAGGACGTCCGCGCCGAGTTCGAGGACATCCTGCGGTTCTGGTTCGACCGCGGGGCGGACGGCTTCCGCATCGACGTCGCCGACGGGCTGGTGAAGGACGCGCGGCTGCCGGACGTCGAGGCGGGCGACGAGACGCCGTTCTCCGATCAGGAGGGGCTGCACGAGATCTACCGGTCGTGGCGCAAGATCGCCGACAGCTACCCGGGCGAGCGCGTGCTGGTCGGCGAGATGTGGCTGCCGGACCTGACCCGCACCGCGCGGTACCTGCGCCGCGACGAACTGCACTCGGCGTTCAACTTCGATTTCCTGGTCTGCCCGTGGGACGCGGCGCGCTTCCGGGAGGTCATCGAGCGGACGCTGGACGCGCACGACGCCGTCGGCGCGCCGCCCGCCTGGGTCTTGTCAAACCACGACGTCACCCGGCACGTCACGCGGTACGGCCGCGCGGGCGACACCGGGTTCTCCTTCGCGGACCGGCTGCACGGCAGCTCGGTGGACCTGGTGCTGGGCACCCGCCGGGCCCGTGCGGCGGCGCTGCTGACTATGGCGCTGCCCGGCGGAATGTACGTCTACCAGGGCGAAGAGCTGGGGCTGTGGGAGGTCGAAGACATTCCCGCTGAGCTGCGGCAGGACCCGGTGTGGTCGCGCACGAACGGCACCGACCCCGGCCGAGACGGCTGCCGGGTGCCGCTGCCGTGGTCCGGCGAAGAGCCGCCGTTCGGCTTCGGCCCCGGCGGCGCGTGGCTGCCGCAACCCGCGGAATGGCAGGCGTACACGGCAGAAACGCAGGCTGCGGACCCGGCTTCCATGCTCAGTCTCTATCGCGCCGGGCTACGACTGCGCGCGGACTTCACTGGGGAGCTGGACTGGCTGTCGCTCGGCGACGACGTGCTGGCCTTCCGCCGGGAACCGGGGTTCACGTTCGTCCTGAACTTCTCCGGTTCCCCGATCCCGCTGCCGCCGCATTCCGAGGTCCTGCTGGCCAGCGACCCGGTGACCGCCGAACTGCCGACCGACACGGCGGTCTGGCTGCGTTCCTGACCCTCAGGTCCGTGAGGGGAACCCTGACGGACTCTGAGTCCCTCAGGGTTCCCCTCACGGACGACACCGGGGGAAGACGCGCCGCAACCGCGCCGCCTTGAGTTCCTGGTCCGCGTTGCTCCGCTGAGCGGGATCTCCTTGACAGCACTCCAGTGCGCACCGACGATGATTCATCAGATGTATCGGCCACTAGCTTGCCCCGATTCCCCTGATGATCGAGAAATTCTCCGCTAGGCATCGGACCACTGGACTTCACTGTGGAGGTTCCATGACGACCTTTCCTCGTCGGCACGCACTCGGCATGGCACTCGGCGGCGCGGTGCTGCTCGGGACGGCGGGCACCGCGGCGGCCGCGAACGGTCCAGCGCAGCCGGTGGTCGCGGACGGCTCCGGCACCCCTGTCGTGCCGCCGCCTCCGCCGGTGCCCGTCCCGCTGGACGCGTGGTTCGACAACGACGGCATCGACTCCGCGAGCGCGCACGACGGGAACTTCGACGGCTCCGGCTACACCTTCCCGGCGGAGCAAATCCCGGCGGGCAGCACGGTCACCGCGGGCGGCGTGCCCTATCTGCTCGGCTCGGCCGCCGCTGGGGCGAAGAACAACGTCATCGCGCTCGGCCAGCGCATCGACCTGCCGAAGGGCCGCTACTACGGCGCCGCGTTCCTCGTCGCGTGCAGCTACGGCAGCACCGGAGGCGACGCGACCGTCCACTACGCCGACGGCAGCACCAGCACCGCCACCCTGTCCGGTTCCGACTGGTGGGGCTCCGGAGGTGCCGTCGTCTCGACCTTCCGCTACGGCCCGGGCGGTGTCACCGATCAGAACCCGGTGTCGATCAGCACCGCGCAGGTCTGGATCGACCCGGCGCGCGAAGCGGTCGCCTTGACCCTGCCCAAGACCGCCCCGCCCGCCGCGAATGTGCCGAGCCTGCACGTGTTCGCCCTGACGCTGCAGCCGATCGCGCAAGGCCGTTCGGCGACGGTCCTCGACGCCCGGGCGACCGCGAACCTCCTGCAGGACGGCGGCCCGCAGGCCGTCGAGGCGACGATCGTCAACACCGGCACCGTCTGGCTCGAAACGCGCGACCGGATCACCGTCACGCTCGACGTCCCGGGCGGCCGGGTGCGCACGCCCGCGCCGATCCCCCGGCTGGCCCCGGGCGAACAGACCACAGTGCGGCTCGGCCTCGTCCCCGACCGCGGCCTGCCCGCCGGGACCCCCGCGACCGGCCGGATCCGGGTGCTCGCCGACCGGTCGACGATCGCCACCCAGTCGCTGCCGGTGCCGCTCGGCATCCCGGACTTCCGGCCGACCGACGCGTCGCTGTCCACGCACCGCGCACCGTATTGGTTCTGCGACGCCAAATTCGGCATCTTCATCCACTGGGGCGTGTACTCGGTGCCCGCGTGGGCTCCGGTCGGGCAGCAGTACGCCGAGTGGTACTGGAACAACCAGCAAGATCCCAACGGCGCCACCTACGCCTATCACGCGAAGACTTACGGCGAATCGTTCGTATATGACGACTTCATCCCGAAGTTCACCGCCGCGCGGTTCGACCCGCGTTCGTGGGTGCACCTGATCGAGGACGCGGGCGCGCAGTACTACGTGCTGACGTCCAAGCACCACGACGGCTTTGCCTTGTGGGACACCAAAGTCAGCGGCCGCAACGCGAAGAAGCTCGGCCCGCGCCGCGACCTCGTCGCCGATCTGTTCGCCGCCTCGCGCAAGTACACGCCGGGTCTGCGCAACGGCCTGTATTTCTCCCTGCCGGAATGGTTCAACCCGGACAATCCGTGGATGGGCCACCCGCCGCGCAATCCGTACACCGGCGCGCCGGTGCCCTACACCGGCTACACCGCTGGGCGCGATTTCGTGAAGGATCTCCAGGCGCCACAGGTGCTGGAGCTGATCTCTGGCTTCGACCCAGACGTGCTCTGGTTCGACATCGGCGGCGTGAACGACAGCCGCGACGTGCTCACAGAGTATTTCAACCGGGCCAAGAACCGGCGTCGCCCCAAGGACGTCACGTACAACGACCGGGGCGGCATTCCGGACCACGACTTCACCACGCCCGAGTACACGACGTACCCGAACACTGTCGTCGCGAAGTGGGAGTCGAGCCGGGGCCTGGACCCGTTCTCCTACGGCTACAACCGCGCGACGCCGGACGACAAGTACATGACCACCGACGACGTGGTGCACACGCTGGTCGACGTGGTGTCGAAGAACGGCAACTTCCTGCTGGACATCGGCCCCGACTTCGACGGCACCATCCCCGCCGTGATGCAGCAGCGGCTGCGCGAGACCGGGGCTTGGCTGCGCACCAACGGGGAAGCGATCTACGGCACCACTTACTGGTCGCGCATGGCCCAGCTCGGCGACCTGCGGTTCACTGTGCAGCCCGGTTCGGCGTTCTACGTCATGTCGCTCGTCGCGCCCGGCTCGCAGCTCGTGGTCGACGCCCCAGTCCCGATCCGCCGCGGCGACTGCGTATCGATGCTCGGCTACGGCGGTCCGCTGAACTGGACTCAGAGCGACGGCCGTCTGGTGATCGACGTCCCGGCGGCGGCGCGTGCGGCCGGAAAGCACGCGTGGGTGTTCAAAGTGGACTGGCGGTGACGCTTGCCGGGGCGGTCCACGACGGGCCGCCCCGGCAACCGCTCGCTGCACTGGACTCAGCGCGATGGTCGCCTGGTTATCAACATCCTCACAGCCGCTCGTGCGACCGGGCAGCCCGCATAGGCGTTCACAGCGGACTGGCGCTGACGCTGGCCGGGGCGGTCCGCGACGGGCCGCCCCGGCAGCCGCTCTCCACGTCCCTCGCACGGGCAGCCACATCGGCATCCGAACAGAATCCGCGACCGCTGCGCTTCAAACACAACAACCCCAGCAGCCGCCCGCTCCGGTCCACCACCGCCAACCGGCGACGGGACATCTCCAGCCACGTCGCGTACAAATCCGCCTCCGGAGCCACCACCCGGCCGCTCAACCGACCCGCCCGAGACGCCGGAATCCCCTCCGGCAGCCCGGCGAGATCCGGCCGCTCCACGACGCTCAGCAACGTCTCCCCGGCGACGACCAGCGCGGCATGCACATGATCGTCGTCGAAAAGCGCGCGCACCTCGCCGACCGTGGCCGACGCGTCGAGCACCTTCGGCACCCGGAGCATCGCCTCGCCGACCGTCGACGCGCCGCGGAAATCCGGTGACGTCACTGCGGGTTGTTCCACTCCGCGTCGGACCGGTCCTCCGCCGCAGTACGTTCCCGCGCCAGCTCCAGCGCCCGCCGGGCGGTGGCCTCGTCCGGGTATGGGCCGAGCCGGTCCACGCCGCGCGCTTGGCGGCCGTGCTCGACCTCGTTCGTGCGCGTGTTGTAGTACCACTCTTCAGACATCGTCAGCTCCCGAGAGAATCGATCGAGCGAGCCGAATCGACCCGCAGCGCCTGCATCGCGGTCACCAGTTCGGCCAGGTCTCGCGGATCGGTCAGCGACCGGTCGGTGAGTTCCCGGACCCGGCGCAACCGGTACCGCACGGTGTTGGCGTGGCAGTGCAGCACCTGCCCCGCGCGTTCGGACGAACCGCCATGGGCGAAGTACGCGTCCAGCGTCTCCAGCAGCACGTCGCGCTCCTCGGCGGGCAGTTCCAGCACCGCGCCGAAGACCTGCTCTCCCAAGCGGCGGCCCTCGTCCGGGTCGTAGGCGACGAACGCGGCCAGCGGGCTCGGATCGAAAGCGCGGACCTCGCCGCGTTCCGGCGGGATGCCGGACAGCGCGGTCCGCGCCAGGTGGACCGCGCGCGGGGTGTCAGTCAGCGAGCGGAACAGCGGGCTGACGCCGGTGCGGGCCAGCGCCAGTTCGCGCAGCAACGCGAGCATCGCGTCGTACTGCTCCTCGCGCAGCGAAACGACACCGGCCTGCAGCGTCGGCGAGAGATGCCACGCCGACACGATCCCCAGCTGCCCGAGCCGTCGTTCGACGCCGACCAGGCTCTCCTCGGCCAGCCCGCGCGTTTCGGCGGCGACCACGGTCAGCTTCCCGTCCAGCGACAGGCCGAGCAGCCGTCCCGCCTCCCACGGCCCGGAGTCGGATCCGCGCGCGCCGGTCAGCAGCGCCTCGGCCAGGGCGGACCGCCGCCGTTGCTGCGCGACCAGCAGTTCCGCGCTCGCCGACCGGTACGCCTCGGTCACGCGGACCGCGTGCTCGTCGGTGACCTGCCACAACAGGCTCGCGACGTCGATCAGCACGTCGGTGCTTCCGGTCTCGCGGGCGCGGCCCACCAGCAGGTCCCACAGCATCGCGCAGGCGATCCGGTACACCTGCAGCACCTCGGGCAGCGGCGCGCCCTGGTGCGCCCGCCGGCGGCCGGTCTCCTTCGGCGCGCGCTGGTCCGGGGCCTCGCTGCCGCCGAGCGCGTCGACCATGAACCGGAGGTTCACCGCGATCGAGCGGTGCAGGTCGGCGCGCGGGACGATCTTCTCGTCCCGGTACATCCCGATCCGCTCGCAGCTCGCCGCGCAGACGTCGTCGATCAGCCGGGGCAGCCGTGCGTCGGCCCAGGCGACGAGTTCGGTCAGGGCGGCGGTCCGCACAGCGCTTTCCTCCCGGTCGGCCACGTCCGGGATCGTACCCGCGCCCGGCAGCGGCCGCCCGCGCGGATTCCTCCGCTGAAAAACGCGCGACGATTTCCCGCGCATTTTGTGATCCGCCACAGAAATGTTTGTCGCCGCCCACAATAGGCCGGTTCGCATTCCCCTCCCGGATGCCCGGCGCGGGCGGTCGTGCTTGAATCAGAAGGGAAGCACAGTTCCGGGCGAGAGGGTGACGGTGGACGAGCAGCGCGAGGACCAGCCGGAGTTCAAGCCTTACCACCATCCGGCCGCGGGCTGGGGCGCGGCGAAAAGCGTGACGCAGTTCCTCGTCCGGGAACGGGAGCTTGTCGCCGGTCCGCGCGCGATCGTCAAGATGAACCACGAGAACGGCGGGTTCGACTGCCCGGGCTGCGCGTGGCCGGACGACACCAAGGGCCTGCATCTCGACATTTGCGAAAACGGGATCAAGCACGTCACGTGGGAGATGACGCGAAAACGCGTCGGCGCGGAATTCTTCGCCGCGCACACCGTGTCCGAATTGGACGGCTGGAGCGACACCGCGCTGGAGGCGCAGGGCAGGCTCACCGAGCCGCTGCGCTACGACGAGAAGACCGACCGGTACGTGCCGATCTCGTGGGACAAGGCGTTCGAGCTGGTCGGATCCACGCTGCGCGGCCTCGACTCCCCCGACCAGGCGGCGTTCTACACGTCCGGTCGCCTGGGCAACGAGGCGACGTTCCTGTACCAGCTCTGGGCACGCGAGTTCGGCACGAACAACCTGCCGGACTGCTCGAACATGTGCCACGAGGCCAGCGGCCGCGCGCTGCAGGCCGCCATCGGCACCGGCAAGGGCACCGCGGACATCCACGACTGGGAAGCCGCCGACGCGCTGTTCATCATGGGCGTCAACGCGGCGTCGAACGCGCCCCGGATGCTCACCGCGCTCGCCGAAGCGCACCGCCGCGGCGCACAGGTCGTGCACATCAACCCGCTGGTCGAGGCCGGGGCCACGCGCACGATCATCCCGCACGACTTCGTCCGGATGGCGACCTTCCAGGCGACCCCGACGTCCACGCTCAACCTGCAGCCGCGCATCGGCGGCGACCTCGCGCTCATCCGAGGAATGGCAAAAGCCCTGTTTGAGATGGCAGAGACCGATCCTGCGGCGATCAACTCGGACTTCCTCGACACCTACACCACCGGCGTCGAGAAATACCGCGTCGTCTGCGAAACCACGTCCTGGGCGGAGCTGGAGCGGCAGTCCGGCCTGACGGAGTCCGAAATTCGCTCGGCGGCGAAGATCTACCGCGACGCCGAGCGGTCGGTCATCAGCTGGTGCCTCGGCGTGACGCAGCACGAGCACGGCGTCGACACCGTCCGCGAGATCGTGAACCTGTTGCTGCTGCGCGGAAACATCGGCCGCCCCGGGACCGGGCGGTCGCCGGTGCGCGGGCACAGCAACGTGCAGGGCAACCGCACCTGCGGCATCGACCACCGCCCGGCCCCGGAGTTCCTCGACAAGCTCGCCGAGGTCTGCGGCATCGACCCGCCGCGCCACCACGGGCTCGACACGGTCGGCACGATCGAGGCGATGCACCGCGGCGACGTGCGCGTGTTCGTCGGCATGGGCGGCAACTTCGCCCTCGCCGCGCCCGACACCCCCTACACCGTCGCGGCGTTGCGCAAGTGCGAGCTGACCGTGCAGGTCAGCACCAAACTCAACCGCAGCCACCTCGAACACGGCAAACAGGCGCTGATCCTGCCCTGCCTCGGCCGGACCGAAAAGGACTTCCAGACCGCCGGGCTGCAATCGACGTCGGTCGAGGACGCGATGAGCATGGTCCACCTGTCCACCGGCATGAAGAAGCCCGCCTCGCCGCACCTGCTGTCGGAGCCCGCGATCATCGCCGGGATGGCGAGCGCGACGCTGCCGGAGAGCGCGACGCCGTGGGCGGACTACGTCGGCGACTACGACCGGATCCGCGACACGATGGCGCGTGTGCTGGACGGTTTCGAGGACTTCAACACCCGCGTCCGGGCGCCGCTGGGCTTCCGCATCCGCCAGGCCGCGCGGGAACGGGTCTTCCGCACGCCGTCCGAGCGCGCCGAGTTCTCGACCGCGGACCTGCCGGACGTCGTCCCCGCCGCCGGCACGCTCGCGCTGGGCACGATGCGCTCGCACGACCAGTGGAACACGACGATCTATTCGGACGACGACCGTTACCGCGGCATCAAGAACCTCCGCACGCTGGTGTTCCTGAACGCCGACGACATGCGCGACCGCGGCCTGAGCGAGTTCGACGAGGTCGACATCACCGCCACCGCGAAGGACGGCACTACGCGTTCGGTGCAGCGCTACCGGGCGATTCCGTACGACATCCCGCGGGGTTGCGCGGCGGGGTACATGCCGGAGATGAACGTGCTGTGCGCGATCGGCGACTACAGCACGCAGAGCGATCAGCCGTTGATGAAGCACCTCAAGGTCACCGTCGAACGCTCCGCGTAAGGCCTGCGGCCCGGCACGGGGGGGGGCTGGCACTGCCGCCCCCCGCGTGTCGGGCAGCCGCGCCGCTGGGTCATTACGAGGGATCAGAAGCACCCGAACGTCATTGTCGAACGCTCCGCGTAGGACTAGCGGCCCGGCACGGGGCGCGCACCAGCACCGCCGCCCCGATGCCCGCCGCGACACCGACCAGAGTGTCCGCCACCCGCGCCGTCAGCAGTGTCGCCGGAGCGGCGGGTGCGGCCAGCTCCGTCATCACCAGGATCAGCGGCGTGAAGAACCCCAGCGCGATCCCGTAGTGACGGGACATGAACAACTCCGTCGGGAACAGCAGCACGATCACCGCCAACGCCAGCGGCGCGGCCCCGAACCCCGGCAACAGCAGCAAGGCCGTGACGACCAGCCCGGCCAATGTCCCGAGGACCCGGTGCGCACTGCGGTCCAGCACGCTGCGCAGCCCCGGATGCAACCGGCTGCGCGGGTCGGCCGCCGCCAGCGGCACTGCCGCCGAGGCCATTGCCCAGTTCGCGTGATCCACCCCGAGCAGCAGTCCGACCGCACCGGCGGCGGCGATCGCCAAGGCGTACCGGGCGGCGTGCACAACGGCGCACCTGGCACCGCAATCCGGTGCGCACCCCGGCGTTCCCGGGGTGGCTGAGCGTTCCGGTCCGGTCAGTCCAATGAGGACACATCCGGCAATCGTGCCCGTGCACAAGGCGATCCCGGCCCACGGTTCGATCCGCCCGGCAGGCACCAACGCGATCGCGCCGAGCGCGAAAATGCCGAAGAAAGGCCCGCGCGGGCTCAACTCCAGCCGATTCGTCACCAGCGCACAGCCGAACGAGAACGCGGCTTCGGTGACCACCAGCAACCACGGCGGCGCGTGGCACGCCGAAAGCAGGACCCCCAGCGAGACGCCGCTCAGCAGCACCGCGCCCGCCTGGAGCTGGTGCCGGAAGCGGAGCGCGCGCGTCTCGGCGCGGCCGTACATTCCGGCGAACGAACCGAACGCGGCGAAAATGATCAAGTCCGGACGGCCCGCCGCGAGCAGCGCCAGCCCCGGAATCAGCAGCCCGGCCGCGACCCGGCCGGCATGCCACCATTCGCCGCCGTCGAACGAGCGCGCGGCTGCGGCCGAGGTCGCCACCGGCACCCTGTCCTCCGCTTGGTTGTGCTGACGTTGCGCTCCCGGGATCCGCCGGTCGTCCCACGATACCCGCGCGCACGGCAGCAACCGGCCAGATTGTGGGGCTCCACAACGAAGTCTGCTCCGGGCGCCAATCAGCCGAGCTGCCCGAGCGTGCGGGCGACGTTCTGCTCCACGATGTCCAGCGTCGCCGCCCGGTGCGGGAAGTCGCCGTCGAGCAAGCGCAACGGGCCCGCGACCAGCGACAAATACATCGCCAGACGATAGAGCTGCATCCGGTCGCCGTCCAGACCGGAATTGCGGAAATGGCGGTAATCGTCGCCTAAGCGCAATTCCAGGAAAACGTGTTCCCATTCGATGTCGAAGAACATCGCGCCCTCGATGTCGATGAGCACCGGCCGGTCGTGCTCGTCGACGAGCACATGGTCCGGGCCCAGTTCGCCGTGGATCAACCCGTACTAGGCACGCGGCTCCACGGCGGCGTGCCGTTCGCCAAGCAGATCGGCGAGGCGATGTTCGGCAGCCGCGATCTCCGTTACACGAGCGGCGGCTTGGGCGAGGTGGTCGTGGGCGCGATGCAGCACGACGTCTTCGACCGGATCGTCGAGCCGATCGGTGCCTGGGCGTCCGTATCGATCGCGCCGAGTGCGGTGCAGGGTCTGGACAGTTTCGCCGAGACGGGCCAGCACGCGCTGCCGGTCCACGAGGGTTTCCAGCGTGCCGCCCTGCACGTCTTCCACCACAGCGACGTCACCGACGATCTCGGGACAATGCGGCGCGCGCGGCCTTGAACAATCCGAAGCCCGTGCTGTGTCCGAACGGATCGTCGTGTTCAGGCGACACCGCTGGCCAGTAGTCCTCGTCGGCGTTCCGCACGTAGGCGATGCTGGTCGTGCGGTCGTCCAGGGGCAGCCGGTAGACGCCTTTCTTCGAGCCGCCGCCGTTCCACCGAGATCAGCCTGCGGGTACCGAACGCCGCGCGCACCACCCCGGCCAAATCCTGATTGCCGAGCCGCCCCCGGGTTTCGCTCACCTCCGCACCCTGCTGCCGCGCCGGATGTCATTCTTGGCGGGAAACGTGGTACTCACTGCCGCTGGCGCGACGGTCCTCGCCGATTCCGGCGCACACTCTCCCCACGAAAGGACAAGAGACCACCAGCAGCCTCGGGAGCCTCCAGTGAGACGCACCAGAATCGCTCTCTTCGCCCTGCTCGTCCTCTGCGCCGCGAGTTTCAGCCCCGCCGCCGCGTCGGCGAACCCGAGACGCGACGCCTTCGCCCTCACCAGCACCGCCTTCACCGACGGCGGGATGATCCCCAAGGTCCACGACTGCGCCAGCAGCGGCGACGGCGACCCCGAAAAGAAGGACGAGTCGCCGCCGCTGGCCTGGTCCGGAGCGCCGGAACAGGCCAAGAGCTACGCGATCGTCATGCACGACCTCGACAACGGCATCATCCACTGGGTCATCTATGACATCCCAGCCGCCACGGCCGGGCTGCCGCAGAACGTCGACCACGCATATCAGCCGACGGTCCCTGCCGGGTCACGGCAGGCCTACTACCGCGGCAGCGCGAACTTCTTCGGATACCAAGGGCCGTGCACGACGAACCACACGTACGAGTGGGCGGTCCACGCGCTGAACAAGGAGTCGCTCACCGAGCTTGACTCCAACTCGTCTACACAGACCGCCGAGACCGCCATCGATGCGGCCACCATCGCGACCGCTTCGTTGCGCGGCAACTCGTAGCCGGGCCGGGCGCGGTTTCAGAAGGTGATCACCTGACCGCCCGGCAGTGTTGCTCCATCGCGACCTCTCGCGGCGCGGGCGAGTCGTAGCCGGGAGCGCGGTTTCAGAAGGTAATGACCTGACGAACCGCGCCCCGTCCCGCAGCCGGGGGAAACCCGTGTTGATCTCCTCCAGTGCGATCGAATGCGTCAGCAACGCCTCCACCGGCAGCAGCCCAGCCTGGTACAACGCGATGAACCGGGGTACATCCCGCCGCGGCACGCACGAGCCCAGGTAGCTGCCCCGCAGGGTTTTCACTTCCGCCACCAGGCTTTGCGCGGGCAAGGTCAACCCGGCGGACGGATCCGGCAGGCCCACGGTGACCGTCGTCCCGCCCGACCGGGCCGCCTCGTACGCCAGGCTCAGCGCGGCGACCACGCCGGTGGTGTCGACGGCGTAATCCACCCCGCTGCCGGTCCGCTCGCGGATCTCCGGCGACGGCACCGGTCAGCACCGTGGCGCCCAGCGAACGCGCCAGCTCCCGCTTGCTCGGCACCGGATCGATCGCGAGCAACGTGCTGGCACCGGCGGATCCGCGCGCGTCAAGACTCGTGAGTGGCGGTGCCGGTTAGAACCGGCATCGCCACTCACGACCCCCTACAGCACCTTCTCGAGAAACGCTTGCGCACGCGGGTTCTCGTTGCTGTCGGAGAAGAACTCCGCTGGCGGCAGGTCAGCGGCGATCTTCCCGCCGTCCACAAACACCACGCGGTCGGCGACCTTCCGCGCGAACCCCATCTCGTGCGTGACCACGAGCATCGTCATGCCGTCCTTGGCCAGCTCGGACATGATGTCGAGGACGTCCTGCACCACCTCGGGGTCCAGCGCCGACGTCGGCTCGTCGAACAGCATCAGCTTCGGGTCCATCGCAGCGGCACGGACGATCGCGACGCGCTGCTTCTGCCCGCCGGACAGCCGGTTCGGATACGCACCAGCGCGTTCGAGCATGCCGACGCGCTCCAGCAGGGCGCGCGCCTTCGCCTCGGCCTCTTCCTTGCTCCGCTTGAGCACATTCATCTGCGGCAGCACGACATTGCGCAGCGCGGTCATGTTCGGGAACAGGTTAAAGTGCTGGAACACCATGCCCATCCGCGACCGCAGCCGGTCGAGGTCGACGCCGCGGCCGGTCAACTCCTCGCCGTCGAACGACACGCTGCCCGACGTCGGGGTCTCCAGCAGGTTGAGGCAGCGCAGGAAGGTGGACTTCCCGCCGCCGCTCGGCCCGATCACCGCGACCACCTGGCCGGGCTCGATCGCGAAATCGATCCCGTCGAGAACCTTCACGTCGCCATAGGACTTGGTCAGGCCGTGGACTTCCAGTAGTGCCATCAGATGTACACCGCCATCTTCTTCTCAAGGGTGCGCGTCGTGCCGCTGATCAGGTTGGTGAGCAGGTAATACAGCAGGCCGATGAACAGGTACACGGTGAGCGCGTCGAAGGTGCGCGAGATGATGGTCTGCCCCACCAGGAACAGCTCGTGAATGGTCACGAAGGACACCAGCGCCGAGTTCTTCGTCAGCGACACGAATTCGTTGCCCAGCGGCGGAAGCATCCGCAGGAACGCCTGCGGGATGATCACATGCCGCATCGCCGACACCTGCGACATGCCGCAGGACCGCGCTGCTTCCAGCTGTCCGCGGTCGATCGATTGCACTGCGCCGCGGAAGATCTCGGTCACGTACGAACCGCTGTAGAGCCCGAGCGAGATGATTCCCGCTGTCATGGGCGGAAGTTGCACGCCGAGCTGCGGCAGTCCGAAGTAGATGAAGAACAGCTGCACCACGAACGGCGTGCCGCGGATCACCGACACGTAGACGTTGCCGATCCACCTGACCGGCGCGACCTTGCTGAGCTTGGCGAATCCGCCGAGCGTGCCGAGCAGCAGGCTCAGCGCCAGTGCGAGCAGGATGACCTGGAGGCTGACCAGCAGGCCCTGCCAGAGCTGTCCCGAGGAATCGACGATGGTGGAGAAGTTGAACAGCGAGTGCCCGCCCGACTTCGCCGCGGTGCTCTCCGCGCCGAACCACTTTTCGGTGGCCTGCTTGTACGAACCGTCGTCGCGCATCTGCTTGAGCGAGGTGTTGAACGCGGTCCGCAGCTCGGTGTCGGCCTTCTGGAAGGCGTAGCCGTAGTTCTCCTCGGTCAGCCGGTCACCAACCTGCTTCAGACCGCCCTGCTGCGCGATGAAGTACTTCCCGGCCGGAGCCCCGGTCACGACGGCGTCCGCCTGTCCCAGCTTGACCGACGAGAACATCTGCTCGTTGGTCTGCGCCGTGATCAGCTGCGCGGCGGGCTGGTGCTGGGTGAGCCAGTCGACCGACTTCGTGCCTACCTGGACCGCGACCCGCTTGCCGGCGAGATCCTTGAGCGAGGTGACGGAGTTGTCCTTGTCGCTGACGAAAACCGCCAGGCCGCCCGGGTAGTAGATGTCCGAGAAGTCGACGGCTTTCTCCCGCGCGGGGCTCATGTAGATCGCCGACGCGCCGACGTCGATCTGGTTCGCCTGCAGCGCCGGGACGATGTTGCCGAACGGCATCTGGACGAAGTCGACCTTCTTGATGCCCGCCCGCTGCGCGAGTGCCCGGACCAGGTCGATGTCGAAGCCGAGCTGGCCGCCCTTGGCGTCGGTGAACTCGAACGGCGGGAACGTGGCGTCGGTGCCGACCCGGAGCGAGATCTGCCCGGACCGCAGCGCGGCGAGCTTTCCGCCCTGTTGTTCGGCCGCGCTCGCCACGCTCGTCGGCGGGAACGCGAGCAGGCAGGCCAGCAGCACGGCGCCGAGCCGCGGCCAGATTCGCTGAAGGGGCATTTCAGTGTCCTTCCGGGACCGGACGGCTCGTCACGAGCGTGTGCGCGAGGCGGGCCGCGATCCGGGCTGTGCGGGTGTCGACGTCGTAGACGGGGTTCAGTTCGGTGATGTCGGCGAGGGCGAGCTTCGGGTCTCTCGCGACCAGCCGGCACACCTCGAGGACGACCGCGGCGGGTACGCCGAGGGTCGAAGGAGCGCTGACCCCGGGCGCCTGCGCGGCGGGGATCACGTCGAGATCGATCGACAGGTACAGCGCGTCGACGTCCGCGACGAAGGCCCGGACGAAGTCGAGAACTCTTTCGAGATGCCGTTCCTGGCAGTCGAGGTCCAGGAGGTGGCGGACGTTCAGTTCGGCAGCCGTCTCGAACAGTGCGGTGGTGTTGCCGGGCTCGCTGATTCCGACGACGGCGTAGGTGAATTCCGCGCCGCGTTCGGCTTCCCGGGCGGCGATCTGCCGGAACGGCGTGCCCGAGGACGCGCGGTCGGCGGTCCGCAGGTCGAAGTGCGCGTCGAGGTTGAGGATGCCGAGGCGTTTGCCGTCGAGCAGGCCGCTGCGGGCGAGGCCGAGGTAAGAGCCGTACGCCGTTTCGTGGCCGCCGCCGAGCACGAGCGGGAGGTGCCCGTCGTTGAGCTGCTTCGCGACCAGTTCGCCGAGGTTTTCCTGTCCCGCTTCCAGTTCGTCGCCTTCCACGACTACGTCCCCCGCGTCGCTGATTACGAACTCAGGCTGGATCGCGAACGACGCCAATGCTTTGCGGATCGCTTCGGGCCCCGCCTGCGCTCCCGGCCGTCCGCCGTTGCGCCGGACCCCCGCGTCGCTGGCGAACCCGAGCAGCGAAACGCCTGGGGCGCTGGAGAATTCGTTGACGGCGTGGTGCCAACGGCGATGGTCCGGCCCGCTGCCGTCCTCGCGCCCCGTCCACTTGGTGGTGCTCACACGTGCTCCTGCAATCGGCTGATGTCCTGCGCGGCGGCATGAGTGAGCGTGACGAGGGAATCGCGGCGCGGGCGCACGCGGAAATCCGGGGCCATCGTGCTCACCGTGCCGACGAGGTTCCGGTGCCGGTCCAGCACCGGCACGCTCACGCCCCACACCCCGGGGTCGACCTGGCCGACGCTCTCCGCGAAGCCCTGGTCGCGCACGCGGCGCAGCTCGCTCTCCAGCTTCCCGACCTGCTCGCCGCTCAGCCCGTGTGCCTCGGCGGTCGCCGCGACCCGGTCCTCCGGCAGATACGCCAGCAAGGCCTGCGCGCTCGCCCCGAAGACGAGCGGCTTGCTCAGCCCCGGCGAGAAACTGCACCGGATCACGCGGGTCCCCTCGGCCGCTTCGACGCAGAGCACGTCGTTGTCACGAGCGATGAGGAACGCGGCGAGTTCGTCGGTGTCGGCCGCGAGCTGCCGCAGCCGCCGCTTGACGCCACCCTGGCCGAGCGCTTCGCGGCGGTAGTTCTCGGCCATCTGGACCGTCAGCGACCCCGCGCAGTAGCGACCGCGAGTGCGCGCCTGGTGCACGAGGCCGATCTCGACAAACGTGGTCAGGTACCGGTAAACGGCGCTGGACGGAATGCCGGTGCCGACGGAGATCTCCTCCGCCGTGGCGCTCTCCCGCTCGGCGAACACCGCCAGGATCCGCGCCGCTCTGGTCCCGGCCCTCCGGTTGGCATCCGCGCTTGTCATGGCGCGCACGCTACGTCGCGGCCGGGCGGGTTCCTAGCGGGTATTCCCAGTTAATGGGAACTTTATTCCCGGTGATTGGCTGTGCGCGGAGCGGAGCGGGCCGACGCACCCACTGCCGGGCACGTTCGACGTCGACCGGCCGGGACGCACCTCTCAGCGAACTGGCCGTTCGGTCCGGGGACTCGTGGTCAGCGGGAGTGCTCGCCGTTGGGCAGGCAGTTCGGATCCCGGTAGCCCGGCCCGGTGAACCTGCTGCGGAACTCGTTGTCGTCGCTGACCTTCCGCGCCGCGGGGAACTGGACGCGGAGCTGGCCGGCGATGCCCGCGATGGCGGTCTGGTCCTTCGGCACCACGATGACCGAGGCGGGCATGGCGTCCGCCCCCGTCGTCTTCAGCAGGTCCGGCTGGTTCGCGAAGATCCTCCGGAACCTCGCGTATGCCTCCTGCCGAGTCTCGGTGTAGGACCGCAGGACCCGGGGATCGCCGCGCAACGCCCGGGCGACGGCCGCCATCTCGGCGTCGGTTTTGAGCGTGACGGTCACAGTGCCGGCGCAGACCTCATGGTTGACGAGCGGTATCGCACCGTCCGGCAACGCATACCCGTCCACGGCGCGTCCGTAGAACAGCCACCAGCCCGAACCGCCCAGTACGGCGACGGTCAGGAGCACGACGGCTGCCGTCGCCAGCCGGTATCGGCGGGCCTGGCGCGGCCGGTGCGATGTCGCGGCCGATGGCGGGGCCGCCGTCTCCGGTCTCTCGGGCTCATTCTCTACACCGGAATCCCGGGTGTTCATGACGTTTCCTTAGGGCACGGTTCGCGGTTCCCTGATGATCGGGCACGGGGACACCGCCGTTACGGAGAAATGCGTCAATGCGGCGTTCGGCACATCTCGCGCCCTCTGTGGCATTGAGGACTGAAACTCCCGCGACACGGACAAATGCCGTACGGAATACTCTCCTCTCGTGTTCCTGACAGTCACCACCACCCACCAGCCCGCCTCCGACCTGGGGTTCCTGCTGCACAAGCACCCAAGCCGGGTGCAGTCGTTCGAGCTTTCCGCCGGGCAAGCGCACGTCTTCTACCCCGAGGCGTCCGACGAGCGCTGCACCGCTGCCCTGATGCTCGAGGTCGACCCAGTGGCCCTGGTGCGCGGCAAGGCGGGCTCCGGCGACGGGTTCACCCTGGGCCAGTACGTGAACGACCGCCCCTACGCCGCGTCGAGCCTGCTTTCGGTGGCGTTGAAGGAAGTCTTCCGCACCGCGCTCGCCGGCCGGTGCAAGTCGCATCCGGAGCTGGCGGCCCGTGCGCTCCCGCTCGACATCCGGGTGCCCGCTTGCCCGGGCGGCGCCGAACTGGTGCGCCGGATGTTCGAGCCGCTCGGCTGGACGGTCGAGGCGACGGCGCTTCCGCTGGACCCGCAGGTTCCGCAGTGGGGCGATTCGCGCTATGTCGACCTGCGGCTCACCGGCGAGATCCGGCTGGCCGACGCCCTCAATCACGTCTACGTGCTCCTGCCCGTCCTCGACAACGCGAAGCACTACTGGGTCAGCGAAGACGAGATCGACAAGCTCGTGCGGGCCGGCGGCGACTGGCTTGCCGCGCATCCGGAAAAGGAGCTCATCACCCGCCGCTACCTCGCGCATCGACGGTCCTTGACGACCGCCGCGCTGACCCGGCTGGCCGAAGTGGACGATTCGGAGCCCGAGGAGATCGACAACGCGCTCGCCGCACCTGCCGTCCTGGAGGCGCCGGACCGTCCGGTGCCGTTGGCCGAGCAGCGGCGCGGCACGATCATGGCGGTGCTGCGGTCGCTGGGCGCCCGTTCGGTCGGCGACTTCGGCTGCGGCGAGGGTGCGCTGGTGCGCGACCTGCTGGCCGAGCGGTCGGTGGAGCGGATCGTGGCCGCGGACGTGTCGGCTCGAGCGCTGCAGGTCGCGGCGCGGAAGCTGCGGCTGGAGCGGATGTCCGAAATGGAGCGAGCCAGGCTGGAGCTGCTGCAGTCCTCGCTCACCTACCGCGACGACCGCCTCGCCGGCCTCGACGCGGCGGTGCTGATGGAGGTCGTCGAGCACGTCGATCCGCCGCGGCTCGAAGCGCTGGAGCGCACGGTGTTCAAGTTCGCCAGCCCGCGCGCGGTCGTCGTGACCACGCCCAACCGCGAGTACAACGTGCGGTTCGAGTCGCTGCCCGCGGGCAAGCTGCGGCACCGGGACCACCGTTTCGAGTGGACCCGCGCCGAGTTCCGCGCGTGGGCGGACCGGGTCGCGGACAGCTACGGCTACGGCGTGCGGATGCTGCCCGTCGGCTCAGACGACCCCGAAGTCGGCCCGGCGACCCAGTTGGCCCTGTTCACGAAAGGCGGTGCGGCATGAGCGCAGCTTGCGAGCGAATCATCGGCAATCATGCCGACGACTCCCGATTGACCAGCGTGAAACTCCTTTCTGAGGCGGCGGCATGAGCACGCTTGAAATCCCGGATCTGTGCCTCGTCGTGCTGGTCGGCGCGAGCGGGTCGGGCAAATCGACGTTCGGCCGCGCGCAGTTCAAGCCGACCGAGGTGATCTCGTCGGACTTCTGCCGCGGCCTGGTGTCCGACGACGAGAACGACCAGTCGGCGACCAAGGACGCGTTCGACGTCCTGAACTACATCGTCGGCAAGAGGCTGGCCGCCGGACGGCTGACTGTGATCGACGCGACCAACGTGCAGCCCGACGCGCGCAAGTCGCTGGCCGCGCTGGCCAAGGAGCACGACGTGCTCCCGGTGGCGATCGTGCTGGACCTGCCGGAATCCCTCTGCGCCGCGCGCAACGAAAGCCGCGCCGACCGGACTTTCGGCGCGCAGGTGATCCGGCGGCAGCGCGATCAGCTGCGTCGCGGGTTGCGCAGCCTGCAGAAGGAGGGCTTCCGAACGGTGCACGTCCTGCGCACCCCGGAGGAGGTCGCCGAAGCGACGATCACGCGCGTCCCGCTGTACAACGACTTGCGGCACGAAACGGGGCCGTTCGACATCGTCGGCGATATCCACGGCTGCCGCGCCGAACTCGAAACGCTGCTCACCGAACTCGGTTACGCCATCGAGCGCGACGACGAGGGACGCGCGATCGGGGCGCAGCATCCGGAGCGGCGGGCGGTGTTCGTCGGCGATCTCGTCGACCGCGGCCCGGACACGCCGGGTGTGCTGCGGCTCGTGATGGGCATGGTGCGCGCCGGAAATGCCTTCTGTGTCACCGGAAACCACGAGCACAAGCTGCTGCGTGCGCTGCGCGGCCGGAATGTGCAAGTCACGCACGGCCTCGCGGAGTCGCTGGAGCAGCTCGCCGCCGAAACGGCCGAATTCCGGGCCGAGGCGCACGACTTCATGGACAGCCTGATCAGCCACTACGTCCTGGACGGCGGAAAGCTGGTCGTCGCGCACGCGGGAATCACCGAACGCTTCCAGGGCCGCGCGTCCGGACGCGTGCGGAGCTTCTGCATGTACGGGCAGAGCACCGGTGAGACCGACGAATTCGGCCTGCCGGTGCGCTATCCGTGGGCCAACGAGTACCGGGGCCGCGCGATGGTCGTCTACGGCCACACCCCGGTGCCCTCGCCGGAATGGGTCAACAACACCCTCTGCCTGGACACCGGCTGCGTGTTCGGCGGGACGCTCACGGCGTTGCGGTATCCGGAAAAGGAGATCGTCTCCGTCCCGGCGGCCGAGGTCTATTACGAGCCGGCCAAACCGTTTCCCGCCAACCCGGCGGCCGCGGAGCCGGTCGCGCACCGCGACCCGGGAGTTCTGGACGTCACCGACGTCCTGGGCCGCCGCGTGATCGAAACCGCCTATCAGAAGCGGATCGGCGTCCGCGAGGAGAACGCGGCCGCGGCGCTGGAGGTGATGTCGCGGTTCGCGATCGACCCGCGCTGGCTGGTCTACCTGCCGCCGACGATGTCCCCGGTCGCCACCGCGACGGCCGACGGGCTGCTGGAGCACCCGGGCCAAGCGTTCGAGTACTTCCGCGCGGAGGGCGTGGATTCCGTGGTGTGCGAGGAAAAGCACATGGGTTCGCGAGCGGTCGCGCTCGTGTGCCGCTCGCTCGACGCGGCCCGCGCCCGCTTCGGCGCGCCCGGCGACGCGCTCGGCGCGGTGTGGACGCGCACGGGACGGCATTTCTTCACCGAAACGCTGACCGCCGAAGCGGTCGACCGGATCCGCGCGGCTGCCGAAAAGGCCGGGCTGTTCGACGAACTCGGCTCAGACTGGTTGCTTCTCGACGGCGAACTGCTGCCGTGGAGCGTCAAAGCCGAGCAGTTGCTGCGCGAGCAGTACGCGGCTGTCGGCGCTGCCGCCCGGTCGGCGCTTCCGGCTGCCGCGAGCGCGCTGGCCGCCGCTGAAGCATCCGGCCTCGACGTGTCGGCATTGCTGGAGCGCACGAATTCCCGCGCAGCCAACGCGGACGCGTTCGCCGAGTCGTACCGACGCTATTGCTGGCCGACCGACGGTCTCGACGGCGTGCGCTTCGCGCCCTTCCAGGTGCTGGCGTCCGCTGGGAGGGCGCAGCACAAGCAAAGCCACGACTGGCACCTGGCGCTGGCCGACCGGCTCGTCGAGAGCAGCGACGGCTTCCTCGCCCCGACCGGACGGATCTCGGTCACCACGACCGACCCCGCCTCTGTCGCGGCGGCGGTCGACTGGTGGACCGCCCTCACCGCGCAGGGCGGCGAGGGCATGGTGGTCAAACCGGCCGCCAACCTGGTCCGGGGCTCGCGCGGCCTCGTGCAGCCGGGGCTGAAGGTCCGCGGGCGCGAGTACCTGCGGATCATCTACGGCCCCGACTACACCGAGGAACGCCACCTGTCCCGGCTGCGCCAGCGCGGCCTCGGCCACAAGCGCTCGCTGGCCCTGCGCGAGTACGCCCTCGGGCTCGAAGCGCTGGACCGGCTCGCCCGCGACGAGCCGATGTGGCGCGTCCACGAGTGCGTTTTCGCCGTGCTCGCACTGGAATCCGAGCCGGTCGACCCCCGCTTGTAGACGGCCGGGCACAAAGAGACCGGTGCGGTTTCGCGAACCCCGCGAAACCGCACCGGTCACCAGCCGCTTACGCCGTGTACGGCGAACGCTGCTCCAACGACGGGCTCACATCCGGATGCCGTCCCTCCTGGCCGGGCACCGGCGTGACCGTCGGAGCCTGCAGGTCCGTCTCCGAGCGGCGCGCCCGCCGCTCGTCCCGGTGGGCGATCGCGTCCGCCACGTCCTGCTCCCCGCGGATCCGGGCCAGCGCGGCCAGCGTGGCCGCGTGCGCCAGCGCCAGGATCAGCAGCAGCACGCCCAGCCGTCCGACCACCCCGGGCAGGTCGCTCCCGCCGATGTCGACGGTCGAAACCAGGGCCAGGATGCCCAGCGTCGCGAGGTGGAACAGCACGGTCACCAGCCGGGTCATCGACGCGCCGGCTCCGGGGTCCCCGTAGGCGTTCGCGAGGTAGCGGCGGCCGCTGCGGTAGATGATCTGGCCGTCCACCAGGACCAGCGCGATCCCGATCGCGAGGAACGAGAGGTATGCGTTGGTGCTCATGCCGGTGCTCCTTTCCCTGCCGTGCTCCAGTCCCCCGGTTACCCGTAGTGCGGCGCCGGAAACGGGCCGTTCGGGTGCCCCCGGGCATCCGGGCCGCGATGATTGGGCCGCCGCTTCGCCGGGTAACCCCCTCTGCATGGTTCAGCGCGACGCGGACGGAACCGGCATGCTCACCGCGGCCGCGCCAGTGGTCGAACTGCGCCTCCCGGCCAAGGGAGAGTCGCTGTTCCTGGCCAGGCTGGTGGCCGAGGACATCGCCGTCTCGGCGGAGTTCGGCGTCGACGAGGTCGCCGATCTCCGGCTGGCGGTGGACGAGGCGGTCACGGCGCAGGCGCTCCGGGCGGACGACGGCGCGGTGCTGGAATGCGCCTTCCGCTGCGCCGGCCGCGTGACAGTCACCGTCAGCACGACTTCGTCGTCGGAGTTCCCGCCCGGACCGGACGAGGTCGGCTGGCACATCCTGCGCGCGCTGACCGATTCGCTCGACGCCTGGACCGCACCCGCGCCCGGCACGGACGGCTGGCGGCTGTGCGTCGAATTCGCCAAGGAGCCCTACCCCGAGCTGCGCTGCGTTTTGCTTCCGTCCGAACGGGAAACCGGATCTCATGCGCCGAGTGGACGAACTTCTCGCCGAGCACGGCACGACTTTCGCCGAGGAAGCCGGGATCAAGCTCGCTGACAAACCGCAGCCGCTGTACCGGCTGCTGGTCCTCACCACGCTGCTCTCCACCCGGATCAGCTCCGATATCGCCGTCGCCGCGGCACGGGAACTGTCGCGGTCCGGCTGGCGCTCCCCCCAAGCGATGCGCGATTCCACGTGGCAGCAACGTGTCGACGCACTCGGCCGGGCCCACTACGTGCGGTACGACGAAAGCACTTCACAACACCTCGGCGAAGGAGCCGACTTCCTCCGCGACCGTTACGGCGACGACCTGCGCCGCATGGCCGACGCCGCCGACGGCGATTCGCGACGACTGGAAAAACTCATCGCCGAGTTTCCGCGGATCGGCCCGACCGGCGCGCAGATCTTCTGCCGGGAAGCCCAAGCGGTCTGGCCGTGGCTGCGGCCGTACTTCGACCGCAAAGCCTTGGACGGCGCGAAGAAAGCCGGGCTGCCCGCCGATCCGAAACGCCTGGCGAAACTGGTGCCCGGCGACGATTCGGCCCGGCTGGCGGCGGCGCTGGTGCGGCGGGGCTTGCAGCGCTAGCCCGGATGCTCCTCGACGCCCTCCCGCACGATCGCGACCGGGCACGGCGCGTGATAGGCCATCGCATGGCTCACCGAGCCGAGGAACGCCCCTCGCAACGCGCCGCGGCCGTGCCCGCCGACCACCAGCAGGGTCGCCGCTTCCGCGTGGTCCAGCAGCACCTCGGCCACGCTTCCGAGCGCGACCTCCCGCTGCACCACGACGTCCGGATGCAGCTCGCCGAGACCGGTCAGCGACTCCGCGAGCAGCCGTTCGCCCTCGTCCTGCGGGCTCTGCTGCCCCTCGCCGCCGGAGCGGGCCGGGCCGAAGACGTCCTCCGGCGGTTCCGACCACACGTGCACCGCGTGCAGGACGCACCCGTGGCGATCAGCGAAGTCGTACGCGTACCGCATCGCCGCAGCGCTGGCCCGCGACCCGTTCACCCCGACGACGACCCGCTGGGTCTTCTCCTTCGCCGGACGGACCACCACGACCGGACGCGCGCTCGTGTGCACCACCTGCGACGCCGTCGAGCCGAGCAACAGCCGGGGCAGCCCGCTGCGCCCGGACGCGCCGACCACGATCAGCTCCGCCGCCCGGCCGATGTCCGCCAGCTCCCAGCTCGCCCGCCCGAACCGGACGCGGGTGCGCACCGGCAGCCCCGGCCGCTTCCGGCCGACCTCGGCGGCGACCTCCGCCAATTCCTTCTCCGCATAGTCCACAACGGACTGATCGGCCACGATTTCGCCCGCGACCGGGGTGATCACGCCGGGCACGAAGTCGACGTTCGGCATCGGCAACGTCATCGTCCTCACGAGGACCAGGCACGTCCCGAGCGCTTCCGCCTCGGCGGCGGCCCAGTCGACGGCCAGGCGGGCTCCGGCGGAACCGTCGTCCCCGACCACGACTCCCGGCTCGGCCTGGTTCGCGTCGTCCATCGCCGTCCTCCGTTCGCCCGCAGCGGTTTTCCGGTAAGTACCCGGACGCCTCGCGCGGCAATCGGGCACCGGATCGCGGAGAACAGCGCCTCAGCGCGGCTGGGGAGGGACGGGCGGTTCCGGCGGGGGCAACGGACCTGGTCCCGGACGCGG
>NZ_PQIA01000130.1 GCF_003385235.1 Amycolatopsis circi | reverse complement strand
GGGGGAGGTTGCGCGGGTGGGTGGCTCGTGAGTGGCGATGCCGGTTCTAACCGGGATTGCCACTCACGAGGGGTTCAGTTGATCTCGTAGGGGTCCCCGTAGACCTTCCACTTCAGCGGCGTGTGCAGATCGAGGTTGCCGTCGTTGAGGAACACCAGCTGTTCGGTGTCGACGCGGGACGTGTCCGCATGCGCTTCCTCCTTCTTCATGACCACCTTGCGCGCGTCGAGAAACGCCTCGAGGTAAGCGGTTTCGTCGCCGCCTTGCGCCGGTGGCTTCGCCTGCGACAGCGCGGCTTCGCGGATGCCGCCGAAGCTGTCGGTGCTCGTGCCGGGGCCGTGCATGACGATGGCGTCGTAGTAGATGAACTGGCCGAGCGCGCCGAGGCCGTCCGACTTGCCTTGGTTCACCGCGGGGTCGAAATACACGCGGTCGCGCTCGCTGTTCTGCGCGGCTTGGAATTCCTCGGTGCCCGCGGCTTCCTTCCAGGCGTTCTCGAACGGCGCGCCGAGACCGTCGTGCGAAGCGGAGCCGTTGACCTTTTCCAGCGCGGGCAAGAACTTCGCCAGCGGGTTGTCCGGCACGGATTTGGTGTAGGCCTGCACCAGTTCGAGCATGTCGCCGGTGCCGGAGCAGAACCCGATGATGCCCGCGGTGTAGCCGCGGCCGTCGCCGATGTCCTCGATGTAGGAGTACTGCTTCTTCCAGTCGAGCGACGAGTTTTCCGCGCTCGACACCAGCTGCATCGCGATCTCCTTCTTCTCCGGAGACGCGAGGTCGCCGCCGGAACCCAGCACGGACGCTGAGGCGGCGAGCGGGGCGGGTGCGGCGGCGGCCGAGAGAGCGGGTGTGCTGAGCACGAGGGCGAGGGCCGAGGCAGCCGTGAGACCGGCGACCAGCGTGGGCCGCATCGTCTTGCGCATGAGGGAATCCCTTTCCGCGGTTCCGTGGGCAAGGCGGCCGGACCGGCGAATGACCGGTTCCGGATACTGCTGCGGCGTAGCGCCACGATAACCGAGCGTGAAGCCGCGGGGCAAGGGATGCGCCGAAGTTTCCCGGAGGTGAACTTCATCAGTCCACTATGGACATAGAGATGGTCGAAAACGGTCGCCGACACGCGATCCGGCACCGGACTGTCTATTGTGGACACAATCCGGAGCGCCCGGCACACATTAAAGACATGGTAAACTCGTCCCGAGATGACGACTGCTGCCGCCGCTTCCGCGCCGCGGCACCGGTCCATCCTCGTCCTGCTGCTCGCCGCGCTGCTCCTGCTCGGCGTCGCGGTCCCCGGTCCAGGCCCGGCGGGCGCGCGTCCGCACGACCCCGAACCGGCCCTGGTCCAGGAGCAGGGCCCGCATCTCGTCGCCGCGCACCCGCTGCCGCTCGCCGACGCACCGGGCGAGATCCGCTTCGCCCGGCCGGATCGGTGCACCGTCCCGTTTTCCGCCGCACCTCCGGTCGAAATCGACCGTGCGCCCGCGCCCGCCGCCGCGCGGGCCCCTCCTGATTGCTGAGTACTCGTTTCCCGCCTGTACCCGGCTCTCAAGAGGATTTCATGAGCAACGGTCATGCTTTGCTGGCCGTCGGCGGCGCGTTTCTCGCCGCCGGCGCCCTCGCCCGCGTCGGCGCCCGGATCGGGCTGCCCACGATTCCCCTGTTCATGCTGGCCGGTTTCGTCTTCGGCCCGCACACCCCCGGATTGTCCCTTGTGGACGATCCGGCCGAGTTCGGCGTCCTGGCCGGGCTCGGTCTCGTGTTCCTGCTCTTCTATCTCGGACTGGAGTTCTCGCTCGACGACCTCGCCCGCGGCGGAGCCAGACTCGCCGGCGCCGGGGTGGCCTACCTGGTGCTGAACGTCGGCGGCGGGCTCGTGTTCGGCTTCGCGCTGGGCTGGGGCGCGCGCGAGGCGCTGGTGATCGCCGGCGCGATCGGCATCTCGTCCTCGGCCATCGTCACCAAGCTGCTCTTGGAAACCCGGCGGACGAACAACCGGGAATCCCGTCTCATCATGGGCATTGTCGTGCTGGAAGACCTCTTCCTCGCGCTGTACCTGGCGCTGCTGCAGCCGGTGCTCAGCGGTGCCGACGGATTCGCCGCGGCGCTCGCCGACTTCGGCAAGGCGTTCGGCTTCCTGCTCGTGCTCGCCGCGCTGGCCCGCTGGGGCGGACGGCTGGCCTCGCGGCTGTTCGGCTCGGCGGACGACGAGCTGCTCACCGTCTGCTTCGTCGGCGTGGCCGTGCTCGGTGCCGCGGTGGCCGAGGAGGTGGGCGTTTCCGACGCGATCGGCGCGTTCATGGTCGGCATGATGCTCGGCAATTCCAAGGTCGCGCTGCGGGTGCACAAGCTGGTGCTGCCGCTGCGGGACGCGTTCGGCGCGCTGTTCTTCTTCATCTTCGGGCTGTCGATCGACCCGGGCGCGGTCGGCACGGTCGTTCTCCCGGTGCTCGCCGCCGTCGTGCTGACGCTGGTGCTGAACCTCGCCGCCGGAGCGTTCGCCGCCCGCCTGCACGGCTTCGACCGGCAGGAAGGCGTGAACATCGGCCTGACCGTGCTCACCCGAGGCGAGTTCTCGCTGGTTCTGGCGGCGATGGCGACCGCGGCCGGGCTCGACTCGCGGGTGGCCCCGTTCGTCGCCGGATACGTCCTGCTCCTGGCCGTGATCGGACCGCTCGCGGTGCTCCGCTCGGACCGGCTGACCTGGCTGCTTCCGGCCAAGCTCGTGCGGCCGCGGCCGGCCCCGGTGTCGTGAGCCGGGGACGCCGGGCTGTCACTCGCGGCATATTCGGAAGCCACGGCGGTCACGCACGGCTATCCTTGGCCCAAGTATGTCCACTCCATCCCCCTTCGCAGAGCTGCGCGCCCAGCTGCCCGAACTGATGCTGCGCGACGAGTACCGGCTCCGTCGTCGTCTCGACGGCGCGCGCCGGTCTCGTGGCAAGCAGGAGACGGCCGAGCGCATCGCCGCCGACGTCGAAACGGCGCTGCTGCGCGTGCAGCAGCGCCGCGAAAGCGTGCCGAAGATCGAGTACCCCGCCGAGCTGCCGGTCAGCAGGCTCAAGGACGAGATCGGCGACGCGATCCGCGACCACCAGGTCGTGATCGTCGCGGGGGAGACCGGGTCCGGCAAGACCACGCAGCTGCCGAAGATCTGCCTGGAGCTGGGCCGCGGCGTGCGCGGGCAGATCGGGCACACCCAGCCGCGCCGGCTGGCCGCGCGCACGGTCGCCGACCGGATCGCCAGCGAGCTGAAGACCGAACTGGGCGACACCGTCGGCTACAAGGTCCGGTTCACCGACCATTCCGGCCAGGACACCCTGGTCAAGCTGATGACCGACGGCATCCTGCTGGCCGAGATCCAGACCGACCGGATGCTGCGCCAGTACGACACGCTGATCATCGACGAGGCGCACGAGCGCAGCCTCAACATCGACTTCATCCTCGGCTACCTCAAGCAGCTGCTGCCGCGCCGTCCTGACCTCAAGGTCGTCATCACCTCGGCGACCATCGACCCGGAACGGTTCTCGCGGCATTTCGACGACGCGCCGATCGTCGAGGTCTCCGGCCGGACTTACCCGGTCGAGGTGCGCTACCGGCCGCTCGTGGACCCGGACGAGCCCGAGGGCGATCCGGACCGCGACCAGACGCAGGCGATCGCCGAGGCGGTCCAGGAACTGTCCGCCGAGGCGCCGGGCGACATCCTCGTGTTCCTCTCCGGCGAGCGCGAAATCCGGGACACCGCCGACGTGCTGAACCGGCTGGACCTGCGGAACACCGAGGTGCTGCCGCTGTACGCGCGGCTTTCCTCAGCCGATCAGCACCGCGTCTTCCAGCGGCACACCGGACGGCGGATCGTGCTGGCCACGAACGTCGCCGAGACGTCGCTGACCGTGCCCGGGATCAAGTACGTGATCGACCCGGGCACCGCGCGCATCTCGCGCTACAGCCATCGCACGAAGGTGCAGCGGCTGCCGATCGAAGCGGTCTCGCAGGCGTCGGCGAACCAGCGCAAGGGCCGTTGCGGGCGTACCTCGGACGGCATCTGCATCCGGCTGTACTCCGAGGAAGACTTCGAATCGCGGCTGGAGTTCACCGAACCGGAGATCCTGCGGACGAACCTCGCGTCGGTCATCCTGCAGATGACGTCGCTGGGCCTCGGCGAGATGAACGCGTTCCCGTTCGTGGAGCCGCCGGACCGCCGCCAGGTCGCCGACGGCGTGCAGCTGCTGCAGGAACTCGGCGCGTTCGAGACCGGCGATTCGTCGAAGCTCACCGAGGTCGGCCGGAAGCTCGCGCTGCTGCCGGTGGACCCGCGGATGGGCCGGATGGTGCTGGAGGCCGCGCAGAACGGCTGCGTGCGCGAGGTGATGATCATCGCCGCCGCACTGTCCATTCAGGACCCGCGCGAGCGGCCGGCGGAGAAGCAGCAGGCCGCCGACGCGCAGCACTCCCGGTTCGCCGACCCGACGTCGGACTTCCTCTCCTACCTCAAGCTGTGGGAGTACGTCAGCGAACAGCAGAAGACGTTGACCGGCAACCAGTTCCGCCGGATGTGCCGCACCGAGTACCTGAACTACCTGCGGATCCGCGAGTGGCAGGACATCTTCGGCCAGCTGCGCCAGCTCGCCAAACCGCTCGGCATCACGCTCAGCACCACGCCCGCCGAACCGCAGCACGTGCACACGGCGCTGATTTCCGGGCTGCTGTCGCACATCGGTCTCAAGGACCCGGCGAAGGGCGACTACCTCGGCGCGCGCGGGGCCCGGTTCTCGGTGTTCCCCGGTTCGGCGCTGTTCAAGAAGCAGCCGCGCTGGGTGATGTCGGCCGAACTGGTCGAGACGTCGCGCTTGTGGGGCCGGGTCAACGCGCGGATCGAGCCGGACTGGGTCGAACCGCTCGCGCAGCATGTCGTGAAGCGTTCATATTCGGAGCCGCACTGGGAGCGCAAGCAGGGCGCGGTGATGGCGACGGAGAAGGTGACGCTGTACGGCGTGCCGCTCATCGCGGACCGGCGGGTGAACTACGGCCGGATCGACCCGGAGATCTCGCGCGCGATGTTCATCCGGCACGCGCTGGTCGAGGGCGATTGGCACACGAACCACCGGTTCTTCGCGGAGAACCGCGCGCTGCTGGACGAGGTCGAAGACCTGGAGAACCGCGCTCGCCGCCGCGACATCCTGGTGGACGACCAGACGCTGTACGAGTTCTACGACGCGCGAGTGCCCGAGGACATCGTGTCCGTGCGGCACTTCGACAGCTGGTGGAAGAAGGCTCGGCGGAACGAGCCGGACCTGCTGTCGTTCGAGAAGTCCATGCTCATCAACGAGGTCGCGGGCGCGGTCCGTGAATCGGACTACCCGGACTCGTGGACGCAGGGCACGCACGTCTTCAAACTGACCTACCAGTTCGAGCCCGGCGCGGACGCAGACGGCGTGACCGTGCACATCCCGCTGCCGGTGCTGAACCAGGTGACCCCGGACGGTTTCGACTGGCAGGTGCCCGGCCTGCGCGGCGAACTGGCGACGCAGCTGATCAAGTCGCTGCCGAAAACGTTGCGGCGCAACTTCGTTCCGGCTCCGGACACGGCCGCGGACGCGCTGACGCGAATGTCCCCTTCGGACGGTCCGCTGCTCGACATCCTGGGCGACGAGCTGCACGCGATGCGCGGCATCGACGTCCCGCATTCGGCGTGGGATCTTTCGACGGTGCCGGACCACCTCCGGATCACCTTCCGCGTGGTGGACGAGCGCGGCAAGCGGGTGGCCGAGGGCAAGGACCTGGACGAGCTGAAACGCCGTCTCGCGCCGCGCGTGCGGGAGACGATTTCCAAGGCCGCCAACAGCATTGAGAAGGCCGGCCTGGTGCAGCCGTCGTTCGGCGAGCTGCCGAAGGTCTTCGCCTCCACCCGGCGCGGCCACGACGTGAAGGCGTACCCGGCGCTGGTGGACGAGGGCGCGTCGGTGGCCGTGCGACTGCTGGACACGCCCGCCGAACAGCAACACGCGATGTGGTCCGGCACGCGGCGAATGCTGCGGCTGAACCTGAACTCGCCGATGAAGTTCATTACGCGGTCGCTGTCGAACTCCTCGAAGCTCGTGCTGAACCGCAACCCGCACGGCAGTGTCGCGGGTCTGCTGGAGGACTGTGTCGACTGCGCTGTCGACGCCCTGATGGCGGCGGCAGGCGGCCCGGTCTGGGACGAGGCGGGTTTCGCTGCTCTGCTGGAAAAAGTGCGGGCGGGCTTGAACCCGAAGGTGCTGGAGGTTTTGACGGAGGTCGAGCGGATCCTGCGTGCGGCCATCGACGTCGAAACGCGCCTGTCGGACACGCGCGGCCCGGCTGAGTCGCTGGCGGACATCCGTCGTCAGCTGGACGGCTTGGTGCACAAGGGCTTCGTGACGGAAACGGGTGCCGGGCGGCTGTCGAACGTGGTCCGGTATCTGCGCGGCATCGAGCGGCGGTTGGAGAAGCTGCCGCTGGAGCAGACGCGAGACTTGCAGCGGATGGCAGACGTCGCGTGGATCACGAAGGAGTACCAGGACGCGATGAGTGCTTTGCCGCCTGGGACGTCTTCGCCTGCCTTGGCGGAGGTGCGGTGGATGATCGAGGAGCTTCGGGTGAGCTTCTTCGCGCAGACACTGGGGACGGCGCATCCGGTGTCGTTGAAGCGGATTACGAAGGCATTGGACGACGCGCTGGCCTGAGGATCACTTCACCAGGAGCGTAACGGTGGCGGCGCTGGCTGAAACCGTGCCGGCGACGGCGGACAGCGAGGCTGCCACTCCGTTCACGTTGCTGAGCATTCTTCGCAGCGCTTTCGCCGGTGCTTGCTCTTTGAACGCCATCTTGAGCTTCTGCCATTTGTGTTGCCGGAGGTGGCAACCGAGCAGGATGCCGTTCGCGTTGTTGCGGCAGAACTCGTCTTTCCGGGTGGGCGCGCAACACCAGGTCGGCGCTTGAAAGAGGCCGTACAGCACTACGAAGGCCGACAGGACCGCGATGACGCCCGGCCCGATCGCCGGGACCGCCCACAGGGCGATGACAGCGATAAACGCCAGAAAGCTCCAGAGGCTGCCGTTTTTCCTTTTCCTTTTTCTCCCCGCCATGGAGCACGAAGGTACTGATCAACGTCGCCTGGCGGATAGCGCCTTTGCGGTGGAACATCCCGTGGCGAGTGCGACCGACGGCAACACTGCGTTCCCCCGAACGGATTTCCAGGGTGCCGCCATGTGGTTGATGGGAAACCTGAGTCAGCTGATCACTTAGCCTCCGCGTACGTATCCACCGATTTCGCGTCCATCGGAAATCGCACCGGACACGCCTCGCCGAAGACCAGCCGGGCGGATTCCTGGATCGCCTCCTCCACGATGCCCGCGACCTCGTCCGCCAACTCGGCAGGCGTATGCACGATCACCTCGTCGTGCAGGAAGAACACCAGATGCGCCGGAGCAGGCAGCCGTCCGCGCAGGGTCGCCAGCAAAACCGCAGTCAGGTCAGCCGCGCTGGCCTGCACCACGAAGTTCCGCGTGAACCGTCCCCAGCTGCGGGACGCTCGGCGCGCGCGGGTTTCCGTTGCCTCGTCCTCGGTGAGTCCGCCGGTCAAGGCCCGCCACGCGGCGGACGGTGCCGGAGAAGTACGACCCAGCCGCGACCGGACTCGTTCGCCCCGTTCGCCCGCCGCGGCGGCATGCTCCACATAGGACACCGCGTCCGGGAAACGTTGGCGCAGCAAGGCAAGCAACGGACCGGCCTCACCGGAGGTGCCGCCGTACATCGCGGACAGCATGGCGATCTTCGCGCGGGAACGGTCGTCTCTCGTGTCCCCGGGGCGGAGCGGGACATAACGAGTGCCGGAGAACAGCGCCTCCGCCAAGCGCGCGTACAAATCGGTGGCCGCGGCGACTTCGGCCAGGCGGCGGTCGCCGGACAAAGCAGTGAGGACGCGCGGCTCCAGTTGAGCACCGTCCGCGACGACGAGCTTCCAGCCGGGATCCGCGGACGCGCACGAGCGCAGCGCGCGCGGGATCTGCAGCGCCCCGCCGCCACGGGTGGCCCAGCGGCCGGACACCACGCCGCCGACCACGTAGTGCGGGCGGAATCGTCCGTCGGTGACCCATTCGTCCAGCCAGGCCCAGCCGTTGGCCGAGTGCAGCCGCGACAGTTCCTTGTACTCCAGCAGCGGCGCGACGGCGGGGTGGTCGATGTCCTGCAGCAGGTACTTCCGCGCCGCCGGGATTTCGATGCCTTCCCGGCCCAGCGCGCGTACGACGCTGGCCGACGAGTCGGGGTTGACTGGCCGTCCGCCCAGGGCCTCCGAGATTTTCGCGGCCAGCTCGACGAGGGCTTTCGGGCGTTGACCTGCGGGTACGCGTGGTCCGAGGCGTTCTTCCAGCAACTGCAGGTGCCGGTCGGCGCGCCAGGGGAGCCCGGCCGCGGAGATCTCGGCGGCGGCGAGCGCGCTCGCGGATTCGGCGGCGAGCAGCAGCCGCATCCGCGCGGGAGCCTCGGTGGCGGCGACGCGTTTCTCCTGTTCAGCCAGGACTCGCCGGGCCGCCGCAACGACCGTGACGCCCGGCGGCAGACCGGGGCCGCGCGGGGAGAACAGCGTGGGTTGCGCGTCCTCTCCGAAGGCCGGGCCGTCGTCGGGCGGTTCCTCCCCGTTCGCCCGCGCCCACGCCGCCCGCAAACTGCGCGATTCACCCTCTCGGCCCTCGTAGGCGAGCAGCAGCCCCTCGGCGAGCGACAGGTCGTGGCACCGGCCCAGCCGCACCCCGGCCTTGACCAGCGCGGGGTAGACCTCCTCGGCCGAGGGCAGCACCCAGCGCGGGCTCTCGACCGCCTCCAGCCGACGCACCTCGTCGGCCCAGTCGGCGCGCGACAGCCCGCGGAGGGTCCCCGAGGGACCCTCGATCGTGTAACCGGAGTCTTCCTCCCGGCCGGTGATCACCTGCACCGTCACATTGTGCGGACCAGCACCGACAATTTCCGCACACCCGGCGCCCCGGCCCGGTTCCCCGCGGTCCGTGAAGGACTCCTTGAGGGACTCAGATTCCCTCAAGGAGCCCTTCACGGACGGTCTGTCACCGGTACCGGAGATTTCCTCCCCGGCCGGGCACTGGTGCGCGGCCGGGCCTTGCTTTACTGTCGAGTAACTCCCATACCGGCGGTACGGAGACCGTCGGCGTGGGCGCTCCCGCAGCAGCAATGGAGGTGCCCGGATGAGTGTGGCCGAGCTGGCCGGCCAGGTGGCCGGCAAGCTGACCGAGACCGTGCGCAGCGTCGAGGTGATGCGCCGCGCCGGGCTGGTGCCGTTCCCCCGCCTCGACGAGGGCCTGCGTTCCCTCGTCGCGATCCGCAAGTACGGCCCGTTCGCCGGCGCGAACCACATCGCGGCCCGGCGCGATTCGACGGCCGTCGGGATCGTCGACGACCTCGGCCCGCTCACCTTCAAGCAGCTCGACGACCAGTCCAACGCGCTCGCCCGCGCCTGGTCGCAGCGCGGCCTCGGCCCGGGTTCGGTGATCGCCGCGCTGTGCCGCGACCACCGCGGGCTCGTGCTCACCATGGCCGCCTCGGGCAAGCTCGGCGCGCGGTTGCTGCTGATGAACACCGGGTTCGCCAAACCGCAGTTCGCCGACGTCGCCAAGCGCGAGGGCGTCACCGCGCTCGTCTACGACCAGGAGTTCACCGGCCTGCTCGACGCGATCGACGAAGACGTAGAGCGTTACCTGGCCTGGGTGGACCAGCCGGGCGGGCACGAGATCCCGGTGCTCGCCGAGATCATCGCCAGCACCGACGACCGGCCGATGCCCGCGCCCGCCAAACCCGGCGGTTTCGTGCTGCTCACCAGCGGAACCACCGGTACCCCCAAGGGCGCGCCGCGACCGCACACGTCCGCGCTGGCGTCGGCTCAATTCCTGGACCGCATCCCGTTGCGCTCCGGCGAGGCGACATATATGGGCGCGCCGCTGTTCCACGGCACCGGGCTGTCGCAGTTCATCCTCAGCTTCGCGCTCGGCTGCACAGTGGTTATGCGCCGGAAGTTCGACCCGGAGGCGACGTTGAAGGGCGTCGCCACGCATCGGTGCACCGCGCTCGTTCTCGTGCCGACGATGCTGCAGCGGATCGTCGACCTGCCGAAGGAAGTCCGCGACCGTTACGACACCTCGTGCCTGCGGATCATCTTCGTCGCCGGGTCCGCGCTGTCGCCGGATCTCGGCAACCGGGCGAACGAGGAATTCGGCGACGTCGTGCACAACCTGTACGGCTCCACGGAAGTCGCCGTGGCGACGGTCGCCACGCCGGAGGACTGGAAGCGTGCCCCGGGCACGGTCGGCCGCGCGCCGGTCGGCTGTCGCGTCGCGCTGTACGACGAACGCGGCACCAAGATCACCGCGCCGCACGTGACCGGACGGGTGTTCGTCGGCAGCGGGCTCAGCTTCGGCGGCTACACCGACGGTCGCAACAAAGAGATCATCGACGGCCTGCTCTCCAGCGGCGACGTCGGCCACTTCGACGAGGACGGCCTGCTGTTCATCGACGGCCGCGACGACGAAATGATCGTCTCCGGCGGCGAGAACGTGTTCCCGATCGAGGTGGAGAACCTCTTGGTGGAGCGAGAAGACGTCCTCGAGGCGGCGGTGATCGGCGTCGAGGACCCGGATTTCGGCGAGCGGCTCAAGGCTTTTGTGGTGCGCACGGAAGGCTCGACGCTGGACGAGGACGGTGTGCGCGAGTATGTGAAGGCGAATTTGGCGCGCTACAAGGTGCCGCGGGAGGTGGAGTTCCTGGAGGAGTTGCCGCGCAACGCTACCGGGAAGGTGTTGCGGACCAAGCTGAGCTGAGCGCGGTCACTGAAAAAAGCCCAGCAGGTAAGGATCTGCGAGCGCGCGGATCTCGGCGAGCGACCCGGCGGCGATGGTGCGTCCGTCGCGCATGAACACCATCGCGTCGGCGTACCCGGTCTCGGCCAGCAGTGCGCCGTCGTGGGTAATGGTCAGCACGGCGGCACCGGCGTCGGCATAGGCGCGGAGGCTGGCCCACACCTCGTAGGCGGTGCCGCGGTCGAGGGAGGCGCTGGGTTCGTCCACCACGAGCAGGTCCGGTTCAGACAGCAACGCCGCCGCCAGCGCGGCCCGCTGGATTTGCCCGCTGGAATGCTGGTGCGGAAGAAGATCCAGCGTCTCCACGGGATAGACCGCTGCCTTGCAGGCGTCCTCGACGCTCCGGCCGCGATAGCGCTGCTGACGCTCGCTCAGTTGCGCGCCGACGGTCCGCTCCGCAGCGAACGCCGTGACTCCGGACTGCGGCACCAACCCGACGCTGCCACGAACGCACACCTCCCCAGTGCTGCGCGCAACCGAGGGAAGCGAACCCGTCAATGCCGCCGCGACCATCGATTTGCCGCACCCGGATTCGCCGAGCAGCGCGGTGATCCGCCCGGCCGGCACCACGAGACGCACCGAATCCAGGACCGTCTCGCGCCACCGTCCGGTGTCGACCAGAACGGTCAGCTCACGCAGCTCAGCCGCCGGATTCACGAACCCCAGCCGATGCCGAAAATCCCCGGCCCGAAGTCCAGCGCGATCGCGTGCACCCCGTTGCCGCTGTCGAGGCGCAGCCGACGGCGGGCCGGTGCTTCGTCGGTGGCGTTCGCGTACTGCCAGCAGCGGGCGGGCACCGCGGTCGGGTCGAAGCGGATCTCCAGCAGGTACTCGCGGACCGGGCGGCGGAATTCCCGGTAGTGCGTCGCCCGGCATTGCGGGTACGGCGGCCCGGAGTTGCGCAAGGTGTACTCGATGAGGTGCGTCTCGCCGCGTTCCAGCGCGCGGTCGAAGAGCAATTCGGCCACCAGGATGCCGTGGTCGTCGTCCACTTCGGCGCGTCCGACGCGGCAGTTGCGCACCGGCTGCAAGTCGGGCACCGCCGTCGCGTCACCCTGTGCGTACACCAGCAGCCAGCGGTCCTGACCGTCCGCACCGGACTGGAACACCGCGCGCGAGGTGACTGCGAGCTGGCCGCCGTCGGCCGCGATGTCGCAGCGGTCGTGCAGGCCGATGAGCTTCAGCTGGTGCTGCTGGTCCAGCGCGTCGGGCGCGCCGACGCGGTCCAGCAGCGGCTGCAGGATCTCGCGGGTGAAGGTGACCGGTTCCTCGCCCGCCCGGTCGCGCCTGCTCGCGCCGCGCGGCCGCGGCGGGGGCAGCAAACCGAGCAGCGCGCCGTCGGGGACGTCGAGGATTTCCTCCAGCACCCGCACCGCCGACAGCGACCCGGCCCGTTCCGGCTGGCGTTTGCCCGACTGCCAATAGCTGAGCGCGGTGACGCTGACCGTCGCGCCGCGGGCGCGCAGCCGAGCCTGGATCCGGTCCAGGGAAAGGCCGCTGGCTCCGATCGCCGCGCGCAGCGCGCTCGCGAACGCGGTCCGGGCACCTCCGTCGGTGTCCGGACTGGCGTGGTCCGCATGTCGCTGCGTCATTTCCTTCTCGACCGCCCCCATCGGTAACCGACCGTGCCGAGTCCGACACAGGCACGGTAGCAGCCGCCGGACCAGGTTGTACCGCCGTACCACTCCTACGAACGGGCTAGTACTGGCAACTGTGAACCATTGCCCTGACCTGCACGGTCGCGCTTCTATGGCCAGGACGGAACGCGCCGCCCCCGGCGCGTCCGGAGCCTCGGCCCCGGCAGCGCGGACCGCGCCCCGCGCCCGGCCGGCGGCCGCGCCCGGAACCGGTGGCCCGGCATGCCCCCAGAGGCCGGGCCACCGGTCATCCGCGCCGGACTTGCGCGAGCGCCCGAAGCGGCAGACCATGAGCGCGATCCCCGTCAGCGGGGCGGTTTCCCTCGATCGCAGGTGATCGGTATGGCGAAATTCCTTCTTCTTTACCGCGCCGACGAGTCTGCCGCGGAGCGCATGGCCCAGGCGACGCCGGAACAGCAGGCGGCCGGGATGCGGGCTTGGACGGCGTGGTTCGCCAAAGCAGGCGACGCGGTGGTGGACGGCGGCGCGCCCACCGCCGGCGGGGACGGCACGGTAGGCGGGTACTCGATCCTGCAGGCCGATTCGGCGGACGCGGTGCAGGGGCTTCTCGCGGGGCACCCGCACGCCGAGATCGGCACGATCGACGTGCTGGAAATCCTTCCCCAGCCGGGGGCGTGAGATGGCCGCGCCGGAGTTCGACGGCAAGTGCGCGTTCGCACTGAGCCTGGGACCGGCGGGCAAAGCGCCCGCGGGCAAGGCACAGCACGCGCTCGAGGTCGACGGCAAGACCTACTACTTCGTCGGGGCAGTGCCGAAGCTGCTGTTCCGGCTGATTCCCGGCAGCCGGGAGCGGGCCGAGCGGAGGTGGGCGGCGGGGTGAGCCGCGGGACCGCCAGGTTGGTTACCAGCGGGTAGGCTCCGGGCATGGTCCTGCGGCAGAACATCCTGATCACCGGAGCCAGCTCCGGTCTCGGCGAGGGAATGGCCCGGCAGTTCGCCGCTCGCGGCCGCAATCTCGCGCTGTGCGCCCGGCGCACCGAACGGCTCGACGACCTGGCCGCGCAGCTGCGCGCCGCGTACCCGGGCATCACGGTCGCGACGCGGGCGCTCGACGTCACCGACCACGCCCGCGTCTTCGAGGTGTTCGAGGAATTCCGGACGGAACTCGGCAGGCTCGACCGCGTGATCGTCAACGCAGGGCTCGGCAAGGGACAGCCGGTCGGCGCGGGCCGGTTCGACGCCAACCGGCAGACCCTCGAAACCAACCTCGTCGGCGCGGTGGCCCAGATCGAGGCGGCGGCGGGCATCTTCCGCGAGCAGCACGACGGGCACCTCGCGGTGATCTCGTCGTTCATGGCGTTGCGCGGTTTTCCCGGGAATTTCACCGCGTACTCCGCGTCGAAGGTCGGGATCTCCGCGTTCGCCGACGGCGCGCGACTGGAGCTGAGCAGCCACGGCATCACGGTCACCGACGTGCGGCCCGGATACATCAGCTCCGAGATGACCGCGCGCTCGACCAAGCGCAACCCGCTGATGGTGTCGGCCGAAGCCGGTGCGCACGCGCTGGTCAAGGCGATCGAAGCGGAGCCGAAGCGCGCGTACGTGCCTTCGTGGCCCTGGGTGCCGCTGAGTGTCGCGATACGCTTGGCTCCTGGCCGGTTGCTGCGCAAGTTTTCCTGACGGGACGGCATAAATGGGTGCGATCTACCTGATCCGGCACGGGCAGGCGTCGTTCGGCGCGGCGGATTACGACGCGTTGTCGCCGCTGGGTTTCGAACAGTCCGCTTTGGTCGGCGCGGAGCTGAACCGGCGCGGGGTCGAGTTCGCGCAGGTGCGCTCGGGAACACTGGCCCGCCAGCGGGACACCGCGGCGACCGCGTTGAAGGTCTTGGGCTGCGACGTGCCGGTGATCGAAGACGAACGCTGGAACGAATACGACCACGTCGACATCGCGCGCCATCACGCGGGCGGTGCGCCGCAACAGGATTCGCGCGAGTACCAGCGGTTGCTGGATGCCGCGCTCACCGCGTGGGTCGATTCCGGCGACACCGGTCCCTGCACGGAAAGCTGGCCCGCCTTTCTCGACCGTTGCACTGCGGCGCTGGCGGAGCTGGCAGGTTCGCTGGGCAAGGGCGAAAACGGGCTCGTGTTCACCTCCGGCGGCGTGCTGGGCGCGGTCGCCGGATCCTTGCTGGGCACGCCCGGACCTGGGCTGCTGAAGCTGAATCGCGTCACCGTGAACACCGGCATCACGAAGCTGACGTCCGGCCGCGGCGGCGTGACTTTGTTGTCCTTCAACGAGCATCCGCATCTCGAAGGCGAGACCGCGCGGCTGCTCAGCTACCGGTAGGAGGCCGGCGTGCGGTTCGGTGAGGTCACGATCGTCCCGGTGAACGGGCACGGTCCGGAAGACGTGGTCGTGGACGCCGAGGGCCGGGTCTACACCGGCGTCGACGACGGCCGGATCCTGCGGCTTTCGCCGGACGGACGGCGGATCGACCTGCTCGGCGACACCGGCGGCCGCCCGCTCGGCCTGGAGCTGTACGGCGACGACGAACTGCTGATCTGCGACGCCCGCGCCGGGTTGCTGACCATGCCGCTGGCCGGCGGCGAGACCACGACCCTCGCGACTTCCGGGGCCGGGCTGGATTTCGTGTTCTGCAACAACGCCGCGGTCGCCGCCGACGGCACGATCTACTTCACGGATTCCTCGCGTCGCTTCGGCATCGACAACTGGCGCGACGACCTCATCGAACAGACCGCCGGCGGACGGCTCCTGCGCCGCACCCCGGACGGTCGCATCGACTTGCTCGCCGACGGTCTCCAGTTCGCGAACGGCGTCGCGCTGCCGTCGGACGAATCCTATGTGGCGGTGGCCGAAACCGGTGCCTGCCGGGTGAGCAGGGTCTGGCTGACCGGTCCGCGCGCGGGCGACCAAGACGTCCTGATCGACGATCTGCCGGGCTTCCCGGACAACATCGCGACCGGTTCGGACGGGCTCATCTGGATCACCGAGGCCAGCCCGCGCGTCCGTGCGCTAGACGTCGTGCGCCGTCTGCCTCGTGCGGTCCGGACCGCGGTACGCGCTCTCCCGGACGCGGTGCAGCCCGCCCCGAAACGCCGGGTGGGCGCGGTCGCAGTCACCCCGGACGGTGCCGTGGTGCGGGAACTGCGCGGCGAGATCCCGGGCTTCCACCTGCTGGTGGGCATCCGCGAGTACCACGGGCGGCTGTGGTTCGGCTCCCTGGAAGAAAACGCGCTCGCCTACACCGACCTCTGACCAGCTGTCCGTGAAGGACTCCTTGAGGGACTTAGATTCCCTCAAGGAGTCCTTCACGGACAATCAGCGGGCGGTCAGCGGCCGGTCCACTGTGGACTGCGACCGGCGGACCAGGCGGCGTAGAACTCCTTGTGGTCCTTGGCAGTCATCAGAAGGGCTTGCGTGATGGCTTCCAGCTCGATCGAGCTGCCGAGGTCGCTGTCGAGTTCGCGGGTCAGCAGCACCTTCGTGGTGGAGTACGCGAGCGCCGGGCCGTCCGCGAGCCGTCGCGCCAGCGCGGTGGCTTCGTCGGCCAGTTCGGCGTCCGGCACCACCCGGTTCGCCAGCCCGATCGCTTCGGCGCGCGCGGCGGGGAGTTTGTCGCCCAGCATCAGCAATTCCGTCGCACGGCCGAGGCCGACCAGCCGCGGCAGCAGGTAGGCCGAACCCATGTCCGCGCCCGCCAAACCGACTTTCGTGAACAGGAACGCGAACTTCGCCGATTCGGCCAGCAGCCGGAAATCGCTCGCCAGCGCGAGCACCGAACCGGCACCCGCCGCGACGCCGTTGATCGCCGCGATGATCGGGATCGGCGTCTCACGCATGGCTTTCACCACCGCGCCGGTCATCCGGGTGAATTCGAGCAGTTCCGCGGTGTCCATTTTCTGCAGTTCGCCGATGATTTCCTCGACGTCGCCGCCTGAGCAGAACCCGCGGCCCTTTCCAGTGAGCACAAGCACTCGCACGTCGCCGCGATGCGGCAATTCGGCGACGAGGTCGCGCAGGTCGGCGTAGACGTCGAAGGTGAGCGCGTTGAGCTTTTCCGGACGGTCGAAGGTCACCGTCGCGACCCCGTCGTCCACCGTGAACTCGAAGTGCTCCCACGATTTCGTGAGCGGGACACTGGCGCGGAACGGGCTCATTTCTGGATTCCTCCACCGTCGAGTACGAGGGTCTGTCCGTTGATCGCGGCCGCCTCCGGGGCGGCGAAAAACTCCACGGCGTACGCGATTTCGCCGGGTTCGAGCAGCCGGCCGAGCGGGGAGGCGGCGGCGAGCGCGGCTTCCGCGTCGGCTTCGTCGCGGCCGGTGCGTTCGCGGATCCGGGCCACCGACGTCGCGGTCATGTCGGTGCGGACGAACGACGGGCACACCGCATTTGACGTGACGCCAGTACCGGCGACTTCTGCCGCCACCGCCCGCATCAAGCCGACCGCCGCGTGCTTCGACGCGGTGTAGCCCGAGGTGTAGCGCGCGCCGGCCAGGCCCGCGGTCGACGCGACCGTGACGATTCGCCCGAAGTCGCGTTCGCGCATCCCCGGCAACACCTCGCGGGTGCACAGGAACGCGCCGGTCGCGTTGACCTCGAACTGGCCGCGCCAATCGTCGAGGCCCGTCTTCGCCAGCGGCGCGCTCGACGACACCCCAGCGTTGTTGACCAGCACGTCGACCGGTCCGAGCTGGGCGAAGTACGCGCGGACGGCAGCCTCGTCGGTCACGTCGCACTCGGCGCGGCCGGGGGAGTGCACCGTCGCGCCGGCGCTGCGGAACCGCTCGGCGACGGCCGCGCCGATGCCGCGCGTGCCGCCGGTGACCACGACAACTCGGTCCGAAAAACTGCTCACTCCCGAAAGCTACACTGCAGCGGGCTGAGGTGTATAGAGTTGCCTCGTGCCCGACACCGAACCCGCCCGCACACCCCAAGAGCTTGTGATGACGCTGCTGGGGAGCTACGTGCGCCCGCGCGAGAGCAAGCGCGTGTGGTCCGGCGGCCTCGTCGCTCTGCTGCACGAGCTGGGGTTCTCCGACGGCGCGGCCCGGATCGCGCTGACCCGGCTGGTGCGCCGCGGCCTGCTGTCCCGGCACCGCGAAGGCCGGCTGGTGCACTACTCGCTGACCTCGCGCACGGTCGCCCTGCTCGACGACGGCGACCGGCGGATCTTCGGCCTCGGCCGCCGCGACGAACCGGCCGGGACCTGGACCGTGCTGTGGCAGAACATCCCGGAAACCCGGCGCAAATCCCGTGAACGGCTGGTGCGGAGGCTGCGCTTCCTCGGTTTCGGCCCGGTCCAGGACGGCACCTGGCTCGCCCCGCACGACCGCGAGGCCGAGGTGCTCGCGCTGCTCGCCGAACTCGAAGTCGCCGAGCACGCCGGTCTGATGCTCGGCACGCCGTCCGCCGCGCTGGACGTGCGCCGGCTCGCCGGACGGGCGTGGGACCTCGACGGACTGTCCGCCCGATACGCTGCGTTCGTCGCCGAATTCGGCGACTGCCCGCAGGACCTCAGCGACCCGGAAGCGTTCGCCGTGCGCACCCGCCTGGTGCACACCTATCGCGAATTTCCTTCGCTGGACCCGGAATTGCCGTCCGAGCTGATCCCGGCCCCGGAGACCCGGGCCGCCGCGGTCAAGCTGTTCCACGACCTGTATTCGGCGCTGGCGCCACCCGCTCAGCGCCACTTCGACCGAACCCTGTCCACGAGATGAGGAACCCGATGACCGGAACCGACGACACCCAGGCCGCGCTCAGCTACACGTCCTACCTGGCGCTCGACGAGGTGCTGGCCGCGCAGCGCCCGCGCTCGGACGAACACGACGAACTGCTGTTCATCGTGATCCACCAGGTCTACGAGCTGTGGTTCAAGCAGATCCTGCACGAGGCGGCGTTCCTCCAGGAGAACCTGGAAGCGGGCAACACCGCGCATTCGATCCGCACGCTGCGCCGCATCCTCACCGTGCTGAAGGTGGTGGTCGCGCAGATCGACGTGCTGGAGACGATGACGCCCAGCCAGTTCACCAGCTTCCGCGCCCGCCTCGACGCTTCGAGCGGCTTCCAGTCCGGCCAGTTCCGCGAGCTGGAGGCGGTGCTCGGCCGCCGCGACGAGCGCGTGTTCGCGCACTACCCGGAAGGCGGCGAGCAGCGCAGCCGGATCGCCGACGCGATGCGCAGGCCGTCGGTGTTCGACTCGTTCCTGGCGTATCTGTCCGGAAAGGGCTACCCGGTCGCCACCGACCGCGACGTGACCCGTCCGCTCGAAGCGTCGGCGGAACTGCAGGAAGTGCTGCTGAAGGTCTACCAGGACGACGGCGGCCCGTCGGTGCTGGCCGAGGCGCTGGTCGACCTCGACGAGGGCCTGCAGGAATGGCGCTACCGGCACGTGAAGATGGTCGAACGCACGATCGGCGACAAGACCGGCACCGGCGGCTCGTCCGGCGCGACCTACCTGCGCACCACGCTGTTCAACCCGATGTTCCCGGACCTGTGGGCCGTCCGGAGCCGGTTGTGACCACTGTGGAATCCTTGCGCGCCAAGGAAAACGCACTCGCCCCGCACTATTCGCGGTTCCACGTCGCCGACCGGCTGCTGCTGTCCGCGCATTCGCACCAGGCCTGGCCGGACGTCGCCGAAGAGGGTCTGCGCGAAGCGTTCGCCGACGCCGCGGAGGAGGTGGACGAGAAGTGGGGCCGGGCGTTCGCGAAGGCCGACGAGTTACGAAACGGGTTCCGGCAGTGGCTGTCCGATCCGCACGGCGACTACGCGCTCGGCCAGAACACGCACGAACTCGTGCTGCGCTTCTTGTCCGCGATCGAGCTGCGGAAGCGGCCGCGAGTGGTGACCACGGACGGGGAATTCCACACCCTGCGCCGCCAGCTCACCCGGTTGGCCGAGGAGGGCGTCGAGGTCGTCCGCGTGCCCGCCGCGCCCGTGGCCACTTTGGCCGAACGGCTCGCCGAGCAGGTCGACGGCCGCACCGCCGCGGTGCTGACGTCGGCAGTGCTGTTCGAGACGTCCTGGATCGTGCCGGGCCTCGCGCATCTGGCTGAAACGTGCCGGAGCCGCTCGGTCGAACTGGTCGTCGACGCCTACCACGCGATCGGCGCGGTCCCATTCCCGATGCACGACCTCGGCCTCACCGACGCGTGGGTGCTCGGCGGCGGCTACAAGTACCTCCAGCTCGGCGAGGGCAACTGCTTCCTGCGGCTGCCCGCGCACGCACAGGAGCTGCGCCCGGTGATTACCGGCTGGTACGCGGAATTCGGTGCCCTCGCCGACGAACGCCGCCCGGACGAAGTCGCCTACGCACTAGGCGGCGACCGGTTCGCCGGAGCCACCTACGACCCGTCTAGCCATTACCGCGGCGTGCGGGTACAGCGGTTCTTCGCCGAAGAAGGACTCACCGCCGAGTTCCTCCGCGAGGTGTCGCAGCATCAGGTCGGCCTGCTCGCCCGCTGCTTCGACGCCCTCGACCTCCCCGACGACGTCGTCACTCGCGACCGGGAAACCCCGCTCGACGGCATCGGCGGCTTCCTTTCGCTGCGCAGCCCGGTCGCCGGGCAGCTGTGCGAACGCCTGGCCGCGCGCGGCGTGCGGACCGACAGCCGGGGCCATTACCTCCGGTTCGGCCCCGCGCCGTACCTGTCGGATGAACAGCTCGAGACCGCGATTTCCACACTTCGGGAAGCTGTCGCGGATCTGGGGTGAAGCTCCCGGGCTGCGGGTGGTGGCCCGGAGAACGGCGAAGTAGGTTGACGGTGTGCACCGGTGAACGGGCAACCCTCGTTCCCCGGCGCGCACCGTTCACACATTTGCGCGGCCACAAGCCGCGTGGGCGACAAAGGAGTCACCACCGTGACCGAAGGCGTGTTCGGCCGGCACAGCGGCCATGAACAAGTCGTGTTCTGCCACGACGAGGCCAGCGGGCTGAAAGCCATCATCGGCATCTACTCCACCGCTTTGGGCCCGTCCCTCGGCGGCACCCGGTTTTACCCCTACGCCACCGAAGACGCCGCGCTGGACGACGTTCTCGCGCTCTCCAAGGGAATGGCGTACAAGAACGCACTCGCCGGCCTCGACCTCGGCGGCGGCAAGGCCGTCATCATCGGCGACCCGAACACGCTCAAGTCCGAAGCGCTGCTGCGCGCGTTCGGCCGGTTCGTGGATTCGCTCGGCGGCCGTTACATCACCGCCTGCGACATGGGCACCTACGTCCGCGACATGGACGTGGTCGCCCGCGAGACCCGGCACGTCACCGGGCGCTCGCCAGAGGACGGTGGGGCCGGCGACTCCTCGGTGCTCACTGCTTTCGGCGTATACCAGGGGATGCGTGCCTCCGCGGATCAGGTCTGGGGCATCCCCGAACTGACCGGCCGCCGCGTCGGCGTGGCGGGTGTCGGCAAGGTGGGACACATCCTCGTCGGCCACCTGGTCGAGGCTGGTGCGCACGTGGTGATCACCGATGTCGCGCCCAGTGCCGTGGAACGCACTCGTGCGGCATACCCAGGCGTCGAGGTGGTGTCCGATGTGGACACCATGATCGGCACCGACTTGGACGTCTTCGCCCCGTGCGCGATGGGCGGCGTGCTCACCGACGAGACCGTGGCCGCCTTGCGAGCCAAGATCGTCTGCGGCGCGGCGAACAACCAGCTCGCACACCCCGGCGTCGACAAGCTGCTGGACGACCGCGGCATCCTGTTCGCCCCCGACTACCTGGTCAACGCAGGCGGCGTGATCCAGGTGGACGACGAACGGCACGGCTTCGACTTCGCCCGCGCCCAGCGCAAAACGGCGGCCATCTTCGACACCACGAAAGCGGTGTACGACTTGGCGAAGGCGGACGGCGTGCCCCCCGCTGCCGCCGCCGACCGCCTGGCCGAGCGCCGGATGACCGACGTAGGCCGCCTGCGCTCGATCCTCACGGTGTAGCAAGGCAAACGTCCGTGAGGGGAACCTTCACGGACTCTGAGTCCCTCAGGGTTCCCCTCACGGACAGCCGCGACCCCAATGCCACCTTGGGGCGCTAGCCCAACCGCAGCCGAGGCACCCACACCACCCCCGCACCCCGATACGAAGCCAAAACACGGGCGGAGGGTGCTTGTCAAGGCATCTTTCCCGCCTTGACAAGCACCCTCCGCCCGTAGTCACAATCAAGCTTCGGGGTGGCGATCAGCCGCTCTTACGCCGAAAAGTCCGCTTGTTAGCCGCGGGCCCATGCGCATGCTGACTCTGCTGCCCCGCATTCTCATGCGCAGCCCCCTCGCGAGCCTTGGCCTGCTTCCGCTCCAGCGCCTCGCGGAATTGCCGCTTGACGTCGCCCTCCTCGTCGCTGGGTGCCGGTTGCGCTTCACTCATGGCTGACCTCCGAAGATGACGACGTGATACCCCGTCAGCCTGGCACCCTTCGCGCACCTTGGCGAGCCATTTCAGAGTGATGCCACCCGGCGGTGGCCAGCTTCGACCGCCTTCCGCGGCTCCGGCACGACCGCCTCCGCGAAGACTGGACGAACCCGCCGAACCGTGCGCCATCCGGCACCGAGAGCAAGTCCGAACCCCGCCGCACCAGCCAAAATCACCGCGACCCACCCAGTCGCCGCGATGAAAAGCAGCTCCCCGGCCCGGCCGTAAGCGAACCCGGAAAGCACCGCCCACCCCACCGCCACGACCCCGGCCGCCGCGAGCGGCGTCGTGATCACTGCCACTGCGCCGACCGCGAGCGCCACGGCCGCCACGGCATAACCGGGATGCGCAGCGGCCCCGGAGAGACCCGCCACGATCGCAGCCGTCACCACCGCCACACAACCGAGCGGGAAACCGAACCCGCCCGCAAGCCGTCCTTCAGTACGCATGCCCCATGGCACCCCGCCCGGGCGCGTAGAGCAGGGCACGCGGACGGGTTCCGTACGCCCCGGCCCTTGTTATTGACGGCTTCTTGACCTCGATCAGGCGCGAGCGGTCGCGCGGACGATCGCAGCCACGATCTCCGGCCACAACGGCTCCGGCAGATCGTGACCCATGCCCGGAACGATGACCAGCTCCGAGTCCGGAATCGCCGCCGCAGTGGCTTTCCCGCCGCTGACGTCGATCATCACGTCGGAATCGCCGTGCAGCACGACCGTCGGCAAGTGGACGTTGTGCAGTCGTTCGGTACGGTCGCCCGACGCCACGACAGCGGCCGCCTGCCGCTGCATCCCGGCAGGGTGCCGACCCCGGTCGTAGTTCCGGGTTGCCTTGCGCCGCAGGTATTCCTCGGTAGCCGGATAGCCCGGCGACCCTGTCACGCGGTAGTTCGCGACGCTCAGTTCGATCTGCTCCTCGCGCGTTTCCGGCACCGCGCCGGTGAGCGTCGCCAGGGCGGCGGGCGAGACCTGGCCGACCGACCGGTCGCCGGTCGTCGACATGATCGACGTCAGGCTCAGCATTCGGTCTGGGTGGTCGATCGCGAGCTGCTGCGCGACCATCCCGCCCATCGAAGCGCCGACGACGTGCGCCTTGGCGAAACCGAGCGCGTCGAAGAGCCCGACGGTGTCGTTCGCGAGGTCGGACAGCAGGTACGGCGCCGGGGCGGTGCCCGCGATGATCCCGGCGAGGTCCGGCGCACCCAGCTCGTCGAACCAGGTCGACAGGCCCGCGTCGCGATTGTCGAAGCGCACGACGTGGAAACCCTGGCTCGCGAGCAGCTCGCAGAAGCCCTCTTCCCAGGTGATCATCTGAGCGCCGAGCCCCATCACCAGGACGAGCGGCGGGGCGGCCGGATCGCCGAACGTGTCGTACTCGAGTTCGAGGCCGTTGGCCTGTGCGCGTGGCATCCCCCGATCATGCCGCAGCGTGGAACCGCGTGTGGCCGAGCCGGCCGGTTCCCGGTTACGGTGCACGGCATGCCGACTCCGCGTGCCGGACAGCGCGCCCGGTCCCGTTCGGCCGCCGGGCTGCCCGCGGTCACCGCGAAAAAAGTGATCGACGCGGCGGTGAAGCTCACCGTCGAACGCGGTTTGGAGAACTGGACGCTGCGGCAGCTGGCCGCCGCGATCGGCGCGTACCCGGCGGTGGTCTATCACCACGTCGGGGACCGGGACGCGGTCGTGTGCGCGGTGCTCGACCGGGTCGTCGGCCAGCTGCGGCTGCCCGATGACGCGCTGGAGTGGCAGGAGTGGTTCGTCGAACTCCTGACCGGCCTGCGCGAACTGCTGCGCAAGCATCCGGGCACGGCACGCCGGATGGCCTCGTTCGGCCCGTCGGTGGCCGCGGCCACGCCCACGGTGGACCGCGGCGTGCGGATCCTGCTGGACGCGGGCTTCGGCGACGAGAGCCCGCTCGCCTACACCATCCTCACGACCACCGCGTGCCAGTACGTCGCGCTGGAGGACGACCGCGACTGCAGCCTCGCGTTGCGCCTGGACAACACCGAGGAGTACGCCTCCTATCGCGACCGCGAGGACCTGCCCGGAATGGCCGCGCACGGCACCGCGATGCACGCGCTGCTCACCGACCCCGAGGCGGCGGCCGGTTACCATCCGCGACTGTTCGACTTCGCGATCCGCCGGTGCCTCGACGGCCTCACCTGCAGATTGGCCCAGCTGAACGGGTGAAATTCGCGAAATTGCTCCGCATGAGCATTCGCACTGGGCCGTCCGCGTGGTGATGGTGAAAAGTCGGGGCGCCGCTGCGCCGACCGACACCGATTCGACGCCTTCCCGGCGTAGCGTGGACAGTTACCGGGGGCCATGCCTCCGGAAGGGGCCCCCGGCACTTTCCTCCCCCCTCGTGGTGCCGGGGGTTCTCCTTCCGGCGGTTCAGTGCTGGGGCGGATGCTGGATCGCGGGGAACACCTGTCCCACCACGGTCACGAGCGACATGGTGAGCAGCGTGTGCACCTGGCGCCGGTCCAGCGAGCGGTGCACGAGCCATTCCCTGCCCGCCGCCTTGACCATGCCGGCGAACGCGCGCACCGCGGCGTTCAGTTCCTCGCCGTGCGCGCTGTCGCGGGACAGCCCGACCGCCTCCAGGACGCGGTCGGCCGACGCGCGGTCGGCCTCGGCGACGATCCGGTCCACCTCCGGATCGCGGCCGATGCCCTCCGGCGCGATCGCGGCGAGCCACAGCTTCTCCTGCCCGCGCACCATGTCGAGCAGCCAGTCGATGGCGGCGTCCGCGCGTACTTCCAGCGGTCCGTCCGGCAGAATCTGCACCGCAATCCGCGGCACAGTTAGCGCACGCCGAACGATTTCGAGGTACAACTCCCTTTTCGTTCCGAAATAATGATTGATCAGTCCGCGGGCCACGCCTGCCTCGGCCGCGATGTCCGAAGTGGACACTTCCGAATACGGTCGTTCGCCGAACAGTCTCGCCGCACAGGCGTAGATCTGCTCTTTGCGTTCGTCCGGTTCGAGTCGCCGCCACTTCGGCGCCGGATCGGTGCTCATGGCATCAGTTTGGCATGATCGGTTCAGTAAGGCGGATCAACCGGGCGGAATGTCGCGGCGGAAACACGTTCGGCTGCTACCGCGCGGTATGGGTTGACGGCCCGGTTCAGTCCGGAAGCTCGATCGGCGCGAGATCCCCGAACCGGTCGCCCGGGCCGGGATTCGCCGGATCGCTCGCGCCGCCGAAGTGCCGCTGCACGCCCCACACCGCGTTGAGCGCGGTCTGCACCGCGCCCTCGGCCCAGCCCGCCGTCCACGAGATGTCGTCGCCCGCGAGGAACAAACCGCGATAGCGCTCAGGCAGTGAATCCTGCACGAAGTGCGTGAAAAGCCGGTGCTGGTACCGGTAATGGCCGGGAAGGTTCGCCTTGAACGCGCCCATGAAATGCGGTTCCGCCTCCCACGACACGGTCACCGGGTCGCCCACGATGTGCCGCCGCACGTCGACGCCGGGGTAGATCTCGCGCAGGGACTGCAACATCACCTCGACGCGGTCGGACACGCTGAGCGGCAGCCACTTCAGCGAATCGTCGGCCCACGTGTAGGACAGGCAGATCACCGCGGGCCGGTTCGGGTCGTCGCCGAGAAGGTAAGTGCCGCGCGGCATCCGGTCGGTCAGCGTCATGCTCATCGTGTCGCGGCCGGTGACCGGGTCCGGGTCGAGCCAGAACGGGCGGTCGACGGGCACGAACACCTTGGAGGAAGCCATATAGTGGGTGCGTTCGATGGCGGTCCAGTGGTCGATCGGGAACAACGCCTCGTCGCATTCGATCTTCGACAGCAGCATCCAGCTCTGCGCGGTGAACACCGCTGCCGGGAACGTGCGGATGTGGCCGGACGCGTCGGTGACCGTGATGTTGTTCGGCGCGGTGCGGTGCAGCCGCGTGACGCCTGGTCGCGGCTGGCCGTTTTCGTGCAGGGAAGCGAGATTCGTGCCGGACGGCCAGTGCGCGAGCTTGTCCGGGACGTGCTCCCACAGCCGCTTCGGGAGCTGTCCGCTGCCGCCGACGATACTGCGGTGCTCGTCGTCCGCGCCGGTATAGACCACTCGGAGGATTTCGAGAATCGAGTTCGGGAAGTCGGTGTCCCAGCCGCCGGTGCCGAATCCGACCTGCCCGAAGATCTCGCGATGCTGAAACGAGGAAAAGGCCGGGGAATCGCACAGGAATCCGTAGAAGGTCTGGTTGTCGAGCCGGGGCACCAGCTCGTTCCAGATCTTTTTGACCGTCGCGGCGTCGCGATTGCGGATCGCGGTCTGCATCTCGGCGAACGACGCGTGCTCATCGAGCGTGCGCTGCCACGCCTGCGCCACTTCGCCGTATACATCGGGCAGATCTTCGGGCGTGCGCGCGTAATAGCTGCGGCCTTTGAGATCGACGACTGTGCTCGGCGTGGCGGGCGAAAGCGGGTTCGGGAACGGCGTCGTTTCCAGCCCGGCCTTGTCGAGGTAGTGGAACAGCGACGTCGACGACGGCGGGAACCGCATCGCGCCCATCTCGGCGACCACGTCGTCGGGCAGGCCGGGGAAGTGGTGCGTGCGCAGCCGTCCGCCGAGCCCGTCGATCTCGTACACGACGGGCCGCAGCCCGAGCTTCATCAGCTCGTAGGCGGCCACGAGGCCGGAGAGGCCGCCGCCGATCACCGCGACCTCGGTGCCGTGCACCTGCTCCGGCACCGTGCCGAGCCCGGCCGGATGCGCGAGGTAGTCGTCGTAGGCGAACGGGAAATCGGGGCCGAACATCGTGATCGGCCGGCCGGCCGGTTCCTCGGCGTGGATCGCGGCGGGAACTGCGGAGGTCATGCCCGGGGTCCTTCGGTGAGAGAGCGGTACAGCGACGGCCGTCGGTCGGCCAGGTACGGGGTTTCGGCTCGCGCCTGAGCGACCACAGCGGGATCGAGGTCGGCGAACAACAGTTCTTCGTCCGGCCCGGCCTTCGCGACGACGTCGTCCGGCGACGCGACTGTCGAGCCTCCGCAGTAGCTCAGCTCGCCTTCGGTGTCGCAGCGGTTCGCGTACACGACGTACAGCTGACTTTCGTGCGCACGAACCGGAATGAGCAAGTCGGCAACGCGTTCGTACGGCCGCATCAACGCCGTGGGGACGAGCAGCACCTGCGTGCCCGCGAGCGCGTGCGCGCGGACCAGTTCGGGGAACTCGACGTCGTAACAGATCAGCAGACCGGTGCGGAGGCCGTTGACGTCGGCCTGCACCACCGGCTCGTCACCGGGGGAGAACTGGTCGCGGTCGAGGTCGCCGAACAGGTGGGTCTTGCGGTAGTTCGCGAGTCGTTCCCCTTGCGCGGACAGCAATTGCGCCGAGTTGTACACCGCGTCGCCGTCGCGCTCGGGATAGCCGTAGACCAACCCGATCTGGTGCTGAGCAGCCAACGCGCCCAGCTCGGCCGCGCGTGGCCCGTTCGCCGGTTCTGCCAGCTCGGCGACGGCTTTCGCGCCGATGTTGTAGCCCGTCGTGCCCATCTCGGCGGTCACGATCAGCTCGGCGCCGCGCTCCGCCGCCGCGGCCATCGCCTCGGGCAGCCGGTCGTAGGGTCCTTGGTGGACGGCGATGATCATCGGACCTCCGCGAGACGGGAGCGGCGGATGCTGTAGCCGAAGTAGATGACGAGGCCGAGCAGCATCCACGCGCCGAACACGATCCAGGTCGCCCCGTCGAGGCTGAACATCATGTAGGCACAGCATGCCACCCCGAGGATCGGCGTGACCGGCGAGAACGGCACCCGGAAGGTGCGCTCGGCTTCCGGGCGGCGCTTGCGCAGGATCAGCACCGCGATGTTGACCAGCCCGAACGCGAACAGCGTCCCGATGCTGGTGGCGTCGGCGAGCTTGCCGAGCGGGATGAAGGCGGCGAGCACCGCGACGAACCCGGACACCACGAGCGTGTTGGTGCGCGGCACGCCGGACTTCGGATGCACCTTGGACAGCGATTTCGGCACGAGCCCGTCGCGGGACATGGCGAAGAGGATCCGCGTCTGTCCGTAAAGGACGGTCAGCACGACGCTGGAGATCGCCACGATCGCGCCGATCGCGAGCAGGATCGCCCACAGCGGATTGCTCGAGATCGTGGTGAGCACGTGCGACAGCGCGGCCTGCTTGTCGCCGAACTGCTGCCAGGGCAGCGCACCGATCGCCGCGAACGCGACCAGGCAGTAGAGCACGGTCACGATGGCCAGCGACAACAAAATCGCACGCGGCAGGTCACGCTGCGGGTTGCGCGCCTCCTCGCCGGCAGTGGAGGCAGCGTCGAACCCGATGTAGGAGAAGAACAATTTCGCCCCGCCCGCGCTCATCCCGGCCAGCCCGAGCGGCAGGAACGGAGTGAAGTTCTGCGCGCGGACAGCGGTGAATGCGATGGCGCAGAACAGAATCAGCGTGCCGATCTTCACCACGACCATGACCGCGTTGGCCCGCGCGCTCTCCTTCGCGCCGGACAGCAACAGCACCATCGCCAGCAGTACCACGACAATCGCCGGAATGTTGACCAGCCCGCCGTCACCCGGCGGCCCGCTGAGCGCATCCGGCAACGCGACGCCGAACGCCAGGTGCAGCAGTTCGTTGACGTACTGCCCCCACCCGACCGCGACGGACGCGACGGAGACGCCGTACTCCAGGACCAAACACCAGCCGCACACCCAGGCGATCAACTCGCCGAGCGTCGCGTACGCGTAGGAGTAGGAGGAGCCGGACAGCGGGATCATGCCCGCCAGCTCGGCGTAGGAAAGCGCGGAGAACAACGCGGTGATCCCGGCCAGCACGAACGAGACCACGACGGCGGGCCCGGCCACCGGAACCGCCTCGCCGAGCACCACGAAAATCCCGCTGCCGAGCGTGGCTCCGATGCTGAGCATGGTCAGCTGACTGAGCCCGAGCGACCGCTTCAGCGGACCGTGATCCGCCTCGGACACCAGGTCGGTGACCGGTTTGCGGCGCAGCATCGCCGCGGCGAGCCTCCCGCGCGCAGGACTGGAGGAGGTGGTGCTCACCGGGCGGCTCCTAGCGATTCATTGTGACGCCACTGTCGACTTCGAGCCACGGTATCGATCGAAAATTGCCCCGAGAACCGAGAACTGTTGTGGATTGCGGGTGACGGCAGGTGATTCATTGCGCTCTCGGGGTCGGTTGGTGCGGGGTGGCGCGGCCTGGGCCGGTTCGGGCTTCCGGGCCGGGAATGACTCTAAGTGATCGGTGCCGGGGGTTCGCGGGGGCGGGTTTCGTGGGCAGATCGGGTGGTG
>NZ_PQIA01000126.1 GCF_003385235.1 Amycolatopsis circi | reverse complement strand
GACTGGGACGGCGGGGACTCGGGCGCCCCGCACGAGACCCCGTTCGGCGAACCTCAGGACGCGGCGCGGCTGAGACCGGACTACCCCGCGAACTCGACCCGCCGCTCATTCCCCGCTGCGCCAGTCCAGGCCGTCTCGGGCGATTTGGGCTAATGCGGCCAAACCGCCGGATCTCTTGGACTAAGTTGATCTTCGCGCTTCCGCGATGCGTCCGAAGGCAGTCAAGGGGAGGAACGGCGAAAATGCAGCCAGGCGGGTACCCGCAGCGTCCACAATCACCGGGGCAACCCCATTACGGGGGACATCCCGGCCAGGGGCAGGGCGGGCATCCGCCGCGATTCCCCCAGGGGCCGCCTGGGCTCGGAACAGGCCAGCAGTGGAACCCCGGCAGCTTTTCTCAGCAGGCCGCATCGGGCAACGGCACCGGCGATCGCAAGAAGCCGGGGAAGAAGTGGAGCCGCAAGAAGAAGCTCTTGATCTTCGTCCCGTCCGGCTTCGGGCTCGCCCTGGCCGTGGCCTTTCTCAGCCTGGTCGTCGTAGTCAACTGGACCCACATCACCGGGGTCCGGACGGTCACCGACGACGCCGCGGGCCTCGAGTACGAAGTCGGCGACGAATGGACCCCCTTCACTGCCCGGCTGACCATGGGCGGCGGCCAGTGGAAGATGCTGCAGTACGGCGTCGGCGAGTGCCACGGCAGCAAAGACGGCAAGCCCTCTCAGGCCGGGGTGACCAAAGCGTCCGTCTTCACCGCGGCGTATCCGGATGGTTCCGGCGCGAGCAAAGAAGAGGTCGCGAAGCTTTTCCAGAAGGTCATCCCGCCCTTCTACGAGACGAGCACCGGCTTCAAGTTCCAGGACGTCAGCGATGCCGCGCACGGCCAATGGGGCGACGTGACCATCGACGGGGTCCGGGGATACAAGTATTCGGTTCGTCCCGCCCACCACGGCGTCGCCGACTGCGACGGCGGCGTCAGCACAGACCCCGATTTCGACAACGGCATGGTCTTCGTGGCGCTGCCGTCCAAGGATTCCGCCGGGAAAGCGGTGACCGCCGTCATCTGCTACTACCTGATGGATCCGACCTTGAAGATCGACGGATACCAAAATCTGACCTCGGCGGACAAGGACGAGATCCTGAAATCGTTCAAGGTGAACAAATAGGTTCTCTTCCGGCGGAGTCGATCGGACAGCTCCGCCGGAAGGAAGGCTTCGTTCCGGGCTCTCCTCGGACTTGGGCAGCCGCGGTGTATCCGGCAGGACCGGTCGCCAAGCGTCCCGAGGGCTGGGCAGCCTGGTCGCGACGCAGGTGGGCCGCTGGGTCGTCGGGCTGCCAGCCGCCGCGCCAGTCCGGCACAGCTACCCGGCCAGCTCCTTCTCCGCTGGGGTCCGGAACTTCGGCACCACTCGCGCCTCCCCCAGCCACTCGCTCAGTCGGACGGCCTCAGCCTCCACCGCGGCGGCTTTCTCGGCTCCCACGTCCTCCAGCAGCCGGACCGCGACTTCGCCGGACGGGCGGTGGGACCAGGCTCCGACGATCCGGCCGTCGCTCCAGATCGTCGGGCCGATGTTGCCGCTGCGGTCGAACAAGGCGGGGCGGTGCGGGCCGACGTACCAGTCTCGGGCCTGCCAGCCCATCGCCGTCGGGTCGAGCGCGGGGAGCAGGGCGATCCACGGGTCGGGAGCGGCGACCGGGGCCAGGTCGTCGGGCAGGGCGATCGCGGGTTCGCCGTCCAGGTCGACTTCGGCGGGAGCGAGGGCGGTCAGCGCCTTCTTCGTCTGGCCCGCGTTCCAGCCCGTCCACCAGCGGAGGTCGGCGACTGGGGCGGGACCGAAGGCGTAGAGCCAGCGCCGGGCCAGGGCGGCTCGGGCTTCGTCTTCGGAGAGGGCTGGCCAGTCGGCGGTGCTGGGGTCGGGGCGGCCTGCCTCGGCAACGGAGCTGCCGGACTTGCCAGCGGTGGCGGGATCAGTCCGGCCCGCCTCGGCAACAGAGCTGCCGGACTTGCCAGCAGTGCCGGGATCAGCCCGGCCCGCCTCGCCAACTGAGCTGCCGGACTTGCCAGCGGTGCCGGGACCAGTCCGGCCCGCATCGGCAACAGAGCCGGAGCTGCCGGACTTGCCAGCAGTGCCGGGATCAGTCGGGCCCGGCTTGCCGACGGCGACGCGTCCCGAGTGGCCTGGCTGACCAGCGCTGCCGGAGCTGCCCAGCCCGGCCGTGGCGACGGAATCGGGGCGGGCTGACCCGGCGACGGGGCCGGAATGGCCCGGTTTGCCAGCGGAGCCGGGGAAGGCGGCGGCTTCCGCCAGCCAATCGATCAGCGGGGACCAGTAGTACTGCGTGCTTTGCCAACTCCCTCGCGGGCGGCCGCGCACGATGTGGCCTTCGGCGGCCAGCTGGAACAGCACCCGGCTGGTCACGTTGCCGATCGACTCGTACGGCTTTCCCTTCGACATCAGCAGTTGCTGACGCAGGCGCGGTTCGTCGTCCGCCAGTTGCTGGGCGGTCGCCGATCCCCTGGCGCGCAAGGCTTTTTCGACGCTCGCCAGCACTTCGTCCAGCCAATCGGCGGGGTTGGGGACGTTGTCGGGGTGGCCCAACGTTCCGAGCTGCTTTTCCAGCAGGCGACGTTGGCGGGCGGCGATGTCATACGAACAGGCCGCCTGTACCTGCGCGGCGGTGGCGATATCGGTGACAAAAACGGTGCGCCGCATGCCTAACAGGCGCAAGAGGGTGCGCCGGGTGTACAGCGCGTGCTCGACGTCGGCGACCGAGACCGCACGCACGCGCGACCAGGCGGACAGGTACACCGAGGCGGGATCGGTGGCGTGCAGCGCGACGACGCCGTCGACTGCTTCCTCGACGGTCGTCGCCCGTGCCGCTAGGTGGTGGCGTACGCCGAGACGGGCCCGACGCTGGGCGAGGGTCATCTTCACGACTCGATTCCTACCAGGAGGGTCCGACAGAAATCCCGTCCGCGCTGGTCAAGAGGGTGAGCATGGTGACGCGCACGTGGTTCCGGAACCACAGCTGGGCCGGGTCGGCGGCGGTTCGGGGATGCCAGGCCAGGCCCAGTTCGATCGGCGGCAGGTCCAGCGGGATGGGGACAGTTCGCAGGCCCAGAGCAGCCAGGAAGGGATCGGCCAGCCTGCGATGCCGATGGTCACCAGGTCGCTGCCGCTCGCCAGGACCAGGGCGCTTGGGTGACCGGGGACCACGACCGCAACGAGGCGGCGCAAGCCCAACTGGGCCAACGCGGGGCACCAGGCGGCCACGGGCTGGCGTATGTGCCCGTCAATTGACGGGTCTCGGCGCGCGGTGTGCCGTCCAGGGGCAGACCGCGCGCCAGCCAGACCGTCACGCCGGTTGTTCTTCTTCGGCAGACGACTCCACCGAAGGAGAAGACGACGCCCGGCTGAACATCCGCGTCGCCGAAAGCCGGGCCACTCCGTCGGGGTCCCCGAGGTCGTCGAGGGAATTCCGGATCGTCGCGTCCACCGACAGGTACTTCCGCCCGGCGCGCAGGTCCGCGTCGTTGCGCAGCCGCACGATCAGCGGGAATTCCGCGAGCGCGCCCGCGTCGAACAGGCCTGTCGTGTAGATCAGCTGCACGCCCAGTGCTTCCGCCACGGCCCGTTGCAGTTCCAGCAGATACCCGGCCGAAGCGCGGCCGATCGGGTTGTCCAGGAACAGCACGCCCGAATGCCGGTTCCGTGCCTTGCCGCGGTTGTTGGCGCGCAACGCGGCGAGCGTGCAGTACAGGATGATCGCCGCGGTCAGCTGCTGGCCGCCGGAGAACACGTCGCGGATTTCGGACACCCGCTGGCGTTCGGTGCGCAGCACGGAGTCCGGCTTGAGCATGTCGACCCGGTACCCCTTGGGCGAGGCGACGTGCACGCCGCGCAACACCAGCGACAGCCCGTCGCGCTTCACGTCGCGGCCGTCGGCGGTCTTGCCCGCGGCCGCCTCGTCGACGACCTCGCCCAGTTTTTCCGCCAGCACATGGTCTTCCAGCTCGGTGAACCGGATCCGCAGGAACTCCTGGCCGGACCAGTCGCCGAGCCCGTCCGGCAGCCGCGAAACCCGCTGCGCCGACCGCAGGGTGCGCAGCGCGCCTTCGACCATGCCCTGCAGCCGCGTGATGATGCCGCCGCGGTGCCGGTCGATCTGGGCGAGATCGTCGGTGAGCGTCCGCAGCCGCGGTCGCAGCGCCTCGCTCCATTCCGCCGCGTGTGCGGGAAGCTGGTCCCGCTTAACAGAAATCACCTGCTGGCGCACCGGCGTGCTGAGCTTTTCGAACCGCTTCTCGGTGGCGTACTGCGCCAGCTGGTCCGCCGCCGCGCGGACCCGGCGGTCGCCGGAGTCGGCGGCCGACTGCGCGTCGTTCAGCACGGTATTGAGCTGGTTGTACCGAGTCCGCGCGGACTCGACATCGCCATCGTACGCGGCCGCCGGATCCTCGGAACGCAAGTGCGCCAACGATTCCGACAGCAACCCGAAGCCGGACGCCGAAGACTTGCCCGCATCGAAAGTCGCTTCCGCCGCCGCCCGGCGTTCCTGCAGCTCTTCCCATTTCCGGGCCGCCGCGGACACTTCCAGCGAGGCCGCGTCGATCAGCTCAAGGCCGTGTTCGATGTCGCGCGGCCGCTCAGCCGGAGAAGCGACGCCGGTCTGCAACGGCAGGACGTCCAGCTCGGCCCGACGCGTCGACACCTGGCCGATCGCCTCGGTCCGTTCTTCTTCCAAAGCGTCGACAACTCGCCGCGCCCGCGCCAACGCCGCCGCCCGCGCGGAAGCGTCCGAACCGTCCGCCGTCTCCAGCAGCGTCGCGGCGCGCACGCGGACCTCTTCGTCCAGCGCCTCCAGCGCGGACGATGCCGCTGCCTCAGCGGATTCGGCCTGCTCCAACTCGGCCCGGAGATCGCTGCCGACCTCGACCTTCGCGTACGACTCCGAGGCCGACGCGAACGTGCGGCGCAAGGCATCCACCGGTTCCGAAGGTGCTTCGACGTCCTCCGGCAGCTCAGCCGCGCCCGGCACCTCCGCCAGCTCGGACCGTGCGGTGGTGACGGTGCGGCGGTGTCCGTCCGCGGTCCGTTGCTCCTCCCCCGCCTGCTCGCGCAACCGCGCCGCCCGCGCCGACGCCTCAGCTGCCGACGTCTCCGCGCGTTCCGCGATTTCCGTTGCCCGCTCGACTTCTTCAGTCCATTCCGCGACGCGTGCGGCCCGAGTGGACAGTTCGCCGAGCCGACGCGCCTTCTCCTCGGCTTCCGCAGCTGCCGTCCGCAAAGCCGGGACCCGCTCGCGCAGCGAAGCGGCTTTTTCGCTCAGCCGGGCGAATTCCGCCTCCGCTTGCCCGAGCGCGGTCTGCGCCGTCTCCCGCGCGACGCGAGCGTTTTCGGCTTGCTCAGCAAGCGTGCCGATCGCACCGGCCGGATAGTCCTCGCGCCAAGTGGTGAGCTTCCAGGTCAACGCGCCATCGGCAGCCAGCGATTCCGACAGCTGCTCCAGCCGACGCTGCCGTTCCGCGTGCCGCAGCGCCACGGCTTCCCGCTCGGTGTCGGCCGCTTCCTCGTCGTACATCGCCGGGTTCGGCGGCACCAGGAACTCGACGCCCGCCGCGGCCGGGCCGTCCTTCTGAAAAGCATCTGTGGTCCCGACCGCGATCACCGCGCTCGGCAACAGCCGGGAAGCAGCCAGCACTTCACGCGCCCGCTTCACCTGCGCCGCATCGTTCAGCAGCACCCCCGCGACGAGCTGCGGCATCCGTTCCAGCACTTCGTCGCGCCGCACGGAGTCCAGTTTGGACAGATAACGCCAGCCCGACCACGCGGTGATCCCGGCCTGCTCCAACGCATCCAGCGCAGCCTGGACGTCCTCCGGAGGCGGCAGCAGTCCACCTGACCCAAGCGCGGCCAGCGCCCGCTCGTCGGCCGACTCCTCCATCCGCAGCGCGGTCTGTTCCTTCTCGACGGCCGCGCTCGCGTCGCGCAAACGCTGCAGCAGCACCGGAAGATCGCTCTCCAGCTTGACGTCGTCCGCGCCGAGCAGCTCCATCAACCGCGGTTCCGCGGCCAACGCGTCGGTACGCCGGTGCGCGCGTTCGAGGTCTTCGGCCGCCCGCACGAGACGGTCCTGAGTGGACCCGGCGAGCTGGTGCGCCTCGTTCACCGAGCGCTGCGCTGCCTGCAGATCCTCGCCGACCCGGTCAAGTTCCTGTTCCCGGCGAACGGATTCCGCTGCCGCAGCCTCAGCTTCCGCCCGCGCGGACCGGGCCGCTTCCGCGACATCCGCGCCGGACGGCAACAGTCCACTTCGGACCGACTCCGAAATTTCCTCGCGCAGCTCCGCAATCCGCGACGACAGCCCGCGCGCCTCAGCCCGACGGCCAGCAGCCAGGTTCGCGGACTCGTCCCGATCGGCCTGCGCCTTCTCGGCTTCAGCACGCAATGCGTCCGCGTGCGCCTCGGCTTTGTCCGCCTGGCGCTGCGCATCACGCGCCAGCGAAAGCAAACCGCGCCCCAGTGCGACCGCCGCCGCATCCCGCGCGGCCAGCGCCGGTTTCGCCTTCTCTTCACGGTTTCCGACCAGCTCACGCAGGTCTTTCGCCTTGCGGGCAGCGTTCAACCGGTTCAGCACGGTGGCGGTTTCGCGCCACGCCTCAGCTTGCGTCTTCGCCTCGGCCAGCTCGCCGTCGACGCGCTCGCGTTCGATCTGCGCTTCTTCCAGCCGCAGCACCGCGACCAGCCGACGCAGCTCGGTGACGCCCGCGGTCAGCCGCCGATGGTCGCCCTCGGCGAGCTTTTCGGCGGACCGCACCTCCTCGACGTGCTCTTCCAGGCCGGACAGCCGCGCGTTCTCCAGCTCGTTGCGCGCGTGGATCCGCCCGGCCAGTTCACCGAGGTCTTCACGCGCCGATTCGGCGATCCGGCGCGACGCCGCGGCCACGCCCTCTTCCTCGGCCAGCGGACCGAGCAGTTCCAACGCGCCTTCGACGAAGTCCTTCTCCGCCATCAGATCGCCGCGCTGCGAGAGGTTGTTCGCGTACGTCGACACGACCTCGGCTAGGTCCTTCGGCTCGTCCTCGGACAGCACCGCGCGCAGCAGGAACTCCACGAACGCCTCGTCGGTGGAGAACTGGAACGCGTCCGCCGCCTCGCCCTCGCCCGCGTTCATCGCGCGCTGGTAGCGGAACAGCTCGGTGTCCAGGCCGAGCAGGTCGAGCCGCCCGGTCCACTCGTGGTGCCGGCGCGTCCAGAACAGCTCCAGCTCCGGCTCGGCCATCGCCGCGCCCGCGATCCGGTCGTGGAAGCCGGACATCGTGAGCAGCCTGCCGTCCTCGGTCAACGGCAGCGAATCGAGGGCGACGTCGGCGGTCGGGCGGAAGCAGTACCAGGAGTCGACCAGGTTCTCCGAGTCCGCGGACGTCACGTGCCCGCGCCACTCCGACACCTTGCCGGTGATCACCCGCTGCCCGGTCTCGACGTGCAGCCACTCCAGCACCACGTGCGCGACGTCCTTGGCCGTCACGAACTTCTCCAGCACCTTCGTGCTCGTGGTGCCGACGACCTGGCGCCGCCCGGGCAGCATGACCGAGAAGATCAGCTTGATCAGCACGGACTTGCCGCCGCCGTTCTCCAGGAACAGCACGCTCGCCGGCGACGGACGGCGCACCGGGCCGCCGGCGTGGATGCCCGCGGAGAACAGCGCGTCCTGCTTCGGCGCGGTGATCGTGGCCCCGACGCCGCTGAAGTCCAGCACCACGTCCTGGTACCGGGCGCCCGCCGGGCCCACCGAATGCAGGCGGACCCGCGAAAGCTCGTACATCCGTTTCCCCTCTACCGCGCCTGTTCCGCCCGCTGGTCCGTGAGGGGAACCCTGAGGGACTCTGATTCCCTCAGGGTTCCCCTCACGGACTTTGGTTCCCTCACTGCAGCGTGTCCGAGGCGGTCGCGCGCAGCGTTCCCCCTGCCCCGGCGACCGCGACGACGTCGAGCGCGAGCAGGTCGTCGAACGCGGCGTCCGCGGCCAGCTCCCGCACCTGGATCTGATACCGCGGCGTCGTCCGGTAAGTGCCGCCCTGCTCGTCGCTCACCTGCACCAAAAAGCCTTGGTCGGCAAGGAAACGCAGCGCCCGCGACACCATGCCGCGCGTGGTGTCCGCCGCCATCCGGCCGTCCTTCGTCGCCGCGGCGGCCGGACGGCGGGCGTACGCGCGCCACGCCTGCTCCAGCTCCGGCGCGTCCGCGAGCGGGTCGTTGTTCGCCTCGGCCAGCTGCGCCCGCTCGTCGAGCACGCGCGCCGCTTCGCGGACCATCGCGTCGACCTGCTCGACGCTCACCCGGCCAATGTAGGTGTCGTTGGCCAGGTCGTCCGGCCGCGGGTAGCCGAGCGCGGCCGTCGCGAGGTGGATCAGGCCGTGCAGCACCTTTTCCGTCTCGCGCCGTTCGCGGATTTTGGCTTGCCGCGCGTAGCTGTCCATCTTGATCTCGAAGACGGACTCGTCGGTGGCCGCGAGCACGCACCCGGCCTGCTGCGTCACCTCCAGCACCATCAGCCCGAGCCCGGACGCGACAGCGTGGGTGAGCGCCTTGAACGCGTTGTCCTCGCCGTAGCGGCGCACCAGCTCGCCGTACACGACGTCGCGGGCGGGCAGCTGCTTCGGGCGCATTCCGAAAGCGACGAGGCGCGCGGCGGCCTCGGCGTCGACGCTCGTGTGCGTCACGGGCATCAGGCGACCTCCTCGGTCTCGTCGTCCGCTCGTTCGACCTCCGCGGTGGACAGCAGCAGATCGGCCCCGCCGAAGTCCGGGTCGTCGAGCAGGGTGCCGTCGTCGACGGCGAGCAGCACGTGGCGTTCCCCCTGCCGGCGCGCCGCGCCGACCTCGGGACTGTAAGCGTGCACCGCGCGCAGCGCGACCAGAGCCGCCAGGTTCGGCTGCCCGGAGCGGCGCGCGTCCTCCAGCAGCCCGGACAGCCGGCGCGGCACGTCGGGCAGGTCGAGCAGTTCGTCGGCGAGACGCCACACGTCGTCGCCGAACCGGTCGGTCACCTCGGCGGGCATCAGCTCCGGCTCCGGCACCTCGCCGACCAGCTGGTCACGCTCCGGGGCGGGCCGCAGCAGCAGCGACACCAGCGAAGACAGCGACGGCACGACCGGCGTCGCAATGCCCGCGACGGCGTGGAAGAAGTGCTCGGCGGGCGCGGTGGCGTCGGCGAGCGGCAGCCCGAGCGTCGGCATCAGGAGCTGGCCGAACAGGTCGATCGTGGCCCGCTGCGGCGGTCCGGAGAACTGCTGGCGGTCCTGTTCGGCGCGGAAGACCGCACCGGCGTCGGCCAGCCGCGACTGGAGCCGGGTGTGGCGCCGGATGCAATCGGCGACGATGTCGACCAGTTCGGCCGCGCGACGCTTGTGGTCGGCGTCCTCGGACCCGTCCCGCGCGGTGGTGATGTTCTTCAGGATCGCGTTCTCCGCGCGGAACCGGGACTCGATGTGCCCGAGCGCCGATTCGATCAGGTCCGGCACCTCGCTCTCCCAGTCGACCGCGCGCACGTCGCGACGGGTGGCGTCGAGCTTCGCGCGCAGCGTCTCGCCGTACTGCACGGTGCGGTAGCGCGCCTGTTCCGCAGCGAGCTTCGCGTCCGCCAGCCGGCCGCGGTTGATCAGGTTCTCCAGCTTCACCTCGGCCGCGATCTGTGCCGATTCGACGTCCGTGTCCAGCGCGCCGACCAGCACGTTGATCGCCTCGTCGGTGGCCCGCAGGTACACCTCGCCGTCCGGCGCGGCCAGTTCGACCAGGAGTTTGAAGTCGAACTGGCGGCGCCGGTAGCCGCCGGGGCCGAGCGAGCCGTAGACGCGCCGGAAGCCTCGGTCGGTCGTGCCGACGTTGATCAGGTTGTCCAGCACCCACTTGGCGACGCGCACGTGCTCTTCCGGCATCCGCGAGGGCGCCTGCAGCGAGATGAACGGCAGCAGCCGGTCGATGACCTGGTCGTGGCCCGCGCCGGTGTCGAAGTCCATCGCGATGGTGACCTGGTCGATCGTGTGCAGCGCGATCTCGGCCATCTGGTAGACGGTGGCGTCGGCCCAGTCGAGCTTCGCCTTGCGCGCGTCGAGGTCGTGCAACGGCGCGGTGCAGGCGAGCGCCTTCAGCCGACGGGTCAACCCCTCGTCGGCGAGCCCAGCGGCGCCCATCTCGTCGTATCGCACAGCAGGTCAGGCTAGTCGGCCTGCCCGAGCGCCCGCACACGCGGACGGCTAGCGTGGCGGGTATGCGGGAGATGACCAGGGCGGAGTGGTGGAAGTTCGCGAGCGAGGGCACGCGGACCGGGATGCTGGGGATCGTGCGGGCCAACGGGGCGCCCGTCGTCACGCCCGTGTGGTTTCTGCTGAACGAGGGGCCGCACGGTGACGAATTGATCTTCACCACCGGCACGGACACGCTGAAAGGCAAGGCCCTGCGCCGCGACGCGCGGCTCTCGCTCGCCGTCGACGACCAGCGGCCGCCGTTCTCGTACGTCCAGTTCACCGCCGAGGCGGAACTGCACCACGACCTCGACGAGATGCGCGAGTGGGCCACCAAGCTCGGCGCGCGGTACATGGGCGAGGAGAACGGCCCGGCCTACGGCGAGCGCAACGCCGTCCCGGAAGAATCCCTCGTCCGGGCGAAGATCACGAAGGTGATCGCGCGGGCGGACATCGCCGGCTTCTGACCCACTGGTTCCCTCTGTTCACGCTCCGCGGCATTCGCTGCGGAGCGTAATGCCGCGATCGCACTATTGACACCGCACCTGCCGAGGGTGTGTGATCTGTCCCGATAAATAGGAAACTTTCCTAACGAAGACGTTCTCTTCCGCCGCCGCCCCGATCCCCCTCAAGCAGGAGGCCCCCGTGGCACGACGCTCGACGTTGAGCGCGCTGTTCGCCGGTACCGCGGCGACCGCGCTCGGCTGCGCACTGCTGACCCCCGTGACCGCGACCGCGGCGACCGGGGATTACGAGTCCGAGGACGCGACGCTCTCCCAAGCCAAGATCGCCACGAACCACTCCGGCTACTCCGGCAAGGGATTCGTGGACTTCGACAACCTCGTCGGCAGCTACGCCGACTACTCGGTCAACGCGGCACAGGCCGGCACGCACACGCTGACTTTCCGCTACGCCAACGGAACCGCCGACGACCGGCCGATGAAGCTCGTGGTCGACGGCGGCGACAAGGGTACGGTTTCCTTCCCTGGCACGGGTTCCTGGACCACGTGGAAGACAGTCACCGCGACCGTGCAGCTCACCGCGGGCGTCAATCACGTGCGCACCGTTTCGGCGTCCGCGAACGGTGGACCCAACACCGACAAGATCACCGACAGCTTCAGCGCCCCGGTCGACAACGAACCGCCGACGCCGCCGAAGAACTTCCAGGCGTCGAACATCCGGCCCACCGCGGCGGATTTCCGCTGGGAACCGGCGACGGACAACGTCGGCGTCACTCGGTACGAGATCAACCGCGGCGGCAACACGCTGAAGGTCGTGGACGGCAAGACCACGTCGGCGACCGTCGACCAGTTGACGCCGAACACGTCGTACGACATCTCGGTGATCGCCTACGACGCGGCGGGCAACCCGTCCCAGCCGAGCAACGTCGTCGGCGTGAAAACCCCGCCCAGCGACGACAAAACCCCGCCGAGCGTGCCTGGCTCGCTCAAGTCCACCGGCAGCACTTCGGACAGCATTTCGTTGTCCTGGAAGGCTTCCACCGATGACAGCGGCTCGATCGCGGGCTATGACGTGTACCAGGGCAAGGACCTCGTCTCAACCACGACGCAGACTTCGGCGACCGTCACCGACCTCAAGCCGAACACGTCCTACACGTTCACCGTGAAGGCGCGTGATCCCAACGGAAACGCCTCCGCCGCGAGCAACGCGGTCACCGCGAAGACCACCAGCAGCACCGGTTCCGGTGGCGGAATCCCGTCGTACGACAAGGACATCGCGAAGGTCGACCTCGGCTGGGCAGTCGGCTTCCTGCCGAACGGCAACGCGCTGGTGACCGAGCGGGACCGCTTCGAACTGCTGCAGATCACCCCGGACGGCAAGAAGACGACGCTCGGCAAGATCCCCGGCGTGGTCACCACGAACGGCGAGGGCGGCCTGCTCGGGCTGGCGATTTCACCGCAGTGGACCACCGACCACGCGGTGTACCTCTACCACACGTCGTCCAGCGACAACCGGATCGTGAAGGTCACCTACGACGGCACCACGCTGTCGAAAACGACCACCCCGGTGCTGACCGGCATGTCCAAGAACCAGTACCACAACGGCGGCCGGATCGCGTTCGGCCCGGACGGCAAGCTGTACGCCACCGTCGGCGACGCGAAGGTCAAGGCCAACGCGCAGAACAAGAGTTCGCTCAACGGCAAGATCCTGCGGCTCAACCCCGACGGTTCCGCGCCGAGCGACAACCCGTTCTACGCCACCGGCGGCAACGCGCGGTACGTCTGGAGCTACGGGCACCGCAACCCGCAGGGCCTCGCCTGGGATTCGCAGGGACGGCTGTGGTCGTCGGAGTTCGGCGAGAGCAGCCAGGACGAGCTGAACCTGATCCAGAAGGGCGGCAACTACGGCTGGTCGGCCTGCGAGGGCACGATCGGCGACTGCAAGGGGACCATCGCGCCGAAGAAGACGTGGCCGACCTCGCAGGCCGGACCGTCGGGCATCGAGATCGTGAACGACTGGATCTACATCGCGGCGGTGACCGGCAAGCAGTTGTTCGTCACGCAGATCAAGGGCGACAGCATCGGCGACGTGTCGGCGGTGTTCTCCGGCCGCTGGGGCCGGCTGCGCTCGGTGACCAAGACGCCCGACGGGCGCCTGTGGGTGACCTCGACGAACAACGACAAGCTCGGCGGGACGCCGGACACCATCGACAACGTCGTGGTGCAGCTGAAGTTCCCCGGCGCGGCGTTCGCCGGATAAGCCGCGGCAGGGGTGACCGGAGCGGCGCCGGTCACCCCTGCCGCACCTCATTCTTTCAGGCCCCGGCAACCAGTTCGTAACAGCGGACGCGCGCCTTCGCGTCGAACACCGGGACTGTGACCATGATTTCGTCCGCGCCGGTCTGCTTCGCCAGCTCCGCGAGCCGCGCCCGGACCTGCTCCGGCTCGCCGTACGCCTGCGCGGCCCGGAAGTGTTCGAGCTGCGGAACCATCTCCGGCGCGAACTCGTACCCGGCGGCCTGCTCCGGCGTCAGCATCGGCTGGTCTCCCCCGCCGCCGGTGAGCAGGTGGGATTTGAGGACGTTCATCGGCCCGGACAGGTATTCGGCCTCGGCCGCGGTGTCCGCGCAGATCGTCTCGACGCACAGCAGCACGTACGGCTCGGAGCGCCACTTCGACGGCTGGAACTTCTCGCGGTAACGCTCCAGCGAGGGTGCGGTGTTGTCCGGCCGGATGTGGTGCGCGAACGCGATCGGCAACCCGCGCTCGGCGGCGACTTCCGCGCCCGCCGGGCTGGAGCTGAGCAGCCACGGCTCCGGAACGGTCACTCCGCCCGGGAGCACCTTCTCGCTGCCGAGATAGCTGAGAAGCTCGTCGACGTCGGCGTGATAGTCGGCTTCCCCGGCCGGTTCGGCTCCTCGGCGCAGCGCCCGGATGATGTCCGGGTCGAGCGCACCAGGCCCGCGCCCGACGCCGAGATCGACTCGGCCGTCACTGAGCGCGGAGAGCGTGCCGAACTGCTCGGCCAGCGCGAACGGCGCGTGGTTCGGCGCTAGGACACCGCCGGAGCCGACCCGCACCTGGGACGTCACCGCGGCCGCATACGCCGCCAGCACCTGCGGGGACGCGCTGGCTATGGCCGGGGAACCGTGATGCTCGGCGAACCAAAGGCGGTGGTAGCCGAGGTCGTCGAGCCGCCGAGCGACGGTGGACAGCGGCCCGAGCGCCGCCGTGGCCGACTGCCCGGCTTCGACGAGCGCGAGTTCAAGTGCGGAAAGCGGCACATCGATCATGCCGCCTACGGTAGCGAACCCGGCGGTGTGGCGGGGGTGATTTGTCCACAGTGGACGAAGTCTTGCCGGTGGGACGCGGCTGAGCTGGGCGGGCGCAAGGCTCAGGACGGTGCGGTGGGCAGGTGCTCCGAGGACCGAGCCGAAGCACGCGCCGCGCGCGGCAGCGCAGCAAGTGCGGCTGAGCGGCAGAACAGGGGTGGCGAGCGGGGTGGTCGTGAGTGTTTATGCCGGTTAGAACCGGCATAAACACTCACGAGACCCGCACCCAGCCTGAACCCGGCGACCGCGTCAGGCTTCTTCCTCCAGCATTTCCGGGGTCACCGCGGATTCGGTGTCCGGGATGCTCAGCTCCTTCGCCCGCTTGTCCGCCATCGCCAGCAGCCGCCGGATCCGGCCCGCCACCGCGTCTTTCGTCATCTGCGGATCGGACAGCTGGCCCAGTTCCTCGAGCGACGCCTGCCGGTTCGACAAGCGCAGGCGGCCGGCGGCGAGCAGGTGGTCCGGGGCCGTGTCGCCCAGGATTTCCAGCGCACGCTCCACCCGGGCAGCCGCCGCGACCGCAGCGCGAGCCGAGCGGCGCAGGTTCGCGTCGTCGAAGTTGGCGAGGCGGTTGGCCGTCGCGCGGACCTCACGGCGCATCCGGCGTTCTTCCCACTGCAGCACGCTCGTGTGCGCCCCCAAGCGGGTCAGCAGGGCGCCGATGGCGTCACCGTCGCGGACCACGACCCGGTCCGCGCCCCGCACCTCGCGGGACTTCGCCTGGATGCCCATCCGCCGGGCGGCACCGACCAGCGCCAAGGCTGCTTCCGGGCCTGGGCAGGTCACTTCCAGCGACGACGAACGACCCGGTTCGGTCAGCGAGCCGTGCGCCAGGAAGGCTCCGCGCCAGGCCGCTTCGGCGTCGGCCACTCCGCCGGACACCACGGCGGCGGGCAGACCGCGCACCGGGCGTCCGCGCTGGTCGATCAGGCCGGTCTGCCGGGCAAGGCCCTCGCCGTCCTTCACCACGCGCACGACGTACCGCGTCCCCTTGCGCAGGCCGCCGCTCGCGGTGATCACGTGCACGTCCGAATGATGTCCGTACAGCTCGTGGATCTCCTTGCGCAGCCGCCGCGCGACCGACCCCGTGTCCAGCTCCGCCTCGACCACCACCCGGCCGGCCACGATGTGCAGCCCGCCCGCGAAGCGAAGCAGCGACGCGACCTCCGCCCGGCGCGGCCCGATCTTCGTGATCTCGAGCCGGCTCAGTTCGTCCTTCACCGCGGCGGTCATCGCCATGTACTGCCCCTCCTGCCTTTCGCTGCGCGCCCGCCGTCACCCACAGTGCTCCCCGCCGAGGCCTAGTGCCTCTCGCATGCACTGGGCGAGCGCACCAGGATCATGCCGTCCCTCCACGACCGGGTCGGCCACCGCCCCCAGGCAGGCCCTCGCCCCGAGGCGTTCGGCCGCCCGGCGCAGGCTTGCCGGGTCAGGGACGGAATCACGGTCCGCGACGACGGCGTCGACCCGCAGCGCGGGCGCGTGCTCGAAGAGTACGTCCAGATGCCGCTCCGGAGAGAATCCGCCGGTTTCCCCCGGTTGGGGGACAAGATTCAGCACGACGACCTTGGTGGCGCTCGTGCGCACGAGCGCGTCGTGCAGATCCGGGACCAGAAGATGCGGCAGCACGCTGGTGAACCACGAGCCGGGGCCGAGGAACACGACGTCCGCCTCCAGCACCGCCTCGATCGCCTCCGGGCATCCGCGCGGCGGACGCTCCTGGCGGCCCGCCGGGTGCAGCGTGATCCGGTGCACCTGACCGGGCGTGCTGGCGACCGCGACCTGGCCGCGGATCCGCCGGATGGCGTCCGGATTCTCGCTGTCCAGGCCGCTGACCTCGCCCTCGATCTCCAGCGGCTCCGGCGACATCGGCAGCACCCGGCCGGAGATGCCCATCAGCCTGCTCGCCTCGTCCAGCGCGGCCACCGGGTCGCCGAGCACCTCGAAGAGCCCGGCGAGCAGCAGGTTGCCGACCGCGTGCCCGGCGAGCGCGCCGTCGCCGCCGAAGCGGTGCTGGAACACCTCCGCCCACAGCCGCCCGCCGTCCTCCGCGGCGAAGGCGGCGAACGCCTGGCGCAGGTCGCCCGGCGGCAGCAGCCCCAGTTCGCGCCGCAGCCTTCCGGACGACCCGCCGTCGTCGGCCACCGTCACCACCGCCGTGACGGCGCGGGTGATCCGCCGGAGCGCGGTCAGCGTCGCGTGCAGCCCGTGTCCTCCGCCCAGCGCCACCGCGCGCACGTCACTCCCGGCCAAGATCCCGGTGCACCACCTTTACTGCCATGCCGTCCTCATTGGACAGTCGCTGGGCGAGTTCCTCGGAGATCGCGACGCTGCGGTGCTTGCCGCCGGTGCAGCCGACCGCGAGCGTCAGGTACCGCTTGCCCTCGCGCTTGTAGCCCGCGCCGATGAGCCGCAGCAGCTGGTGGTAGCGGTCGAGGAATTCCTCGGCGCCTTCCTGCGACAGCACGTAATTGCGCACCTCGCCGTCGAGGCCGGTGTGCTCGCGCAGCTCCGGGATCCAGAACGGGTTCGGCAGGAACCGCACGTCCATCACCAGGTCGGCGTCCATCGGCAAACCGTACTTGTAGCCGAAGGACAGCACGGTGACGCGGGTCTGCGTGCTGGTCTCGGAACCGAACGCGTCCTCGATCTTCGCGCGCAGGTCGTGCACCGACAGCGCGGACGTGTCGAGCACCAGGTCGGCCTCCTCGCGCAGCGGCGAAAGCAGCTTGCGCTCGGCGGTGATGCCGTCGGCGAGCCGGCCGTCGCCCTGCATCGGGTGGCCGCGGCGGACCGATTCGAAGCGGCGCACCAGCACCGCGTCGGTGGCCTCCAGGAACAGCACGCGCGGCTTGTAGCCCCGGGCGTCCAGATCCTTGATCACCGAGGCCAGGTCGTCGGTGAACGCGCGCGAACGCACGTCCATCACCACCGCCACCTTCGTGATCGCCCCCCGTGCCTGCGCGCCGAGCTCGACCATGGTGGCGATCAGCTCCGGCGGCAGGTTGTCGACCACGAACCAGCCGAGGTCCTCCAGGCATTTGGCCGCCGTGGAGCGGCCCGCGCCGGAGAGGCCGGACACGACCGCGACCTCCATCCCGCTGCCCCGTTTTTCCTCTTCCGCACTCACTTGTGTGCTTCCTTCCCGATCACGACCCCTGGTCCCCTCCCGGTACTGCTCGCGGTGCGGCGCCGGTCTCCCCGGCCAGTGCCGCCACCACGGCCTCGGCGGTGCGCCTGCCGAAACCGGGCACCGCTTCGATTTCCTCGACCCGGGCCTGCTTGAGCTTCTTCACCGAGCCGAAGTGCTTGATCAGCGCGGTGCGCCGAGCCTGCCCGAGCCCGGGCACACTGTCCAATTCGGACGTCTGCATGCGCTTGGCGCGTTTTTCGCGGTGGTAGCGAATGGCGAACCGGTGCGCCTCGTCGCGCAGCCGCTGCAACAGGAACAGCGCGTCGGACGTGCGCGGCAGGATCATCGGATCCGGTTCTCCGGGCAGCCACACCTCTTCGAGCCGCTTCGCGAGCCCGACGACGGCGATGTCGGTGATGCCCAGTTCGGCGAGCACATCCGCGGCCGCCGTGGCCTGCGGGCCCGCGCCGTCGACGACCAGCAGGTTCGGCGGGTAGGCGAACTTGCGCGGACGGCCGGTCTCCGGGTCGATCCCGGCGCGCACCGGCCGGACCGCCTCGTCCCCTGCTTCCTCGACGGTCTCGTCCGCGGTTTCCGTTGCCTCAGCGGCGTTTTCGGCCGTTTCCTTGAGATAGCGGTAGAACCGCCGGCGCACGACCTCGGCGATGGACGCGACGTCGCCCTCGGTCGCCGCCTCGCGCAGCGCGAACTTGCGGTACTCGGACTTGCGCGGCAGCCCGTCCTCGAACACCACCAGCGACGCCACGACGTCGCTGCCCTGGATGTGGCTGATGTCGATGCACTCGATCCGCAGCGGCGCACTGTCGAGCGCGAGGTAGTCCTGGAGTTCCTGCAGCGCCGCGGACCGCGCGGTGAGATCGCCCGCGCGGCGCAGTTTGTGCTGGGTGAACGCTTCCTTGGCATTGCGCTCCACCGTTTCCGCGAGCGCCTTCTTGTCGCCGCGCTGTGCGACCCGCAGCCGCACCCGCGACCCGCGCAGGCCCGACAGCCACTCGGCGACCGCGTCGGCGTCCGCGGGCAGCTCCGGCACCAGCACCTCGCGCGGGACGACCGGACCGACCTCGACGTCGTCGCGGCCCACGCGGTCGGATTCCTCGCCGTAGAACTGAGTGAGGAAGTGGTCGACCAGCGCCTGGACGTCCATCTCCTCGGCCTTGTCGATCACCCAGCCGCGCTGCCCGCGCACGCGCCCGCCGCGCACGTGGAACACCTGGACGGCGGCCTCCAGTTCGTCGTGCGCGAAGGCGACGACGTCCGCGTCCGTGCCGTCGCCGAACACCACGGCTTGCTTCTCCATCGCGCGACGCAACGCCCCGAGGTCGTCCCGCAGCCGCGCGGCGCGCTCGAACTCCAGCTCCTCGGAGGCCTGAGCCATCTCGCGCTCGAGCCGCTTGACCATCGCGTCCGTGCGGCCGGCGAGGAAGTCGCAGAAGTCCTCCACGATCGCCCGGTGCTCGTCCGCCGACACCCTGCCGACGCACGGCGCCGAGCACTTGTCGATGTAGCCGAGCAGACACGGCCGCCCGATCTGCCCGTGCCTGCGGAAGACGCCGGCGGAACAGGTGCGAGCGGGGAAAACGCGCAGGAGAAGGTCGAGCGTCTCGCGGATCGCCCACGCGTGCGAGTACGGCCCGAAGTAGCGGACGCCCTTCTTGCGCGCGCCGCGGTAGACGTGCAGCCGGGGGAATTCCTCGTTCAGCGTGACCGCGAGGACCGGATAGCTCTTGTCGTCGCGGTAGCGGACGTTGAACCGCGGGTCGAACTCCTTGATCCAGTTGTACTCCAGCTGGAGTGCCTCGACCTCGGTCCCGACGACGGTCCACTCGACGCTCGCCGCGGTGGTGACCATCTGCCGCGTGCGCGGATGAAGGCCGGACAGGTCGGCGAAGTACGAGTTCAGCCTGCTGCGCAGGCTCTTCGCTTTGCCGACGTAGATGACTCGCTTGGCGGCGTCGCGGAACTTGTACACGCCAGGCGAGTCCGGGATGCTCCCCGGCTGAGGTCGGTAGGTGGTCGGATCAGCCACGTGCCCCACTGTATGGCGCGGGTCCGACAGTTTCCGTGAGACCCCTTAATGGAGGCAGGTGCGTCCGGGGTTCAGCCGACGCGGTCCACGGTCTCCGGAATGCGCGGAGACTCGGGTTCTCGTGAGTGTTTGTGCCGGTTAGAACCGGCACAAACACTCACGAGGCCAGTCTGCCGTAGCCTGGCCACGCCGATCCGCCGAACGATCAGGGAGCAGCCATGACCGTCCGCGTCGCCACCTGGAACGTCAACTCCATCGTTCCCCGGCTGCCCCGCGTGCTCGACTGGCTCGACCGCACCGCGCCGGACGTCCTGTGCCTGCAGGAACTCAAGAACACCACCGAAGCCTTCCCCGCCGACGAGATCACCGCGCGCGGATACGAGGTCGCCGCGTACGGGCTGGGGCGCTGGAACGGCGTCGCGATCCTCTCGAAGATCGGGCTCGACGACGTGGTGCGCGGGCTGCCGGGCGAACCGGGCTTCGACGGGCAGGCCGAGGCGCGCGCGATCGGCGCGACGTGCGGAGGGATTCGCATCTGGTCGGTGTACGTGCCCAACGGGCGCGAGCCGGAAAACCCGCACTACGCCTACAAACTCGAGTGGTTCGAGAGGCTCAGCGACCTGGTCGGCGAGGAACTGCAGAACGCGCGGCCGTTCGCGGTGCTCGGCGATTTCAACGTCGCGCCCACGGACCAAGACGTCTGGGACATCTCGGTTTTCGCCGAGTCCACGCACGTCACCGAGCCCGAGCGGGCAGCGCTCAAGAAGCTCCGCGACGCGGGACTGTCCGACGTGTTCCCGCGGCCGCTGAAGTACGACCACCCGTTCACGTACTGGGACTACCGCGCCGGAAACTTCCCCAACAACAAGGGAATGCGCATCGACCTCGTCTACGGGAACGAGGTTTTCGCCAAGGCGGTCACCGATTCCTACGTGGACCGCGAAGCCCGCAAGGGCAAGGGACCGTCCGACCACGCACCGATCGTCGTGGATCTGGACCTCTAGAAACTCATGCCTCGGTGGCGGCCCGGTGCAGCTTCCGCAGCGCGCGCACCGCCAGCACCGCGCGTTCCCGGTCCACGGCCTGCACCGCCATCACCGAGAAGTACTCGTCGTCCGGCAGTTCCAAACGAGCCCACGAGGCGCCGTCCGGGAAGCTGATCGACAGCACCTGATCCCAGGTGAACACGCGCCGCGCGAGCACGTTGCGGACCTCGATGCCGGTGGCGTCCGCGCGGACGCGGGCGTTGCCGAACAGCATCGTGCCCGCCGACAGCGCGACGCCGATGCCGATCATCGCGATCTGGTCCGACGCCTCGAACACGACGCCGGTGTGGGAGCTGCGCAGCAGCACCGCGACCACCACGAACACCGCGAGCAGCGCCACCGCCAGCACACTGCACATGACGAGCGCCCGGCGCGGCCGGATCACCAGGGTGGTCTGCTGCTCGGTCATCACGCTCACACGAATCCCCGCTCGGTCCACGGCTTGCCCAGGCCGCGCAGCACGTGCGCGGTGTCGAGCGCCGCCACGGCCGCTTCGTAGCCTTTGTCTTCCACGGAGCCGGGCATGCCGGAACGGTCCAGCGCCTGCTGCTCGGTGTCGCAGGTCAGCACGCCGTTGCCGACCGGGGTGCTCTCGTCGAGCGCGACCCGGGTGAGGCCTGCGGTCACCGCGTCGCAGACGTACTCGAAGTGTGGGGTGCCGCCGCGGATCACGACGCCCAGCGCGACGACCGCGTCGTGGTTGCGCGCGAGCGCCTGCGCCACGACCGGAAGCTCCACCGCGCCCGCCACGCGGACGACCGTGGGCTCTTCCTCCAGCTCGGCGTCCTTGGCCGCGGCGAGCGCGCGCTCCAGCAGCACGTCGGTGATCTTCGCGTTCCACCGCGTCGCGACGACCGCCAGCCGCAGGGACTTGCAGTCGCGCAGGTCGAGCGCGGCTTCCGGCCGCCCCTCGCCGCTCATCGCGTGGTGTCCTCCTCGGTGCCCTGGTCGGACGCTCCGACCTGGTCGTAGTGCTCGAGCTGGCTGAGGTCGTGCCCCATCCGGTCGCGCTTCGTGCGCAGGTACCGCAGGTTCTCCGGGTTCGGCGAGATCGGCAGCGCCTCGCGGCCGGTGACGCGCAGGCCGTAGCCCTCGAGCCCGACCCGCTTCGCCGGGTTGTTCGTGAGCAGCCGCATCGACCGGACGCCGAGGTCGCACAGGATCTGCGCGCCGGTGCCGTAGTCGCGCGCGTCCGCGGGCACGCCCAGCGCCAGGTTCGCGTCGACGGTGTCCGCGCCCGCGTCCTGCAGCTGGTACGCCTGCAGCTTGTGCAGCAGGCCGATGCCGCGGCCCTCGTGCCCGCGGATGTAGAGCACGACCCCGCGGCCCTCGTCGGCTACCTTCTGCAGCGCGGCGTCCAGCTGCGGGCCGCAGTCGCAGCGCAGCGAGCCGAAGACGTCGCCGGTAAGGCATTCGGAGTGGACCCGGACCAGGATGTCTTCGCCGTCGCCGATGTCTCCGTACACGAAGGCGACGTGCTCGATCCCGTCGAGCAGGCTGTCGTATCCGACCGCGCGGAACGTGCCCGCGGTCAGCGGGATCCGCGCCTCGGCGACGCGCTCGACCTGCTTCTCGGTGCGCCGCCGGTAGGCGATCAGGTCCGCGATCGAGATGATCTTGAGGTCGTGATCGGCGGCGAACACTTCCAGCTCGTCGCGCCGCGCCATGTCGCCCTCGTCCTTCTGCGACACGATCTCGCAGAGCGCGCCGGCCGGGTGCAGGCCCGCCAGCCGGGCCAGGTCGACGGCCGCCTCGGTGTGCCCGGGCCGGCGCAGCACACCGCCCTCCTTGGCGCGCAACGGCACCACGTGCCCGGGGCGGCGGAAGTCCTTCGCGGTGGCTTCGGGATTGGCCAGCAGCCGGGTCGTGTGCGCGCGGTCGGTGCCGGAGATGCCGGTGCTGATGCCCTCCGCCGCGTCGACCGTGACGCTGTACGCGGTCCCGCGCTGGTCCTGGTTCGTGTGATACATCGGCGGCAGGTCGAGCCGGTCCGCCTCGGATTCGGTCAGCGCGACGCACACGTAGCCCGAGGTGTAGCGCACCATGAACGCGAGCAGCTCCGGCGTCGCCTTCTCGGCGGCGAAGATGAGGTCGCCCTCGTTCTCGCGGTCCTCGTCGTCGACGACGACCACCGCACGCCCGGCGGCGATGTCCGCGATCGCGGCTTCGATGGCGTTGACGTCCACCACCGCGTCTGCCCCGCACGGGGTCCAGCCGGTCTGCGGCTCGGCCGCCTTCGTCTCGCTCACGGGTGCTCCTTCGCTGCCGCCGCCGGGTGGATGTCACACATTGTGCGCGTTCGCCGCCACGTGTGGCGCAGTGAGCTTCTCCACGTATTTCGCGACGACGTCCACTTCGAGGTTCACGGGGTCGCCTTCTTCCCGCCTGCCGAGCGTCGTCACTTCGAGCGTGGTGGGGATCAAAGCGACCGAAAACCGGTCCTCGGACACGCTTGCGACGGTGAGCGAAACGCCGTCCACGGCGATCGAGCCCTTCTCCACGACGTACCGCGACAAGGCCGGGGGCAGGGAGAACGTCGTCACGCCGCGCTCGTCGCGGGAGACGAAGACGCCGGTGCCGTCCACGTGGCCCTGCATGATGTGCCCGCCGAGCCGCCCGCCCGCCGGGGTCGCGCGTTCGAGGTTGACCGCGTCGCCGACGGCCACCTTCGCGAGGCTCGAACGCTGAAGTGTCTCGTTCACCACATCGACGGTGAACTCTCCGCCGGAGACCGTGACGACGGTCAGGCAGACGCCGCTGACCGCGATCGAATCGCCGTGGCCCGCGTCCGAGGTGACCAGCGGGCCGCGCACGGTGAGCCGAGCCGCGTCGGTGAGTTGCTCGACCGCGGTGACCTCGCCGACCTCTTCGACAATTCCCGTGAACACTGCTGCCTCCTCGCCCGGCCACCGCCCTCGGTGGCCCCTCCATCCAACACCCGCCCGGCCCCGGGAGCTTCCCGGGCCGCGACGTCAGCTGACGCGAAGGCGGGCGGCCTGCTCGCGCAGGGCGGCGATGGCGCGGCCCGGGTCCTCGGCCCCGTAGACGGCCGAGCCCGCGACGAAGCAGTCGACGCCCGCTTCGGCGGCCTGTTCGATGGTGTCGGCGTTGATCCCGCCGTCGATCTCGACGACCAGCTTGAGGTGCCCGGTGTCGACCAGCCGGCGCGCGGTGCGCACCTTCTCCAGCACGTCGGCGATGAACGACTGCCCGCCGAAGCCCGGTTCGACCGACATGACCAGCAGCGTGTCGTAGTGCTTGAGCGTTTCGAGGTGCGGTTCGAGCGGCGTGCCCGGCTTGATCGACAGACCCGCCTTCGCACCCGCGGCGCGCAGGTTCTTCGCCAGCATGACCGGGTCCGCGGCGGCTTCCGCGTGCACCGTGACGTTGTACGCGCCGGCCTCGGCGTAGCCGATCGCCCAGCGGTCCGGGTCGTCGATCATCAGGTGGCAGTCGAGCGGGAGATCCGTCGACTTCAGCAGCGACTGGACCACCGGGAGGCCGAGGGTCAGGTTGGGCACGAAATGCGCGTCCATGACGTCCACGTGCACCCAGTCGGCCCGGGTCTGCCCGGGGTGCGCGACGGCCGCGATCTCCTCGCCGAGCTTGGCGAAGTCGGCGGACAGGATGCTGGGTGCGATGAGAGGTGAAGCCACGACCCGAGTGTAAGAGGACCGCGTTCCCGGCTGTTCACCGGCCGTGACCGCATCGGAGTTCGCTTTCCGGACACCGGGCGCTCATCCGGATTCTCCGCATCGAACACATCGGCGAGCACTAATGGGTCGCATCCGGAAATTCCGGACGAGAAGCACCTCGAGGAGAACCATGAGAACGGTCTTGGCAGGCCGCCGGAAGTGGCTGGCCGCGGGCGCGCTGGGCGTCGCGATGGTCGCCGCCGCGCCGGTCGCGATCGCCGCGCAGGGCAACCAGGACGACCAGGGCGCGCGCACCGCTTCGGCGGGCGCCGGCGACCGCACGCAGGAGATCCGCCAGGCGATCCAGGGCGGGCACGCGCGCAACGTCATCCTGTTCATCGGCGACGGCATGGGCCAGTCCGAGATCACCTCGGCGCGCAACTACGAGCGCGGCGCGGCCGGCCGGCTCGCGATGGACGAGTTCCCGCTGACCGGCGACTACACCACGTACGCGGTCGAGAAGGGCAACCCGGCGAAGCCGGACTACGTCACCGACTCCGCGGCGTCCGGCACCGGATGGGCGACCGGCACGAAGACCTACAACGGCGCGATTTCCGTGGACGCCTACGGCAACCCGGTCCCGACGCTGCTCGAACTCGCCAAGCGCGGCGGCCTGCGCACCGGCGACGTGACCACCGCCGAGGTCCAGGACGCGACCCCGGCCGTGCTCGGCGCGCACGTGGTCGACCGCGACTGCAAGGGCCCGGACGAGACGACCAAGAAGTGCGCGCAGAACGCCAAGGAGAACGGCGGCGCGGGCTCGATCTCCGAGCAGCTCGTGCAGACTCGCCCGGACGTGCTCCTCGGCGGCGGCGCGAAGTACTTCGACCAGAAGGCCACCGCGGGGCAGTTCAAGGGCAAGCCGGTTCTGGAGCAGGCCAAGGCCGCCGGGTACAACGTGGTGAACACCGCTGACGACCTGGCCAAGGCCCGTCCGGGCAAGCCGCTGCTCGGGCTGTTCGCGCCGGGCAACCTGCCGGTGAACTGGGCCGGGCCCAAGGCGACGCAGGGCGGTACTGCGCCGACTCGTTGCACGGCGAACCCGGCGTTGCCGAAGTCGCAGCCGAAGCTGGTGGCGCAGACGCAGAAGGCGTTGCAGTTGCTGGAGGACCGGCGTAGCAACAAGGGGTTCTTCCTGCAGGTCGAGGGCGCTTCGATCGACAAGCAGGACCACGCGGCTGATCCGTGTGGGCAGATCGGCGAGACGATCGACTTCGACGCTGCCGTTGCGGCTGGGCTTGCTTATGCGCGTAGCCACACTGACACGCTCGTTGTGGTGACCGCGGATCACGGGCACACCAGCCAGATCGTGTCGAACGACGCGAAGACGCCTGGCCAGACCGCCACGCTGATCACCAATGAGGGCGCGAACATGACCCTCAATTACGGGACTGCGCTGCCTGGTTCGTCGATGGAGCACACCGGGACTCAGGTCCGGATCGCGGCTTACGGGCCGCAGGCGGCGAACGTCGTCGGGCTGACCAACCAGACCGACCTGTTCGGCACGGTGAAGCGCGCTCTTCGCCTGCGCTGAGCCTCAAGTCCGTGAGGGGAACCCTGAGGGACTCTGATTCCCTCAGGGTTCCCCTCACGGCTTTTTACGCAGGCGAGGGCAGCAGGTCCAGGGGTTCCGACCACGGGCGGCGCGGGTCCAGGCGGTGGAGGCGGACGCCTGCTTCGGCCAAGGTGTCGAGGTGCCGCTGCCAGGCCGGGTGGTGCGCCCGGGTCGGCTGGATCTGGTAGGCGACGACGATGGTGATCCCTGGCGCGCCAAGGACGTCGCCGAGCAGCGTAAGCGCCTGATTGTCCGCGATCCCCAGCGCCAGCTTCGCCACTGAGTTCGCGGAGGCGGGCGCGAAAAGGAAGACCTTCGGGTCCGGGTGCGGGCGGGGTTCGCCGGGGAGGCGGGACGTGCTGCGCACCGGAAGATCCGTCGTGGCTTCCAGTTCGCCCAGGCCGCCAGTGGCTTTCAGCCAGCCCCAGGCCGTCGGGGTGAGCGTGATCGCGAGCCGCCAGCCTCGGGCGACTGCCGGTTTCGCCAGCTCGTCGGTGAACCGGGTGTCCAATCCGCCGCACGAGCTGGCGACCAAACCCAGCTCCGTCACGGTTTGCGCAGCACCGCGCAGAACATCGCGTCGGTGCCGTGTCGGTGGGGCCACAGCTGCACGTACGGGCCGTCGCCGAGTTGCGGGACGTCGGGGAAGAACTCCCGGGCGTCCACGATCTCGGACTTGGTCCGGCGGGCGGTTTCGCCTACCACGCCTTCGGTTTCGGCCAGGTGCGGCGAGCAGACGACGTACGTGACGATGCCGCCCGGACGCACCAGGTCCAGCGCCGCGATCAGCAGTTCGCCCTGCAGCTTGGTGAGGTCCGCGACGTCCGACGGCTTGCGGCGCCACCGCGCTTCCGGGCGGCGGCGCAGTGCGCCCAGGCCGCTGCACGGGGCGTCGACCAGGATCCGGTCGTAACCCGGTTCCAAGCCGGATTCGCGGCCGTCGGCGACGTACACGGTCACCGGCAGGCCCTCGGTAGTGTTCTCGATCAGCCTGGCGCGATGCGGAGCCTTCTCGACGGCGTCCACGTGCGCACCGCTGCTCTTGGCCAGTGCGCCGAGCAGCGCCGCTTTGCCGCCGGGGCCCGCGCACAGGTCCAGCCAGCGTTCGTCGGAGCCCTCCAGCGGGACCTTGGTGACGGCGATGGCGCACAGCTGGCTGCCTTCGTCCTGCACCGCGGCAAGGCGTTCGCGCACGGGTTCCACGTCGGCCGGGTCGCCCGCGCCCGCGGGCAGGTGGACGCCGTAGGGCGAGTACGGCGCGGGGTCGCCGCCGGTGATGGCGGCCAGTTCGTCGGCGCTGATCTCGGCGGGGCGGGCGACCAGGTGCACCTCGGGGCGGGCGTCGTCCGCTTCGAGGGCGGCTTTCAGCTCAGCGCCCTTGTCCCCCAACGCTTCCGCGAACGACCGGGCGACCCAGCGCGGGTGCGCGGTACGGAGCGCGTACGCGCCGATCGGGTCGGTGGCCTCGTCCGGCGTCAGTTCGTCGAGCCACTGCGCCTCGTCCTTTGTGGACACCGCGCGCAGGATGGCGTTCGTGAACCCCGTTGCCCACGAACCGGCTTCGGCGCGGACGAGGTCCACAGTGGACCCGACGGCGGCGTGCTCCGGGATCCGGGTGCGCAGCAGCTGGTAGACGCCGAGCCGCAGCGCGTCGAGCACCACCGGGTCGGTCTTCTCGATCGGCCGGTCGGCGCACGCGGCGATCACCGCGTCGAGCAGGCCCTGCGCACGGGCGGAGCCGTAGGTCAGTTCGGTGGCCAGCGCGGCGTCGCGGCCGCTCACGCGGCGTTCCCGCAGCAGCTGCGGGAGGACGAGGTTGGCGTACGCGTCCTTCTCGCGCACGGCGCGCAGCACGTCGAACGCCACCTGGCGGGCCGGGTCGATCTCCGGCGGACGCCGCGGTCCCTGTTTGCGCGGAGCCGGACGGCCCCGCTGCGGCCGTGACGGCCGCCGTTCTCCACGCTCGTTCACCGCAGGCGCTCTCCTTCGTCGATCCTCGTGCCGCGCGCCCAGTCGGTGGCAGCCATCCGTTTCTTCCCGGCCGCCTGGACCTCGCCCAGCCGCACCGGTTTCGTCGCCGTGCCCACGAGCACGCGTTTGCGCTCGACCACCAGCTCGCCCGGCCGCGGACCGGGTTCGTCGAGCACGGTGACCGGCCCCAGCTTGAACCGCTCGCCGCGGAACTCCGCCCACGCGCCGGGCTCCGGCGTCACCGAGCGGATGTGCCGGTCGACCGCCGAAGCCGGGTCGGCGAACGACACGCGCGCGTCCTCGACGGTCACCTTCGGCGCGTAGCTCATGCCCTCGCCCGGCTGCTCGACCGCGCGCAGCTTGCCGTCCTCGATGCCGTCCACGGTGGACACCAGCAGGTGCGCCCCGGACTCGGCGAGCCTGCCGAGCAGCGCGCCGGACGTGTCCTCCGGGCCGATCGTCTCGGTCACCACGCCGAACACCGGCCCCGCGTCGAGTTCCTTCACGATCCGGAAGGTGGACGCGCCGGTCATCTCGTCGCCGGCCCGGATCGCCGCCTGCACCGGGGCCGCGCCGCGCCACGCGGGCAGCAGCGAGAAGTGCAGGTTGACCCAGCCGTGCGCCGGGATGTCGAGCGCGGACTGCGGCAGCAACGCCCCGTACGCGACGACCGGGCAGACGTCCGGCTCCAACTCGCGCAACCGGGCGAGAAACGCCGGGTCACCAGCACGAGCGGGCGTAAGCACCTCGATGCCGTGCTCGTCGGCGAGGGCCCCGACCGGGGACCGCAGCACCTTGCGCCCGCGCCCGGCCTGGGCGTCCGGCCGCGTGACGACCGCGACGACCTCGTGCCGCTCGGACTCGATCAGCGCGCGCAACGACGGCACGGCAGGCTCCGGGGTGCCGGCGAAAACGAGACGCATCACCGCACCTCCGGAAGGGAAAAGGGGATTTCAGGCTGGTCGGACATCGGAAGCGAGTCTAGAAGACCCCCTCCCCGACGGCGCGGCGCGGGCAGCCAGCCGGGGCGGGCGCCAGGATCGGGTACATGACCACGCTGAAGGCGACCCTGCACGACGACCTGACGACCGCGATCAAGGCAAGGGACCAGCTGCGCTCGGCAACCCTGCGGCTGACCCTCTCGGCGATAGGCTACGAAGAAACCGCAGGCGACACGGCCCGCGAACTCTCCGACGACGAAGTACTGAAAATCATCACCCGAGAGGTGAAGAAACGCCGCGACGCCGCCGAGGCCTTCGAGAAGGCAGACCGCGCGGAGTCAGCGGAGCGTGAACGAGCCGAAGCCGAGATCCTCACCGCCTACCTGCCCGCCCAGCTCTCGGACGACGAACTGCGCGGCCTGGTCACCGAGGCAGTGACAGAAACCGGTGCCTCGGGAATGGCCGGAATGGGCGCGGTGATGAAGGCAGTACAGCCGAAGATCGCTGGCCGCGCGGAAGGCTCCCGCGTCGCCGCCGAGGTGAAACGCCAACTCTCCGCCAGCTGACCCTGCGCGCAGCTCTCCCCCGCCCCTCGCGCCTGGTCGCCCTCCGCCGGTCGTCCGTGAGGGGAACCTTCACGGACTCTGAGTCCCTCAGGGTTCCCCTCACGACCCACCGCCGGTCCGTGAGGGGCCCCTTCACAGACATAGATTCCCTCAAGGAGCCCCTCACGGACCACCACCCAACCGCCACCGGCGCACCCACGATCGAGGCACCCAGCCCCTCCCCC
>NZ_PQIA01000128.1 GCF_003385235.1 Amycolatopsis circi | reverse complement strand
CCACCACGAACCGCTGCCGCCGAGACCAAACAACCGGAGCGCCCCGACCGCTTAACCGGTGCCACAAGAACTTGCGCCCCGCCGCCCGAACACCCACCACACCTGGTGGCAGCCCCCACCCTCACCGGGGGGCGTCCCCAGATCCATTCTATCCATCCACAGCTTTTCCACGTCCTCTATCTGCAATCTGTGGATAACTCGGGGGTTCTTCCACAGCTGTACACAGGTACCGGGAGTGGGTGTTTCGCGCGCGATCCAGAGCTGGTATGGGGCGCGTCGGACAGGGGTGGGCGGCTACGGGTTCGGAGTGAACCGGCCAGGAACGAGTCGTGCGGTTGACCTCGGATGATGCTGTTCAGGCGCATCGAGAGCCGGGCGAGTTGCAGCGTTCGAAGCACGGGCGGAAGCCCCGGACGGCTGGGCGGGAAGCCGGAGCGCTGAGGGTGATCAGCACGGAGAGTGATCGTCGAGGCTGAGCCGAGCCGGACACTGGGGATCGCGGCGACCGCGTCCGGCGGGTTGTTCATGGTGAGTGCCAGCAAGGTCATTCTGGCTGATCTGAACGGCTTCGAACGGGACTAGACCAAGAGGCCAGAAAGAAAGGGTCAGGCTCGGCCGAGGCTCGGTTCCGCGGTCGTGATCGTCACCTGGCCGAGCAGGCGCTCCAGGGCCGCTTCGACGTCTTCCTTCCAGGTGATCGCCGAGCGCAGTTCCAGGCGCAGCCGCGGGTACTTCGGGTGCGGGCGGACCGTTTTGAAGCCGACGCTCTGCAGGAACGCGGCGGGCAGCACGCACGAATGCTGGCCCAGCGGTTCCTCGTCGTCGGGGGTGGCGTCGCCGAAGGATTCGATCGCGCGGACGCCTCGTTTGGTCAGGTCTTTCGCCACGGCCTGTACCAGCATCCGGCCGAGGCCGCCGCCGCGGAATTCCGGCAGGATCTGGGCCGAGGTGAGCAAGACTGCGTCGGCACTGGGCGGTGACGTCGGGAAGGCGAGCGAGCGGGGCACGGCATTCGGCGGGGCGTACAGCACGAATCCGACCGGCAGCGTGTCGCTGTAGACGATGCGGCCGCAGGAACCCCATTCCAGCAGCACGCTGGACACCCAGGCTTCCTTCTCGACCTCGGTGGAGCCGTACTCCTCGGCCTGCGCCTTCAGGTGCGGCGCGAGTTCCCAGTACACGCACTGGCGGCAGTTCTTGGGCAGGTGCTCGAGATTGTCCAGGGTGACGCCCACCACGCGACGTGACACCTGAAACCTCCCTGGACCCCGCAACTCCGGCCTCGGCGCCCGCAAGAGCGCAGGCAGCACCGGAAGAACCTCCCCGAGGATAGGCCGATGTGATAAGCGCCGGAAGAGCGGGGAGCCGGAAGAGGCCGCGGTTACACTCGATGGATCTACCAGCAGGTACCCACCGAGCCCTCAGGTGTCCGATGACCGAGAACCGCCCAGCCAAGCCGCAGACCGGCCGCCACAATCTCGACCCGCATCTCGACCGGTACGCAGCACGTACCGCCGGGATGACCGCCTCCGAGATCCGCGCGCTTTTCGCAGTGGCAAGCCGGCCGGAGGTCGTCTCGCTCGCCGGCGGCATGCCGAACCTCGCCGCGCTGCCGCTCGACACGCTTTCAGCTCAGGTCGGCGAGATCATCGCCGAGGAGGGGCTCGTCGCCCTGCAGTACGGGTCCGCGCACGGGGTTCCGGCGCTGCGTGACCAGATCTGCGAAATCATGGCTCTCGAGGGCATCAAGGCGCACCCCGACGACGTCGTGGTCACCGTCGGTTCCCAGATGGGCCTCGACATGGTGACCCGGCTCTTCTGCGACCCCGGCGACGTCGTGATCGCCGAAGGCCCGTCGTACGTGGGTGCGCTCGGGTCGTTTTCCGCCTACCAGGCGAACGTCGTGCACGTCGCGATGGACGAGCACGGTCTCGTGCCCGAAGGGCTGCGGGAAGCCTTGCGCCAGGCCGAAAAGGCCGGGCAACGGGTCAAATTCCTTTACACGATCCCGAATTTCCACAACCCGGCCGGCGTTACCTTGTCGGTCGAACGGCGTCCGGAGATCGTCGAGATCTGCCGTGAGCACGGCGTGCTGATCATCGAGGACAACCCGTACGGCCTGCTCGGTTTCGACGGCCAGACCTACCCGGCGCTGCGCTCGCTCGACCCGGACAACGTCGTGTACCTCGGCTCGTTCTCGAAGACGTTCGCCTCCGGGCTGCGCGTCGGCTGGGTGCTCGCGCCGCACGCGGTGCGCGAAAAGCTTGTGCTGGCAGCGGAATCCGCGACGCTGTGCCCCCCGACCTTCAACCAGATGATCGTCTCGCGCTATCTCGCGACGCACGACTGGAAGGGCCAGATCAAGAAGTTCCGGGAGAACTACCGCGAACGCCGCGACGCGATGTTGTCGGCGCTGCAACAATATTTGCCTCCCGGCTGCTCCTGGACCAACCCCGATGGCGGCTTCTACGTGTGGGTCACCGTGCCGGAAGGCGTTGACACCAAAGCGATGTTGCCGCGTGCGGTCACCGCCCGGGTGGCGTACGCGTCCGGCACCGGTTTCTACGCCGACGGTTTCGGCTCCCGCCAGATGCGGTTGTCGTACTGCTACCCGACGCCGGAACGCATCCGCGAGGGCGTGCGTCGGCTCGCCGCGGTGCTCGAGTCCGAAATGGACCTCAACCGCACCTTCGGTAGCGTGAAGGCGCGCACCATCCCGGGGCCCGAGACCCCGTCTCCGGACACGGTCTGACCGGCCCTGCAACACTAAGGAGTTCCCACGGTGGTCGACCGTACCGTTGCCGTGCTCGCCGGCGGGCTTTCCCACGAACGCGACGTTTCGCTCCGCTCCGGGCGCAGGTTGTCCGCCGCGCTGCGGGCCGAGGGCCTCACGGTGGAGGAGTGGGACACCGACGCCGGACTGCTGGAACGGCTGCGCACGCAGCGTCCGGACGCGGTTGTCGTCGCCCTGCACGGCGGCGAGGGCGAGAACGGCTCGGTGCAGACCGTGCTGGAGATGCTCGACGTGCCGTTCGTCGGCACCCATTCACAGGGCTGCCGCCGCGCCTGGGACAAGCCGACCGCCAAGGCGTTCGTGCAGCAGGCCGGGTTCTCGACGCCGGACTGGATTGTGTTGCCGCACAGCACTTTCCGCGAGCTGGGCGCACAGTCGGTGCTCGACGCGATGGTCGAGCGGCTCGGCCTGCCGATGATCCTCAAGCCGGATCAGGGCGGGTCCGCGCTCGGCACGCAGGTGGTCCGGGAAGCGGCGGAGCTGCCCGCGGCGATGGTCGGCTGCTTCGCCTACGGCGACACCGTGCTCGCGGAACGGTTCGTGGACGGCGTTGAAGTGGCCGTCACGGTCGTCGAAGGGGAGAACGGGGCCGAGGCCCTGCCCGCGGTGGAGATCGTGCCGGAGAGCGGCGTCTACGACTACACCGCGCGCTACACCGCCGGTCTCACCGACTTCTTCACCCCGGCCCGGATTTCCGACGAAGCCGCGAAGGCGGTCGGCGAACTCGCCGTCGGTGCGCACCGGTGGCTCGGGCTGCGCGACATCTCGCGGACCGACGCGGTGATCACGCCGGACGGGGGAGTCCACTTCCTCGAAGTGAACCTCTCGCCGGGTCTCACCGAAACGTCAACGGTGCCGATGGCCGTCGAAGCCGCCGGCACCACCCTCGGTTCAGTTTTCGCGGACCTCGTCGCGCGCGCCGTCGCCCGCGCGAACTGAAACCTGGCGGGCGGGGGCGGCGGTCTGCCGCCCCTCCCCGCGCCGGTCGATTGCGGCGGCCACTCCGGGTGACCATGGCCGCCCCGATCCGCAATCATCACCGTGACGAAACGACCCTGGGTGATCCCTAATCGGTTTCGTCGGTCTGATTCGCCGATTTTTCCCCGGAATTCGCGTCGATGATCCCGACGATCCGCTCGAGGTCGTCCACCGAGCCGAACTCGAGAACGATGCGCCCCTTGCGCCGGCCGAGGTCGACCTTCACCCGGGTGTCGAACCGATCGGACAGCCGGTTCGCGAGTTCCTGCAATCCGGGTGCCTGGATCGGCTTGCGGGGAGCGGCCTTCGGCTTGGCCGGCTTCTCGCTCTTCTTCAGCGTGACGGCTTCCTCGGTGGCGCGCACCGACATGCCCTCCGCGACGATCCGTGCCGCCAGTTCCTCCTGGCTTTCCGGATCCTCCAGCGACAGCAGCGCCCGCGCGTGCCCGGCGGACAGGACGCCGGCGGCCACCCGCCGCTGCACGGCGAGGGGGAGTTTGAGCAGCCGGATGGTGTTCGTGATAACCGGACGGCTGCGGCCGATCCGCCCGGCCAGCTCCTCGTGCGTCACCGCGAACTCGTCGAGCAGCTGCTGGTAAGCCGCCGCCTCTTCGAGCGGGTTCAGCTGCACGCGGTGGATGTTCTCCAGCAACGCGTCTCGCAGCATCGACTCGTCGGCGGTCTGCCGCACGATCGCGGGGATCGCCTCGAGTTCCGCCTGCTGCGAGGCCCGCAGCCGGCGCTCGCCCATGACGAGTTCGTACTCGTCGTCGCCGAGTTCGCGGACGACGATCGGCTGCATGAGCCCGAACTCGCGGATCGAATGCTCGAGTTCGGCGAGCGCTTCCTCGTCGAAAACCTGGCGAGGCTGCTTCGGGTTCGGCTTGACCGAGCTGACCGGGATCTCGCGGTACACCGCGCCGGCGACTTCGCCGCCTGCGACCGGCTGGCCCGCGGCTCCGTTCGCCGCGAACCAGCCCTTGTCCTCGCGCACCGCTTGCTCCGCGGGCGTGGCCTCGGTCGCGGCCGGGGGAGGCGTCGCCGGTCCGGTCGGGATCAGGGCCGCCAGTCCGCGGCCGAGCCCTCCTCTGCGCTCAGTCATGTGGTGCTGCTCCTCTCGTTCACACCCCGCTCGGCGATCTCCTTCGCCGCGTCGAGATAGCTCATGGCACCACGTGAGCCGGGGTCGTAGGCGAGGACGGTCTGGCCGTAGCCAGGTGCCTCGGACACCTTCACGCTGCGCGGGATGACGGTCTTCAGCACCGTGTCGCCGAAGTGGTTCCGGACCTCGTTGGTCACCTGGTCGGCCAGTTTGGTGCGACCGTCGTACATGGTGAGCAGAATCGTCGACACGCTGAGTTCGCGGTTGAGGTGCTGCTGCACGAGTTCGATGTTGCTGAGGAGCTGCCCAAGACCTTCGAGCGCGTAGTACTCGCATTGGATCGGAATGAGCACTTCCTGCGCCGCCACCATCGCGTTGACGGTGAGAAGACCGAGCGACGGCGGGCAGTCGATGAAGACGTAGTCGACACCGAGTTCGTCGAGCGCCCCGGACGACAGCGCCTCCTTGAGCCGCGTCTCGCGGTTCGCCATGGAGACGAGTTCGATCTCGGCGCCAGCGAGGTCGATCGTGGCGGGCACGCAGAAGAGGTTGGGGGACTGCTCGCTCTGCTGCGCGGCCTCAGCGATCGAGACCTCGCCGATGAGCACCTCGTAGATCGAGGGCGTCCCGGAGCGGTGGTCGATGTCGAGCGCGGTGCTGGCGTTGCCCTGCGGGTCGAGGTCGATCACCAACGTTTTCAGCCCGTGCACGGCGAGCGCCGCGGCCAGGTTGACGGTGCTGGTCGTCTTGCCGACCCCGCCCTTCTGGTTCGCGACGGTGAGCACCCGGCGACGAGACGGTCGGGGGAGCACCCCTTCCTTGGGGTGGAGCACGCTCGCGGCGCGAACGGCTTCTTCAGCGATCGGCGTCCAGCCCATCTCCTGGCTGGCCTGCGCGGAGTCGGACGGCGGGGGATTCACCGGTCTCGACACCTCCTCCTGGTAGACGATTCGGGGCGTTCACACCGCGATGTTTCACGTGGAACGGCGCGGCTCTTGTCGTTCGCTAGCTCCGTCTGCCGCGTGACCGGTTCGGCTTCGGCGACAGGCGACGGATCAGGACCACCGTGCTGGGGACTTCGAGTACTGCCTTCCCGCACTCAGCGACCTGTGGTTCGGCACCACCGGCCTTGCGCACCGCGTCGCGGTCACGGGAGATCTCTTCAGCGGCGCTGGCGCCTTTGAGGGCAACCAGTCGGCCTTCGGGACGAACCAGGGGAAGGCACCAGCCCGCGAGCCGCGCAAGAGGGGCGACCGCGCGGGCGGTGACGACGTCTGCGCCACCCAGCTGCTCGCGTACGGACCGCTCCTCGGCGCGTCCACGGACGATGGTGATCGGGAGTTCCAGCTTCTCGGCGACCTCGGCCAACCAGTCAACCCGGCGAGCCATGGGTTCCAAGAGCACGATATCGAGGTCCGGTCGAGCGATCGCCAGCGGTACTCCCGGAAGCCCCGCCCCCGACCCGACGTCGACCACGCGCGCATCGGACGGGATCTGCTCGCCGATCACCGCGGAGTTCAGCACGTGCCGCTCCCACAGCCGCTCCACCTCACGCGGGCCGATCAGTCCTCGCTCGACCCCATGAGTTGCCAGCAGCTCGACGTACCCGGCGGCTTGCTCGACGCGCTCCCCGAACACCTCCACCGCCGCGGTCCGGACCGTCCCGGTGGCACCGTCCAAGCTCACTACTCCCACCCCTCGCTCCGCGCGTTTCACGTGAAACGCGCTCGATTGATTGTCCCTGATGCCGACGCCAAATCGAGCCGACAGACCGCAACTGTGGACAACTCCACTCGAGTCGCCGAGCGATCCACAGGTCGTTTCACGTGAAACGCGGTCACCCAGGTGAGAGGGGCGGCGAGTTTCACGTGAAACGCCACGCTTGTAATTCGCTCCGAGGCACCCGCTCGCTGACCGCCCACCCACGTCGAACGTCGGGCTTACCGTACGACGCGCTAGTGGCGGCGACCGCGAGGTGCTGTCAACAGCTCCCGCCGTGCCGACGATCCGAATCGCAGAGGGGGTTGTGGAAGCTGGTGGTTTCTTGCGGCGTGCCGGTGGTGGCGGCGATCGAGTGCGGTGATCATCCGATGAGTGCGTGCCTGTGGGTGCAAGCCGTCGTATGGCTCGTCGTCGACTGTTCGCTGCCTGGACCGAGAATGGCACCTGGCAGCGTCTGCACAACGTGCTGCGCGGCCAGGCCCGCGAACGCGACGAGCGCGACCCGCAACCGTCGGCCGCGATCCTGGACTCGCGGTCGGTCGAAACCAGCGAGGGCGGCGAACAGACCGGATACGACGCGGGAACGCGTGCGGGCCGCAAGTGGCACCTGCTGGTCGACACGGCAGGCTGCTGCTGATCGTGGTCGTGGTTCGGCGTCGAACCAGTACCGGTCGCACTCAGCGAGGGGAAGATCAGCGAGTGCGCCACACCGGTCCGCTTCAAGGGACCGACTGCGGCAGTCGAGCGAGTCGGCCTGACCCACCTCCGACACCGCGCCAGAAGGCAGACATAAAAAGAAGCGGCCCACCGGAATCACTCCGGTGGGCCGCTTCGGCTCAGTGCTCTACGCGGCTCTCCGCGTCCGAGGGCTCAGTCCTCGGGGAAGATCACCACGCGTCGCTTGGGGTCTTCGCCCTCGCTCTCGCTCGTGACGCCCTTAACCGTCGCGACCGCGTCGTGGACGACCTTGCGCTCGAAGGGGCTCATCGGCTGCAGCCGCACCCGCTCGCCGCTCGACAGCACCGACTCGGCGGTGGACCGGCCTAGCTCGCGCAGTTCCTCGCGGCGGTCCGCGCGCCAGCCGGCGATGTCCAGCATCAGCCGGCTGCGCGAGCCGGTCTCCTGCTGGACCGCGAGGCGGGTCAGCTCCTGCAGCGCTTCGAGCACCGTGCCGCGGGGGCCGACCAGCTTCTCCAGGTCGTCGCCGCCGTCGATGCTGACGATCGCGCGGCCGGCTTCGACGTCCAGATCGATGTCGCCGTCGTAGTCGAGCAGGTCCAGCAGACGCTCGAGGTAGTCGCCGGCGATGTCGCCCTCTTGCACGAGAGCGTCGTCACCGCCCGCCTTCGGCTCGGCCGGTGCGCTCGTCTCTTCCTGATCGGCGTCGATCGTGTCGACCGTCTCCGACATCTTCAGTCTCCTCTCCGAACCCGAAGCGTCAGCGACGCTTCCGGCCCGACTTCCTGTTCGAGTCCTTGAGGAGCCCGGGCACTCCGGTGCCGTTCTCCTTCGATCCGTTCTGGTTCGACGTCTGCTCCGGCGCGCTCTCCGCCGGTTCGGCGTCCTTCTTCTCCGAGGAAGCGGCGCCGTCGGACTTGCCGCCGGGGGAGGTCTGCGCGAAGCCGTGCGCCGAACCCGCCTTGGTCACCTTGCCCTGCTGACCCTGCTGCTGGTTCTTCTTCTGCTGCACCGGCTTCTGCCCGACCTTCGGCGCGGTCGGCTTCTGGCCCGGCTTCGGGCCGAGCGACGCGCGCTTCTCGGCCGCCTCTTCCTTGCGAGCCGCCTCTTCCTTGTCGATCTTCGTGTAGACGAGGCGCTGCTGCATGAGGGTCCAGCCGTTGTTCGCCAGCCAGTAGAAGAGCAGGCCGAGCGGGAAGAACGCACCGAACACGAGCACACCGAGCGGGAAGATGTACATGGTGAGCTTGTTCATGATCGCGGTCTGCGCGGTGCCCGCGGCCGACGCGTTCTGCCGCGACACCGAGTGCCGCGCGGTGAGGTGCGTGGCGATCGAGGCGATGATCATCAGCGGCAGCGCGACCGGGAGGACCTCCCAGTGCCACCCGCCGTTCGCGACGTGCCCGGCGACGGCGCCGACGCCGTTGTTGACCGCCTCGCCCATGTTGACGCCGAAGAGCTTGGCGCTCACGTACGAGTTCACGTCGTGCGCGTTGAAGAAGTAGTTCTCGGTCTTCGGCCCGCCGTCGGCCGGCTTCATGGTGAACGCGCGCAGCACGTGGTTCAGGCCGATGAAGACCGGGATCTGGAGGACCATCGGAAGACAGCTGCCGAGCGGGTTGACGCCGTGCTCGCGCTGGAGCTTCTGCATCTCCTGCGCCTGGCGCTGCCGGTCGTTCGCGTACTTCTTCTGGATCTTCTTCATTTCCGGCGCGAAGTCTTGCATCTTCTTCATCGACCGGACCTGGTTCACGAACGGCTTGAACATGATGCCGCGGACGGTGAACGTCAGGAAGATGATGCCCAGGATCCACGAGATCGCGGTCGCTTCCCCGAAGACGAACCCGAAGACCTTGTGCCAACACCACAAGATGAAGGACACGGGGTAGTAGATGAAATCGAGCACTGAGCTACTCCTCGATCGGTGTTTCAGGCGTGCGGTGCCGCCACGAGAACTTCTCGGGCACCGGGTCGCGGCCGGGCGGGGTCCACGGGCCGCAGCGAAGCAGCCGGCGCAGCGCGAGGTAGGAGCCCTTGGCCGCGCCGTGGCGGGTCAGGGCTTCGACTGCGTACGCGCTGCAGCTCGGGTAGAACCGGCAGGCCGGGGGAAGGAAGGGCGAGATCGCCTTGCGGTAGAACCGCACGGGAAGGAGCAGCACCCACGCGACCGGTCCCGGCCGGGGCGGCTTGCCTTCCTCGGGTGCTTCGGTGGTGCTGTGCTCGGAGGTGGCGTCCATGGCCGTTTACACCGCTGATCCGTGGTCGGGTGCCGCGCCCTGCTGACGCGGCTGCCGGGGAGCATCGGCCCCGGCAGGACGGCCGGACGGCGCGAGGCCGAGCCGGCGCAGCGCGGCGTCGAGATCGGAGCCGAGCTCCGCGCTCGACGCGGACGCCGCCGGAGGCAATGCCCGTACCACCAACGAAGTGCCCGCGGGCAGGGTTCCGAGACGCGCGGAAACGAGGTGGCGCAACCGCCGGGTCACCCGGTGGCGCACCACCGAGTTGCCGACGGCCTTGCTCACCACAAAACCCGCCCTGGCCGCGAAGGAAGCGGCCACGGACGGGTCCGTGGTCAACGCATGAACGACGAGGCGGCGCCTGCCGGCTCGGGACCCCCGGCGGAGGACGACCCGGAAGTCCTCGCTCCGCCGCAGACGTGCGCCAGCGGGCAGCACGACGCGGTTCGGCGGAGCCGGATCAGGCGGACAGCTCGGCGCGGCCCTTGCGACGGCGCGCCGCGAGGATGCCACGACCCGCACGGGTCCGCATGCGCAGGCGGAAACCGTGGGTCTTCGCGCGACGACGGTTGTTCGGCTGGAAGGTGCGCTTGCCCTTGCTCACTGCTTCTCCTGTGTCTCGGCCGTCGGGCGACGGCGGATTCCCCGGCGCCCGGCGTGTCGTGCGGGTCGCACGGAAGTTCGTGCTGTCTCCTACCACCGGGTGGTCTCGTCACGACGAGCGACGACATACGTAGGCACGCGAAACGCACCCGTCGCATACGGGAGACCTTACGAGGGTACGCACCCCGGTCGTGAACGCCGCAGGCGCCCCTCCGCCACCCTCGGCGACCGGCCCGCGAGACTGCCTTCCGGCACGGCGCGGCACCGAATGGCAACACGCCGTACACCGTGAAATGCTTGCGCGGCACCACGCCTTGTGGCATCGGGCAGGGCTTGTTAGCGTGCCTCTTCCGGCCTCCGGGCAGGACTGATGCCGCTTCGCTGGCGCCGGGGGTGTGGAGGCACCCGGGGAGTACGCCGAGCCCGCAGGTGGCGTGGCTGCGGACGGCCGTACATTAGTGCACAGCTGTGGACAACTTTGTGGATATCGCTGTGCCGTCGCGCGGGTGAGTCCGGACCGCGTGCTCGAGGCGAGCTTTCCAGGACGTGCTCGGGGTGGGTCCGAGGCGTGCGCGCCGACGAGGGGAGGGGAGTCAGTCCGGTGTCGGAGCACCAGCACAATCTGGGCGTCATCTGGGAGCAGGTGGTGCGGGAGCTGTCCGACGGCACCCTCTCCCCGCAGCAACGAGCCTGGATGCGGGTGACCCGCCCGATCGGTCTCCTCGACGGCACCGCGCTGCTCGCCGCGCCGAGCGACTTCGCGAAGGAAGCCATCGAACGCGCGCTGCGCACCTCGATCACCGAAGCACTGTCCCGTCGGCTCGGCCGTCCGGTGTCGCTCGCGGTGAAGGTCGACAGCACCGAACCGGTAGCGCCGGTACCCCGTTATGCGGCGTCACCCGCCCGGGTGGAAAACGATGTCCCGCATCCGGAGCCGATGCCGATGCCGCCGGCGAGCCCGCACACCGAGAACGGCCAGGCCGACCACGCGCGTCCGGAGCGCCCGAAGCCGAAACCGCCGCCGCGACGGCCTCAGGTCGAAGCAGCCGGTCTTCCGCCGGCGCGCGTCGACCCGCCGCCGCCACCTCAGCAGCAGCCGTTGCACCCGGCCCACCCCGGCCTGGACGATATCGAGGACCCGGACGAAGAAGTCGACGAAGAGGGCGAAGCGCTGGCGACCGCCAACGAGATCTGGCCCCGGTTCGCCGGGCAGCCGATCGCGGGGCAGCCCTACACCGCGCCCGCGCAGCCGCAGACGTCGAAGACGAAGCTGAACGAGAAGTACAACTTCGACACTTTCGTCATCGGTGCCTCCAACCGCTTCGCGCACGCCGCCGCGGTCGCCGTGGCCGAGGCACCTGCCCGCGCGTACAACCCGCTGTTCATCTGGGGCGAGTCCGGGCTCGGCAAGACGCACCTGCTGCACGCCGTCGGGCACTACGCGCAGCGGCTGTTCCCCGGGATGCGCGTGCGGTACGTCTCCACCGAAGAGTTCACGAACGACTTCATCAACTCGCTGCGCGACGACCGCAAGGTCGCCTTCCAGCGGCGCTACCGCGACGTCGACATCCTGCTGGTGGACGACATCCAGTTCCTGGAGGGCAAGGAAGGCACCCAGGAGGAGTTCTTCCACACCTTCAACACGCTGCACAACCAGAACAAGCAGATCGTGGTCAGCTCCGACCGGCCGCCCAAGCGGCTGGAAACCCTGGAGGACCGGCTGCGGACGCGGTTCGAATGGGGCCTGATCACCGACATCCAGCCGCCTGAGCTGGAGACCCGGATCGCGATCCTTCGCAAGAAGGCGGCGCAGGACCGGCTCGCGGTGCCCGGCGACGTGCTGGAGTTCATCGCGTCGCGGGTCGAGGCGAACATCCGCGAACTGGAGGGCGCGCTGATCCGCGTCACCGCGTTCGCGTCGCTGAACCAGCAGCCGGTGGAAGCCGGGCTCGCCGAGATCGTGCTGCGCGACCTGATCCCGGATTCGCACACGCCGGAGATCACCGCGCCGACCATCATGGGCGTCACCGCCGAGTTCTTCGACGTGACGCTCGACGAGCTGTGCGGGCCCGGCAAGACGAAGGCGCTCGCCACGGCCCGCCAGATCGCGATGTACCTCTGCCGCGAGCTGACCGAGATGTCGCTGCCGAAGATCGGGCAGACGTTCGGCGGCCGCGACCACACGACCGTCATGCACGCGGACAAGAAGATCCGCAAGGAGATGGCCGAGCGCAGGCGCATCTACGACCAGGTGCAAGAGCTGACGTCGCGGATCAAGCAGCGCGCCCGCCAGTAGCCAGCTGCCGCGTTTGGACACTCGCTTGTAGACAGTCCTGTTTCGACGCTCGAGGCCACCACGGACCCCCGTGGTGGCCTTTTTGTTGCCCTGACTACGCAGCTGAAGCGTGCGTACGCAGCGGCGCAGGAGCGAAGCACGCGTACGCATCCACAGACGTCCACAGCCTGTGTACACAAAATTCCTCAAACTTATTGATACACAAGGGGTTTTCCCCAGGGTGTGGGCAGTTTGCCCACAGTGCCAACAGATCCCGGAGCTGCGACGACCCGGATTTGCTCCACACCCCGCCCACACCGAATCCACAGGTTGTCCCCAGGGTTGTCCACGCTGATTCCCCAGGTTGCCCACAGGTGATCCACAGCTGTGGTTCGTCACTCACCAGGGCGATCCCGGCCGCTTCGACTGCCCCCAGAGCCTGGGTACAACTCGGCCCCAACCTGGGGACAACCCTGGGGACAACTAGGGCCGACTGTGGATGAATCGGGGACGGCTCGAAACCATCCACGGATCGGCCGAACCATCCACCGATCCGCCACCAGGACTGCCCACAGGCCGCCGCGCCCTGCGACCAGCGCGAACGAGCCCTGTCCACACAATCCACAGCCCCTATTACTGCTACTGGTTTTTCATCTCTTCTAAGAAAGAACAGAACAAAAACAGGCGGAGGACGAAACTGGGGACAAGCCGAGATTCGTGTCGTCTTGTCGACAAACCGAAGGGGAGGCCGAGGTGACGGCACCCCCGGCGACGGCCTAACGTGGATGTCTGCAGCTGGTCCGTTCCCGCGCGGGGCGGACCGGACCGGCGGGGACCCGGTCGCACGCGGTGCTCACAACTGGTGCCCGGCGACCCCTTCACGAGCCGAGGGGCTCGGCTGTCGAAAGGAAGCGCGCATGAAGATCCGCGTCGAGCGCGACGGGCTCGCCGACGCCGTCGCGTGGGTGGCCAGAAGCCTCCCCTCCCGGCCTCCGGTGCCGGTGCTTGGCGGCGTTCTCCTCGACGCGGGCGCGGACGGCGAGTCCGACGCGCTCACGGTCTCCGGCTTCGACTACGAGGTCTCGGCCACGGTCGGCGTTCCCGCGACCATCGCCGACGGCGGACGGCTGCTCGTCTCCGGCCGCCTCCTCGCCGACATCACCAAAGCGCTGCCCGCGCAGCCGGTGGAGATCTCCGTCGACGGCGCCCGCGCCACCATCACGTGCGGCAGCGCCCGGTTCAGCCTCCCGACCATGCCGGTCGAGGACTACCCGCAGCTGCCGTCCCAGCCCGCGCACGCGGGCGAACTCACCGGCGACGTCTTCGGCCAGGCGGTCACCCAGGTCGCCACCGCGGCCGGCAAGGACGACACGCTCCCCATGCTCACCGGCATGCGGCTGGAGATCTCCGGCGAGACGCTGACCCTCGTCGCCACCGACCGGTTCCGGCTCGCCATGCGCGAGTTCACCTGGAAGCCGGCCGAGGGCCTGTCCGACGCCGCGGTGCTCGTCCCGGCTCGCACGCTCGCCGAGGCGGCCAAGACGCTCGGCGGCGCGGGCACCACCGTGCAGCTCGCGCTCGCTTCCGGCGAAGGACTGCTCGGTCTGTCCGGCGCGGGCCGCTACACGACCACCCGGCTGCTCGACGCCGAGTTCCCGCCGTATCGCCAGCTGCTGCCCGCGAACCACACCTCGCGGGCGGTCATCGAGGTCAGCGCGCTCGCCGAGTCGATCAAGCGCGTGTCGCTGGTCGCCGAGCGCGGCACCCAGGTGCGGCTCGAGTTCAGCGACGGCTCCCTGCGGCTGTCCGCCGGCGGCGACGACGAGGGCAGCGCCGAAGAGGAACTGCAGGTCGACTACGAGGGCGAGCCGGTCACCATCGCGTTCAACCCCGGCTACCTCGTCGACGGGCTCGGCGCGCTGCACAGCGACCGGGCCGAGCTGACCTTCACCACCCCCAACCGGCCGGCGCTGATCAAGCCCGCCGACGCCGAGGGCAACGTCGTCCCCGGGTATCTCTACCTGCTCATGCCGGTCCGGCTGCCGGGCTGAGCGCCGCGCGTCCAACCGAGGAAAACCGCTCCAATCCAAAGGGGATCTCATGGTTCAGCTGGGTCTCGTCGGCCTGGGCAAGATGGGCTTCAACATGCGCGAGCGGCTGCGCGCCGCCGGGCACGAGGTGGTCGGATACGACCGCAACGCCGACGTCAGCGACTCGACCTCGCTCGAAGACCTGGTCTCCAAGCTGTCCGGCCCCCGGATCGTGTGGATCATGGTCCCGGCCGGGGAGCCGACCCGCCAGACCGTCACCGAACTCGGGCAGCTGCTGTCCGAGGGCGACCTGGTGATCGACGGCGGGAACTCGAAGTTCACCGACGACAAGCTGAACGCCGACCTGCTCGCTTCGCACGGTGTCGGCTACCTCGACTGCGGCGTCTCCGGCGGTGTGTGGGGCAAGGACAACGGCTACGGCCTGATGGTCGGCGGCGCGGCGTCCGACGTCCAGCGCGCGATGCCGATCTTCGACGCGCTGCGTCCGGAGGGCCCGCGCGAGGAAGGCTTCTCGCACGCTGGCTCGGTCGGCGCCGGGCACTACGCGAAGATGATCCACAACGGCATCGAGTACGGCATCATGCAGGCCTACGCCGAGGGCTTCGAACTGCTCGAAGCGGCGAAGACCGTCGACGACGTGCCCGCCGTGATCAAGGGCTGGCAGCGCGGCACCGTGGTCCGCTCCTGGCTGCTCGACCTGCTGGTGCGCGCGCTGGACGAGGACCCGGACCTGGACGACCTCGAGGGTTACGTCGAGGACTCCGGCGAAGGCCGCTGGACGCTGGAGGAAGCGGTCAACAACGCGGTCCCGGCTCCGGTTCTGTCGGCCGCGCTGTTCGCCCGGTTCTCCTCGCGGCAGAAGGACTCCGCCGCGATGCGCGCCGTCGCCGCGCTGCGCAACCAGTTCGGCGGCCACGCGGTGAAGAAGGCCGGGAGCTAGCTCCCGCGGTCCCCGCCCGTGTATCTGCGACATCTCCAGGTCACCGACTTCCGGTCCTGGCCGCAAGCCGACCTCGCCCTCGAACCGGGGCCGGTCGTGCTCGTCGGCCAGAACGGCCGGGGGAAGACGAACCTGCTCGAAGCGATCGGCTACGTGGCGACCCTCGGTTCGCACCGGGTCGCCACGGACCTGCCGCTCATCCGGCACGGCTGTGAGCGCGCGCTCGTCCGCGTCGCGGTCGTCAACGAAGACCGCGAGCTGACGGTCGAACTCGAGATCACGCCTGGCCGGGCCAACCGTGCCCGCGTGAATCGGGGCGCGGTCGGCAAGCCGCGCGACGTGCTCGGCATTCTGCGTACGGTGCTGTTCTCTCCCGAGGACCTCTCGCTCGTGCGCGGCGATCCGAGCGAACGCCGTCGGTTCATGGACGAACTGCTCGTGCTTCGCGCACCTCGGTACGCGGGCGTGCGCGCGGACTACGAGAAGGTGCTTAAACAGCGCAACGCACTCCTTAAGACCGCGGGCAAACGCCGTACTGGTCGCGAAGACCCGTACGCACTGTCGACGCTCGACGTGTGGGACGACCATCTCTCGGTCGCTGGCGCGCAGCTGCTGGCGGCACGGTTGAACCTCATCGCGGACCTCGCGCCGTACACGGCCGACGCTTATATGGGGGTCGCGCCCGACTCTCGCCCGGCGAAGATCGCGTACAAGTCTTCGCTCGGCGAAGCGCTTCCGCCTTCGTACGGCGTGCCCGATGGAGAGCGTGCGGACGCAGAGGTACTGCGCGAGCTGTTGCTGAAGGCGCTGGCCGACACGCGGCGGCAGGAACTGGAGCGAGGCATCAGTCTCGTCGGCCCGCATCGGGACGAGCTGGAGCTGATTCTCGGTGAGGTCCCGGCGAAGGGGTACGCGAGCCACGGCGAGTCGTGGTCGTTCGCGCTCGCATTGCGGCTCGGAAGTTACGAGCTTCTGCGTGCCGAAGCGGGCGAACCGGTGTTGTTGCTGGACGATGTCTTTGCCGAACTCGACCGCAAGCGCCGGGCCCGGCTGGCCGAAGTCTCCGCGAGCGCCGAGCAGGTGCTCATCACCGCGGCGGTGGCCGAGGATGTGCCCGAGGAGCTGGCCGGCGCGAGGTTCACGGTGGCCGACGGGGAGGTGAACCGTGCCTGAACAGCCACGACGACCACGCGGGGTGACCGGCGTCACGCGGGTTGCCCACCGATCTGGGGACAAACCTGTGGACAGTGTGGATAAACCCGGAGCCGCGTTATCGCCGCGCGTGACGAACCGGCCGGATGGCCGTCTTGACACCTCGAAAACGGACGACGTCCCCCGAAATCCCGCGCGTGGCGCGACTGAGCGTGACAGTTCCACTGGGCCGAACGAGACGCCCGCTGGGGACGCTCCGAGCGGCCGCGACCTCGCGCACGCCGCGCTCGAAGCGGCGAAGGCGAAAGCCCGCGAACGCGGAGCCCCGCCGAACCTCCGGCGCGGCCGGATCACCGGCGGCAGCGGACAGAACCGGGCGCGCCGTCGTTGGTCCGGTCCCGGCGCGGATCCGCGCGATCCGCAGCCGCTCGGCCGGCTCGTGTCGAGGCTGATCTCCGACAGCGGCTGGCAGGGCACCATGACCAACGCGCGCGTGTTCGGGCAATGGGCCCGGCTCGTGGGCGAGGACGTCGCCGAACACGCCCAGCCGATCGCGCTGAAAGACGGCGAGCTGACCGTCCGTGCGAGTTCCACCGCGTGGGCGACGCAGTTGCGGTTGCTGCAGGGCAAGTTGCTGGCGAAGATCGCCGCGGGCGTCGGCAACGGCGTCGTGAAGCGGATGCGGATCCAGGGTCCGACCGCTCCGAGCTGGCGGAAAGGACCCCGGCACGTGCCTGGTCGCGGACCGCGTGACACGTACGGCTGACGGGGGTTGCGGTCTGCCGGGTCATTGCCCCGAGAACCGGGTCGCGCCGGTTCGGATACGACCTGACTCGCCTGCGGGTGATTTCGTGCCTCTGCGACAGACTGAGAGGTGTCCTTGCCGCATGTGAGCGCGCGCGGCCAAGTACACTGTTGTAGTAGCGGACGTCCGCTCGGGCGAGACGAGGAGAAACAACGCCGGTGACCGAGAACAAGAGCGAGTACAACGCGTCGTCCATCACCGTGCTCGAAGGCCTCGAAGCAGTTCGCAAGCGCCCCGGCATGTACATCGGTTCCACCGGTGAGCGCGGTCTCCACCACCTGGTCCAGGAGGTGGTGGACAACTCCGTGGACGAGGCGATGGCGGGGTACGCCACCAAGGTCGAGGTTACTCTCCTCGCGGACGGCGGGGTGCGGGTAGTCGACGACGGCCGCGGCATCCCGGTCGACATGCACCCCAAGGAGAAGAAGCCGACGCTCGAGGTCGTGCTCACCATCCTGCACGCGGGCGGCAAGTTCGACAGCGACTCCTACGCGGTGTCCGGCGGCCTGCACGGCGTCGGCGTTTCCGTGGTGAACGCGCTGTCCACGAAGCTGCTCGCGGAGATCAAGGTCGGCGGCCGCAGCTGGCGCCAGGAGTACACGAACCAGGTGCCGGGCCCGCTCGAGGACCTCGGCCCGGCCACCGAAACCGGCACCACCATCACTTTCTGGGCCGACGATGGCATCTTCGAGACCACCACCTACAACTTCGAGACCATCTCGCGCCGGCTGCAGGAGATGGCGTTCCTCAACAAGGGCCTCACCCTGTCGCTGCGCGACGAGCGCGTCGCCGACGAGGAGACCGAAGAGGACGCCGCGGGCAAGCCGGCGCGGATCAAGGAAAAGGTCTACTGCTACCCGGGCGGGCTCGAGGACTTCGTCAAGCACATCAACGGCAGCAAGGACCCGATCCACGAGAGCGTCATCTCCTTCGACGCCAAGGGCGCCGGCCTCGAGGTCGAGGTCGCGATGCAGTGGAACACCGGGTTCACGCCGTCGGTGTACACCTTCGCCAACACGATCAACACGCACGAGGGCGGCACGCACGAAGAGGGCTTCCGCGCCGCGCTCACCCGCGTGGTCAACGCGTACGCGCGCGAGAAGAAGCTGCTCAAGGAGAAGGACGCGAACCTGACCGGCGACGACGTGCGCGAGGGCCTCGCCGCGATCGTGTCGATCAAGCTGTCCGAGCCGCAGTTCGAAGGCCAGACGAAGACCAAGCTGGGCAACAGCGAGGCCAAGACGTTCGTGCAGCAGCAGTCGAACGAATGGCTCGGCGACTGGTTCGAGCGCAACCCGAGCGAAGCCAAGACGATCATCAACAAGTCGATCTCGTCGGCGCAGGCCCGGCTCGCCGCCCGCAAGGCGCGCGACCTGGTGCGGCGCAAGGGCGCGCTGGAGATCGGCGGCCTTCCGGGCAAGCTCAAGGACTGCCGTTCGAACGACCCCGGCGAGTGCGAGCTGTACATCGTGGAGGGCGACTCGGCGGGCGGTTCGGCCAAGGAAGGCCGCGACTCGATGTACCAGGCGATCCTGCCGATCCGGGGCAAGATCATCAACGTCGAGAAGGCCCGCATCGACCGCGTCCTCAAGAACACCGAGGTCCAGTCGCTGATCACCGCGCTCGGCACCGGCATCCACGACGACTTCGACCTCTCGAAGCTGCGGTATCACAAGATCGTGCTGATGGCCGACGCCGACGTCGACGGCCAGCACATCACCACGCTGCTGCTCACCCTGCTGTTCCGCTTCATGACGCCGCTGATCGAGCACGGCCACGTGTTCCTGTCGCGGCCGCCGCTGTACAAGATCAAGTGGCCGCGGGCGGAGCCGGAGTACGCGTACTCGGACAAGGAACGCGACGCGGTCATCCAGGCGGGCGTCGAATCCGGCCGCCGGCTTCCGAAGGACGACGCGATCCAGCGGTACAAGGGTCTCGGCGAGATGAACGCCGAGGAGCTGTGGGAGACCACGATGGACCCGGCGAACCGGCTGCTCGGGCAGGTCACCCTCGACGACGCGGCGCAGGCCGACGAACTGTTCTCCGTGCTGATGGGCGAGGACGTGGAAGCCCGCCGCTCGTTCATCACGCGCAACGCCAAGGACGTGCGCTTCCTGGACGTGTAGGCGTCCCCCGTAACTCGCTTCCCCAGGACTGCTCACCGAGAAGGACCCCATGACGGAAACCTTGCCGCCGGAACACGACCGGATCGAACCGGTCGACATCCAGCAGGAGATGCAGCGCTCCTACATCGACTACGCGATGAGCGTCATCGTGTCGCGGGCGCTGCCGGACGTGCGCGACGGCCTCAAGCCGGTGGCGCGCCGGATCCTGTACTCGATGTTCGACTCCGGGTTCCGCCCGGACCGCGGGTACAACAAGTGCTCTCGCGTCGTCGGCGACGTCATGGGCAACTACCACCCGCACGGCGACTCGGCGATCTACGACGCGCTCGTGCGGCTCGCCCAGCCGTGGTCGCTGCGCTACCCGCTGATCGACGGGCAGGGCAACTTCGGCTCGTCGGGCAACGACCCCGCCGCCGCGATGCGGTACACCGAGTCCCGGCTCGCGCCGCTCGCGATGCAGATGCTCGCGGACATCGAAGAGGACACCGTCGATTTCCGCGACAACTACGACGGGCGCACCCAGGAGCCCGACGTGCTGCCGTCGCGGTTCCCGAACCTGCTGGTCAACGGCGGTTCCGGGATCGCGGTCGGGATGGCGACGAACATCCCGCCGCACAACCTGCGCGAGGTGTCCGAAGGCGTCGTGTGGGCGCTGGAGAACCCCGAGGCGACCGACGACGAACTGCTGGCTGCGCTGCTCGTGCGGGTCAAGGGCCCGGACTTCCCGACCAAGGCGATGATCCTCGGCACCTCGGGCATCGAGGACGCCTACCGCACCGGCCGCGGTTCGATCCGGATGCGCGCGGTCGTCGAGGTCGAAGAGGACGCGAAGGGCCGCACGATCCTGGTCGTGTCCGAGCTGCCGTACCAGGTCAACCCGGACAACCTGGTGGAGAACATCGCGCACCTGGTGCGCGACGGCAAGATCACCGGGATCTCGGACATCGCGGACGAGTCCAACAGCCGCTCCGGCATGCGGATCGTCGTCACGATCAAGCGCGACGCGGTGGCGAAGGTGGTGCTGAACAACCTGTTCAAGCACACCCAGCTGCAGCAGAACTTCGGCGTCAACATGCTGGCGCTGGTCGACGACGTGCCGCGCACGCTGCGGATCGACCAGATCATCCGGCATTACGTGAAGCACCAGGTCGACGTGATCGTGCGGCGCACCAAGTACCGGCTGCGCAAGGCCGAGGAACGGGCCCACATCCTGCGCGGCCTGGTCAAGGCGCTCGACCTGCTGGACGAGGTGATCGCCCTGATCCGGCGGTCGCCCTCGGCCGACGAGGCCCGGCCCGGCCTGATGTCGCTGCTCGAGATCGACGAGATCCAGGCGACCGCGATCCTGGACATGCAGCTGCGCCGGCTGGCCGCCCTGGAGCGGCAGCGGATCATCGACACCCTTGCCGAGATCGAGCTGGAGATCGCCGACCTCAAGGACATCCTCGCGAAGCCCGAGCGGCAGCGGTCGATCATCCGCGACGAGCTGATGGAGATCGTCGACAAGTACGGTGACGACCGGCGCACGAAGATCATCCCGTTCGACGGCGACGTGTCGGTCGAGGACCTGATCGCGCAGGAAGACGTCGTCGTCACCATCACCCGCACGGGCTACGCCAAGCGGACGAAAACCGATCTGTACCGGTCGCAGAAGCGCGGCGGCAAGGGCGTGCAGGGCGCGACGCTGAAGCAGGACGACATCGTCCAGCACTTCTTCGTCTGCTCCACGCACGACTGGATCCTGTTCTTCACGAACAAGGGCCGGGTGTACCGGGCGAAGGCCTACGACCTGCCCGAGGCCAACCGCAACGCGCGCGGCCAGCACGTGGCGAACCTGCTCGCGTTCCAGCCGGACGAGCAGATCGCCCAGGTCATCGAGATCCCGAACTACGAGGTCGCGCCGTACCTGGTGCTGGCCACGCAGCGCGGGCTGGTGAAGAAGACGAAGCTCACCGACTTCGACTCCAACCGCGCGGGCGGGCTCATCGCGATCAACCTGCGCGAGGGCGACGAGCTGGTCGGCGCGGTCCTGGCCGCGGCCGACGACGACCTGCTGCTGGTGTCCGCGGGCGGCCAGTCGATCCGCTTCCACGCCACCGACGAGGCGCTGCGCCCGATGGGCCGGCCGACCTCGGGTGTGCTGGGCATGCGGTTCAACGAGGGCGACGAGCTGCTCGGCATCAGCGTGGTCAAACCGGACAAGTTCCTGCTGGTCGCCACAGACGGCGCGTACGGGAAGCGGACGCCGATCGAGGACTATCCGGTACAGGGCCGCGGCGGCAAGGGCGTGCTCACCATCCAGCACGACAGCAAACGTGGCAGGCTGGTGGGGGCACTCATCGTCGACGAGGACGACGAGCTGTTCGCCATCACGTCCAGCGGCGGGGTCATCCGCACGCCGGCGCGGGACGTGCGCAAGGCGGGCAGGCAGACCAAGGGCGTTCGGCTGATGAACCTGGGTGACGGAACCACTCTTCTCGCGGTCGCACGCAACGCGGACGAGGGTTCGGACGTCGCCAATGGTGGCGAGGACTCCGCCGAGGACGGTTCTGAGGTTTCGGAAGTCGCGGCTTCCGAAACGGTTTCGGACGAAGCGGCCGAGGCTACGCCAGAGGAGCCCACAGCAGAAGACGGCACGGCGCCGGAGCAGTGATCGGCGCCCCACGCACGGGTAAGGACTGACTCAACGTGGCACCATCCGACAAGGCCGACGACGCGTCGGCCAACCCGCCCTGGCAGCGCACCGCCAAGGACGGCGGCGGCGACTCCGAGGCCATGGCCACGGCGCGGATCGCGACCGAGGACGTGCCCACCGCGGCTCCCGAACCGGCCGCGGTCGAGAACGACTACCCGGTGAGCGGCACGGCGGCGCCCCGGCTCTTCGGAGGCGAGGCACCGCCGCCGGCGGACGACGTTCCGCCCGCGGGCCGCACCCGGCCGACGCCGAGCGCACTGCGCCGCCCCGGCCGGGGCCCGCGGCGGGCGAGCCTGCAGATCAAGCGATTCGACCCGTGGTCGGTGCTGAAGCTGGCACTGGTGCTCGGCGTCGCGATGTTCTTCGTGTGGCTGGTCGCGGTCGGCGTGCTCTACACGGTGCTCGACGGCATGGGCGTGTGGGACAAGCTGAACGGCACGTACTCGTCCCTGGTCGGCGGCGAGGGCGCGAACGCGTCCCCCGACCCGCTGATCAGCGCCGGTCGCGTGTTCGGCATCGCGGCCATCCTCGGGGCGATCAACATCGTGCTGGTGTCCGCGCTGGCCACGGTGAGCGCGTTCATCTACAACGTGTCAGCGGACCTCGCGGGCGGGCTGGAAGTCACGCTGTCCGAGCGGGAGTAACCCGGTTGCAAGTACGGATGGGGAGTCCGGTAAAGTACTCCTCGTTCGACGGGCCCATAGCTCAGGCGGTTAGAGCGCTTCGCTGATAACGAAGAGGTCCCAGGTTCAAGTCCTGGTGGGCCCACATTTCCGGAAGGCCGGTTCGCAGCTCCTGCGGACCGGCCTTTCTGGTATTTCGGATGACTGCCGGGCGGGGTGGTCGCCAGAATCAGCCGCATGCAGACTTCGGGGGAGATCCGTCACGAGCTGAGCCTCGGCGTGGTCGCCGCACAGTGGGATGACCACGAAGGCTTGGCCAAAACCTCGGCCTGGCTCGAGTCGGCGACCGCGCGCGAGATGCTGCGGATCGACTACTTCGCCCGCCAGTTCCGCTCCCAGAAGCCGGTGATGGGACGGGTGACGGACCGGAAGCTTGGTCGCGCTCCGTTGGTTGCGCTGGTGTTGGCTTCGATGCACCGCGACGGGTACCTACGCGAGCGTGCGGTTCGCCTGTTGTGCTCTTCGGATGGTGCGTTGAGCGACCGGGCCTTGGCTATCCGGGTGCACGATCACGTCGAGGTGGTCCGGGAACTGGCCGAACAAGAGGTGTTGCGGCGTACGACGTTGGCGCGGGCGGAGCGGATTGTGCCGCTGCTGCTGCGGCTTTCTCAGCGCTGGTGGGGTTCGGAAGTGTTCGCGCGCTATCTGCGTGCGCTGGTCGCCGCGCACGGCGAGGCGTCGGTGTGGGCGTGCTTGCGAAAGTCCGAAGACTTTGACGTACGGCGGGCCGCGTTCAGGCACAGCTTCGAGGCCGGGCTGCTGGGCTTGCCGGACGCGGTCCGGTTGCTGCCTCAGGAACGGGACCAGATCGTCCGGCGGCAGTTGATCGGTGTCGTCGCTGAGCTGGCTGCGCCGGACGTCATCGCCGAGTCGTTGCTTCGCGGCCGGTCCGCGGAGAGCCGCGTGCTGGGGTTGGTGAAGCTGACCGCGGCGCAGCTCGATCCGGTTGACGTGGAACGACTTCTGGTCGACCGGTCGGCGATGGTGCGGATGTGGGCGCGGCTGCGCTGGCAGGAAATGGGACGGGACCCGGTCACGGTTTATGCCGCGGTCGCCCGTTCTGCCGTCAAACCGGTGGTCCGGGCTCGCGCGTACGCCGGGCTCGCGGAAATCGGCACTGAGCTGGACCGTTCGGAGATCGTCGGTCTTGCCCAGAGTGCTGACTTGCCTTTGCGGAAGACCGGGTTGTCGTTGCTTCGCGGCAAGGCTGTTGCTTCGGACGTGCCGTGGTTGCTGCGGGAAATGACGGGAGACCATTCGCGGGTGGCCCGGTTGGCGGGCGAGGTGCTCAGCAGCAGTCCGCGGCTGTGGTCGCTGGCGGATTTGGCTGTGCTGAAGGATTCCGCGGACCCGGCGGTTCGGCGGCGGGGATGGTGGCTGCATCGCAGTCTCGGCGGATGGGAGGCGGTGATCGCGGACCTGGAATTCGGGGCGGTCTGGGATCGGCGGGTGCTGCCGATGTATTTCCAGCCGACTGTCGTGCAGCAGCAACGGATCGCGGACCTGCTCGGCACGCTTTCCCTTGACCGGCACCAGGTTTCGGAGATCGCTTTCGCCACCGGGATTCCGGCGTGATCAGCGGGTTTGCCGGTACAGGTCGCGCAGTTCCTGGTTGATCCACCAGACGATCTCGAGGAACGGGTCTTCGGCGTCGCTGCCGTGCGGGGTGCGGTCGCCGGAGATCGGGCAGCAGCGGTGCCAAACGGGGTGGGGCGTGGAAAACTCCCTGGGCCGATGCCGGGAAAGCCTGGTTCAGTGTGGCATGACCGGTGAGGAGCTGGGCGAGGGTTGGGACAGCGTCGCGACGCTTGTCGACGGGCGATGGGTCGAGCGGCGGCCCAAACGGGACGAGGTGCGCGCGTGGCTGATTCGGGAGACGCGGGTGTTGCCGTGGCTGGCTCCGCGGTTGCCGTTGACGGTGCCGATTCCGTTGGTGTGGCGGGAAAATCCGTTGGTCGTGCGACATGAACTGGTGCCAGGCGAGCCAGGTGAACTAACGGCGGACGATGGTCGCACGCTCGGCCGATTCCTCCGAGCTTTGCACAGTGCGGACGTTGCCAAGGCTCGCGAACTCGGTGCCGAGCCGGAAACTCTGGCCCTCGATGCGGTCCCGCCGTTACTCGGTCCGCTGGCCGATCGGGCTCGGGCGCTGCTGGCGGAGGTCGAGGATTATCCAGCAGACACCGTGGTGCACGGTGACCTCGGGCCAGAGCGTTTGCTCAAGCAGGACGGCCGGTTGAGCGGGGTGATCGACTGGTCCGACGTGTCGATCGGCGACCCCGCGCGGGACCTGGCGTGGCTGCTGTTCCGGACGTCGGCGGAGTGCGTGGCGGCGTTCGCTGAGGAGTACGAAGTCACCCCCGAACTGCGTCGGCGCGCGTGGGCGTGGAACCAGCTGGGCCCGTGGTACGAGGTGACGTACGGCCTGGAGAACAATCGCCCTGACCTGGTCGAATCGGGTCTGGCCGGTACCCGTGCGCGGCTCGCGGAGACGAGTCAGCCCTGCCGGGAAGAGAAGGACCGGCAGGGCTGAGCTTTGCGCGGCCGCTGGGGCCGTCGAGTCCAACGGACCGATCACTCCGGATATTCCCGGTGTTCCACGTGGAACGAGAGACCGAACCGCTGGACGGGACGCGCGGCGGGTCCGGTAGCATCGTGGGGTAGCGCAAGCATTCAGAAGGGGGCTTCAGGTGAAGAAGCTGTTGGCACTCGCGGTCGTCGCGGGCGGCGTCCTGTTCGTCGTCAAGCGGAACAAGGCCGCCAAGGCCGAGGCTGACCTGTGGCGTGAGGCCACCACGCCTGCCGCCCCGTCGGCGAACGGCAGCGCGCCGGCCAAGGCCGCGGACGCGTCCCGCAACTGACCCACACCTCGCGGACCCCGGTCCGCACCGGGCCTGTAGCTCAATTGGTAGAGCACCGCCTTTGCAAGGCGGGGGTCAGGGGTTCGATTCCCCTCAGGTCCACCCGCAATCCCCGTTCGGCTGTGGCTGAACGGGGATTCGTGCGTGCCAGGGGTGCTACGGAATCTGCTTCAACCGGTCGATGATCTTTAGGACCGCACCGCCGAACACCTGGTTGAGCGCGGGTTTCTGGTAGTCCTCGCTGCGGACGGCCGACATCGTGACCAGGTGGCGGCCCACCTTGAACGACAGGTCCGCGTGGCCGGGAGTCATCGGAACCCAGCAGATCTCGTCGTCGCCTACCTTCTTGTTCGAAGTGGCTTCTTTTGGCTGGCCGCCAGGACCGGCGACGCGCGGGTGGCAGCGCTCGTGATTGGCGTTCAGCAGCTCCGGCTGAACCGGTAGTGGGACAGCTCTGCCTGGTCGGGGCCAGCGGCGAGTTTGGCCGCGACCTGGTCGATCAAGAATTTGAGCGCTTTTTCGGGCTTGTGGGTGAGGCCGGGTCCGTTCTGGGAGGTGCCAGGGTGCATGGCCAGAGTGGCCCAGTGCTCCGGCGCGATGCTGGGGCCGGTCGATTGGTGGGCGACAGTGCCGGGAGCGGGCGGGCCGGAAGATGCTGTTGGAGCTGACCACGAATCCCGCTTGCTGCATCAGGAACGGGTTCATGATCGCGCAGGCGTCGTAGACCAGGTGTCCTGCATAGGTTTTCGCCTTGGCCGGGGTGGTCGTCAGGTTCTGCAGCGCGATCCCGGACTCGGCCTGTTTCGCCTCCGGCGTGTCGGCCGGAAGAGCTTTGCCCGCGACCGCGGTGCCGTCAGCAGCATCGATGCCGCGAGACAGCCCAAAATTCTGGCCTGCTTGGAAACCATCAAGACCCTGCCCTCGTGCCCGTCACAGTAGCGAGTGATCCGACTGTTGGCTTGACTTCAACTTCCCTTGAAGTTCCATCCTTCGGGTGTCATCGACGATCTCGAAGGGATACCGAAGATTCATGACTGTCAACCATGTCGCGCGGCCTGACCTCGCTCGTCCGGACGTCGGTGCTGTGCTGGTCGCCGAGACGAACACCGGTGCGGCGGATCTGCTGGTAGAGCTGGAAAACGAGCCGTGGCCCGCGGGGCTGATTTCGGCCAGTGCGTTGGCCAGTACCGAGGGAGAGGCATCGCTGGTCTACACCCAGTGGGCGGAGGGGACAGCGGACTCCGGTTTCGTGCGGCGGGTTTCTGGGGGTGATCCAGTGGCGTATCGGTTGTATCGCAGCGGAATTCAGGAGGACTCAGCTGTCCCGGGATGCATTGTGGTGGTGAGCGTCGAGTTCGACGGTGCCGATGCGCAGCGGCAGCGGCGTTGGGTCGACACCGTCTTCGGCGCGTTGGCCAGTGAAGAAAAGCCTGCGCCAGGCGGGATATCCGGACACTTCCACGTCAGCACCGACGGGACTCGCGTGCTCAACTATGCGGAGTGGGCAGACGAACAGTCGCATCGCGACGCGTTGGCGAGGTCCGGCCAGGGGACGGTCGGGGTGTCGGACGAGTGGCTGAAGGTGCAGGAGTTTCCGGGAGTGCGCGGCGGCGGATTCCGGCGGTATCGGATGGTGCGCAGTCTTTCGCTTGGACTACCCGCGAAGGAGCTGGCTTGACGGCTAGCGGCTGTATGGGGGCGAAGTCATCGGCAAGGGCGTCGGGTTGAGCCGGACCCATGCGACGGCGAGTTCGGACAGCCGGGCCAGTTCTTCGTCGTTGCCGTTGCCGGAGCGGGTGCGCTTGGCGAGGGCCTGTGCTTCTTGAAGTTCGGCGTCGGGCAGCGGGGTGCCTGACGCGAAGTAGCCGGGGAGCGCGTCGACCATGGCCCGGAAGGCTCGATCCCAGTTCACGCCGCCGTTGTCGAGGATCTCGCGAGCAACCTTCCCGGAAACGCGGATCGCTTCTCCCTGCACGGTTTTCGCCGCGCCCGAGGACGGCACGAGCAGTTCCCACAGCTGGTGGTGCTGCTTCTGCCAGGTGCCGTCGGGCACCGCGATCGGGGCGGTTCCGTTGTGGGTCAGCCGCGGTGGGATCGGTTCGACGTCGAACAAGCGGTACAACTCCCGCAGTCCGGCGTCAGTCGCGTCGAGGAGGTCGTGGCTGAAACCCTCGCGGTGGAACTCGAAGTTGGTGCCGATCCGGCGGACCAGGTCTCGCGCCTCGTCCGTCACGGGCGCGCCGGCTTCGAGGAGAAGCGCGGCGGTTTCGGCCATGCCGGCGATCCCGATGTTCTCGGTGTGCCGCAGGCCGGACAAGAGCGGGGTGAGACCCGGTTTGCCGTCGATCGTGGCGTGGACGTTCGCGCCGTGCTCGATCAGCACCCGCACTGTCTCCGGTCTCTGCCGGTTGGCCGCGCCGTGCAGCGGGGCGCCGTTCCGGCCGCGTGGCCGTTCGAGGTCAGCGCCGAGGGAAAGCAACAGCGGCATCTGTGCTGCTTCTCCTCTCGCGGCGCGGGTCCACAGTGGAGTTTCGTCGTACTGGTTGGCCGCGTCTACGTCGAGGCCCTGGTCGACTAGCCAGACGATGAGTTCGTCCGGGCAGTCGACGTATCCGATCGCCGTTTCCTTGCCGGATCCGCCGCGAGCGTCCAGTTCGGTGCGTTCGAACACTGCCTGGAGTTCGGCGAGCGACGCGGACGTCAGCATTTCGCTGAAGTTCTTCGGCAGCGTCTTTCGCTTACGCATCGCGGGAGTCTCCTTGGTGCGGCATCCGGCAACGCCAGCTTAATGATCAGGAAGGCAGCTCGGACTTCAATCGGTGTTGCAGTTCGATGAGCGTCTGCCGGGCCAAGTCCAGTCGTTCCAGGTCCAGGCCTTCGGTCGTACGCAGGGCCAGATCTTCGTACGCCGCTTGCATTCGGTGCAAAGCGGCGCGGCCGGTCGAGGTTGCTTCGAGCAGTTTCGCGCGTTGATGCGCGGGGTTCGGGCGGTACTGGGCCAGATTGTCGTCGACCAGCAGGTCTGCGACTCGTTGGACGCTCTGCCTCGTGTGGCCTAGCTGCGTGGCGATGGTGCCCACCGGTGCTGGTTCCTCCTCGACCGCGGCCAGCACCTGGTACCGCGCGACGCTCAGACCGGTGGGGCGGGCGATGCCGTTGCCGACTGCTTCCAGGACGTCGGAGAGCCGGATGACCTCGTCCATCAGGTCGTTGTACGCGTCGCAGGCCTTCTTGACAGCATGCTGTCGTATCGCTAACTTGTCGGACATGACAGCATGCTGTCATCCGGCGCTGAGTCAGCGCAACAGCTCGAGAGGATCATCTGGTGCGAATCGGCATAGGACTTCCGAATCAAGTACGCGACGTCGACCCCACGGTCGTGCCGCGGTGGGCGGCGCGGGCGGCGGAGGCGGGCTTTTCCTCGCTGGCGACGATCGGCAGATACGCGTATCCGGGGGTGAGCGACACGGTTTCGCTGGCGGCCGCGGCCGGGGCGACGACGCGGATCGGGCTGCTCAGCGGCGTGTTGCTCGCGCCGACCTGGCCGGCTGCGTTGCTGGCCAAGGAAATCGCGAGCATCGACGGCGTTTCCGGGCATCGGCTGACGTTCGGGGTCGGGGTGGGGCTTCGGGAGGAGGAGTTC
>NZ_PQIA01000125.1 GCF_003385235.1 Amycolatopsis circi | reverse complement strand
GGCTAGCGCCCCGGTGTGGTGTTGGGTGCATCGGCTGCGGTTCGCGGGTGGGCGGGGCTAGCGCCCCGATGTGGCGTTGGGTGCATCGGCTGCGGTTTGGTCGTGGGGCTTGCGTCCCAATGTGGCGTTGGGTGCGTGAGATGCACCGAATGCCGCGTTGGTGCGTGGGGTGCACCGAATGTGGCATGGGGGCGTTGCGGTGGCGGCGATGGGTCGTGAGGGGAACCCTGAGGGAATCAGAGTCCCTCAGGGTTCCCCTCACGGATGCATCGGGTGGGTGCGGGCCGTAGCGCGCAGATGCACCCATGCCTTTCGCGTGTTGCTTAGCCGCGTTCGATGAGGTGGCCCACCACTTCCGGGCCGGGGTGGGCGTGGCCTGAGCCGTCGCGGCGGAGGTCGACCTCGGGGAGTTCTACTGGGTCTCCGGTGCGGCTCGCGCCTGCTGGGCGCGGGCCGATCCAGGCGACCTGGACTTCGGTTTCTCCCTTGAGGAAACGGTGGGTTCGCACGCCGCCGGTGGCTCGGCCCTTTGCCGGGTATTCGCTGAAGGGCGTGACCTTCACGCTTTGACCCGTTGCGGTGACGACCATCGGTTCGCCGTGTTCTTCGTCGTCGGTTCGGATGGCACCGAAGAAGACCGCGGTGGCGTTCGCGGACAGTTTCACTCCTGCCATGCCGCCGCTCTTGGTGCCTTGCGGGCGGATCAGGCTTGCGGCGAAACGGAGCAGGGACGAGTCCGACGAGATGAAGGCCAGGGTTTCGTTTCCGTCGGTCAGCCAGGTCGCACCGACGACTTCGTCACCGGGCTTGAGGGAGATGATCTCGAATTCGTCCGAGCGGACTGGCCACTCCGGGGCACAGACCTTCACTACTCCGGCGCGGGTGCCGATGGCCAGGCCTGGCGAGTTGCCTGCTTGCTCGCCCAAAGGCGCGATGCCTACGACGCGTTCGCCCTTTTCCAGCGGTACCAGTTCTTTTGCTGCCATGCCGCCGCGCAGCGACACGGTGCCTGCTTGTTCTGGGAGCACTGGCAGGGGCAGCACATCCGTCTTGAAGGCGCGGCCCCGGCTCGTCACCAGCAGCACTTGGCCGCGCGCGGTGGTGTGTACGACGGCTGACACGGCATCGTGTTTTACGCGACCGTTTCGGCGGCGGACTTCCGACGCCTCTTCGGATTCCGCTGCGGTGCGGGCGACCAGGCCGGTGGCCGAAAGGATCACCTGGCACGGGTCGTCCGCCACTTCCAGCGGGCCGGACGGCTTCGACGCGGCCAGGACTTCCTTCAGGTCGCCGTCGATGAGGCGGGTGCGACGCTCGGTGGGGAAGTCCTTGGCGATCTTCGCCAGCTCCGTCGAGACGAGCTTCTTCAGGACCGACTCGTCTTCGAGGATCGTGGTCAGCTCGGCGATCTCCGCGCGCAGCTTTTCCTGCTCGCTCTCCAGTTCCAAGCGGTCGTACTTCGTGAGGCGGCGCAGCGGGGTGTCCAGGATGTAGGTCGCCTGGATCTCGGACAGCTTGAACTTCGTCATCAAGCCGTCCTTCGCGGCGGCCGCGTTTTCGCTTTCGCGGATCAGCCGGATGACCTTGTCGATGTTCAGCAGTGCGACCAGCAGACCGTCGACCAGGTGCAGGCGCTCTTCACGCTTGCGGCGGCGGTAGCGCGTGCGCCGCGTGACGACCTCGTAGCGGTGCCGCAGGAAGACCTCCAGCAGCGCTTTCAGACCGAGCGTCTGCGGCTGTCCGTCGACGAGCACCAGGTTGTTGATGCCGAACGACTGCTCCAGCGGCGTCAGGCGGTACAGATCCGCGAGCAGCGCCTGCGGGTTGACGCCCACCTTGCACTCGATGACGAGCCGCGTGCCGTTCTCGCGGTCGGTGAGGTCCTTGACGTCCGCGATTCCGGTGAGCCGCTTGGACTTGTTGACCTCGTCGGTGATCTTCTCGATCACCTTCTCCGGACCGACGCCGTACGGCAGCTCGGTGACCGTGATGGCTTGGCGGCCGCGGCTGCCTTCCAGCGGGCCGGTCTCGACGTTCGCGCGCATCCGCACCACGCCGCGGCCGGTTTCGTAGGCCTTGCGGACCTCGTCCAGGCCCAGCAGGCTGCCGCCGGTGGGCAGGTCGGGGCCGGGGATGTACTCCATCAGCTTGTCGAGCGTGGCGCTCGGATGGTTGATCAGCCACCGCGCGGCGCCGATGACCTCGCCGAGGTTGTGCGGGATCATGTTGGTCGCCATGCCGACCGCGATCCCGGACGTGCCGTTGACCAGCAGGTTCGGGTACGCGGCGGGGAGCACCGAGGGCTCTTCGAGCGAACCGTCGTAGTTCGGGCGGAAGTCGACGGTGTCTTCGCCGAGTTCGCCGACTAGCAGCATCGCTTCGTTCGACATCCGGGCCTCGGTATAACGCGAGGCGGCCGGTCCGTCGTCTGGGCTCCCGAAGTTTCCGTGCCCGTCGACCAATGGGGCGTTCATCGAGAAGTCCTGCGCCAGCCGGACCATCGCGTCGTAAATCGCCACGTCGCCGTGTGGGTGGTACTTGCCCATCACGTCGCCGACCACGCGCGACGACTTCACGTACGCGTGCGTCGGGCGGTAGCCGTTCTCGTTCATCGAGAACAGGATCCGGCGGTGTACCGGCTTCAAGCCGTCTCGGGCGTCCGGGAGGGCGCGCGAGTGGATCACCGAGTACGCGTATTCCAGGTACGAGTCTTCGATCTCCGTCTTCAGCGGGTTGTCGAAGACCTGCGCGCCCGGCGAGTCGAACGCGCTCGGGTCGACCCGGGTCACCGGGGTCTTGCTACGGCGAGCCATGGCTCACAACTCCTTGGGAACGAACGGAAAACTCAGACGTCGATGGCGTCGCGGTCGACGCGGTCGGACGATTCGACCAGCCAGTTGCGCCGCGGCTCGACCTTTTCGCCCATCAGCAGTTCCAGCGCCAGCTCCGCGGCCTCGACGTCCTCCAGCGTGATCCGCCGGACCGAGCGCGTCGCCGGGTTCATCGTGGTTTCCCACAGTTCGTCGGCGTCCATCTCGCCGAGGCCCTTGAACCGCGGCACCGGCGTGACGACCGTCTTGCCCGCCGCTTCGAGTTCGGCGACCTTCTGCTCCATCTCGCGCTGGGTGAAGGTGAAGATGGTCTCCGAACCGCGGCCCTTCGTGGTGATCTTGTGCAGCGGCGGCATGGCCGCGTACAGCCTGCCGTCCTCGATCGCCGGGCGCATGTACTTCGCGAACAGCGTGATCAGCAGCGTGCGGATGTGCGAACCGTCGACATCCGCGTCCGCCATCAGGATCACCCGGCCGTAGCGCATCGTCGTCAGGTCGAACGTGCGGCCGGTGCCCGCGCCGAGCACCTGCACGATCGACGCGATCTCGGCGTTCTTCAGCGTGTCGCCGAGCGAGGCCTTCTGGACGTTGAGGATCTTGCCGCGCAACGGGAGCAGGGCCTGGTATTCCGACACCCGCGCCATGCGCGCCGAGCCGAGGGCGCTGTCGCCCTCCACCAGAAACAGCTCGCTGCGCGAGACGCCGGTGGTGCGGCAGTCGACCAGCTTCGGCGGCATCGCCGCGCCCTCCAGCGCGGTCTTGCGCCGGGCGGCGTCCTTCTGCTGTTTCTGGGTGAGCCGCACGCGGGCCGCGTCGACCACCTTCTGCAGGACGATCTTGGCCTCGGACTTGGTTTTCCGGTCCTCGGTCCAGGCGCGCAGCTGCTTGTCGACGATGCCCTGGATGACGCGCGTGATGCCCGCCGTGGACAGTTCGTCCTTGGTCTGCGAGGTGAACTGCGGCTCCGGCAGCCGGACGTGGATCACCGCGGTCATGCCTTCCAGCACGTCCTCGGTGGTCGGCGGGTCCTCCTTCGGCTTGAGCAGCCCGCGCGTCTTGCCGATCACGTCCTGCAGCGCGCGGGTGACCGCGCGGTCGAACCCTCGGCGGTGCGTGCCGCCGTGCACGTTGCGGATCGTGTTGGTGAAGCACTCCACGGTGCGCTCGTAGCCGGTGCCCCAGCGGAGCGCGACCTCGATCTCCGCGTGTCGCTCCACATTGGACTGCATGACGCCGTTGGCGTCCGCCGCGTTCTCCTTGTACGTGCCCTCGCCGGTGATCATCAGCGTGCCGCAGACGGGTTTTTCGCTGTCCGGGGCGAGGAAGTCGACCATGTCCGCGATCCCGTTCGGGAAGTGGAAGGTCTCCTCGTTGATGGTGTCCTCGAACGTGGTGCGCAGCACGTACGTGACGCCTGGCACCAGGAACGCGGTGTTGCGCAGCTTCGCCCGCACGCCTTCGACGTCGAGCGCCGCGCCGGTCTCGAAGTACCGCGAGTCGTACCAGTAGCGGATGGACGTGCCGCTGCGTTCGCCGCGCTTCATCTTGCCGACGAGGTTGAGCCCGGAGCGGCGGGTGAACTTCGCCTTCGGGCCGGGGCCGTCGAACACGCCGGGCACGCCGTGCGCGAACGACATCTGGTGCACCTTGCCGTCCTGCTTCACCGTGACGTCGAAGCGGTGCGACAGCGCGTTCACCGCCGAGGCGCCGACACCGTGCAGGCCGCCCGACGTCTTGTACCCGGAGCCGCCGAACTTGCCGCCGGCGTGCAGCCGGGTCAGCACCAGTTCGACGCCGGAAAGGCCGGATTTGGCGTGCACGCCGGTGGGAATGCCGCGGCCGTCGTCGTCCACCTGGACGCTGCTGTCGCCGTGCAGCGTGACGACGATGCGCGAGGCGTGGCCTGCCACGCCCTCGTCGGTGGAGTTGTCGACGACCTCGGAGAACAGGTGGTTGATGCCGCGGCTGTCGGTGGAGCCGATGTACATCCCGGGGCGCTTGCGGACCGCCTCGAGTCCCTCGAGGTGGGTCAGGTCGTCGGCCCCGTACAGAGTCTCAGCAGTCACGAGGTCGTTCTCCCGGATCGAGGCGAGCTGTTCGGTGGGCAAACAGGCGGCCGGAGCAGGGGCCCCGGGCCGTCACCGTACTGCAGGATATCCGCACCCCCCGACAGGATCTGGCCGCTGCGCCCCCGACGGTGTCCCGCAGCGTGTCCCAGGTCACCGGTATAGTCCCGTTGGAATACATCTTCCACGCGAGTAGTTGTGCCGACAAGCAAGGTAACAAGCAACCGGCTAGGGAGCGGTCATGCAGTTCGGAATCTTCTCGGTGGGCGACGTCACGACCGACCCCACCACGGGCGTTACGCCCTCGGAGCACGAGCGCATCAAGGCGATGGTCAGGATCGCGCTCAAGGCCGAAGAGGTCGGTCTCGACGTCTTCGCCGTCGGAGAGCACCACAATCCGCCGTTCGCCGCGCCGGCGAACCCGACGGTGCTGCTGTCGAACATCGCGGCGCGGACGGAAAAGATCGTCCTCTCGACGTCGACCACCCTCATCACCACCAACGACCCGGTGCGCCTCGCCGAGGACTACGCGATGCTGCAGCACCTGGCCGACGGACGGCTCGACCTGATGATGGGCCGCGGCAACACCGGCCCGGTCTACCCGTGGTTCGGCAAGGACATCCGCGAGGGCATTCCGCTGGCCGTCGAGAACTACGCGCTGCTGCACCAGCTCTGGCGAGAGGAGGTCGTCGACTGGCAGGGCAAGTTCCGCACCCCGCTGCAGGGCTTCACCTCGACGCCGCGCCCGCTCGACGGCGTGCCGCCGTTCGTGTGGCACGGTTCGATCCGCAGCCCGGAGATCGCCGAACAGGCCGCCTACTACGGCGACGGGTTCTTCGCGAACCACATCTTCTGGCCGACCTCGCACTTCCAGCAGCTGATCGCGTTCTACCGGCAGCGCTTCGAGCACTACGGGCACGGCAAGGCCGACCAGGCCATCGTCGGGCTCGGCGGGCAGGCGTTCATCCGGCCGAAGTCGCAGGACGCGTGGAACGAGTTCCGGCCCTACTTCGACAACGCGCCGGTGTACGGGCACGGCCCGTCGCTGGAGGACTTCACCGAGCAGACGCCGCTGACCGTCGGCAGCCCGCAGGAGGTCATCGACAAGACGCTGACCTTCCGCGAGCACTTCGGCGACTACCAGCGCCAGCTGTTCCTGATGGACCACGCCGGCCTGCCGCTGAAGACCGTGCTGGAGCAGCTCGACCTGCTCGGCGAAGAGGTCGTGCCGGTGCTGCGCAAGGAACTGGAAGCGAAGCGCCCGGCGCACGTGCCGGACGCGCCCACGCACGAATCGCTCAAGGCGGCTCGCGAAGCCCAGGCCGTCACCGCCTGAACAGGGTTTCGCCGGACTGGATTCGCCGGACTTAGTGGAGAGGTCATGACTGCACGCACTATCGCCGTGGTCACCGCGGGTTTGAGCCAGCCGTCGTCGACGCGGCTGCTGGCCGACCGGCTGGCCGAGGCCGCCCGCGCCGCCCTGGTCGACGACGACGTGACGGTGAAGGTATTCGAACTCCGCGACATCGCGGTGGACGTCACCAACAACATGCTCACCGGGTTCCCCAGCCCGCAGCTGCGGGAAGTGATCGACACCGTGACGCGCGCGGACGGCCTGATCGCCGTGACGCCGGTGTTCACCGCTTCCTACAGCGGGCTGTTCAAATCGTTCTTCGACGTGCTGGACAAGGAAGCGCTCGACGGCAAGCCGGTGCTGCTCGCCGCGACGGGCGGTACGGAACGGCATTCGCTCGCGCTCGACTTCGCACTGCGGCCGCTCTTCGCCTACCTTCGCGCGACTGTGGTCGCGACAGGCGTGTACGCGGCGTCGTCGGACTGGGGCAGCGTCGAGGCGACGGGTGCGTTGCAGCAGCGTGTGGAGCGGGCCGGTCGCGAGTTGGCGCAGTTGGTCGCGGCGGCGCCTGAGGCGAAGCCGGATGACGAGTACGCGTCGGTGTCGTTCGAGCAGTTGCTGGCTGGTCACTAACGGCTCCTGGCGGTCAAGATTGCTTGCGGCGCCGGGGTTTGCGGGTCGAGGAGCAGTTCGGTCTCGATGGTGAATCCGGCGTCGCGCAGCCAGGTCGTCAGGCGTTGCTGTGGGCGGCGGTGTATTTGGAGCTTCATCGGGTGGCCGCCGTAGCCCTCGGTTTTGAGCGGGGGTTTGCTCACCGACCTGGAAGAGAGGTTGCGGCGGCGCGTGGAGCTGGCTGGTCATTAGCGGCGGCTCCTGGCGGTCAAGATCGCTTGCGGCGCCGGGGTTTGCGGGTCGAGGAGCAGTTCGGTCTCGATGGTGAATCCGGCGTCGCGCAGCCAGGTCGTCAGGCGTTGCCGTGGACGGCGGTGTACCTGGAGCTTCATCGGATGGCCGCCGTAGCCCTCGGTTTTGAGCCGGGTTTCGTCGCCGACGTGGAAGAGCAGTTGCAGCAATCCGCCGGGGCGCAGGGCTTGGCGGAAGTTCGCGAATACGGCCGGGACCAGGTCGTCGGGCAGGTGGATGACCGACTGCCACGCCACGATCCCGGTCAGCGACGCGGCGGGCAGCGGGTCGGTCATCGAACCGACCTCGAACCGCAGCGTCGGGTAGTCGCGGCGGGCCACCTCGATCATGCCGGGGGACAGGTCGACGCCGTACGCGGCGACGCCGAGGCCGTTGAGGTGGGCGGTCACCTGACCGGGGCCGCAGCCGATGTCGGCGACCGGGCCATCGCCGACTTGTTCGGCGAATAACCCCAGTGCGGCAAGCAGATACGGCTGTTTGCCGAGCGCTTCGCGGACGAAGATCGCGTAGTCCTCCGCGACCGTGTCGTACGAAGTCCGGGTGTCGGTGAGCCATTCCATGTCAGCCTGCCGGGGTTTGCGCGATGAGGACGGTGGCGCGCGTGGTCCAGCCCAGCGCTGAATACAGCTGTTGCCCGTCCGCGCTGGCGACGAGAATTCCGTTGGTCGCGCCGTGTGCCACAGCGCTTCCCGCGAGAGAACTCATCACCACGCTGCCGAGACCGCGGCGGCGGTGCTCGGGCACGGTTTCGATCCGGTCCGCGATCGCGTCCGTGCCGACCATGGCCATAGTTCCTCGCGCCGCGACGCCCGAATCGGGATGCCTCAGCACGGTTTCGAACACCGTTCCGTTCATGGTGGTGGCGCACGTGTAGGGCGGCGGAGCCGGGCGCGGTGGATGTCGTCGCAGGGGAATGGTCATGAGCGCTTCGCGTTCGTCGCGCAGCTTCAGACCGGCCTCGCGCACGATCGCCTCGACTGACTCAGGCCGGTTCGTCGGCACGGTCAGCCAGGTCGGGCGTGCCGCTGCCGCCACCTCGTCGGCGAGACCGCGGAGGATCTCGGGTTCGGCGGACAGCGCGACGATCTCGCGATGCCGACTCGGTCGTTCGACCAGGACGTGCAGCCCGCCGCGGGCTTGTTCGGCAGGACGGAAGCCTCGGGAGGAGCCCCATCCCGCCTGCCAGCGGAGGATGAGGTCAGGCAGTGCTTCGACCACGTTGAGCAGCTAAGCATTCAGCACCGACAAAAACCGCGCGCTCCGTCCCGAGATTGGTCGCCGAAGTGGGTCCAGTATGGACAGTCCGGGAGGGTTTCGCCTGGCAGCACTGCGAGCCGGACGGCACACTGACCCGATGGGATTGGGCAAGCCAGTGCGCCGGGTGCTCCTCTCGGTCGTCGGCGGGGTGCTGGTGATCGTCGGGGTCGTGCTGCTCGTGTTGCCGGGACCGGGACTGCTGCTGGTGCTCGCCGGGTTGCTGGTGCTGGCCGCGGAGTTCCCGGCGCTGCAGCGATTCGTCGACCCGGTGCGGACGCGGGCGATGCAAGCCGCCGAGGACAGCGTGTCTTCGCCGTGGCGGATCGCCGGTTCGGTGCTGGCCGGGCTCGCGTTGCTGGCCGCGGGCATCGTGTGGGGGACGGTTCGGTCGCTTCCACTGAGCGGGTGGAGCACCGGGACGAGTTTGATCCTGTCGAGCTTGATCTTGTTCGCGTTGCTGATCTGGAGTTATCGGCGAGTGCGGGCGAAGCGAGTCTCAGGCGAGCATGGCGGCAAGCCCTAGATAGCCGCCCCGCCGACCACGACGCCAGCCACCGCACCGACCGTCACTTGCGCGACAGTGTGGTCTTTCAGCTCGACGCGCGACCAGCAAACCCACGCCACGGCAAGGAAAAGCACGGCAAGCCACGGCGAGTAGACCTTCATCAGCATCACCGTCGACCCGGCGGCGACCATGGCGTGCATCGAGATCTTGAACTTCAGCCCGAAGGTCACCGCCAGCGCGACGACCAGACAGGCCAGCTCAGCGGCGGCCAGCGCGATCATCTCGTGGGGCGCGGAGCCGACGAGCAGCACCACGAACCCGAGCGCGAGGGAGCCGATGCACGCCGCGAACGGCACCAGCTGCCCGGCGCGGTTGGTCACGTGGTGGCTGTCCCACTTCCCGCGTTTCGCGCCGCGCACGATGACCGCCATCGGGATCAGGGAACCGGTGATGCCCACGATCAGGCCCCACAGCACGGCTTCGCCGAGGTGGTGTCCGGTGACCTGCCAGGCGACCACGAGCGGCAAGCCGAGCACCCACACCCAGGGGGCGAGCACTTCCGTCGCTGCTCGCGCAACCCGGTGGCGGGTACCGGTGGGAGCCAGTTCGTCCGGCGGGGCGGATGGCACGGCTGGGCTCCTCGGGGCTCGGTGTCTCGGGCCGGGGAATGGTATCGGGACCGGGGAAATAAAAGCGCCTGGACCTGCGAACTCACAGGTCCAGGCGCTCCTTTCGCCAGTCGTCAGGAGGCGTAGAGCTTGGCCACCTCCGCCGCGGACAGAGCCCGGTCGTACACGTGCACCTGGTCAACCGCCCCGTTCAGGAAGTCCACCGGGTTCCCGCCGTACTTACCGCGGCCGATCACCGTGTGTCCGGTGGACGCTTCGCCGAGACAGACGCTCTTCGACGCCGCCAGCTGACCGTCCACGTACAGCGCGAGCTGCCCGGTAGCGGCGTCACGGACACCGACCAGGTGGTACCAGCGCCCAGCTTCCGGTGTGATCGGCGCGAGGGCCCGCGTACCGACGAAGCTGAACGCCAGCTTGTGGTCCGCGCCGGAATACTGCAGGAAGAACGCGCTGTGGTCGTTGCCGTCCTGGCTCACCACGGTCTGGAAACCGTCGCCTACCGCGTTGAACTTGACCCATGCCGCGACGCTGTAGCTCAGGTCGGTCTTCGCCAGCGCGGCACCGGTGTCCGCGTACTGGCCGGAGCCGTTCACCGCGAGGGCCGAACCGCTGTGCCCGGCGGTCCAGGAAGCGCCGCCGACGAGCGTCGCGTCGTGGTGGCCCACGGTGTCTGCCGCCGTGGTGCCGCTGTTCTCGTCGAACGGGTACGCGGCGATTCCGTCGATGCCGGGAGTGCCTGGCGGGATCACCGGACCCTGTTGCGGGGAACCGTCCACGCCGTTGATCACCGACAGGTTCGCGGCTCGGACGGCGGCGAAGTCCATCTTCTTCACCTGACGGTCGTAGGTGAAGAAGCCGTTGACCTCCTTCTCCACGTCGGTGGTTTGCGTGTACACGCCTGCTGACACCCCGCACTGCCTTCCAGCGAGCAGCAGTCGTTGCTGGAGTTCGGCGTAGCGCCGGGTGAGCGTGGCGCTGTCCGGTTCCATCTCGTAGGCGAAGCTGCCTGCCGGGTCGAACTGGTGCCCGTCGACCTTCAAGCCCAGGCCGCCGTATTCGCCGTCGACGGCAGCACGGTTAGCGTCCGGCGCAGGGGTTCCGGGGCCGGTGTAGGTGTGGTCGTCGTAGAGATCGCCGCGGCCGCTGTCCGGTTCGGAGCGACAGCAGTTCACGCCCGACTCAGCGTCCACGAGCCGCGTCGGGTCCCAGGCCTTGACCTGGTCGGCGATCCGGCCGACGGCGTAGTCGCCCCAGCCCTCGTTGAACGGCACCCAGGTGACGATCGACGGGAAACTGCGGTGCTGGTCGATCATCCGGTGCAGTTCGGATTCGAAGTTCGCCTGCGCCGCGGGCGTCGCCTCGACGTCGTCCTTCATCGCGGGCATGTCCTGCCACACCATGAGCCCGAGTTTGTCCGCGTAGTAGTACCAGCGATCAGGTTCGACCTTGATGTGCTTGCGCACCATGTTGAACCCGAGCGCCTTTTCCTGCTCCAGGTCGAACTTCAGCGCCGCGTCGGTCGGTGCGGTGTAGATGCCGTCCGGCCAGAAACCCTGGTCCAGTGGGCCGAGTTGCATGACGAACTTGCCGTTGAGCATCATCCGTTGCTTGCCGTCCGCGGTCTTCCCGACGGAGACCGACCGCAGGCCGAAGTACGAGCCGACACTGTCCCCAGAGGACAGTGACACGCGCAGGTCGTACAGGAACGGATCGTCCGGAGTCCACAGATGCGGCCGGTTCACCTTGAGCTTCAACGGAGTGTTCGCCGGTCCGGACACGTAGCCGACGATACGGCCGTGGTCGTAGGCGATGGCTTGCACGCGTTGTTTCACCGGTCCGCCCACCACGGCGTTGACGGTGACCGAGCCGCTCGCGACGTCCGGCGTGGTGTCCACTTTGGAGATGTAGGCCGGGGTTACCGGTTCCATCCAGACGGTCTGCCAGATTCCGGACGTCGGGGTGTAGAAGATTCCGTCGCCGGGTTTGCGCTGCTTGCCGAGCGGTTGCCCGCCCGCGTCGTTCGGATCGGTTACGCCGACGACGACTTCCTGGTCTTTCCCGGTGGTCAACGCATTGGTGACGTCCGCGGAAAACGCGTCGTAACCGCCGGTGTGCCGGGCGACCTGATGGCCGTTGACCCACACCGTGGTGTCGTAGTCGACCGCCTGGAAGTGCAGGATCAGCCGCTGGTCGCGGCCGCCGACGTGCCAGTTCTTCGGTACCTGGAACGTCCGCCGATACCACATCGACGTTTCATGCCGCATGATTCCCGACAACGCCGATTCGACGGGATAAGGCACGAGGATGCGTTCGTCGAGACTGCGTTTGATCGGCGGCGAATCGCCCGGTTTGGCGGCGGAGAATTCCCAGACGCCGTTGAGGTTTTGCCAGTTGTCGCGGGTCAGCTGCGGGCGCGGGTATTCGGGGAGAGCGTTGCTCGGCGAGACTTGATTCGTCCACGGGGTGGTCAGGGGAGGGGTGAGGCGGTGCCATTGCGGCGGATCGGCCGCGGCGGCGGGGACACTCGACAACCCGGACACGGCCACGGCGAGCGCGGCGGCCGCCGTGGCCAAACGGCCGGGTCTGCGGGCAGGACGGACCATCGTCGAACCTCCTGGTGAAAGGTGGATCAGCGCGGATGGAACTGCACGGGTCAGGATCGGCGGGAGCGGGCCAGCAGTCGCTGGATCACGACGACGACCAGCAGGAACGCGCCGCTGACCACCGTCTGGTAGTTGGAATCGAGAGTGCCGACCTGGTTGATGACGTTCTGGATCAGCGTCTTCAGCAGCACGCCGACGAGCGTGCCGATGACGGTTCCCGCGCCGCCGGTGAGCAGCGTTCCGCCGATGACCACGACGGAAATCGCGTCCAGTTCCGTGCCGACGCCGAGCACGGTGACGCCCGATTGCAGATACGCCGCGGTGAGCACGCCGGCGAATCCGGCGAGCGTGCCGCTGAGCGTGTAGAGGGTGATTTTGGTGCGGGCCACCGGAAGACCCATCAGCAGTGCGGACTGTTCCGCGCCGCCGAGAGCGAACACCGACTGGCCGAACCGGGTCCGGCGCAGCAGCAGGCCGCCGAGTCCGAAAAGGACCAAAGCGAGGTACACCGGTACGCCGACACCGAAGATCTTGCCTTGCCCCAGCCAGAGCAATGCCGATCCCGGCTCCACTTTGTACGTTGTCGCGCCCTCGTTGGTCAAGGCCAGCAAGAGCCCGCGAGCGAACAACAACGACGCGAGCGTGACGATGAACGGCGCCATTTTCGTGCGGGCGATAAGAAGGCCGTTGATGAACCCGATCAGTCCACAAACGACTAGTGGCAGCAGGATCGCGACGACCAGGCCGTACCGCGAACCGTACGCGGCCAGCACGCCGCCGAGCGCGTACACCGACCCGACGGACAGGTCGATCCCGCCGGAAATGATCACGAACGTCATGCCCAGCGCGATCACTGCCAGGAAAGAACTTTGCAACGCGAGGTCGCGCAGGTTGTCCGCGGATCCGAAGCGCGGGAAGGCGAACCACGCGGCGGCCACGCCGAGCACAAGCACCACGGCCGCGCCTTGGCGTTGCAGGACTGCGGCGAACGCGGCACCCCTTTCCGACGGCGGGGCGGCGGTGGTCGCGATCATCGCGTGCTCCGTTCCCGGGCGACGTACACCGCGGCGACGATGATGGCGGCCTGCACCATTTGCGCGGCGGAATCGGGCAGGTTGTGCTTGATCAGCGTGGCGTGCACCAATTGCATGAGCAGCGCGCCGAACACCGTGCCGAGCACGCGTACCCGGCCGCCGGTGAGCGGAGTTCCGCCGACCACCACCGCGGTGATCGCGGAAAGTTCCATCAGCAGACCGAGATCGTTGGGATCGCTCGCGGCGAGCCGTGCGGTGGACAGCACGCCAGCGATCGCCGCCAGCCCGCCGGACATCGCGTACACGCCGATCAGCACACGCTTCACCGGCAGTCCGGCGAGTGTCGCAGCAGGACGGTTGCCGCCGACCGCGACCAGGTGTCGGCCAAACGTGGTGCGTCGCACCAGTAATCCAGCGAGCACCGAGAGAACCGCGGCGACCAGGACCATGATCGGAACCCCGAGGACGTCACCCGTGCCGAGTGCGAGGAAGTCCGGGTTGTGCAGCTGCACGAGTTGTCCGTGTGCGATCACGAGCGCTAGCCCGCGACCGCCGACGAGCAACGCCAGCGTCGCGATGATCGGCTGAATGCCGAGCTGAGCCACCAGGAACCCGCTGAACAGCCCGGAAGCGACCCCGGCGATCAACGCCACCACGATCACCATCAGCGGCCCGGCCCCGAGATACAACGGGACGAGCGCCGCGGCGACCGACATCACCGAGCCGACCGACAGGTCGATACCCTCGGTGCCGATCACCAGCGCCATGCCGAGCGCGACGATGCATACCGGCGCGGCCTGCACCAGCTGCGTGCGGAAGTTGGCCGCGGAGAGGAAGTTCTGCGTGAACGCGATGTTGAACAGCAGCAGCACGACCACGGCCAGATACACGCCGTAGTTCTGCAGCCAGGCGGTGACGCGGGCTTGGGTGGTGGGTCGTGAGTGTTCCTGCCGGTTAGAACCGGCATAAACACTCACGAGTCCTCACCTGCGGCAATCGCAGCCAGCACGTTGTCCTCGGTGACCGCGTCGCCGGCCAGTTCGGTGGCGACGCTGCCGTCGCGCAGCACGACCACCCGGTCCGCGTCGTCGAGAATCTCTTCCAGTTCGGACGAAATCAGCAGCACGCCGAGCCCGTCCTGCGCCAGTTCGTCGATGAGCGCCTGCACCTCGGCCTTAGCCCCGACGTCGATGCCGCGCGTTGGCTCGTCCAGCAGCAGCACCTTCGGCCCGGTGGCGAGCCAACGCGCCAGCAGCACCTTCTGCTGATTGCCGCCGGACAGCTCGGACACCTTCTGCTCCGGGCTGGACGCCTTGATCCGCAACCGTTCCATGAACGTCTTCACCACGCGGTCCTGTTTGGACCGGCTGACAAAGCCGAAAGTGGACAGCCGGGGCAGCGCGGCGAGCACGATGTTCTCGCGCACGGACAGGTTCGGAATGATCCCGTCCGCCTTGCGGTCCTCGGACAGCAACGCGATCCCGGCCCGCATCGCGGCGGAGATCTTCCCGCGCTTCAACGGCTTCCCGGCCAGCAGCACGGTACCGCCGTCGAGCGGGAAAGCCCCGACCACAGCCCGTGCGGTCTCGCTCCGGCCGGATCCGAGCAGCCCGGCCAGCCCGACGACCTCGCCCGGCCGCACGCTCACCGAAACGTCGTGCAGCTTGTTCCCGCCGGACAGGTTCGTAGCCTGCAGCAACGGTTCCTTCTCCGCATGATGCTCCTCGCCGAACGCGGTGACGCCCTCAGCGCGGATCTGCCGGATCTCCCGGCCAAGCATCATCGACACCAGCTCGATGCGCGGCAACGGCTTCAAAGGTCCACTGTGGACCACGCGTCCATCGCGCAACACGGTCACGCTGTCGCATACCCGATACAGCTCGTCCATCCGATGGCTCACATAGAGCACCGAGATGTCGTCGGCGTGCAGCCGGGCCAGCACCTCGAACAGAGTGTCCACTTCACGCGGTTCGAGCGACGACGTCGGCTCGTCCATCACGACCACACCGGCCTTGGTCGACACCGCACGGGCCAGCGCCACCATCTGCTGCGCACCGACCGCGAGCGTGTGCAGCGGACGCCGCACGTCGGCATCGATCCCGTACCCGCTGAGCAGTTCGCGCGCCTGCTCGTTCGTCGCGGACCAGTCCACCAATCCGGTGCGGGTGCGCGGTTCCCGGCCGAGGAAGACGTTGCTCGCCACGCTCATCAGCGGGACGAGGTTGACCTCCTGGTAGATGGTGGAGATCCCGGCGCGCTGCGCGTCGATCGGCCTGCGGAACTCGACCGGCTCGCCGAGGTGGCGCACCTCGCCCTCGTCCGGCCGGTACACGCCGGTGAGGACTTTGATCAAAGTGGACTTGCCCGCGCCGTTTTCCCCGACCAGCGCGTGGACTTCGCCGCGGCGCAGGCTGAAGGAGACGTCGTCGAGGGCCACGGTGCCGGGGAACCGTTTGGTCACCCCGGTCACCTCGAGCACTGGTGCGGTCATGGTCGCCACCTGGGTGTCGGCCGCGCTCGTCATCAGTACGCGTTCCCGACCTTCGCGGCCGCGTTCGACTCGTCGTAGGAGTCGTCGGTGATGACGATGCTCGGCGGGATCGGCTTGCCGTCCTCGAACTGCTGCAGCGTCTGGAACGCCAGCTGCCCGAACCGCGGGTTCGATTCGATGACCGCGTTGTAGCTGCCGTCGACGATCAGCTGCACCGCGTTGCGGGTGCCGTCGACGGACACGACCTTCACGTCCTTGCCGGGGTTCTTGCCCGCGGTCTTGAGCGCGTTGACCGCGCCGATGCCCATCTCGTCGTTCTCCGCGTACACCGCGGTGAGATCCGGGTGGCTCTGGATCAGCTGTTCCATCACCGACTGGCCCTTGGACCGGTCGAACTCGCCGGTCTGCTCGGCGACCACGGTCAGGCCGGGCGTCTTCGCGAGTTCGTCCTTGAAGCCCTTGGTGCGGTCGGTGGTCACGTTGTTGCCCGAGGAACCGAGCAGGATCGCGACCTTGCCGTTGCCGCCGGTCGCTTTCGCCAGCGAGGCGGCGGCGCGGTGGCCCTGTTCGATGAAGTTGGACCCGATGAAGGTGAGGTAGTCGGTGCACGGTTTCGACGTCATCTGCCGGTCGATGGTGACCACCGGAACCTTCTTCGCCTTCGCCGCGTCGAGCGCGGGCTGCAGGCCGTCGGAGTTCAGCGGGGCGACGATGAGCAACTGCGCGCCCCGGTCCAGCAGCGATTTGATGTCCGAGATCTGCTTGTTGAGGTCACTCTGCGCGTTCGTGGTGAGCAGGTGGTCCGCCGGGATTCCCAGCTTGCCCGCCTCGTTCCGGATGGACTGCGTCTCGGCGATCCGGAACGGGTTCGCCTCTTTCTCCGACTGGGAGAAGCCGACGATCGCGGTCTTCGGGTCGAGCTTCGGGTATCCGGTCTTGTCGATGGTGCAGCCGTCGGCGCTCGGCGCGGCGGACGCGGCCGAGGCGGCGGGACCGGAGCCGTTGCTTTGCGCGGCTGGGGTTTCTTCGCGGCTGGTGCACCCGGCGAGCACGAGGGCCGTGGCGGCGCCGGCGACCAGAGCGAAGCGGGTGGGGACGGACGGGGACACGGCGGACTCCTCGCAGCCGACGACTGGGGCAACCCGCTCGGCGGCGTGACGCCCGTCACCCCACTGAGCTCCGGCTATTTTTACATCGTTGGAACAACGTTGTAAACAGGCAAAACGTCGCTACACTACGTGGTCGTCGGGGCTGGTGCCGGAAGCCTCGCGGGCTCGTGATGGGCTCTGGGCGGACGAGATGAGGAGTCAGCGTGGCCGTGACCCTGAAGGACGTCGCTACGCTGGCGGGCGTTTCGGTGAAGACCGTGTCGAACGTGGTGAACGGCTACGCGTTCGTGAAGCCGGAGAACCGGCGGCGCGTCGAAGAAGCGCTGGCCGCGACGGGGTATCGGCCGAACGTCGGCGCGCGCAACCTGCGCCGCGGGCGGACCGGGTTTCTGGCGTTGATGGTGCCGGAGCTGAGCATCCCGTACTTCGGCGAGATGGCCGGGCTGGTGATCACCGCCGCGCAGCGCCGCGGATGGAGTGTGCTGATCGAGCAGACACAAGGGACTCGCGACCGGGAACGGGCCACTGTGGACTCATTGGGCCCGCATCTGGTCGACGGCGCCCTGGTGCATCCCGAAGCGCTCGAGGCGGACGATTTCCCTGATGCGGACGGGCAAATCCCGTTGGTCTTGCTGGGCGAGCACGCGGTGGACGTCGCGCTGGACCGCGTAGCGATCGACAACGTCCAGGCCGCGCACGTCGCGGTGTCGCACCTGGTTTCGCTCGGCCGTCGCCGGATCGCCGCGATCGGCGCGAATCCCAAGCGCGGGACGTCGTCGCTGCGGCTCGCCGGTTATCGGGCCGCGTTGGCGGACGCTGGTCTTCCGTCGGCGGATTCCTTGGTGGAGCCGGTGGCGAAGTACCACCGCGCCGAAGGGGCGGCGGCGATGAAACGCTTGCTGGCACAGGAAGAGCCGCCGGACGCGGTTTTCTGCTTCAACGACTTGCTGGCCGTCGGCGCGTTGCGTTCGGCGGCTGAGCATGGGCTTCGGGTACCGGACGACATCGCGATCGTCGGCTTCGACAACACCGAGGAGAGCGCGTTCAGCCTGCCCGCGCTCACCACTATCTCGCCGGACAAGGCGGCTATCGCCGAGGCCGCGATCGACCTGATCCACCGCCGCCTCGCCGGTACCGAGAGTGCCGCGCCGCGTTCGGTGCAGCCGCCGTTTTCCCTGGAGGTAAGGGAAAGCACGGTCGTCTCCTAGAGCAGCCGCACCGCCAGCACGAGGATTACCGCGCTGGACAGCAAAGCGGTGCCGAGCCGTCCGCGCGGACCGGTGAGCCCTCGTCCGAGCAAAGCTCCGCCGATGGCCAGCAACAGCTGCCAGCTGGCCGAAGCGGCGAACGCGGCGGCCGCGAACACGGTGCCGTTGGCCGGTCGTTCGCCGAGGACGAGCGCGGTGAAGTAGATGATGGTGGACGGGTTGAGGAGAGTCAGTCCGAGCAGGGTCGCGTACGCCCGGAGCGGGTGCGGTTCCGTTGCCAGCAAGGGTGTTTCGGCGGACCGGTAGCGCCGGACAGCCCAGACCGCAGTCCACGCGGCGAGCAGGAACAACGCGACGGCGGAGGTCAGGCGCAGGGGAGTGGTGATCGGGGTGAGCAGCGGGGCCAGCGCGGCGTCGCCGGTGGTGGCGAGAACGGCGAAGACGCCGTCCGCGGTGGCCACGCCCATCGCCGCGGCCGCCCCGACCCGCCACGACGTGCGCGCGGTGAGTTCGACCAGGTAGACGCCGATCGCACCGACCGGCATGGCGATCCCGTACCCGGCGATGAGCCCCGCGACCAGCGCGGCGCTCATCGCGCGACCTGGCCAGTCCCCTCCTTCGCCGTCTGCTGCTGGCCGTGCGCGGCAAGACAGCGGGACGGGGCGCGACGGGCGGGTTCAGTGGTCATGGCCGGAATACTCGGCTGTCCGAACGGGACTGGGCAACCGAATTTCCGCCGTGCCAGGATGGGCGGATGCCGGTCGAACTGCCTGTCCCGCTCGTCCGGTACCGGGCGGTGGACCGGGAAACGCGACACCTCGACGCCCTTGCCGAGGACATCGCGCGGCACGGAATCCGGACGCCGTTGCGGCTCGGGTTCTGCGCGGACTTCGGCACGCTCGACGGCAACCACCGGATCGCCGTCGCGCTGCGGCTCGGGATGGCGACAGTGCCGGTCAACGTGGCCCGGGAACCGCGCACTCCGCGCCCCGGGCACGCGCGACCGATGCTGGCGGCGGAGTTCGCGGTGCTCGAAGCCGCTGCGGGGAAGTAGGCGCTACTCGCCGCGAGTGGCGATCTTGTCGATCACCGTGGCCACCGCCTCCGGCTGGGAGAGCAGCGAGTAGTGGCTGGCAGCCAGTTCGACGCAGTCCGCCTCAGCCCGCTCGGCGAGCCAGCGCTGCAGATCTGGGTGGAGAATCCGGTCCTCTGTGGACACTGCGTAAGCGGTCGGCAGGTCGCGCCAGGCTCCGGGCCCGGCAGGGGCGATGAAACACTCGGCGCGGGCGCGTCGTTGCACCGCGGCCAGCGCGGCGGCTCGTTCGTGAGCGACATCGGCGGCGAAGGCGTAGTGGAAGCGGTCCGGGTCGGGCGACGACCAGCCGTCCTCGTGGAACACCATCGCGTCGTTGCCGGGCGAGTCCGGGAACTGGTTGTTCAGCGACGGGACGGTCTCGCTTTCGTCCGGAACATACGCCGCGAAGTAAGCCAGGGCGTTGACCTGCGCATTGTCTTTCGCCGCACCGGAAATGACTGCGCCACCGTAGGAATGGCCAGCCAGAACGACCGGGCCGCCGAAAGCAGCGACTTCCCGGCGAACCTCGGCGATGTCGTCCGCGAGCGAGGTCATCGGCAGGTGTGCCGCACGGACCCGGTGTCCTTGCCGATGCAGCGCGGGGATCACCCCCAGCCACGCCGACCCGTCGCTCCAAGCGCCGTGAACCAGAACGATTTCCGCCATGAATGCCTCCCCTTCGTCTGAAGGCAAGTCAACCACCGGCGGTGTCCGGGGATCCCCTGTCTCGGCGGAAAAGGAGGATTCCGACCTCGACCAGGGCCCGAACGGCGCTATCTGACAAGGAAGCCTTGACAGCGAAGCGGCGGCCGGGACGCGCCCGGCCGCCGCTCGCTCAGCCGATCAGCCGACCGGCATCTGCTCGTAAATCCGCTGCTGCGGTCCGGCCGCCGCGCGGATCCCGTTGGCCCACAGCCGCTGCACGCGGGAGGATTCCTGGGAGTTCGGGTTGGCGTTGTGGCAGGACGTGCCGGGGCCGCCGCCCGACATCAGTTCCGAGCACGGGCCCGAGTAGTGGTCGGGAAGACCGAGCACGTGGCCGGTCTCGTGCGCTGTGATCCGCGTGTTGTCGTATTGGCGGGCCTGGGAATAGTCGATGAAGATGGTGCCGTTGCCGTGTCCGTCGGTCTGCGCGTACGACCCGCGCGGGTCGTTGCCCTCGACGTACCGCAGCGAGGCTCCGGACGAACTCTCGACCAGCTTCACGTTGGACACCGCGCGGTTCCAGTTCGCCGCGCCCGCGTTGATCGCGGCCCGGAACGACGGCGCGCCTGCCGTCGAGTAGTAGACCGTGGCGGCCGCGGCGGTGGAAGCAGCCGGGGCCGGAGCAGCGACTGCTACGGCGCCGGCAAGCGGCGTGGCGGCGACAGCGAGGGCGATCGCGCCGGACAGCACGAACTTCCTGGACATAAGAAGCTCCTGGGGGATTGGGGAGTTTGCCGGGTTTGCGCGCGCTCAACCCAAAGTAGGCAGAAGCTCCCGGAATGTGACCCCCCATTCGTACGGTCCGGTAACTGGTGATTTCCCAACACTAACGTCGGGTTGACAATCCGGTCACCACGGCTGCATCTCGTCGTCGTCCTCGCCAGCGGCGCGCCTGCGGTGCGGCCCCGACGTCGGCCGGGGCGCTTCGGGCGCGGCCGGGGGCGGCGGGGTGTTGCCGGGAGGCGGCATCGGCGGACGGCTGTGGGTCGCGCCGCCCGGCGGGGGCATCGGGCGCCCGTAAGCCGCGCTGCCCGGCGGAGTGGTGCTGCCAGGCGGAGGTCCCGGGTACCGGGCGGGCGGTTCGGACCGCGGCGGCTCGGCGGGAGGTTCCGGTTCTTCCTCGGGCTCCGGCAGATACGACTTGACCACGTTCATCATCTCGCTGTCGCCGGCGATCGGCTCGAACGCGTCGATGACGTCGCGCGACACCTGGCGCTGCGCTTTGCCGTAGGCGTCCATGATCGAGGCGGTCAGCCGGGCGCCGCCGTGCCGCAGGGCCCGGTCGTCGATCTCGAGGTTCTTGAGCGCGCCGTTCGGGGCGACCGAAACCGACACCAGCCCGTCACCCGATTTGGCGCGGCCCTCCGCGGTGCTCAGCGTCTCCTGCAGGGCAACGCTTTTCGCCTGCATTTCGTCAATCCGCCGCTGGAAGTCGTCCAGCCACCCCTGATCGTCCACCGGCGAACGCTATCGGCCGCTCCCGCCCAGTTGGTGAACCTCGGATGGCTTACGGGCGACGAAACGATCGACATCCGCGGCGGGCCGGGGCGGTCGAGGGCACCGCGAGCGGTAACAATGGGCAGGTGTCCGAAGAAGTCCAGGCCCGCACGCGCAACCGCTGGGGCGAGGGCGAACGGCTGCGCGGGGAAATCCTCGCCGCGGCCAGCAGGCTCCTGTCGGAACTCGACGGCGAGGACGCGCTCACCATCCGTGGGGTCGCCCGCGCCGTCGGCATCGCCCCGGCCAGCATCTACCAGCACTTCAGCGACCGAGCCGCGCTCGTCACGGGACTCACCGAGTACGAGTTCGGCCGCCTGCGCGTCGCGATGGGCGCGGCCGAATCCCGCGTTCCCGCCGGTGACGCGGTGGGCCGGGTGCGTGCGCTGCTGCGCGCGTACTGCCAGTTCGCGATGGACAACCCGGGCCACTACCGGCTGATGACCGCCAACGGGGCCAGCCGCACTTCGCCGGAGGTCCGGCCGCACGGTCCGACGATCGATCTCATCGACCTGATCAGCGCCGCGTTCGCCCGCTGCGCGGAGTCCGGCACCGTGCTCCGGGTGCCCGCCGAACGCGCCGGGGTGATCGCGTTCGTCGGCGCGCACGGCCGGGTAGCGCTGTTCCATTCGTCCGGAAGGCGGCCGGGCGAGGACGCCGTGGTGAACTTCGCCGACGAGCTGCTGGCGCTCATTTTCGCTTGAGCCACGGGCGGTTTCTCCCTTTTGCCATCCTCGTCCACGGCCATCCCGGTGATCTTTGGACTCAGGTCTGGGCAATCGTTCACCAAAACGCCTAACATGTGTTCAGTAAGTATCCGAACAGTCGTTTGGTGACTTCTCCTCCTGGAGGCTGCGATGCCGGAGGCCCGGCCTGTAGAGCAATTCCCGATGTCCCGCGGGCGCTGCCCGTTCGATCCGCCGCCCGAACTCGACCGGAGGCTGCGTGACGAGCCGGTGTCGCGCGTGCGGATCTGGGACGGCAGCGAACCGTGGCTGTTCACCCGCTACGAAGACGTCCGCGCGATGCTCGCCGACCCGCGCGTGAGCGCCGATCCCGGCCGCGCGGGCTATCCGCCGCAGACGCCGGGGATCAAGGCGCGGCGCAGCCGGTTCAAGTCGTTCATCGGCATGGACGAGCCGGAGCACGCGGCCCAGCGACGGCTGCTCACGGGCGATTTCATGGTCAAGAAGATCCAGGCGATGCGGCCGCGGATCCAGCAGATCGTCGACGGACTGCTCGACGAGATGCTGGCCGGTCCGAAACCCGCCGACCTCGTGCAGGCGTTCGCGCTGCCGGTGCCGTCCTTGGTGATCTGCGAACTGCTGGGCGTGCCGTACGACGATCGCGACTTCTTCCATCGCTGCAGCAAGGTCCTGGTCTCGCGGGAGGCGACCGCCGAGGAGTCGCTCGCCACGGCCGAGGAACTCCAAGGCTATCTCGGGCGGCTGGTCGAGAAGAAGATCGATGACCCGGCCGACGACGTGTTCAGCCGGCTCGCGACCGGACCGGTCGCCGCCGGCGCGATGACCGTCGAGGAAGCGGCCGCGATGGGGCAGCTGCTGCTCGTGGCCGGGCATGAGACCACGGCGAACATGATCGCGCTCGGCACGGTGGCGTTGCTGGAGAACCCGGACCAGCTGGCCGCGGTCCGTGACGGCGACGACGCCTTGCTGGCCAACGCGGTCGAGGAACTGCTGCGCTACCTGACGATCGTCCACTCCGGACGCCGCCGCGTCGCGCTCGAAGACCTGGAGATCGGCGGGCGGACCGTCCGCAAGGGCGAGGGCATGGTCGCGGCCACGGACGTCGCCAACCGCGACGAGACGCAGTTCCCCGACCCGGACAAGCTCGACGTCACCCGCAAGGCGCGCCACCACGTCGCGTTCGGCTACGGCGTGCACCAATGCCTCGGCCAGCCGCTCGCGCGGGTCGAGCTGCAGGTGGTGTACCGGACGCTCTACCGGCGGATCCCGACGCTCCGGCTGGCAGTGCCGGTCGACGAGCTGAAATTCAAGCACGACATGGTCGTCTACGGGGTGCACGAACTCCCCGTGACCTGGTGAAAGGAGTCGCGAGATGAAGGTGGTCGTCGATCAGTCCCGCTGCGTCGGGGCCGGGCAGTGCGTGCTCGTCGCGCCTGAGGTGTTCGACCAGCGCGACGAAGACGGGATCGTGGTGCTGCTGCGGGAAAACCCGCCCGAGGAACTGCACGCGCAGGCGAAGGAGGCGGCGCAGCTCTGCCCGGCGCTCGCGATCGAGGTGGACGGCTGAGCCAGCGGCCCCGGCGGTCCTTTATCCTGTAAGGAGAAAGGGGTCGCCGGTGGTCGTGTTCGCGGGGCAGGGCGACGCCCGCCGTTCGATGGAGCTGCTGTGGCGCGCGGGCGTCGAATCGCGCAGCGCGCCGGGGCCGAAACCCGCGCTGAGCGTCGACCTCATCGTAGGCGCGGCGATCGAACTCGCGGACGCCGAAGGCATGTCGGCGTTGTCGATGCGCGCGGTCGGGGAGCGGCTCGGGCGCACCGCGATGGCGCTGTACACGTACGTGCCGAGCAAGACCGAGCTGATCGACCTGATGTGCGACCAGGCGTTCGGCGATCTGCGCGACGACCACGACCTGTCCGGCGGCTGGCGTCCCGCTTTGCTTGAGCTGGCCGGTGACCTGTGGGACTTCCATCTGCGGCACCCGTGGCTGCTGCAGGTGTCCTACGCGCGTCCGGTGCTGGGTCCGGGAGAGTTCCGGATGCAGGAAACGGTGCTGCGGGTGCTGTTCGCGACCGGCCTGCCCGCCGGCCAGGTGCGACGGCTGGTGGGCGCGCTGCTCAACGTCGTGCGCGGCGCGGTGCAGATCGCCGCCGAATCGCGGCTGGCGCTGAAGGAAACCGGACTGTCCGATGAGGACTGGTGGCGGGCGCGCACGTCAGCCCTCGGCGAGCTGGCTCCCGATCTGGCCGACCGGTACCCGCATGTCGCGCGCTTGGGCGAGGAGAGTTCACCGCCGCCTGTCGGGGTGTCCTATTTGGAGCGTGAGGCGCGACTGAGCTTCGACGCTGGCGTGGCGGTGCTGGCGGACGGGATCGAAGTTGCGGTCGGCAGGGGGTCGTGAGTGTTTATCCCGGTTAGAACCGGCATTGCCACTCACGAGAACTTGCGCGCCTCGATCAGGTACCGCGTAGTCGTCGCCACGAACGGCCCCTTCTGCAGCTCCTCGTGCAACTCACGCAGCCGCGGCAGGTACTCGTCCACAGTGAACCCCGGAACCATCCAGATCACCTTGCGCAGGAAGTAAATCACCGCGCCGACGTCGTGGAACTCGGTGCGCAGTTCCTCGAAGCGCAGATCCACCACCTCCAGCCCAGCCTTCTCCGCTTCGGCCTTCGCCCGGTCCGGATGCCGACTGTTGCGTACCTCCGGCGTCTGCGGCCCGAGGAAGTACTCGACCAGCTCGAACACGCTCCACGGCCCGACCTGCTGCGACAGATAGCTGCCGCCGGGCTTGAGCACCCGCACGATCTCGTCCCACCAGACGGTGACCGGATGCCTGCTGACGACCATCTCGAACGTATTGTCCTGAAACGGAAGCGGCGGCTCGTCGGTGTCCGCGACGACGGTCGCACCCCGCGGTTCGAGCAACGCGGCGGCCTTCTCGAGATTCGGCGGCCATGATTCGGTGGCGACCGTCAGCGGAGGCAGCACCGGCACGCCCGCCAGCACCTCGCCGCCGCCGGTCTGGATGTCCACAACGGACTGGACGTCCCGCAACCGCTCGCCGAGCAGCCGCTGATACCCCCAGGACGGCCGCTGCTCGCTGGCCCGTCCGTCGAGCCACGAGAAATCCCAGCCGTCGACGGACACCGACGCGGCCTCGTCCACCAGTTCGTCGAAGGTGCGCATCCGGTGATCGTCACAAATTCGGCGCCGGCGGGCCACTCGATTTCCGGCTCTCCCTCGTCTTGCCGAAGAATTCCCGGGCCGAACGCCGGGTCGGACGGGCATGCCCCGGCCTGGAACGTGCCCGTCGTCAGTGGTCTGGCGAGGCCGATCTCCGCTGAGGCGCCGGCGGCACCGGTTTGGCCGCGACCACCGCATCCAACGGCACGACAACGAGCCCGCGTTTGGTCTCGACCGTGCAGGTCTCAGCGTCACAAGCGCGCAGGGGACCGAGGGCGTCGGTGAACCCGCCCTCGATCCGGTATCTCACGACGACCCGGGTGCCCAGCGGGAGTTCCGTCAGCGGAGTCACCGCGAGAGGTGCGCGTTCAGCTCGTCGTCGCTCGGTTCCACGAGGTGGCTGCCGTCCGCGAAGACGATGGTCGGGATGCGGCGCGCGCCGTCCTGCAGTTCGCGTACGCGGGCTTCTGCGGCGGGGTCGGCCTCGACGTCCACGTAGTCGTACTCCACGCCCTTCGCGTCGAGCAGCGCGCGGCTGCGTTTGACGTCCGGGCACCAGCTCGCGCCGTAGACGATCGGGTTGCTCATGACACTACCTCCGAGGGGACGACAGCGGTTTTGCCTTCGGCCGCACCGGGTTGCGGGTGGCCGAGGAAGGTGAGCCAGTCGCGGAACACGCGGTGCACGGCTTCCGCGCCGACGGGTTCGCCGGGCGCGGGGAATTCTCGCGGATGCAGCAGGAAGCCCCGCTGCTGCGGTCCGCCGAGCCCGCCGTGCGAGCCGACGTGCCGTTCGAACGGCGAGGACTGGTCGGAGTCCGCGTCGTACCGGCTGTTGATCATGATGTCCGCGCAGTGCGGGAAGCTGTCGACGCGCTGGACCAGGTCGGCGGCGTACGGGCCGTAGTCGGCCAGCGGGTCTTCGCCGATCACGACGCCGGTCGCGAGCCGCTTCAACCCGTCGCGGCCCAGCACTACCGGGCCGAACTCTCGGCTGCGGACCAGCAGGAATCCGACGCCGTCGTGGTCGACCAGCGTCGGCAGCAGGTCCGGGTACTCGCGTTCGATCGTCTCCAGCTCGACCCGGCCCTCGTGCTCGGTGAACGACACCATCGCGACGTGCCCGGACACCACGGCGACGACCCCGGGAGCTACCCGGGTTACCTGCCCGGGCGAGCCAGTCGCGGTACGCGGTCGATCCTCGGCTCCTTCCGCGCCTTCGACCCGGGCGCGCAGCCGTCGAGCGATCAGGCCGCCGCTCGCGGTTGCCTCGGCGAGTGCGGCGTTGACCTGCCAGCTTTCCGCCTGCCGACGCTTTCCTTGCTCAGCAACGGGTTCGCCGCCGCAGAGCCGTCCGACGAGCGCCTCGATGGTCTCGCCGAAGCGGTCGACGAACGCCTGTCCTTGAGTCTGTCCATGATCCGACAGCCCGACGATGTGGTACTTCCGCGGCGAGAGCCGGCCGGCCCGCAGCAGCCGCGCGAACTGCTGGTCGATCGACCGCAGCACCTCCAGCGTGTCGAACCGTTCGATGCCGGAGTGGTGCGCGACCTCGTCGTAGCCGAGGAAATCTGCGTACACCACCGGCCGTCCGGCGAGCAGGTCACCGATGATCGCGGAGACGACGACGTCGCGTGCGATCACCGTCGTGCCGGGCCGGGCGAGCGGGTAGACGCCGCCGCGCGGGATCCTCGGCAGCACACCGGCGCGTCGCTGCTTAGCTGCCGCGGACAGTTCGCGAACCACGTCAGCGAGCGCGACACCGAAGGTCCGCAAGACGTTGACGGGGTTGGCGAAGTAAGCGCGATACCCAGCGCCGACCCGGTCCCGGCGACGCTTGCGCGGCGTGAGCATCGGCACCGAACTCATGGTCAGGCTGACGTGCGGAGCGTCGCCGGAGAAGAGGTTGCCGTGGCTGGCGCCGCCGATCGACAGCAGGCCGTGCCCGTCGCTGTGCCGCCGCTCGATCTCGGCCGCGTCGGACGGGTGCGCGCACGCCATGACGTGGTCGCGATCCTTTTCGTACCAGCGGAAACCGAGGATGTCGTGGTTCGAACCGTGCAGGATCCCGCAGACGCTCGCCCCGGTCTGCGAACTCCAGTCGGTGTGCCAGCGGGTGAGCGAATGCGTGCCCTCGGACAGCCACGCGGCGAAGGTCGGCATGTCGCCGTCCCGCACGGCTCGGCGGACGGTGTCGTAACCGAGCCCGTCGATCTGCAGGAAGACCACGCCCGGCGGTTGGTCGGCGAAATCGGTGCGGTGCTTCGCTTTCCTTCGACGGCGGGCAGCGCGGCGGAAGAAGATCTCGTCCTCGTCGACGGCCAGCACACTGGAGATCACCGCACCCACCGCGGACATCGCGACGGTGATGACGACCGCCGTCGAAAAGCCGTGCAGCTCAACGCCCGGCACGGCCTGCAGGATCGCCAACGCCGCAGCGCTGAGCAGGATGTACGTGCCGACGCCGAGGGTGAAGTACGCGATCGGCCACGCCACCCGCACGACGAGCGGCCACACCACGGAGACGAGCAGGCCGAGGATCAGCGCGCACACCGTCGGCTGCCACCACGACTGCATCGTGAACCCGTCGAGCCACGCGTCGAGCAGCCGCAGCGCGCCGGTGACCGCCACCCAGACCAGCAGGACCCGCGCGACGACCCGGCCGCCGCGCAGCAACCGGCCCTTCGCTGGAGCAGGTGTCGTCATCGGTGCCCTCCCGTCTGGTTGGCCGCCCGTTTCTTGGAGATCAGCGTGGTAAGCACGGTCACCAGCAGCACCAGGACGGTGGCGAGCAGCGTCGCGACGAGCGGCGAGTCGAAGATGCCGCCGCTGAGAATGCCGAGCAGCGAGTACGCCACGGCCCACAGGACGCAGGCCAGCAGACCGGACGGCAGGAACTTGCGCCACGGATAGCCGAGCGTGCCCGCGGCGAGCAGGACCGGGATGCGTCCGGCGGGAACCAGACGGCCGATCACTACTAGCTGCCAGCCGCGTCTCGCGAACTGCTCTCGGCCCTTCGCGAGGCGTTCGGCTTGCTGGCGTCGTTCTACGAAGCGCAGTAGCGGTTCACTGCCGAGTTTCGGGACGGCGAAGGTGATCACGTCGCCGAGGTAGGCACCCGCTACGGCCAGCAGGACTACCAGGGGGAGGGAGAGGTGGTCGGTGGTCATCGCGACCGCGGCTGCCGCGCCGACGACCGCGCCGGTCGGGACGATCGGGATGACGGAGCCGAGCAGTACTCCGCCGAACAGCGCCGGGTAGCCGATCGCTGACGGGTCTGTCCAATTCACCCGCGCTCCTTGCGGGCCGGGAACAGGACGTCGGAGCCGGGGCGGGTGTGCAGGACCTCGGTGTCCAGGCCCAGGCAGCGGACGTGGTGCGCGAAGGTGCGCGGAGGCTCCACGAGGAGTCTGCGCATTTTCGCGGTGCGGTGGAGGCCGGGGAGGGCGAGGGTGCCCCAGTGGACGGGGACCGCGGCGCGGGCCCGCAGGAGGGCGGCGGCTTCGGCGGCTCGTTCTGGGGTCAGGTGGCCTGGGCCTAGGTTCGGGCCCCAGCCCCAGACTGGGAGTAGGGCTACGTCGATTGGGGCCAGGTCGGCCATGCCCGGGAAGAGGTCGGTGTCGCCTGCGGAGTAGATCCGCTGGTTGTCGGCTTCCAGGAGGTGGCCTAGGGCTGGGCTTTGCGGGCCGTGGGTCAGGCGGGGGCCCCAGCGGTGGCCTGAGTGGACCGCTTCGGTGGCGGTGATTTTTAACGGGCCGGAGGTGGTGGATTGGCCTGGGGCTAGTTCTTCTACCTCGGTGAAGCCTTGTTTGGTCAGCCAGGAGCCTGCGCCTTTGGGGACGACGATTCTGGTGGCTTTTCCCAGGAGGTTCAGGGAGGGGAGGTGGAGGTGGTCGCCGTGGAGGTGGGAGATGAGGACTACGTCTGGGGCTGTCCAGGCGGATACGTCCGGCCTCGGTACGACTCGGGTTAGGGGGCCGATCCAGCGGGTCAGGACTGGGTCGGTCAGGGCTACCTGCCCGGCTAGTTCCACGCGGGTGGTCGCGTGGCCTAGGAAGTGGAGGTTCGGGCTGGTCACGGGTTCGAGTATTGCTGGATGTGTCTCGGGATGCTCGGTGGAGTGGTGGGGGGCACCCTCTTGTGAGTTTGTTTGCGGCTCGTCGCCTGGCGGCGACATTGCGCCCGTTGGTTGCGTGGGGCACCCCGAAGGTTGATTGTGCTGACGGTTCGGGGGTGCTTGTCAAGGCGGGAAAGATGCCTTGACAAGCACCCCCGAACC
>NZ_PQIA01000124.1 GCF_003385235.1 Amycolatopsis circi | reverse complement strand
GGGCACCCCGATACGAAGCCTTCTCTGCGGTCTGAGGGTGGTTGTCAAGGCATCTTTCCAGCCTTGACAACCACCCTCAGACCGTCAGCACAATCAGCTTCGGGGTGCCCCACGCAACCAACGTGCGCAATGTCGCCGCCAGGCGACGAGCCGCCACAAAGCCCCAGAACAGGATTCACCCCCCGCCCTGCCCAGTCAGCGGTACCCGAGTAACCACGACCCCACTTAGCGTGACCCACGCAGGAAAGACCAACCCGGAAGGACCGAGCAATGATCAAGCGCCTGTTCCAGACCGTCCTGCGGCACGGATGCTGCTCCGCCTGCACCGGCAAGGGCTGCGGCTGCTGCGCCAACTGCCACTGACCGCACCCAGGGGCCCGGCACACCCGAGCCGGGCCCCGCCACGTCACCTCTTCAACCCGCGAATCAACAACATCACCGACCCGAGCACGTCAGCCCGGGACCGAGCAGGATGAAACACCTGCCAATCCAGCGCCACCACCAGCATCGTCCCGAAAACCCCGGCCGCCGCGGTCGCGATGTCCAACCCCTCCGGCAGCCGCCCAGCCGAATCCAGCCGCTCCAACTGCGCCTTGACCACGGCGATCAGCTCCTCCCGCAGCAGCGCCAACGTGTCGTGCCACCGCCCCGGCGTATGCCACAACTCGCTGACGACGATCTGCGAAAACCCCGGATACTCCGCGATGAACTCCAGCGTCGTATCCACCTGAGCCTCGATCACGGCCAACGGATCGTCATCCGTCCCCGCCGCCCGCAACCGCCCGGCGAGCAGATCGACGCCGAACCGGAGCAAAGCGTCGACCAGCCCGTCCTTGGACCCGAAGTTGTAATAAACGGTCCCCTTGGCTACCCCGGCCTCGGCCGCGATGTCGTCCACCGTCAGCCCGACGAGGCCGCGGCTGGCCGACAGCCGCAAGGTGGCCTCGAAGAGCTTCTGTTTGGTCGTCTCCCTCACAGGCTCAGCTCGGGCTTGAGCGCCGAGACCGACCACACCCGGTGTTTGCGCGCCGCGAGAGTGGACAGCAGGATCCCGACGACGAGGTACGCGACCAGCACCCCTATGTCACCGAGGATCTGCAGCGACGCGCCGGTGTAGAGCAGATGCCGGAACCCGTCGATGGCGTAGCCCATGGGCAGCACTATGTGCAGCGGATACAGCGCGTCCGGGATCGTCTGCCAGGGGAACGTGCCGCCCGCGCTCACCAGCTGCAGCACCAGCAGCACGAGCCCGAGGAACTTGCCGACCGCGCCGAAGAGCGCGTTCAGCGCGTGCACGATCGACGTGAAGGCCAGCGACACCAGACAGGCGAACCCGATCGCGCCCAACGGATGCGCCACGTGGATGCCGACCAGCCAGGTCACCGCGGCGAACAGCACGATCACCTGCCCCAGCCCCAGCACGGCCGAGGACAGCCAGCCGCCGAGCGCGACCCGCAGCGGCGACGCACCCGCGGTGAGCGCGCGCGTCGACAGCGGGCGGATCAGCAGGAACAGCACGAACGCGCCGATCCAGGTGGCCAGCGAGATGAAGAATGGCGCGAGCCCGGCGCCGTACGTGCCCGCCGACGCGACGCCGTTCGACGTGACCGCGACCGGGTCGGCGATCGTGTTCGCGGTGGCGGTGCGAGTCGGATCGTCCGGGTTCGGGATCTGCGACAGGCCTGCGGCGAGTCCGTCGCGCAGCTTCGCCGAACCGTCGGCGAGCTGGTCGGTGCCGGTGACGGCGGTCTTCTCGCCGTCGTTCAGCTTCGCCGAACCGTCGCGCAGCTTGTTGGCGCCGTCGGACGCCTGCGCGATCCCGTTGGCGAGCTGAGGCGAGGCAGAAGCGAGCTGATGCGCCCCGTCGGACACCTGTCGCGCGCCGCTGGAGAGCTTCTGCAGGTCCCCGTTGGCGGACTGGACCTTGCTGTTCGCGTCGTTGATCGGGGAGCGCAGCTGGTCGAGGCGGGACAGGATGTCGTTCACCTGGCTGTCGGAGAGCCCCGCGTCGTGCAGTTGCGTGTTCAGCTGGGAGCGGTAGCTGTCGAGGCGGCCTTGCAGATCGCCGGATGCGGACGCGGCGAGCGAAGAGGCGTCCGCGACCTTCTGGTTTCCGTCGGCCACCTGGCCCGCCCCGTCGGCGAGCTTCTGCGTCTGGCTCGGCAACTGCGCGGTGCTCGATTTGAGCGTGCTCAATCCGGTGGCGAGACTGCTCGACCCGGTCGCGAGCTGGCTCGCCCCGTCGGCCAGTTGATGTTGCCCCGTCTGGAGTTTCGCCGCCCCGTCGGCGAGCTGCTTGGCGCCGTCGGTGGCCTCGGAGATCTTGCCGTAGATGGTGGAGAAACCGACGAGGAACTTGTCCGCGGCCTCGCTGCCCACCTTCTCCGCGATCGTCTTGCGGACCTGGTCGGCCACCTGTTTCGCGATGGTGCCGGACAGATAGTTGTTGGCGTCGTTGGTGGTCAGCGTGATGGTCGCCTGCTGCGGCTCGAAATTGCCGGACGACAGCAGCGCCTTCGAGAAGTCGTGCGGAATGCCGATGGCGAAGGAGTACTTGTCGTCCCGCACGCCGTCCCGAGCGTCCTTTTCGGACACTTGATGCCACTGGAAGGTGCCGGACTTCACCAGTTCGTCGGTGACCTCGCGGCCGACATTGCGCTCGGCCCCGTTCGAGTCCTTCGCGCCGGCGTCCTCGGTGAACACGGCGGCGGGCAGCTTGTCGAGGCGGCCGTAGGGGTCGTAGTTCGCGTAGAGGTAGAACGACGCGTACAGCAGCGGCACCATGACGAGCGCGAACATGGCGAGCTTCGGCAGCGTCCCGGTGGACAGCCTGCGCAGCTCGTTGCGCGCGATCCGGAACGCGTTCAGTCCGCCGGCCCGCTTGTGGGGGGTGGTCATGCCCGGTCTCCCTCGGAGTTCTCGGTTTCGGCGGTCAGTTCGGCGGGGTCCGGGAGCTGCTTGGTCTGCTCGGCCTCGGTCGGAGCGGGGGTTTCGGCGGGCTCCGGCGGGGAGTACAACCGGACCGGGTCCGGTTGCTCGGCCTCGCCGACCTTGGCCGGCGGGTAGGGGAGCGCCGATTCCGGCGTCGTCGCGGCCAGCACGGCCACCGCGAACCCGCGGGCGGCGTGCTCCCTCGCGACCGCGGTCCACGAGTCGACGTTGCTGGTGTGCCGGTCCGGCGCGTCGAGGACGAGCACGCGCACGCCGTCGCGTTCGGCGGCCAGCGCGGTGAGCAACCGGGTGCGCAGCGCGGGTTCGAGACTCTCGAACCGGCTGTCGGCGTACGGCCCCGCGTCGTGTTGCGAGAGCCAAGCCGTGACCGCATCCTTGCCGGAAGGACGGTGCGCGAGCGCCAGCTCTTCGCCGGTGACGACGCGCAGCGACAAGGCCTCGTCCGGCTCGCTGACCCCCGGCGAGTCCACCACGGCCACGAGCCGCCGCAGGTCGCCCTCCGGATCGGCGGTCACGGTGCCGGTGGTCGGCTTCAGCCGCCCGGCCAGCGCCAGCGCGAGCGCGGTGATGCCGACGCCCGGTTCGCCGTGCACGACGGTGAGGCAGCCCTCCTCGACGGTGAGCGAGGTAGGCGGCAACAAGGGGCCGTGGGGACCCTTCAGGGACACCCGGTCGGCACGGACCTGCACAGGACACACTCCACGGATTTTGAACTGACTAGTCAGTTCAAAAGTTAGTCCTGACCTCGCGGGCTCGGCAAGGCGGCTCGCCCGACGTCACACCAAAGAGGAGCAGGCTCAGCGCAGGGCCCACGCAGGGTGGGCTTCCCAGGACGTCCACAGCGGCCGGTAGCCCTGCCGGTGCCAGAACACCGACGAGAGGGGATTGGTCGGGTTGTAATAGAGGTAGGTGCCGGTCGCGCCCTGGTTCAGCAGTTCGCGGTGCGCGCGGGCCATCAGCGCGCGGCCGATCCCGCTGCTGCGGCTGGCCGGGGCGGTGACGACATTGTTCACGTACCCCCAGCGTCCGGACGGCAGCAGTTCGGCGGCCTCGCTTCCGGGCGTGGATTCGACCCAGTCGCATTGCGCGAGCGCGGCCGCTTCGCCGTCGACCTCGGCGAGCCAGGTCGCTTTCTCCCCGAGCGCGCGGCGCAGTGCCGGGCCGAGCAGTTCCGCGGTCTGCTCGCGTTTCCGGTGTGCGACAAGGCCGGTGTAATCGAACGTCGCCGTGCACAACGCCAGCGCCGCGGCGTAGTCGTCCGGTCCGGCAAGGCGGATCGACGCGTCCGTGGCGATTTCTTCCGGCGCGACGGCGGGGCGAACGGCCAGTGCGGACAACGGAACCAGCCCGTGGTCGAGGAAAGCCCGGATGGCTTCAGCGTCGCGGCTCGGCCAGTTGACGACGCACGCCGAATCGGCGCCCGGCGCTTCAGTGTCCACTTGGGACCGCAGCGCGCCGAGCAACGCGTCGAACGCTTCGACGCCCGCCGTCTCCGGATCCGGGAACAGCTGCCACACCTCGGCCGCCGACCACAGCAGGGGAGCGTCGCCCGGACCGTGCCGGTAGCGCTGGAGCATCGCGGAAACCTGCGTGCCGGACGCGGTCACCGCGCGCAGCCGGTCGCCGCTCGCGAGCGGAACGGGCGGCGGCAGGAGCGGGTCGAGTTCGGCGAATCGGCCTGCGGGACTCACCCGCGCAGCGTAGCCGGTCAGTCGCGGCGCGTGCGGAAGATCGCGGTGCCGGGGAACAGCCTGCCGCGCAGCGGGCTCCACTGGCCCCAGGTGCGGGTGTGGCCCGCCGGCCACTCCGGCTCGACGAGGTCTTCCAGCGCGAAGCCTTCGGTGGCGAGCGCGCGGACGTAGTCGCCGAGCGTGCGGTGGTATTCGACGTACGTGGCCGTGCCGTCGTCGTCCACTTCGACGTACGGCGTGCGGTCGAAGTACGGCTGCGTCGCGGTGAGCCCCTGCGGCCCGGGATCGTCCGGGAAGATCCACCGCATCGGGTGGGTCACCGAGAAGACCCACGGCGCACCGGGGCGCAGCACCCGGCGCACCTCGCCGAACACCGTCTCCAGCGACGGAACGAAGGGGAGCGCGCCGAACGCGGAGCACGCGATGTCGAAACTGGCGTCGGCGAACGGGAGCCGCTCGGCGTTCGCCTGCACGAGGGGGACCGCCGCGCCGGTGCGGGCGTTCCCCTCGCGGGCGTGCCGGAGCATCCCGCCGGACAGGTCGGTGGCGACGGGTTCGGCTCCGGCGGCCGCGAGCCAGCGCGAGCACGCGGCCTGTCCGCAGCCGACTTCGAGCACGCGCCGTCCGCGCACGTCGCCGAGCAGCCGCGCGTCCTCCTCGCGGACTCCCTCCGGGCACCAGACGAAATCGGCGTCGCCGAGGAAACCGCCGTGGGCGGCCTGGTAGTCGTCGGCATCCGCGTCCCACCAGGCCAGATTCGCGGCTTCGGCCTCGTTTCCGGCGACTTCGCGATGGGCGACGCCGACGGTGCCGAGCCGTTCTTCAGCGCTCGCGTGACGGTCGCCGGGCGGCGCCGCCGGGGCCGCGGCGGGCTCGGGCATGCCGGTCTCCTCTCCCGGTGGCGCCGGCTGGGCGCGGGGAATGCGCGGACCGGCGGAAACGTTGGCCAGAAGGTACCGGGAGCCGAGGGCGACCCTGATTGTGTCCCCCGCTGGGGCCCGCGTACGATACGTGTTAGCGCAGTGGGGTTCGCGCTGCCTGGGTGACTACCCACCGGGGCCGCGCATCGTCAGCGGGTCATGCCGCGGTCGTTCACTGGTGGAACGTTTGGTCGCCGGACGTTTGAGCAGGGTCGTCGCATGCCATGGCTGCGGGACTCGCCGCGTGCACCGCCGGTAGCCAACTTCACGTCCACCTACGACACCCATCCACCGGAGCAACCCGCCTAATGACCACCGACACCGCCACCGCCCCGACCGCCCTCACCGCGGCTCCGCAGGTCGCCATCAACGACATCGGGTCGGAGGAAGACTTCCTCGCGGCTATCGACAAGACGATCAAGTACTTCAACGATGGGGACATCGTCGAAGGAACCATCGTCAAGGTCGACCGCGACGAGGTCCTGCTCGACATCGGGTACAAGACCGAGGGCGTCATCCCCTCGCGCGAGCTGTCCATCAAGCACGATGTCGACCCGGCCGAGGTTGTCGCCGTCGGCGATGAGGTCGAAGCCCTCGTTCTCCAGAAGGAGGACAAGGAAGGCCGTCTGATCCTGTCCAAGAAGCGCGCGCAGTACGAGCGCGCCTGGGGCACGATCGAGGAGCTCAAGGAGAAGGACGAGCCCGTCAAGGGCACCGTCATCGAGGTCGTCAAGGGCGGCCTCATCCTGGACATCGGCCTGCGCGGCTTCCTGCCCGCGTCGCTGGTCGAGATGCGCCGCGTGCGCGACCTGCAGCCCTACGTCGGCCGCGAGCTCGAGGCGAAGATCATCGAGCTGGACAAGAACCGCAACAACGTGGTCCTGTCCCGCCGCGCCTACCTGGAGCAGACCCAGTCCGAGGTGCGCAGCGAGTTCCTCAACGCGCTCGCCAAGGGCCAGGTCCGCAAGGGCGTCGTGTCCTCCATCGTCAACTTCGGCGCCTTCGTGGACCTGGGCGGCGTCGACGGCCTGGTGCACGTCTCCGAGCTGTCCTGGAAGCACATCGACCACCCGTCCGAGGTCGTCGAGGTCGGCCAGGAGGTCACGGTCGAGGTCCTGGACGTCGACATGGACCGCGAGCGCGTCTCGCTGTCGCTGAAGGCGACCCAGGAAGACCCGTGGCGCCAGTTCGCCCGCACCCACGCGATCGGCCAGATCGTGCCGGGCAAGGTCACCAAGCTCGTCCCGTTCGGCGCGTTCGTCCGCGTCGAGGAGGGCATCGAGGGCCTGGTGCACATCTCCGAGCTGGCCGAGCGCCACGTGGAGATCCCGGAGCAGGTCGTCCAGGTCAACGGCGACGTCATGGTCAAGGTCATCGACATCGACCTCGAGCGCCGTCGCATCTCGCTGTCGCTGAAGCAGGCGAACGAGGGCGTCACGCCGGAGACCGAGTTCGACCCCACCCAGTACGGCATGGCCGCCGAGTACGACACCGAGGGGAACTACATCTACCCCGAGGGCTTCGACCCGGACACGCAGGAGTGGCAGGAAGGCTTCGACAAGCAGCGCGAGGAGTGGGAGCGGCAGTACGCCGAGGCCCACACGCGCTACGAGGCGCACATGGCCCAGGTCAAGAAGGCCGCCGAGGCCGACGCCGAAGCCGCTGCCGACGCTGCCACCGGCATCGAGGGCGGCGACCAGAGCTACACCTCGTCCGCCCCGGTCGAGGCGAAGAGCGGCGGCACGCTCGCCAGCGACGAGCAGCTCGCGGCCCTGCGCGAGAAGCTGTCGGGCGGCGCGTGAGCGTTGACTCGCTGAGTCTCTGAACAGTTTCGGCCCCGGTCCGCACGGACCGGGGCCGAACTGTTTTCTCCGGGACTTCGCGTGCTGGCCGGACGCGGGTTAATTCCGCGGCCGGATCAGGCGGCCGCGGTCCTGCGCGATGACGCCCGGTGGGCGGGTCCGTGGGATTTTCGCGCCGGACTCGGCGAAGTTTCGTGCGCGGCACTCCCGATCGCAACGCCGGATCGTAGTCGCGGAGCGAACGTTCGAAGGCCGCGTACCGGCACCGCACTGTTTCCCCGAGATTGTTCGTGCCGGTCTCGGGTCAGTTGCGCAGGCCCAGGCCGTCGATGGTCGCGCGCACACCCCGGCGGTACATCGTTTCGTGCGCGGTTTCGGTCGGTTCGAGGAACCAGTCGTCGAGCGGGCTTTGCGAGCGGATCGTCAGCTCGACGCTCACCAGTCCGTGCATCGCCGTCCAGATCAGGTAGCCGCATTCCTGCGGGACGACGCCCGGCGGGCAGATCCGTTCGATTTTCGCGACGAACTCGGCGAAACTCGTGCGCAGCACCCCCGACCGCAACGCCGGGTCCGGGTCGTAGTCGTGCACCGAACGCTCGAACATCAAGCCGTAGCGAGCCGGGCTCTCCAGCGCGAACCGGCGGTAGGCGAGTGCGACCTCCACCAGATCGGCGATCCCGTCGCCCTCGGACAGCGGAACGTCGCGCAGGTCTTCGCCCAGCAGGTCGAAAGCCCGTTCGTACAAGGCGTCCAGCAGCCCGGTGCGGCCGCCGAAGCGCGTGTACACGGTGATCGTGGACGCCCCGGCCTGTTCCGCCACCGCGCGCACGGTCAATCCGGCGACGCCTCGCTCGGTCAGGACAGTCAAGGCCGCGTCGAGGAACCGGCCGCGGTTGTGCTGCTCCGCCGGTCGTGTCGAGAGATGCCGGGTGGCCATCTCCCACCCCCTTTGTGCCCGTGCTCCGCGGGAAGCGCGTCCGCGTCTCGCAAGCAGAAGATACGATATTCACGGCTTCTTGGGAACGTCGTTCCGGGACCGTCCACAAGCGACCGCCCGCGCCGGGCGGGCCGTGCCGAGCAGAAGGAATCCGCCCTCATGACCCAGCCGGAACCCGGCACTGTCGTCGTCACCGATGCCGGGAGCGGCCGCTACACCCAGCGCGTCACGACCGCGGGACACGAATTCCTCGCCGACGAACCGACGAGCGTGGGCGGCGCGGACGCCGGCCCCACACCGTATGACCTCCTGTTGTCCGCGCTCGGCACCTGCACCTCGATGACGCTGCGGATGTACGCCGACCGCAAGGGAATCCCGCTGACCCGCACGACTGTCCGGCTCCGGCACGACCGCGTCCACGCGCGCGACTGCGAACGCTGCGAGACCGAGGTCGGGCTGATCAGCCGGATCACGCGCGAGATCTCGCTGGAAGGCGACCTCGACGACGCCCAGCGCGCGCGGCTGCTGGAGATCGCGGACAAATGCCCGGTGCACCGCACGCTGAGCCACGAAATCGCCATCGAAACCCACGCTGTCTGATCCGCGGTCCGTGAGGGGAACCTTCAGGGAATCAGAGTCCGTGAAGGTTCCCCTCACGGACCTTGCCGCAGCGTCAGACGCGGAGGGTCAAGCGCGTTCCAGCGAAACCGAAGGCACCCAGGCACGTTCGAGCGCGGCTTCGCGGGCGCGACGGCGGAGGCCGGCCAGGCTGTGTTTCGCGGGCACGAGCAGCGCACTGAACCACGTGCGCCGGTATTCCGCGAGTGCGTCCGAGACCTGGCGATAGGCGACGCAGTGCACCAAGCCCGGGGTGCCGAGCCGGTGCTTCCCGACGTGCTTCTCCGCCATTGTTCCTCCGTGTGGGCGACCCTTCCGCCGGGCACGGTACGCACTCGACCCGCGAAAACAGCGGAAGCGCGCGGCGTGTCACCCACATCAGTTCGGCTACGCCCGAAAATGTGCTTGCGTTTACGCAGAGGGTGTGCGGGTGCACGTGCAGGGAGTCTGATGTCGCCTGAGCGGGTGACGGCGGCTCTCGTTAAGGTGTGGCCATGCTGCGAGTGGGCTTGACGGGCGGGATCGGTGCGGGGAAGTCGACGGTGGCGGACCGGCTGGCCGAGCACGGGGCGGTCGTCATCGATTCGGACCGCATCGCGCGCGAGGTCGTGGAGCCGGGCACGCCCGGGCTGGCCGCGCTGACCGAGGCGTTCGGCCGGGAAATCCTCGCCGAGGACGGCTCGCTCGACCGTCCCGCGCTCGCCGCGCGCGCGTTCGCGGACGACGAATCGCGCAAGCGGCTGAACGCGATCGTGCATCCGCTGGTCGGACAGCGCACCGGCGAGCTGATGGCCGAGGCCGCCGACGACGCGATCGTGGTGCACGACGTGCCGCTGCTCGTGGAGAACGACCTCGCACCCGCGTATCACCTGGTGCTGGTGGTCGACGCGCCGGTGGAAGTACGGGTGCGCCGGCTGGTCGAGGTGCGCGGCATGCCCGAGGCCGACGCCCGGGCGCGGATCCGCGCGCAGGCCGCGGAGGAACAGCGGCGCGCGGTCGCGGACGTCTGGCTCGACAATGGCGGAACGCAGGACATCGTGCTCGCCGAAGTGGACGCGTTGTGGGCGGACCGGCTGGTGCCGTTCGAGGCGAACCTCCGGCTGCGCAAACCGCGTCCGCCCGCCTCACCGGTGATCTCGCCGTACGACTCGAGCTGGCCGTTGCAGGCCGAGCGGCGGCTGGCGCGGCTGCGGCAGATCGCGGGTTCGCGGTTGGTGCGCGCGGACCACATCGGGTCCACCGCGGTGCCGGGGCTGCCGGCCAAGGACATTCTCGACCTCCAGCTCACAGTGTCCTCTTTGGACGATGCGGACGCACTCGCCGAAGCGCTCGCCGACGCCGGTTTCCCGCGTCGCGAAGGCGAATGGTGGGACGACCCGCAGAGCGGCGACGGGAAGTGGCTCAAACGGTTCCACCAGAGCGCCGACCCGAAGCGGCCGGTGAACCTGCACGTGCGGTCCACCGAAACCCCGGCGTGGCGACTCGCGCTGCTGTTCCGCGACTGGATCCGGGCGCATCCGGACGAGCGCGACAGCTACACCGAGGTGAAGGAAGCGCTGGCGCGCAAGCATTCCGCGGACGGCACAGTCGAGCAGTACGCGGAGGAGAAGCAGGACTGGGTCAACGCGGCGTTCGTGCGCGCGGAGAAGTGGGCCGCGCAGAGCGGCTGGAAGCCCTGACGCGGAAAACCAGGTGCGGTCCCGCCTCGCGCGGGGTTACCGTTCGCGGCATGAAGCGCGCCCAGTCCACGACGACGCCGGATCCCGTCCCGGCGCGCTGAATACTGCCATCGAGCCCGGGGCGAGCGCCCCGGGCTTTGCTGTGCGCTCGCCTCGCCTTTGTGAGGAGACCGCCATGCCTGACCACCGCAAACTCGGCCGGGAACTAGGCCTGTTCGGCAGCGACCCGCTGATCGGGGCCGGACTGCCGTATCTGCTGCCCGACGGCGCCGCCGTGCGGCACGTGCTGGAGGAGTACGTCCGCGAGGTCGAACGCCGAGCCGGCTACCGGCACGTGTCGTCGCCGGTGCTGGGGAAACGCGAGCTGTACGAGCTTTCCGGCCACTGGGCGCACTATCGCGACGACATGTTCCCGCCGATGGATCTTGGTGGCGAACAGATGGTGCTGCGGCCGAGCCTGTGCCCGCACCACGCGCTGATCTACCGTTCCCGCGCCCGCAGCCACCGCGAACTGCCGGTGCGGCTGGCCGAACTCGGCGGGATGTACCGCGCCGAACTGTCCGGCGTCCTCGGCGGGCTCAGCCGGGTGCGGGCGATCCAGCTCAACGACGCGCACATCTTCTGTCTTCCCGAGCAGGTCGGCGCGGAGGTGCGGAGCGCGCTCGCGCTGATCCGCCGCGTGTACCACGACCTTGGCCTGAAACCCGCTCGCTACCGCCTTTCCTTGCCGGACAACCGCGGCAAGTACGCCGGTGCGGCCGACGCCTGGGAGAGTGCGGCGGAGGTGCTCGTCGAAGCGCTCGACGGCATCGAATACGAGCGCGGTCCGGGTGAAGCCGCCTTCTACGGCCCGAAGATCGACGTCCAGATCGCCGACAGTTCCGGCCGCGAGTCGACCCTGTCGACCGTGCAGATCGACCTTCACCAGCCGGAGCAGTTCGGGCTCGAGTACGTCGGCCCGGACGGCCGCGCGCATCGGCCGGTCCTGGTGCACCGCGCGGTGCTCGGCAGCCTGGAACGCGTGCTGGCACAGCTGATCGAGGAACACGGAGGCGCTTTTCCGCCGTGGCTGGCTCCGGTGCAGGTGGCTGTGCTTCCGGTTGGCGACGCGGAACTCCCAGCGGCCCAATCGGTGGCGGAGGAGGCGATGGACGCAGGACTGCGCGTTGAGGTCATCCCGGCGGACCGGGGGAGTCTGGGCGCTCGCATCCGCGACCGGCGGCTGGTGCCGTACCAGGCGGTGATCGGTGCGCGAGAGGCTGACGCGGATCTGGTCGCGCCTCGGCTCCGGGACGGTCACCGCCTGGATCCGCTGCCCGCAAAAGAATTCGTCGCCGCCGTGGTCGCCAAGGTGGCATCGCGCGGTTCCTGCGAAGGTCCGTGAGGGGAACCCTGAGGGACTCTGAGTCCCTCAGGGTTCCCCTCACGGACCTCGGCACCGCGCACCAGGGCCACCGATCAGCCAGGAACCCCCACACGCTACTGAAAAAACCCATTGGGGCGCTCGCTGAGCGGGAGGTTACGAACCCAGCAAACCGCGTTCGAAAGCCACCGCCACCGCGGCCGCGCGGTCTTTGACGCCGAGTTTCGCGTACGCGTGCAGCAGGTGCGTCTTCACCGTCGCCTCGCTGATGAACAGCTTCTTCGCCGCTTCCTTGTTCGTCGACCCTCGCGCGACGAGGTTCAGCACCTCGATTTCGCGCTGTGACAACGGTTCCTGGGCCGGTGCGCGCATCTGGCCCATGATCCGGCTCGCGACCGCGGGGGAGAGGACCGCCTCGCCGCGGGCGGCGGCGCGGACGGCTCGGAACAGTTCCTCGCGCGGCGAATCCTTCAGCAGATAGCCGGTCGCGCCCGCCTCGATCGCCGGGAGCACGTCGGAATCCGTGTCGTACGTGGTCAGCACGAGCACGCGCGCCGGGTTGCCGAGGCGGGCGAGTTCGGTGATCGCGGCGACGCCGTCGGTGCCGGGCATGCGCAGGTCCATCAGCACGACGTCCGGGCGAAGGGCCTCGGCGAGCGTGACTGCCTCGGCTCCGTGCGCGGCCTCGCCCAGCACCTCGAAGCCGCGTTCGCCGGTGAAGATGCCGCGCAGCCCGTCCCGGACGATCGGGTGGTCGTCGGCGATGAGCAGGGTGATGGTCATGGGGCCCCCTCGGTCGGATCCAGTGTCGCAGCCGGGATCGCGGGCAGGCGCGCCGAGATCGCGGTGCCGCCGCCCGGCTCGGACTCGACGTGCAGGGTTCCGGCGAGCCGTTCCGCGCGCCGCCGCATGCCGGGCAGGCCGTGGCCGCCTTCGGGCGACGGCGGGGCGGGCGGCCGCGCCGGGTCGAAGCCGACGCCGTCGTCGCGTGCGTCCAGCGTCACCTCGTCGCCCATGTACGACAGGGTGATCCCGGCCCGTCCCGCCTGCGCGTGCCTGGCCACATTGGACAGTGCTTCCTGGGTGATCCGGAGCAGGGTGGCCTCCAGCTCGGGATGCAGCGGGACAGCGGTCCCGGTGGTCGAGAACTCCGCGGGCACGCCGGTGCGTTCGCTCCACAGCCGCGCGACCTCGGCGAGTGCCTCGGGCAGCGTCGCGGCGTCGAGCGGTTCCGGGCGCAGGGCGTCGACCGAACGCCGGGCCGCGGTGAGGTTTTCCCGCGCCAGCTGGGTCGCCGAGGCGAGGTGGCGTTCCCATTCCGCCGTGGCGTCGCGGGCCTGCGCGGCGGCTTCGAGCTGGGTGATGATCCCGGTGAACCCCTGCGCGAGCGTGTCGTGGATTTCCTGGCTCAGCCGCTGCCGCTCGTCGAGCACGCCTGCCTCGCGTGCCTGCGCGAGCAGTTGCCGCTGCAGCCCGCGGTTCTCCGCCTCGGCCGCCGTCAGCTGGTCGAGCATCCGCTTGCGTTCTTGATTTTGCCTGCCCACCGCGGCGAAAAGCGCGCCGCCGCCGCCGATCGCCGCGGTCTGCACGATCACGATCGTGCCCCAGATGCCCGGCGAGACCGACAGCGCGTGGATCGGCCCGCCGAGCGTCATGGTGTTGATCAGCAGAGACGTGACGCCGACGCCGAGCACCGCGACCGGCATCGGCTTCATCCGCATCGCCGCGAAGAACCCGTAGACCATGAAGATGATGAAGTACGCGTCGCGCGACTGGAGGACCGAGCCGAACGCGACGACCCCCGCGAACGCCGCGGCGGAGGCGACCGGGTGCTCGCGCAGCTTAGGGCTGAGAACGAAGGTGGTGAGCGCCAGCCACACCGCGGCCCCGGCGGAGATCAGCACGGTGGTGATCCGGTGTCCGTTCGTCTGGTCGTTCAGCGCGCTCAGCAGCGTCGGGACGACCAGGAGAACCCACGCGAGCACCGCCTCCACCCGGGCGAACCACCGATGCCACCGCACGGGCCGATCGCCCGCCTGCGGCACGGCGGGCGGCATCAGCGAACCGCGCCAGTCGAGTTCGACGTCCCGGACGTCCTCGAATCTCACGCCTTGAGGTCCTTGAGCTGCGGCCAGATCTGGGCCCAGCTGCCGATCCGGCCGTCGAGCAGCCAGATCGGCATGTGCCTGCTGGCATTCGGGACGCCCAGCCGGTTGTCGACCTCGCCGACGATCCGCGCGGACCGGAAATGCGCCGCGAGCTTCGCCGGTTCGCGGCCGACGAACAGCACGGTGTCCGCGTTGTCGCTCGGCCGGCCGAAGTACCAGAATCCGCGGCTGGCGCTGTACGCCTCGGGCAAGCCCTGGTCAGGCCCGTACCGGCTGAGCGCGCCGGCTTGCCAGTACCCGCCGGTGACGAGCGTCGTGTGCGTCCGTTCCTCCGGCGGCAGCGCTCGGTACTGCGTGGCGACGGACGCGGCCAGATCGGGCCAGCCGTACTCCTCCATCGCGTACGCCGGGCGCGGCGCGGTCGGATGTTCGACCAGCCACTGCTCCGGCCACACCGGGAGCGCGTAGGGAAGGCTGTAGAGCGCGGACAGCACGAACATCGGCCACGTCGGCACCCAGCGCCACCACAACGCGGGCCGCCGGTCCTGCAGATGCACCGCGGCAGCCGCCCACAACAGGCCGAAAGTGCCTGCGGCGTAATAGAACCGGCCGTTGCCGATCAGGAAGAGCGCGAAGACGCCGAGCGCGGTCCAGCCGAGGAAACGGTACGTGCGCAGCCGAGCGCTGCCGAGCAGCACCGCAAGTCCGTACAGCACGCCCAGCGCGCCGATGACCAGACCGGCTCCGGCGAGCAGCCCGGGCACGAACATCGCCCGGCCGCCCGCCTCCTCGACCTCGCGCGACACCGCGTCGCCCATGCCGAGCTGCGGCCAGCCGTTCGAGGCCTGCCAGAGCAACGTCGGTACGCACGCGACGGCGGCGATCGCCGCGCCAGCCCACAGTTTGGGACGGCGCAACAGGTCTCGCGGTCCGAAGACGAGAGCGGTGATCGCGGTGACCGCCCAGAATCCGCCGATCAGGAACTTCACGTTGAGCCCGACCGCCGTCGCGACGCCGAGCCACAGCAGCAGGTTGTCGTCGCGGGTGCGGATCCAGCGCACCAGCAGCCACAGCACGATCGTCCACAGCAGAGGGTCCACAGTGGACGTCGCGAGGTAGTGGCCGCTGCCGACGAACTGCCCGCAGATCGCGTACGCCGCGGCGGCCCGCGTCTGTGCCTTGCGTTGGCCGCCCATTTCCCGGGCGATCAGCGCGGTGAACACCACCCCCGCCGCGGTCGCCAGTATCGCCGGGATCCGGAACACGACGAGCGAGCCCGGCTCGATCGAGTTCGCCAGCCAGGCGAGGAACGGCAGCACCGGCGGCTGGTCCGCGTATCCCCACGCGAGGTGTTTGCCCGCGGCGAGGAAGTACAGCTCGTCGCCGAAGTAGCCGTAGCGGCCGGCGGTGGCGAGGAGTACGGCGGCGGTCCCCGCGGCGAGCAGGAAGACCGGCCGCCGAGCGAACTCGGCGAACGCGCGGTCAGGCGTGCTCGGTGCGGTGGCCGTGGTCACGGCATCCATCCTGCTCCCTGTCGGCGGATCGGGGGCTGGCCTCGCCCGCACCCTACGGGCGAGGCCGGACGCCGTCCTACTGCGGGTGTCGCCGGTCAAGCGCCGGTGTTCGCCAGCTCGGGCCAGATTTCCGGCCACGGCCGCAGCCTCGCGGTGGCGAGCCACATCGGCGTGCCGTCGAGCACACTCGGCTTCGCGTCCCCGGTCGTCACCGCGCCGACCGGCTCGAGACGGGCGAAACGCCCGAGCAGCGGTCGCGGGTCGGCTCCGACGAACAGGACGTTGCGTGCCGAATCGGGCGGCACGGCCAGCGTCGCGTACCCGCGGTTCGGGCTGGTCGGCTCGGGCAGGCGGAGGTCCGGGCCGTAGCGGTCGAGTGCGCTCGCCGTCCAGTACGTCTCGCCGACGATCGCGGTATGTGCCGGGTCGGGCAGGCGGTGGAACGCGGCGGCGACCGACCGCGACGCCTCCGGCCAGCCGACTTCGCCGAACGAGAAGGCGGGTGTCGGCAGCGACGGGTTCTTCTCGACCCAGGAATGCGGCCACACCGGCAGCGCGGCGGGCAGCATCAGCAGCGCGGAAAGCACGTAGACCGGCCAGGTCGGAATCCAGCGCCACCATCGCGACGCCTGCCCGCTCTCCAGTTCCACCGCCGCGGCCGCCCAGCACGGCGCGAACATGCCCGCGATGTAGTACGACCGGCCGTTGACCGCGATGAACACCACGGCGAGCCCGAGGGTGGTCCAGGCGAGGAACCGGTAGGAACGCAGCCGCGGCGACCGGAGCAGTCGCCACAGGCCGTAGCCGAGCAGCACGAGCCCGACCGGGACGCCCGCGAGCAGCAGCACCTGCGGCGCCCAGGTCAGCCGCCCGCCCCAGGACTGGCCGACCTCGTTCGAGATCGCCGCGCCCATGCTGAGCTGCGGCCAGCCGTGCTGGGCCTGCCACACGAGCGTCGGGACTAGCGCCAGCGCGGCGATCGCGGCGCCCGCCCACAGCATCGGGCGGCGCAGCAGTTCGCGCGGACCGCAGATCAGCAGCGCGATCCCGGCGACGATCCAGAACCCGCCGATCAGGAACTTCACGTACAACGCGAGCGCGGTGACGACTCCGGCCCACAGCAGCAGGCCGTCGCGCCGGGTGCGGATCCAGCGGACCACGAGCCAGATCAGGACCGTCCAGAGGAACGGGTCCAGCGTCGAGGTCGCCAGGTAGTGGCCGCCGGCCACGAAATTTGTGCAGGCGGCCCAGGTCGCGGCGGTGATGACCTGCGCGCGGGTCCGGCCGCCGAGTTCGCGGGCGATGAGCGCGGCGAACACGACTCCGGCGAGCATCGCCAGCATCGCGGGAAGCCGCAGGACGAACAGCGAATCGGGCGCGATCGTGTCCATCGCCCGTGCGAGCAGCGGCAGCAGCGGCGGCTGGTCCACATAGCCCCAGGCCAGATGCCGTCCGGCGGCGAGGAAGTACAACTCGTCGCCGAAGTAGCCGTAGTTGTTCGCGGTGAGCACCAGCGGCACCGCGAGCAGCGCGGCGATGCCGAACACGGGCATCCGGGCGAACGGTGCGACTGTGCGGGCCGTCGTGGTTTCTTCCTGTGTCGAAGTCATCGCGTTTCACTCCCACCGGAAGAATCGGGCGGCGAGCGTCGAGCACACAATGGCGACCACCGCGAGCGCCACGAGAGGCAGCCACTGCGGCGCGTGTCCGGCGGCGGTCTCGCGCAGGCTGCCGAGCGTCGCGCCGAGCGGCAGGACGTCGGCGATGTGCTGCAGCACCGGCGGCAGCTGTTCCTTCGGCACCCAGACGCCGCCGAGCGCGAGCATCGGGAAGAACACGGCCGCGCCCAGCCCGTTCGCCGCGCGGGTGCTCGGCACGAACGCGGCGAGCAGCGTGCCGACGGAAAACAGCGACACCGCGCCCAGCAGCGCGACCGCGAAGAACCCGCCCGGGTTCTTCGGCAGCGCCATGCCGAGCGCGATCGTGCCCACCCCCACGACGAGCACGATCGCGACCACGGCGATGGCGAGGTTCACCAGCAGTTGCGCGGCCAGCAGCCGCGACGGCGCCATCGGGCTCGCCGCCATCCGCTTCAGCACCCCCTTCTCCCGGTGCGCGGCCATCGCGCCGGGCAGCATGTACACCGCGAGGATCCCGAGCAGGATCGCCACCGCCATCGGCGCGATCAACGTGGCCAGCGCCGACTGGCCGCCGTGCTCGGCGCTCGGCTCGCGCGACCCCGGCATCAGCCCGAACACCAGCACCAGCGCCAGCGGGATCCCGAGCACCACGGCGGGCGCGCCCGGATCGCGGAGGAAGATCTTCGCCTCGGCGACGGTCAGTTTCGACAACACTTCCGGTTCCCCCTCAGTCCAGTTTCCGGCCGGTCAGCGCGACGAAGGCGTCGTCGAGGCTGGCCTGCTCCACCCGCAGTTCGCCCGCCACCACGTCGGCGCGGGCGAGGAATGACGTCACCGCTTGCAGCGCGCCGGCGCCGCCGGTCACCACGAGATGCGCGCCGTTCCGCTCGGCCTTCAGCACGTCCGGCAGCCCGGCGAGTTCTCGCGGATCGACCGGCGCGGACGGGCGGAACCGGATGCGCTGCTCCCCGCCGACCCGTCCGACCAGCCCCGCCGGGGTGTCGGTCGCGACGACGCGCCCGGCGTCGATCACCGCGATCCGGTCGCACAGCCGTTCCGCTTCCTCCATGAAGTGCGTGACGAGCACGACCGTCACGCCCTCGGCGCGGACGGCTTCGACGAGGTCCCAGGTGTCGCGCCGGGCCTGCGGGTCGAGACCGGTCGTCAGTTCGTCGAGCACCACCGCCTCGGGAGTGCCGACCAGCGCGAGCGCGATCGACACACGCTGCTGCTGGCCGCCGGAAAGCTTGCGGTAGAAGGTGTTCCGCTGCTCGGTGAGCCCGAGCAGGTCCATCAGCCGCTCCGGATCGGCCGGAGTGCGGTACATCGCGGCGAACAGGTCGAGCACCTCGGCGACGCGCAACCGGTCGGGCAGCCGGCTTTCCTGCAACTGGACGCCGAGGCGCTGGCGCAGTTCGCGGACGTCGCGCCGCGGGTCGAGCCCCAGCACCGAAACGGTGCCGCCGTCGGGGGAGCGCAGCCCCTCGACGCATTCGACCGTGGTGGTCTTGCCCGCGCCGTTGGGGCCGAGAATCCCGAAGATCTCGCCCTGCTCCACGGTGAACGAAACGTCTTCCACCGCCGTTTTCCCGCGGTAGCGTTTGCGGAGGTTTCGCACCTCGATGACCGGCATTGTCCGCCGTCCCCTCTCGAATCGCAGCGGTTGCTGTGTTCGAGAATTCCGGCTGGAGCGGCCGATCGGATCAACGGAACGGCGCGACTTCCGGTCCACCGGCTGTCAGCCGCGCATCCACCGATCGGTGGATGCGGAAGTAGATCATCGGGTTGTCGCGGCCGGTGTGGACGGCGCTGTCGACGCCGAGTTCGCGCCTGAGTTCGTTGAGGCGAGCGTACGCGTGTTTCGCGCGGGCGCGGGCCGGGGTGAAGTACGGAGTCCGCGTTTTTTCCAGCCAGCGCACCACTTCGGCGCCTTCGGTGAACGGCAGCGGGGTGCCGCGGTGGAACACGTCGTGCACGCTCACCGCGGCGTCGATCTTCGGGAAGACGTCGGCGAGATACCACCTCGCGAAGCGCGCGCCGTGGTCGGCATCGATGAACAGATAGTCCACATCGGACATCCAGTCGGCGGTGAGGGTGCGCGCGTCGCCCTGGCAGAATTCCCAGCGGCCCTTGGCCAGCGCGTGCGGGACGGTTTTGGTGGCGTTCCCGATGAGGTCGATCGTGGTCAGCTTGCCGGCGCCGTTGTCCGCGAGCGCGCGGAGAAGCCAGCTCGTGGACCAGCCGTGCAGCGAACCGATCTCCACGACTTTCTCCGGGCGCAGATGGCGCAGGAGCAGGTAGGTGATCTCCGCCTCGACGTCGTCCAGCTGCGTCTTCATCGTCGGATGCGCGCGTCGGTGCGCTCGCTGGGCGTCCTTCGCGGCGCGCAACGCTTCCGTGTGCTCGCGATAGAGCGAGCACACGAGGTCGAGCGTCACCTGGTTTGCGGTTCGTTCCATGCCGCTGATCGTGGCCGGGGGAGCCGTTTCGGGTAATCCGGCTGACCGCCGGGCGGGGTGGGGGATTCCCCCGTTCCCGGTTAGGGATGCCTGCGCCAGCCGAGTGTCATGTCCTTTGTGGACAGCCAGGCGGCGAGGTCGTAGCCGTGTGCGGCAAGGCCCTCAATGGCAGCGTAGGCGACTTCGAGCGCGTACTCGCCTTCCTCCGGGGAGAGCAGGTTTCCGGAGACGGCGGCGAGCAGTTCGTCGGTGTCGATCACCCGGACCGAGATCTTGTCCCTGAGCACGAGGTCGAGGTAGAGGTCGGTGGCGACCCAGCGCGGGCCGTCGCGGTGCACGCGGACCACGTCGAGGTAGAAGTCCTGGTCGCGTTCGTGGCCGGGGGTGAACCAGAAGTCGGTGACCCGCAGGCCGAGTTCCGGAAGCAGCCAGGATTCGAGGTAGTGGAACTGCGCCCGGCCCGGCGCCGGCCGCGCCAGGTACAGGCCGAACGGCTCCTCGCGGAACTCCTCCACGTCGCGGCGGATGCCCTTGTTGTCGATGTTCACGCGGGCGGCCGGGTCGAACGTCTCGACCTTCGGGGGGTGCAGATCGGTCATCCGCCCATCCTGCCTTGCCCGCGGCCTTCGCGAGAATCGCCGGAACGCCGGTTAGGGGCCTGGCCGAGGAGTTAAAGTTCGCGGGTCATTCGGTTCTCTGGGGGGACAAGCATTTGTTCGGGATCATCAGACCCTGCCGGCATCGGCTGGCCGGGCGGCTCCACGCGGACTGGATGGCGCACCTGTGCGGCCTCTGCCTCGCCCTGCGCGACCAGCACGGACAGCTCGCGCGGGTGGTGACGAACTACGACGCGCTGATCGTGTCGGCGCTGGTCGAAGCACAGACACCGAGCGGACCCCGGCGAGCCGCGGGACCGTGCCCGCTGCGGTCGATGCGCCCGGCGTCCGTCGCGGTCGGAGACGGTGCCCGGCTCGCTGCGGCGGTTTCGCTGGTACTGGCTTCCGCGAAGGTCGACGACCACGTCGCGGATCGAGACGGCGCTTTCGCCCGGCGTCCGGTCGCTGGAGCGGCGCGGCTCGTCGCGCGACGCTGGGCCGCGCAGGGCGGTCGGACGGGTGCTGGCATCGGTTTCGACACCGCCGTGCTGACCGAAGCGGTCGGTCGGCAGGGGGAGCTGGAACGCGCCGTTCGGGCGGGAGACTCGCCGCTGCTGGCGACCGAACCGGCCGAACTGGCGTCGTCCGCGGCGTTCGCGCAGACCGCGGTGCTGGCCGGACGCCCCGGCAACCGCGCCCCGCTCGCCGAGGCCGGCCGGCTGTTCGGCCGGGTCGCGCACCTGCTCGACGCGGTCGAGGACCTGGCCGCGGATGCCGCGTCCGGTTCGTGGAATCCCTTGCTGGCCACGGGAACCGCGCTGGACGAGACACACCGGTTGTGCACGGACGCGGTGCTCGGGGTCGAGCTGGCCCTGCGCGAGGCGGAGTTCGCTGATTCGGCGCTGGTGCACGCGCTGCTGGTGCACGAGCTGAGGCAGGCGGTGCGGCGGGCGTTCGGGCATCACCACCTGCACGGTCATGGGGTGCACGGCCAGCAGCCGCCGCCGGGGTGGATCGGGCCGGGGCCGGTGCCGCAGCAGTCGCCTTACGGGCCGGGGGTCGGTGCGCCTGGGCCCGGGCCGGGATATGGGCAGCATCCGGGGATGCCCGGGTATGGGCAGCCGCCGGGTTACGGCGCTCCGGTGCCTGGGTACGGACCTGCCGGAATGCCCGGTCCCGGCGGCCCTGCGGGCCCTCCCGGGCCAGGCGGTCCCGGCGGCCCAGGTGGGCCAGGCGGGCCGGACGGTCCCGAACCGCCGGAGGACGGGGGCTCGCTGGACGGCAAGGGCGGCGGCTGCTGGGCGCCGAAGTTCGCGGTTCCGCCGAAACGCCGGAACTTCTTCTCCGGCTGCGCGATCGCGACGTACATGTGCTGCTCCTGCCAGTTCTGCTGCCGCGACCCGTACCCGGGCCCGTGGAGCGGCAAACCGCACACCAACGGCTGCGACTGTGACTGCTGTGATTGCTGCAACTGCTGCGACGGATGCGACTGCTGCGACTGCTGACGAAGACCGCTCAGCCCAGCCGCCCTCGCGCGTGCACCCACGCCGGAAGTCCGTGAGGGGAACCCTGAGGGACTTTGATTCCGTGAGGGTTCCCCTCACGGCTGCTCGGGAAGCGAGCAAGGGTGCGAGATCCCCAGCTCACACCGGCCGTCGCGGAAATTGTCGGTGCCCCGGCCTACCCTGGTTCTCGTGGCTTTCGCAACCGAACACCCCGTCCTCGCCCAGTCCGACTTCCGCCCGGTCTCCGAGGTGCCTCGTGCCGGCGGCCGGTTCGAGGTCGTCAGCGAGTACCAGCCCGCCGGCGACCAGCCGGCGGCCATCGACGATCTCGAACGCCGGATCCGCGGCGGGGAGAAGGACGTCGTGCTGCTGGGCGCCACCGGCACCGGCAAATCGGCCACCACCGCGTGGCTGATCGAGCGCGTCCAGCGGCCCACGCTGGTGATGGCCCCGAACAAGACGCTGGCCGCGCAGCTGGCCAACGAGCTGCGCGAGCTGTTCCCGCACAACGCGGTCGAATACTTCGTCAGCTACTACGACTACTACCAGCCCGAGGCGTACATCGCGCAGACGGACACCTACATCGAGAAGGACTCGTCGATCAACGACGACGTCGAGCGGCTGCGCCACTCCGCCACGATGAACCTGCTCTCGCGGCGCGACGTCATCGTGGTCGCGTCCGTGTCCTGCATCTACGGCCTGGGCACGCCGCAGTCGTACCTCGACCGGTCCACGAAGCTGGAGGTCGGCGCCACGGTGGAGCGCGACGTCCTGCTGCGCGCGCTGGTCGACGTGCAGTACTCGCGCAACGACATCGCCTTCGCGCGCGGCACCTTCCGCGTCCGCGGCGACACGGTGGAGATCATCCCGGCGTACGAGGAGCTGGCGATCCGCGTCGAGTTCTTCGGCGACGAGATCGACAAGCTGTACTACCTGCACCCGCTCACCGGCGACATCGTGCGCGAGGTCGAGGAGGTCCGGATCTTCCCGGCCACGCACTACGTCGCCGGGCCGGAGCGGATGGAGAAGGCGATCCGCGGCATCGAGGCCGAGTTGGAGCAGCGGCTGGCCGAGCTGGAGAAGCAGGGCAAGCTGCTGGAGGCCCAGCGGCTGCGGATGCGCACGGCCTACGACATCGAGATGATGCGCCAGGTCGGCTTCTGCTCCGGCATCGAGAACTACTCGCGGCACATCGACGGCCGCGGCGCGGGCACCGCTCCCGCTACGCTCATCGACTACTTCCCGGAAGACTTCCTGCTGGTCATCGACGAATCGCACCAGACGGTGCCGCAGATCGGCGGCATGTACGAGGGCGACATGAGCCGCAAGCGCAACCTCGTCGACTACGGGTTCCGGCTGCCGAGCGCGGTCGACAACCGACCGCTGACCTGGGAGGAGTTCTCCGACCGGATCGGGCAGACGGTGTACCTGTCGGCGACGCCCGGCCCGTACGAGATGGGCCGGACCGGCGGCGAGTTCGTCGAGCAGGTCATCCGGCCGACCGGCCTGGTCGACCCGAAGGTGGTCGTGAAGCCCACCGAGGGGCAGATCGACGACCTGGTGCACGAGATCCGGGAACGCGCGGACAAGGACGAGCGCGTCCTGGTCACCACGCTCACCAAGAAGATGTCCGAGGACCTCACGGACTACCTGCTGGAGCTGGGCATCCGGGTCCGGTACCTGCATTCGGAGGTCGACACCCTGCGCCGGGTCGAGCTGCTGCGCCAGCTGCGCGCGGGCGACTACGACGTCCTGGTCGGCATCAACCTGCTGCGCGAGGGCCTCGACCTGCCCGAGGTGTCGCTGGTCGCGATCCTCGACGCGGACAAGGAAGGCTTCCTGCGCAGCGGCACCTCGCTGATCCAGACGATCGGCCGCGCGGCGCGAAACGTGTCCGGCGAGGTCCACATGTACGCGGACAAGATCACCGATTCGATGCGGTACGCGATCGACGAGACCGACCGCCGCCGCGCCAAGCAGGTCGCCTACAACGAGGAGCGCGGCCTCGACCCGCAGCCGCTGCGCAAGAAGATCGCCGACATCCTCGACCGCGTCTACAACGAGGCGGAAGACTCGGACGAGGCGGTCGCGGTCGGCGGCTCGGGCCGCAACACCTCGCGCGGCAAGAAGCCGGAACAGGGCGACCGCGTCCGCAGCTCGGGCATGCTCACCGACAAGAACGTCTCGTCGATGCCGCGCGCCGAACTGGCCGACCTGATCCAGCAGATGACCGACCAGATGATGCAGGCCGCCCGCGACCTGCAGTTCGAACTGGCCGCCCGGCTGCGCGACGAGGTCTCCGACCTGAAGAAGGAACTGCGGGGGATGGACGCGGCCGGAATCAAGTAGTTACACCATGGTGCGGTACCATTACACCATGGCGATGAACATCAAAGATCCGGAAACGGAGCGACTGGCCGCGGAAGTGGCCGAGCTGACCGGCACCACCAAAACCGGCGCGGTCCGCGATTCGCTGCGGATCATGCGGGACCGGCTGGTCGCGCAACGGCGCGCGGAGCACAACGCGGACGAGTTCGTGCGGTTCCTTCAGGAAGAGATCTGGCCGCAGGTCTCCCCGGAGAACCGGGGCAAGGCGATCAGCAAAGCCGAGCGCGAGGAAATCCTCGGATACGGGCCGGGTGGCGTGTGATCATCGACAGTTCCGCGATCGTGGCGCTGCTCATGCAAGAGCCGCTGGCGGTGCCGATCGCCCGGGCGATCGGCGGCGCGGAGGAATGCCGGATCGGCGCGCCGACCCTGGTGGAGACCTCGATCGTGCTGGCGAACAAGGAAGGCGAGCGAGGCACCACGCTGCTGGCTTCGTTCCTGCAGCGGCGGCGGTTCGACGTCTTCACCTTCGGCGAAGCGCACTGGCGGACCGCGCAGACCGCGTTCCTGCGGTACGGCAAAGGCAGGCATTCTGCCGCGCTGAATTTCGGCGACTGCCTCACCTACGCGGCCGCGATGGTCGCCAGAGAGCCGCTGCTCTGCATCGGCGACGACTTCCCGCAAACCGACCTCGAGTTGGTCAAGCTGGAGGAGAACTGACCGCGATCAGCTGAACGGGAACCCCGGCCCGGGGGTGCGCTCCGAACTGAGGCACCCCCGGTTCCCGGACCCTCGTATCGACTTTCACAGAAACATGCGCCCGAAGCAATGGGTGCGAGGGCAGAGCTGAGGCAAGAAAGTCTCCAGTTCCGAGACTTCCCGGGCAAGGGCCCACCGGAAGGTCAGTGCTTCAGCACTTTCTCCACGTACGCCTTCACCGCCGCCAGTGCCGGTTCCGACCGCCACAGCCGTTCCACCTGCGCGTCGTCGGACACGCGGTTCTCCGCGATCCGCTGGTGGTACGGCTGCCGCAGCTGCGCCTTCGTGTGCGCGAACGCCTCCGCGGGCAGTTCGCCGAGCCGGGCAGCCAGCTCGCGAGCCCGGGTGAGCACGTCCTCCGGGGAGACGACCTCGTCGACCAGGTCGCGATGGACCGCGTCGGCCATGGTGACCGTCGCGCCGCTGTAGATCAGGGATGGCAGCGGCGTCGTCCCGTAGGCGCAGCGCAGGATCTCCAGCGCCGACAACGGGAACGGCACGCCCACCAACAGCTCCGTCACGCCGATGCGGCCGGGCCCGTCCGCGGCGATCCGGTGGTCGCACGCCGCCGCCAGGACCATGCCGCCCGCGATGGCGTGGCCGTTCACCGCCGCCACCACCGGGCGCGGGAAGCCGAAGACGGCCAGGAACGCGTCCGACAGCGCGGGCAGGAAGTCGCCGACGTAGCGCGAGCCGCCCTCGTCGATCGCCAGCAAGTCCACGCCGGCGGAGAACATGTCGCCGGACCCGGTGAGCACGACCGCGCGTGCTCCGGCCGCGTCCGCCTCTTCGAGTCTGATCACCAGCTCTTTGCAGGTGGCGGTGTCGAGGGTGTTGCCACGCCCGTGTTCGAGGGTCACGAGTGCGACGCCGGCGTCGAGTTCCAGGTGGATCGTCACGCGCCGAACCGTACCGGACATCCGCCTCAGCTGGTGACGTCCTTCCGCGCGAACCGGCGGCCTGCCAGCAACAGGAAGACCGTCGTGTAGATGACCGACGACAGCACGCCGCTGGCCAGGTTCGTCCAGTCGATGTCGGTGGAGATCAAGTCGATCCAGGCGAACGAATAGTGCGTCGGCAGATAGTTCCGCAGTCCCTCCAGCGCGGTGATCTGGTCGAGGATCTGCGACAGGATCGCCACCAGCACCGTCCCGCCGACCGCGCCCAGCGGCGCCTCCGTCGACACGCTCAGCAGCAGCGCGAGCCCAGCGACCCAGGCCAGCTGCACCACGATGTACACAGTGGACATCAGCAGCGCCAGCAGGCTGTCGCCGAAGCTGACCGCGTCGCCGGTGGGGCTGATCGCGTCGCCCGCGCCGTAGAAGATGATGCCGACCAGCAGCGAAACCACCGGCAGCAACACGAGCGCGGCGATCGACAGCAGCCCGGACACCATGGCCTTCTGCCGCAGCAGCCGGTGCCGCGGCACGGGGATCGCCAGCAGGTACTTCAGGCTCGACCACGACGATTCGCTCGCGATCGTGTCGCCGAAGAACAACGCGACGATCATCGGCAGCAGGAACGTGCCGGACACGAAGAACGCGAGCACCACGAAGTTCGGCGCGCTCGCCGTCGCGAGGTCCACGAACCCACCGGAGCGGCGGTTGGGACTGGACTGCCCGATCTGGAACGCCACCACGAGGATGAACGGCAGCACCGCGACGAACGCCAGCACCAGCTGGGTCCGCCGGCGGCGCAGCTGCCGTTTGAGCTCGACGCTCAGCCGCAGCGTCCGGTCGGCGCGGTAGCCCGCGACGGCGCCGTCCGGGCCGACCTCGGCCGGTTCCGCGGTGGCCAGATCGCTCAGTTCCTGCAGTGCGGCCGGGTCGGTGTGCACCCCGCCGGAACCGTTGCGCTCGCTCATGAATCCTCTCCCACCAGCTGCAGGAACGCGTCTTCGAGCCGGCGGCGCGGCCCGGCCTGCTCCACCGCGACCCCGGCGCGCACGAGCGCCGCGACCGCGTCGGCGCGCGGCAGCCCGTCGAGATTCGCGTGCACCAGATCGCCCTCGGTCTCGATGTCCGTCACCCCGCCGACGCTCTTGAGCGCCGCCGCGGCCGCCGCCGAGTCGCCGACCCGGAACGTGGCCTCGCCGCTCGAGGCCGCCAGCTCGCCGACCTCGCCCGAGGCCACGAGCCTCCCGCGGTGCATGACCACCACGTGCGAACACGTCTGCTCGACCTCGGCCAGCAGGTGGCTCGAGACGACGACGGTGCGCCCGGTGGCGGCGTAGCGCTGCAGGACCTCTCGCATCTGGTGGATCTGCGGCGGGTCGAGCCCGTTGGTCGGTTCGTCGAGCACCATCAGCTCGGGCAGGCCGAGCATCGCCTGCGCGATCGCGAGCCGCTGCCGCATGCCCTGGCTGTAGGTCTTCACCCGCCGGTGCACCGCGTCGCCGAGTCCGGCGATCTCCAGCGCTTCGGTGAAATGCGCCTTCTCGACCGGACGCCCGGTCGCCGCCCAGTACAGCTCCAGGTTCGCCTTGCCGGACAGATGCGGCAGGAATCCGGAGCCCTCGACGAACGACCCGATCCGCGACAGCACCGGCGCGCCCGGCGCGATCCGGTGGCCGAACACGCGGATCTCGCCCGCGGTCGGCGTGATCAGGCCCATCAGCATCCGCAGCGTGGTCGTCTTGCCCGCGCCGTTCGGGCCGAGCAGGCCGAGCACCTGGCCCGGTTCGACGCGGAACGACAGGTCCGCCACCGCGGTGAACCCGCCCGCGTACTGCTTTTTCAGCCCCTTGATCACCAGCGGAGTGTCCGCGAGTTCCGGATCGACGTCGTGTGCTCGCCGCCGCCGGATCACCGCGACCACAACGACCGCGATCGCGATCAGCAACGTCACGCCGATGCCGATCAGCTGCCCGACCGGCAGGGGAGCGCCGACCGAAGCGCCCGGCACCACCGGAACGGCGAGCGCCGCGCCCGATGCGAGCCCGACCCGGAACACGCCCGGCTGCGTCGGCACCGAGTACGCCTGATCAGTCGTGCCGACGACGAGTCGCAGGGAATGCCCGGAGTCGATCGGCCGCACGACACCCGGCAGCGTCACCGTCACGTCGACCGGCGTGCCGTCCGCAGGAAGCCCGGTGACCCGGAACGGCGCGACCGCGTTCGCGGGCAGCACGCGGGTGCCGTCCTGCCCGACGTCGTACAGCTTCGCGAACAGCACCGCTTCCGGCTGCGGATGCGCCGGATCGGTCGCGACTTGCAGCCGCACCGTGCTCGAACCGGACAGCAGCACCTGGCTGTCGAACGGCGCGGTGCCGAACTGCGCGGCCTGTCCCGGCGGGTCGCTGCTGAACAACGGAGCCAGTCGCGAGGTGCCGGACGCGAGCCCGTTGAGCCCGGGAATCCCGCTCACCGCGGCCGGATTCGCACCGGCGGGCCGGACGATCGGCTGCGCCGGACCGCTGAGCGCCACCTGCTTCCGCTCGGTCCCGTCGCTGCCAAGCCCGGGGTACGCGGCGGCGTTGACCGTCCGCACCGACGGGGTTCCGTTGGCGCGCAACGTGCCTTGGACGTCGTAGCTGAAGCCGTGGCCCGGGTCGCCCTGCCCGGTGAGCGAAGACCACAGGAAGTCGCCGATCTTCGCGCGCAGCTGCGGTCCGGGGATGCCGCCGTCGTGCCCGCCGGTGTACCAAATCGTGCGCACCGATCCGCCCGCCTCGGTGATCTGCCGCGCGGTGGCGTCGGATTGGTCGAGCCCGAACAGCGTGTCGCTCTCGCCTTGGACGAGCAGCGTCGGCGCGGTGATCTTGCCGGTGACCGAGGAGGGGGAGATGCGGTGCAGCAGCGCGACGGTCGCCGGGCTGGCCTTGCCGGTCGTCGCCAGTTCCGTGTACGCCTGGCAGACCGGCGCGGTGAACCGCCCGCACGGATCCGTAGACGGCCGCTCCGTCTTTGACCCAGCCGGTGGTGCAGCGGCTTGCGGTGCGGTGCCGCCGCTGTTCCCGGCGGTGCCGCCAGTGTCGTTGGTGGGTTGTCCCGCTTCCGGCGCTTCGGTGGACGGCGTGCTGGCCGCGGCCGCGCCCGAACCGGCGGAGAAGAAGATGCCCGCCCAGGTCTTCTTGAAGACGCCGTCCGGGGAGAACGCGCCGGCCGCCGGAGTCTTCGCCGACGGAGCGGTAGCCGCCGCGGCGTTCGGCACGAGCGCCTGGCCGAGGTCGTTGTAGGTGATCACCGGCGCGAGCGCGCGCACCCGATGATCGGTCCCGGCGAGCAGCAACGACAGCGAACCGCCGTACGACGCACCGGTCACACCGATCTCTCGCTGGCCGTCGGCTCCGGTCGCCACCTCGGGACTCGCCGTCAGCCGGTCGACCAGCTTGCGCGCGTCGGCGACCTCGCCGTCCGGGTCGTTCAGCCCGATCTTGCCGGTGCTGTGCCCGAATCCGCGTGCGGACCAGGTGAGCACGACGAACCCGCGCTGGGCCAGTTCGCGCGCCTGCGGGTCCACACTGGACTTGTCGCCGCCGAAGCCGTGCGCGAGCAATACGGCGGGCGCGGGCGTGTGTTCGGGGTAGTAGGTCGTGGTGTCGATCCGGACCTGATCGGGGGAACCGGGTGCGGCGGGCATCGCGACGAACGCGTCCTGGGTCCGGACCGGAGCGGGACCGCGGTCGCGGGTCGCCCAGACAGTCGCCGCGGCCGCGGCGACCAGCACCACCGCGGCTGCGGCGGTGAGCCGGGCAGCGCGGGTGCGAGGGAGCGGGATTCGGGGCACGACGTGACGTTATGACGATTTTGCTGAGAACGGGGATGCGGGCTCACACGGATTAGACAATGGGTTCACTCGCTGGAGGAGGGCGGGGGTTGTGGGGGAGTTAGT
>NZ_PQIA01000122.1 GCF_003385235.1 Amycolatopsis circi | reverse complement strand
GCTGGTGACCACGACCGCACCTACGGCTGGCCGAGTGCGCCGGTGGCCTGCGGGGCGTGCTGGGCAGCGTGGCCTGGCCAGCCGTAGGTGCGGTCGTGGTCACCAGCGCCTCCGCGGGGTTGGCGGCGAGGGCGGGTTTCGGGTGGCCGGTGATGGCACCGCACAGGAGGACCCGACCGGTCGTGGGTGCGGTGGCGGTCACCGATGTCTTCGCATCGGGCGAGCGAAGGCCGGTCGGCTGGGCCGGTCTCCGCGGACCGGTGGGCGTGCTGGGCAGCGCGCCGCCTTCGGCCGTGGGTGCGGTCGTGGTCACCAGCGCCTCCGTTCTTGCGGGCGAGGCTGGTCCCGTTCGCCGATTGCTCCCGTTCGTCCCGCCAGTTGTGAAGGCTAGCCTAACCTTCGATGGGCGGTCGCGGGGCGCTGGGAGGTGCGGCCTACCGGTGGGCGTCGTGTCCGGCGGGCTCTGCCTCGGGCGGCTGTTCTCCGGACGGGGCGACGGCCGGTTCGGGTTCGCCGAATCGGGCCAGCGCCAGTGCGGCGGCGACCGCGAGGACGAAGCCGATCAGCGCGACAACGGCGAAGCCGGGCCGGGTCCGGTCGCCGAGCAGGACGACGCCGATCAGCGACGGCATGACGGTTTCGCCGAGCACCATCATCGCGGTGGCGGTGGTGACGCTGCCGCGTTGCAGCGCGGTGGCGAAGAACAGCATGGCCAGCCCGCCCGCGACGGCGACGACGTACAGCGCGGGGTCGCGCAGCAGGTCGAGCGGCGCGAGGCTCGGGATGACCCGTCCGGCCACCGCGACCAGGCCGAAGCACAGTCCGGCGACCAGCCCGAGGCCCGCGGTGCGGACGCGGTCGCTGGCGCGTCCGACGAGCAGCCCGGCGATCCCGAGTACGACAGCGGAGCCGGCCAGCGTCAGACGGAAGCCCAAGCCGACCTCGCTGGAGCCCTCGCTCTCCGCTGACGAGCCGAGCAGCGCGAGCCCGGCGCAGACGACGCCGACGGCGGTCCATTCCCGTGCCCCGAGCCGGACTCCGAACACCCGCACCGCGACGGCCGTCACCGCGAGGCTGGCGGCTTGCGTGGCCTGCACGAGAAACAGCGGCAGGACGTGCAGGGCGGCGATCTGCGCGACGAACCCGACGCCGTCGAGCAGCAGGCCGACGACGAACTTCCACTGCCGCAGCACCCGCAGCAGCAACCGCGGGTCGATCCCGGAGCCGCCCTCGTCGGGTGCGGCCTTCGCGGCCACAGCCTGCATCACCGAAGCGACGCCGTAGGCCACCGCGGACAGCAGCGCGCACAGAAATCCCCACACCATGACGCCGAGCGTATTCCTCTCTGGTCCCCGTAGGGTCGGGGCCATGGCGGAGGAAGAGCGCGTCTGGCCGGATCCGCTCGACGGCGACGAGCTGACCGTGCAGACGCGGTTCCTGGACTTCCTCCGGGCGACCGCGGTGCAGAAAATCACCGGGTTGACCCGGGCGCAGGCAGCCGCGACGCCGTTGCCGAGTTCGCCGCGGACCAGCGCGCTGGGCGTGCTCAAGCACCTGACCGCGGTCGAACGGTGGTGGCTGGTGATCGAGGCGGGCGGGTCCGACGAGCCTTCTCTGTGGCCGGGGTCGCCGGATCCGAGCTGGGATTTGACTCCGGAAGACGGCGTCGCCGGGGTGGTCGCGGCGTATCGCGCCGAGTGGGAGCGGTCGGCGGCGGCGTTGGCCGGGCTGACGCCGGAGGATCGGACGCGGCGGTCGGGGGAGTTCACCGTCCGGTGGGTCTTGGCGCACGTGCTGCAGGAGACCGCGCGGCACATCGGGCACCTCGACGCGCTGCGGGAACTCGCCGACGGCTCCGTGGGGGAGTGAACGACGACCGTTAGGCTGCGGGGCATGGCAGACCAGCTCTACTTCCGCCAGTTGCTCGCCGGCCGCGACTTCGCCGTCGGGGATCCCGTCGCGACCCAGATGGTGAATTTCGCTTACCTGATCGGGGACCGCGAGTCGGGCGAGGCGGTGCTGGTCGACCCGGCTTACGCGGTGGGCGACCTGGTCGAGACGCTGGAAGCCGACGGGATGCGGCTGACCGGCGTGCTCGCGACGCATCATCACCCCGACCACGTCGGCGGCGACATGATGGGCTTTTCGCTGCCGGGGATCGCGGAACTGCTCGCGCTGCGGCCGGTGCCGATCCACGTCAACGCGCAGGAAAGCGAGTGGGTGCGCCGCGTGACCGGCGTGTCGGACACGGATCTGCGCGCGCACGAGCACGACGACGTCGTGACGGTCGGCTCGATCGACATCCGGCTGCTCCACACGCCGGGGCACACTCCGGGAAGCCAGTGCTTCCTGGTCGGCGACCGGCTGGTTTCCGGGGACACGCTGTTCCTGGAGGGCTGCGGCCGCACCGACTTCCCCGGCGGCGACGCGGACGCGATTTTCCGCAGCCTGCAATGGCTGGCGACCCTGCCGGGAGATCCGGTGGTGTATCCAGGACACCAGTATTCGCCGGAGTCCTCGGCGTCGCTGTCGCGGGTGAAGGGGACGAATTTCGTGTTCCGGCCCCGGTCGCTGGAGGAATGGCGGCTGATGTTCGGCGGCTGAGCCGAGTTTTGGCTCGGGCCGGGGTCGGCGCCGTGCTCGTGGGGCGGGCACGGGCAGGGTGCGCCGACAGGGCATGCGGTGCGGGTTCGGGGCGAAGAACGCTTGCAGTACCTGGGAAATGAACATAGTGATCTTGTACCGCACGGCACCGACAATTTTGTGCTGAGCCCGGACCGCCGGTGTTCAACTCGGTGGCTGGGCCGATGATGCTGTGCAGGATCGGCTGGTCGCCGTAGCGGCTGGCGCTCCCCGGACGCGGTCGGCGCTGCCTAACTGGAGCACCTGCGTAAGCGCCTGAGCCGCCCCATATTCGGCAGCGGCGCGGGAAACCCGTCCCGCATCCCGGGCATCCGCCGACCCGCGCGGTGCACAAACCCCGTACACCGCCGCGCCGGTTCCAGCCCGTGAGAGCCGCCCGGCGCGACATTGACTTCACCCGTCCGGGGATCGAAGCTCGGGGGCATGAAGCGCGGCGTCCTCCTCGTGTGCCGCCTGCACGTCGACCTCCGGCAGCAGGCGAGCGCGGTCTGTCCGTCCTGCCGCTGAATCCCTTTCCCTGAACCGAAAACCCCACCCGGGAGAAATCCGTGTCGATTTCCACCACGGGCGTGCTGCCGCGCGCCGAAACGGCCGCGCCGAAGCGCGCGCCGCGGCGGTTGCCGTCGCTGCGGCGCTGGATCAGCCCGGTCGTGCTGGTCGCGGCGTGGCAGATCGCCAGCTCGACCGGCGCGTTGCCGCCCGACAAACTCAGTTCGCCCTGGACCGTCCTGCAAGCCGGCGTCGACGTCGCCCGCAGCGGCGAACTCGGCAGCGCCTTCGTCGTTTCGCTGGGCCGCGTAGGCGCGGGATTCGCGCTCGGCGCGTTGGCCGGGCTCCTGCTCGGGGCCGTCGCGGGATTGTCCCGCTGGGGCGAGGCGCTGGTCGACCCGCCGGTGCAGATGCTGCGCACCTTGCCGTTCCTCGGCTTGATCCCGTTGTTCATCCTGTGGTTCGGGATCGGTGAAGAAACCAAGATCGTGCTGGTGGCGCTGGGTGTGGCGTTTCCGTTGTACCTGAATGTCCACTCGGGAATCCGCACCGCCGACCCGCAGCTCGTGGAAGCCGCGAGGGCGCTCGGATTCACCCGCGGGGAACAGTTGTGGCACGTCGTTTTGCCGGGTGCGTTGCCGCAGGCGCTGGTCGGGTTGCGGCAGTCGCTCGGGGTCGCGTGGCTGGCGCTGATCGTCGGCGAGACGGTCAACGCGGACGCCGGGATCGGTTACCTCATCAACAATGCCCGCGAGTTCCTGCGCACCGACGTCGTGGTGGTCGGGCTCGTGGTCTACGCCGTGCTGGGCCTCGTCACCGACGCGCTCGTCCGGCTGCTCGAAAGGAGGGCCTTGCGATGGCGAGCCCGGTAGTCGAGGTCCGCGACCTCGCGAAGAAGTTCGGCGACCGTACTGTCCTCAATAGACTGAACCTGGACATCGGCCGCGGAGAGTTTGTCGCATTGCTCGGGCGGAGCGGGTCCGGGAAGTCGACGCTGCTGAAGGTGCTGGCTGGGCTGGACCAGGAGATCGAGGGCACCGCGAGCGTCGACGGGACGGTTTCCGTCGCGTTCCAGCAGCCGCGGTTGCTGCCGTGGCGCAAGGTCTGGCGCAACATCGTGCTCGGCCTGCGCCACGACAACGATCGCGCTGTCGCGGAGAAAGCCCTGGCCGAAGTGAGGCTGGCGGAGCATGCCGACAAATGGCCGCTGACGCTCTCCGGCGGTGAGGCGCAACGGGTTTCGCTCGCCCGGGCGCTGGTCCGCGAACCGGATCTGCTGCTGCTCGACGAACCGTTCGGCGCCCTCGACGCGTTGACCCGGCTGGCGATGCACCGTCTCGTCGAGGATTTGTGGCGTACGCACCAGCCCGCAGTACTGCTGGTGACCCACGACGTCGACGAAGCGCTCGTGCTCGCCGGCCGGATCCTCGTCCTGGGCGAAGGGCACATCGTCGCCGAACACGTCCTCGGCCAGCCGCGCCCGCGGAAGGCCGCCGATAATGCCGAGGTGCGCAGCCGCGTCCTGGCCGATCTGGGAGTGACCGAAGGTGCACCTGCGTAACGTCCTGGCTGCGGCGCTTCTGCTGACCGGGCTCGCCGCCTGCTCGTCGTCCGCTTCGGACGGTCGCGCACCGGTGCCCGCCGCGGTGTCGCCCGCGGAGCTGAAGAAGGTCACGCTCCGCGTCGGCGACCAGAAAGGCGGGGTGAAATCCCTGCTCACGGCGGCGAATCAGCTGAGCGGGACGCCGTACCGGATCGAATGGTCCACGTTCACGTCCGGGCCGCCGTTGCTGGAGGCGGCGTCCGCGGGGGCAATCGACGTCGGCCGGGTGGGCAACACGCCGCCGATTTTCGCGGCGGCATCGAAGGCGAAGATTTCCGTGGTGAGCGTGGCGAAGAGCAACGTGGAGCGGGAGGCCGTTCTGGTTCCGCCGGATTCTCCGCTGACTGATGTCGCGTCCTTGCGGGGCAAAACCGTCGGTGTGGCTAAGGGGAGTTCGGCGCACGGGCAGCTGCTCAACACGCTGAAGAAGGCTGGTCTCTCCACAAAGGACATCAAGATCTCGTTCCTGCAGCCGTCCGAGGCGTTCGCCGCCTTCACCCAGCGCCAGATCGACGCGTGGTCGATCTGGGATCCGTACACCGCGCAGGCCCAGCTCGACGCCCACGCCCGGGTGCTCGCCGACGGTCGCGGCGCGTCCAACGGGCTGGCCTTCGAGACCGCCAGCACGACCGCGCTGGCTGATCCGGGCAAGAACTCGGCCGTCAAGGACTTCGTGCAACGCGTGGTGAAAGCCCAGCTGTGGGCCAACTCGCATCCCGACGAATGGGCGCGCGCGTGGGCGGCGGAAACCGGGTTGAAGCCGGAGGTAGCTCAGAAAGCCGTGTCCGCCGGACGGGACCGGCCGATTCCGCTGGACGATTCCGTCGTCGCATCCGAACAACAGCTGGCCGACGCGTTCACGAACGAGGGCACGCTGCCCGGGAAGGTCGACTTCGCGGCGTTCGTCGACCGCCGTTACGGGCCCGACATCGAGGCCGCGAGGAGGAACGGATGAGCGTCACACTGCACTGGTTCCTGCCGACCACCGGGGACGGCCGGACGATCGTGGAACGCTTCCACGCCAACAAATCCCAGGGCCCGAGCGCGCAGCGGCCCGCCGATCTGGACTATCTCGCGCAGGTCGCCCGCGCGGCCGAGCGGCTCGGCTTCGAGGGCGTGCTGACGCCGACCGGGACCTGGTGCGAGGACGCCTGGCTGACCACCGCCGCGCTGATCCGCGAGACGAACCGGCTGAAGTTCCTGGTCGCGTTCCGCCCGGGCGTCATTTCGCCGACGCTCGCCGCCCAGATGGCGGGCACCTTCCAGCGGCTGTCCGGTGGGCGGGTTCTGCTGAACATCGTGACCGGTGGCGACGCCATCGAACAGCGCCGCTTCGGCGACTGGCACGACCACGACGCCCGCTATGCCCGGACCGACGAGTTCCTGACGATCGTGCGCGGCGTGTGGTCGGGCAAGCCGTTCGATTTCACCGGCGACCACCTGCGCGTCGAAGGAGCTACGACGCTCGCCGCGCCGGATCCGGTGCCGCCGCTGTATTTCGGCGGTTCGTCGGCGGCGGCGCTCCCGGTCGCCGCGCGGCACGCCGATGTGTACCTGACCTGGGGCGAACCGCCTGCGCAAGTGGCGGAGAAGATCGGCAAGGTGCGGGAACTGGCGGAGCAGGAGGGCCGGACGATCCGGTTCGGCGTCCGGCTGCACACGATCGCGCGCGACACCTCGGCGGAGGCTTGGGCGGAGGCGCAGAAGCTGCTGGACGCGTTGACTCCGGAGCAGATCGCCAAGGCGCAGTCGCAGCTGGCGGCGAGCGAGTCGGTGGGGCAGCGGCGGATGGTCGCGCTGCACGGCGGCAAGTCCGGGACGACCGCGCGGGATCTGGAGATCCATCCGCATCTGTGGGCGGGGATCGGCCTGGTTCGCGGCGGTGCGGGGACTGCGCTCGTGGGCAGTTACGCCGAGATCGCCGATCTGGTCGAGGAGTATCACGACGCTGGGGTGTCGGAGTTCGTGCTGTCCGGATATCCGCATTTGGAGGAGGCGTACTGGTTCGGAGAGGGGGTGCGGCCGGAGCTGGCGCGGCGCGGGTTGCTGGACGAGGTTCCGGTGGTGCGGGCGGTGCCGGGGGAGCAGGCGGTGGCTGCGCAGTAGGGAGGGTCGTGAGTGGCGATGCCGGTTAGAACCGGGATGAACGCTCACGAGCCGAGGTCTCGCGGAAGCAGAAGGGGCACCTCGTTCCGGCGGCGCAGCGCGAGATGCATCATCGCGCGGCCGCCGAGTTCGAGGTCGTCCTCCAGCCCCTTCAGGGCAGTCTCCCCGCCGACGCGGAGCTGGCCGACGAGGTGCCGGTGCGTCGTCGCCAGATGCGCAGCCGAGGACTCGGCCCGGATCGTCGCGAGCATGCAGTTGAGTTCGTTCGCGCAGGCCCGGTGCGCGGCGACCACGCGAGGGTTTCCGCTGGCGGACACGATTTCCGTGTGCACCACGCTGTGTGCCTCGATCACGTGCCGCCACGGCGTTTCGGCGGTCATCGCTTCGAGTCGCCGCACCGCCTCGTCGACCGCGTCGAAGTTCGCGTTCTGGAGCAGCGCCAGGCGCAGCGCGCCGAGTTCCAGGATCGACCGGTACGAGCACATCGCGTCGATGCGGTCGGCGGTCACCGCGGGCACGACGATTCCCTTGTTGCGCTGGTGTTCGAGCAGCCCCTCGGACACCAGCGTCTGCAGCCCGGACCGCACCGAATGCCGCCCGGCGCCGAACCTCGCGCTCAGCGATTCTTCGGTGAGCCGCGTCCCGGGTTCGAGGACGCCGTCCAGAAGATCGTCGCGGAGGGCTTGCGCGATGCTTCCCGGCGTACTGCCCGCCTGATCGCGCACTTCGCCACTCGTTTCAGCAGAACTTGCCACAGTGACTGCCGATCTTAGCCGAGCCTACCGTCAAAGCCGGGCGGGCAGTCGCAGGGAGGCGTGTTCTGCGCTGATCTCGTCGGTGCGCGTGACGCCGAGAAGCCGCAAGGTCCGCACGTACTCCGCGCGCAGGATCTCGATCGCCCGGTCGACGCCTTGCTCGCCCGCCGCCATCAGGCCGTACAGGTAGGCCCGGCCCACCATCGCCGCCGACGCGCCCAACGCCCGCGCGGCAACCAGGTCGGCACCGGTCCGGACGCCGGTGTCGAGGATGATCTCGCAGTCGTCTCCGACGGCGTCCACGACGCGCGGCAGCAGTTCGAGCGGGGTCGGCGCGCGGTCGAGCTGGCGGCCGCCGTGGTTCGAGAGCACGAGCGCGTCGACACCGGCACCCGCCATCTCCTTCGCGTCCGCGACACTCTGGATCCCTTTGACGATCAGCTTTCCCGGCCACAGTTCGCGCAGCCACCGCAGGTCCTCGACGGTCAGGGACGGGTCGAACATCGTGCCGATCAGCTCTTCGACCGTGCCGTCGAAGTTGCTGAGCGCGGCGAACTGCAGCGGTTCGGTGGTCAGCAGGTTCATCCACCAGGACGGCCGGACCGCGATCCCGGCGAGCGTGCGGACGGTCAGCGTGGGCGGGATGGTCAGTCCATTGCGGACGTCGCGCATCCGTGCCCCGCCGATCGGGGTGTCGACGGTCAGGACGAGCGCTTCGTACCCGGCTCGCGCCGCGCGTTCGACCAGCGCTTCGCTCGCGGCGCGATCTTTCCACAGGTACAGCTGGAACCACTGCCGCGCGGACGGTGCGCACGCACGGACGTCTTCGAGGTCAGTGGTGCCCATCGTCGAGAGGACATACGGGATCCCGGCGCGAGCGGCCGCGCGGGCGACGGCGATTTCGCCCTCGTGGTGCATCATGCGCGTGAAACCGGTGGGTGCGAGCACGAGCGGCAGGGTTGACTGTCCACTGAGGACTGAGGTCGACGGGTCTACCTCGGTGACGTCCTGCAACACGCGCGGGTGCAGTTCGACGTTCTCGAACGCCCGCCGCGCCCGGCCGATGCTGATCTCCTGCTCCGCCGCGCCGTCGACGTAGTCGAAAACCGGCCGGGGAGTGCGGCGGCGGGCGATGGTGCGCAGGTCGTCGATGGTGTGCGCGGTGGCGAGGCGGCGCTCGCGGACGTCGAACCGCGGCTGCCGGAATTTGAGCAGCGGACGGATCTCCGACGGCCGGGGCAGCCGCCGCTTGATCGGCCGCCGGGGCAGGTGCTCGGGTTCGAACGTAGTCATCCGCTGCCTCCTGGCCGCTGAGGAAATCGGTACACAATCATCGACCGGTGAACTGCTTGCGGCACCGGCACTTCGGGAACTTATGGGCAGGGCGAGTCAAGCATGGCCGTGTCTGAGACGCAAGGATTGTGACACAATCTGGTCAGCGATGGACGGCTTCGAGAGCGCCAAGAGTGTCGAGGCCCTGCTCGAGCGCGTGCCGGGCCAGCGCGGTCCGGTTCGGACAGTCGAGCTTCACCAGCGACGGCTCGACGTGGCTGCGGACCGTGATCCCCAGCGCCGTCGAGATCCGCTCGTTCGACCACCCGCGCGCCGCCAGCCATCGAAGAGATGACCGGGGTCGCGGCGAGCCCGGAGAACTCGAACGCACCTCGTGGGCGTGCGTCGAATACGGCCGCGCGGTCAGCGCGATGGAACTGACCGCCGCTCTGGGCACGATGAACGTCGTTTCCCGCGAGGCAGGCCGGTTCTTCACCGAGTACGACCTGCTGCTGACGCCGACGATGAACACCCTGGCCCTGCCGCTGGGCCGCCTGGACGCGAACGCCGATCTCGCCGCAACCGACTGGGCCAGGCAGCTCTTCGACGCCTGCACGTTCACGCCGCTGTTCAACCAGACCGGCGCACCGGCGATCAGCCTGCCGCTCGGCCAGTCCTCGCAGGGGCTGCCGATCGGCGTCCAGTTGGGCGGAGCGGCGGCCCCCGGTGCACGCCGCCGGGTGACCTACTGGGCCCGGCAGGTCCGGAGGTAGCTGAGGAACGAGGCCTGCAACCCGGTCACGTGCGTTTCGCGCAGGACCGCGCTGGTGACGGTTCCGTCGCGGGAGGCGAGGCGGTGCAGGAGCGTGGCCGTGTTCTTCGCGAGGATCTGGTAGACGGCCAGGTCTCCGAGAAGCTCTTGGTCGTTGACGGTCACGTGCAGCTTGGTGGCGGGCAGGCTGTCGCCAAGCTTGTGGAGCTGGGCGAAAATTTGACTGTCTTCGCCGACGACGCCGGGGCTGCCCGCGCCGATGCTCTCGAAATGCGTACCGCTGTTGAGCCAGGCGTAGAGGCTGAAGAGCCCGCCGTAGGAATAGCCGAAGAGGCCGTGCCCGCTCTCGGCCGCGTGGTAGGCACGCTCGATCCGCGGGTGCAGTTCTTCGGTGAGGAAGGCCAGGAACGCGTCGGCGTGGGTTTCGCGCAGTTCGGCGAGGTAGGCGTCGGCTTCCTCGCGGGTCATCGCGCCCCGTTCCAGTCCCAGCTCCACGGCGTCGACCAGCTCCTGGGCGATGGGCTCGCCGGGCGGCACGAGGTCCCGGTTGCGCAACCGGGCCCAGTCTTGTGCCTCCTCGCCCGCGTACCCGACGCTGACCTGCAGATAAGGCTGGATCTGCTGCATGGGATCCGCCTGGGTGACGATGAGCGGAGCCGTCATGCCCACCGCCCAGTTGCCGTCGAGCACGTACACGACCGGCACCCGCGTCTTGGCGGGGTCGTAGCCCGGCGGCGTGGTGACCCAGATGCCGTAGGCGTGCCCGCTGCGGGAACGCATTTCGAAGTAATCGGTGTCGGCGAGGCAGCCTTGCCACATAGTGCTCATCGGAGGTCCTTTACTACGCGTCCGGCTTGGACGACGACAACGGCGTTGGCGGGGTCGGAGAATAGCTGTGGATCTTCGAGCGGATTTCCTTTCCACAGCACGAGATCTGCCTGCAGACCGGGAGTGATCACTCCTACTTGGTCGGAGAGGCCGAGAATCTCGGCGTTGGTCTTCGTGGCCGCCACGAGCGCGTCCATCGGCGTCTCCAGCTCTGCGCGCAACGTCAGCTCTTCCCCTCGGCGGTCCTGAGCCGGACCGATGAGATCAGATCCGAGCCCGATCCGCACTTCGGCTTCCTTGGCGGCAGCGAGCGCCTCGGCCATCCGCTCGCGAACACCCAGTGCCCGATCGCGGATCGAGTCGCTGAGGCCGGCTTCGGCGGTGTCGCGCAGCAGATGCTCGACGACAGCGAAAGTGGGCACCAGGGCAACGTCGCGAGCGGCCATCAGGGCGGCCGCAGACTCGTCGATATCGGTGCCGTGCTCGACGCAGCGCACCCCGGCCTCGACCGCGTTGCGGATGCCTTCGTTGTTGTGCGCGTGCACTGTCACGTAGGTGCCCCGTGCGGCGGCTTCTTGGACCGCGACAGCGATTTCTTCGACGGTGAACTGGGTGTCGGTCAGCTTGTCGTGTGAGCTGACCACGCCGCCGGTCACGCAGAGCTTCAGGAAGGTGGCTCCGCGACGGAAGGCCTCGCGCACGTTGCTGCGCAGCTCGTTCGCGTTGCCCGACATCATGGACAGGGCGGCCAGACCGGGAATGTGGTGGCCGCTCCACAGTTCGGTCGGCTCCCATTCGGCTCCGTAGTAGCCGTGCCCGCCGGTCTGGCACTGAACCGGTCCGCACGAGAGCACGCGCGGCCCCCGGACCTTGCCCTTGGCGATCGCGGTGACGACGCCACCGTCGATGCCGCCGGTGTCCCGGACGGTCGTGAAACCGGCGTCGAGGGTCGCGCCGGCGGTGGCGAAGATGTCCGCCGCGATCTCGGCGGCGCTGAGCTGAAACGAGAATTGCGGCTGGATCGGGCTCGACAAGCCCAGGTGGACGTGTGCGTCGATCAGGCCGGGCGTCATGGTCAGCCCGGTGGCGTCGAGGCGTTCGCCGGAACCGCCGGGCCGGGTGATCAGCCCGTCCTCGACGGCGGCAGTGCCGGCCGCGGGATCGCGACCCGATCCGTCGACGACCGTTGCGCCGACTATCTCAAAACGTCTCACGCGTCGTTCCCTCCGCCGTTGCCACCTTCTTTTCCAATGGATAAACTGTGCGAGTGACCTTGTCAAGCACGGAAGGCAAAGGCGACGCCCGCGAGCGTCTCCTGGCCCGGCTTCTCGACGCCTTCGACGGGACTCTTCCTTCGCCGGAGGTGTCGCTCCGCGAAGTCGCCGCCCGGGCCGAGACCAGCCACGCCCTGCTGCGCTACCACTTCGGCTCGCTCCCGGGCGTCTTGGCGGCGATGCTCGGGGCGCAGCGATCCCGGGACAACGAGAAGCTTTTCAAGACTGCCCGGCAGGGCACTTTCGACGACCTCGTCATGGCGATCTGGCGGACCTACACGAGCCCGGAACAGCTGTCGCGGGTTCGCGGTTTCTTTCACGTCACCGGGCTGGCCGCGTACCGGCCGGAGGACTTCCGCGAGTTCATCGATTCGCTCGACGATTTGACCAAGATGCTGGCCACGCTCGCGGAAGAGGAAGGGCTCGCCGCCGAGGAAGCGCTGACCACGGCCGCGGTCACCGTCGCCGCGATGCGGGGCCTGCTCTTGCAGGAAGTCCTGACCCCGGGAACTTGCTCGGAGGACGCCGTCGCCATGATCTTGCGCATGAGCAAAGGCTGATCAAGTCTCGGCGACTGTCCGCGACAACGCCAACGCCACCGTCCGGACCGCGGGCGCGACCCGTTCCGTCCGCATCCGCGTCGCCCAGCCGGAGATCGACACCGCGGCCACGGCGAGCCCGTTCGCGTCGACGAGCGGGCTCGCCGCGCACACCACGCCCACCCCGGATTCCTCGCGCTCGAAAGCGATCCCGTCCTCGCGGATCCGCGCCAGCTGACGCCGCAGCAGTCCGGGCGCGGTGATCGTCCGCGGGCTCACCCGAGGCAGCCCGGCGTCGATCACCCGAGCTACGACATCGTCGGGGGAGCAGGACAGAATCGCCTTCCCGACGCCGGTCGCGTGCGCCGGAAACCGCCCGCCGGTGCGCGAAGGCAGATCCGGCGCGTCCGGCCCGCGCAGCACATCCAGGTAAACCACTTCGGTGCCTTCCAGGACCGCGAGATGCACCGTGTTCCGCGTGGCTTCGCGCAGATCCGCCAGGTACGGCCGCGCCGCCTCCACCAGGCCGCGGCGGCGCACCGCGAGCTGACCGATCTCGAACAGCCGCAGCCCGAGCCGGACCGACGTGCCGTCGCGTTCCAGCAGGCCGGTCTCGGCGAGATGCCCGGCCAGCCGGTGCACGGTCGTCTTCGCGAGGCCGGTCCGGCGCGCCAGTTCGGAGACGCCCAGCGCGTCGTCGCCGGGGCGGAAGGCTTCGAGCACGGCGGCGACGCGCGCGGTCACGAGCCCGTCGCCGTTCCGTCCAGTGGTACGCATGGGTTGAGTGTGCCCCATCCCGGCGAGCACCGTGGCGGCATGGCGGAACGCAAGGTGACGGCCGCGATCGTCGGCCCGGGCAACATCGGTACGGATTTGCTGGCAAAACTCCAGCGCAGCGAGCACGTGGAAGTGCGCTACATGGTGGGCGTCGACCCGGCGTCGGACGGGCTCGCCCGCGCCGCGAAGCTCGGGCTCGAGACCTCCGCCGAGGGCGTGGACTGGTTGTTGTCGCGCGCGGAACTGCCGCAATTGGTGTTCGAGTCGACGTCGGCGAAGGCCCATAAGGCCAACGCGCCGCGCTATGCCGAGGCGGGCATCCGCGCGATCGACCTGACGCCCGCCGCGATCGGCCCGCTCACGTGCCCGGCGGTCAATCCGCCCGACCAGCTGACCGACCGCAACGTCAACATGATCACCTGCGGCGGGCAGGCGACCATCCCGATCGTGCACGCGGTTTCGCGGGTGACGCCGGTGTCGTACGCGGAGATCGTCGCGTCGGTGTCGTCGCGGTCGGCGGGACCCGGCACGCGCGCGAACATCGACGAGTTCACCGAGACCACCTCGCACGCGATCGAGAAGGTCGGCGGCGCGGACAAGGGCCGCGCGATCATCATCATCAACCCGATGGACCCGCCGATGATCATGCGGGACACGGTGTTCTGCGCGGTCGACCCGGACGCCGACTTCGACGCGATCAGCGAATCCGTGCACCGGATGGTGAAAGACGTCCAGCAGTACGTGCCGGGCTACACCCTCAAGGCCGACCCGCAGTTCGACCCGCCGCGGCCGGACTGGAGCGGCAAGGCCCGCGTCGGCGTGTTCCTGGAAGTCGCGGGCAACGGCGACTACCTGCCCAAGTACGCGGGCAACCTCGACATCATGACCGCCGCCGCCGCGCGCGTCGGCGATCTCTTCGCCGCTCAGGAGGTGGCCGCGTGAACAACACCGGCGTCCGGCTGGTCGACACCACTCTGCGCGACGGCAGCCACGCCATGGCGCACCAATTCACCGAAAAGCAGGTCCGCGACACCGTCCGCGCGCTGGACGACGCGGGCATCTCGCTGATCGAGGTGACCCACGGCGACGGCCTCGGCGGATCCACCTTCAACTACGGCTTTTCCTTGGTGGACGAGCGAAAGCTCATCGCCGCCGCGGTCGACGAGGCGAAACAGGCGAAGATCGCCGTGCTTCTCCTGCCCGGCCTCGGCACGGTGACCGACCTGCGCGCGGCGGCCGACCTCGGTGCGGGCGCGGTGCGGATCGCGACGCACTGCACCGAGGCCGACGTGTCCATCCAGCACTTCGGCGCGGCCCGCGATCTCGGCCTGGAAACGGTCGGATTCCTGATGCTGTCGCACATGTCGACGCCGGAGGACCTGGCGAAGCAGGCCCGGATCATGGCCGACGCGGGCTGCCAGTGTGTGTACGTCGTGGACTCCGCGGGCGCACTGATCCTGGACGACGCGTCCGAACGCGTCGCTGCTCTCGTCGCGGAACTCGGCGACGATGCCCAGGTCGGCTACCACGGCCACCAGAACCTGAGCTTCGGCGTCGCCAACTCAGTGCTCGCTTACCGTGCTGGCGCTCGGCAGATCGATGGTTCGCTCGCCGCGCTCGGCGCCGGTGCGGGCAACTCGCCGACGGAAGTCCTCGCGGCGACCTTCGAGCGGCTCGGTATCAAAACCGGGGTGGACAAAGACGTTCTGATGGAAGCCGCGGAGAACGTGGTGAAGAAGTACCTGACCCGGCTGCCGGTGATGGACCGGTCGTCGATCATCCAGGGCTACGCCGGCGTGTACTCCAGCTTCCTGCTGCATGCCGAGCGCGCCGCCGAGCGCTACGGCGTCCCGGCGCACGAAATCCTGTACAAGGTCGGCGAAGAACGCTACGTCGGCGGCCAGGAGGACATGATCATCGACATCGCGCTGCGGCTGCGCGACGAGCGGGCAGCCGCTCAGTGAGCCCCCGAGTCGAAAGCGTCCGCGCCGAGCACGAGCTTCACGCAGTGCTCGACGAGACGCTCGCGGCTCACCTTCAGCGTGCCGTCGAGGTAGGCGATGAACACGTTGCTGAGCGCGCCGACGAGACCGATCGCCACGAGCTGGCGGCCGGTTTCGTCGCCGCGCGACAGCTGTTCGCCGACGAGCGTGGTGAACGCCGGGAGAAGGTGCAGGCCGCGGCTGGTCAGCGCGGGATCGGTCAGCGGCGCGAGCAGCAGCACGCGGCCCTTGCGCGGGTCGTCCAGCATCAACTCCACGAACGCGGTGACCGCGCGTTCGGCCCGGCGGCTCGGGTCGGCTTCACCGGAAACCGCGTCGGCGAGCGCCTGCCGGGCTTGGTCCCCGACGTCCTCGTAGACAGCGGCGACCAGGCTTTCCCGGTCGGCGAAGCTTTCGTAGAAGTACCGCTCGGTCAGCTTCGCGGAACGGCACACCGCGCGGACGCTCACCGCCGCGCTGCCCTGCGCGCCGAGCAGGTCGAGCCCGGCGGCCAGCAGCTGCGCACGGCGCTGGGCCTTGCGGTCGTCCAGCGTCGTGCCCGCCCACGTGCGGCCCGGCATACCCGCTCCCGTCCCGAGTTGACCACAGATGTTGTCACATCCTAACCTGACAACAGCTGTAGTCACTTCGCCGACCCGCCGAGGAGCCGCGATGACCCGGGAAGCACCTGAGCCGCTGGGACCGGACTCGCTGACCTGGAAGTACTTCGGCGACTGGCGCGGGCTGCTGATCGCGCTGTGGGCCGGGTCGATGCAGAACATGCACCCGGGGCTCGGCGCGGGCGTCGAGGAGCATTCGCGGTTCTTCGAGGAGCGCTGGCAACGGCTGTTCCGCTCGCTGTACCCGATCGGCGGCGTGGTCTACGACGGCCCGCTCGCGCACCGCACGGCGCTGGAAGTGCGCGGCTACCACGACCGGATCAAGGGCGTCGACGCGAAAGGCCGCCGCTACCACGCGCTCGACCCGGACACGTATTACTGGGCGCATTCGACGTTCTTCGTCAGCACCATCCTGATCGCCGACAATTTCATGGGCGGCATCGGCGAAGAGGAAAAGCGCACGCTGTTCGACGAGCACGTGCGCTGGTGGCGGATGTACGACATGACGATGCGTCCGGTGCCCGAGTCGTGGGAGGACTTCCAGCGGTACTGGAAGCACATGTGCGCCGAAGTGCTGGAGGACAACAAGGCCACGCGCGACGTCCTCGACCTCCGCGGGATCGCGAAACCGCCTTTTCTGCCGTGGTTGCCGGATCCACTGTGGAAACCGGTCTCGATGGTCATCGCGAAACAATTCGTGTGGCTGACCGTCGGCCTGTACGACCCGGAAGTGCGCGATCTGCTCGGCTTTCGCTGGTCCGCGCGCGACGCCCGTCGGCACCGCCGCGTGGGCAAGCTGATCAACGCGGCGTTCACGCTGCTTCCGCACGATCGCCGCTACCATCCGCGAGCACGGGCGGGTTGGCGGCGCGCCCGCGGCGAACTGGCCCCGGGGACGCCGCCGGTCGAAACCCCGCGCCGCAATCTTCCCCCGCTCGCCGAGCGCGGGAAACCGGAGCACTACTCGCCGGACGTGCCGTGAAGGACTCCTTGAGGGAATCAGATTCCCTCAAGGAGTCCTTCACGGACTTTCGAGATCAGGAGGGCTTGATGAAGCTGGGCTTTCACCTCGGGTACTGGGGGAGCGGGCCGATCCCGGGCGCGCAAGAGACAGTGCTCGAAGCGGAGCGGCTCGGGTTCGACTCGGTGTGGTCGGCCGAGGCGTACGGGTCGGACGCGTTCACGCCGCTCGCCTGGGTCGGCGCGGCGACCAGCCGGATCAAGCTCGGCACCAACATCGTGCAGATGTCCGCGCGCACCCCGACCGCGACGGCGATGACCGCGCTGACCCTCGACCACCTGTCCGGCGGCCGGTTCGTGCTCGGGCTGGGCGCGTCCGGGCCGCAGGTGGTGGAGGGCTGGTACGGCCAGCCGTATCCGAAGCCGCTGGCGCGCACGCGCGAGTACGTCGAGGTCGTGCGCAAGGTGCTGGCCCGCGAGGAACCGGTGACGCTCGACGGGCAGTTCTTCCAGTTGCCGCTGCAGGGCGGGACCGGACTGGGCAAACCCCTCAAGCCGACCGTGCACCCGCTGCGCGCCGATCTGCCGATCTACCTCGCCGCCGAGGGCCCGAAGAACGTCGCGCTGGCCGCGGAGATCTGCGACGGCTGGCTGCCGCTGTTCTTCTCGCCCAAGTCGGACGCGTTCTACCGGACTGCCCTGGAGGAGGGTTTCGCCCGCCCGGGCGCGCGCCGGAGCCTGGCCGATTTCGAGGTGGCCGCGTCGGTGCCGGTGATCGTGCACGACGACGTCGAGGAGGCGGCGAGCTTCATCAAACCGGCGCTGGCGCTGTACATCGGCGGAATGGGCGCGAAGAGCGTGAACTTCCACCACGACGTCTTCGCCCGGCTCGGGTACGCGGATGTCGCGGACAAGGTGCAGGAGCTTTACCTGGCCGGGCGCAAGGAAGAGGCGGTGAAGGCGATTCCGACTTCGCTGGTCGAGGACACGTCGCTGATCGGCCCGGCGGAGAAGATCCGGGAGGAATTGTCGGCGTGGGAGGCCACTGTGGTCACCACGTTGCTGCTGCGCGGGGACGCGGGGTCGCTGGCGAGGGCGGCGAAAGCTCTGGCCTCGTGAGCGGCAATCCCGGTTAGAACCGGCATCGCCGCGCACGAGGGCGTAGTCGGGCCGGTACTGCCGGTGCATCACGACGGTGGCACGATTCCTCCCGACCACTACCGGGAACCGGCGAAGATCCATTAGGCATGCGTTCGTCGTTCCGCCTTCGAGGAGGACCTTTGGCGTCGCTGTCCCGCCGCACGAGATTCCGCTACTCGCTCGGCTCCTTCGTCACCGGCGGGTTCGGCACGGTGCCGGGGCTGCTCCTGCTGCCTTACCTCACCGACACGATGGCCGTGCCCGCGGCGGCGGCCGGGGTGATCGTGTTCGTGCCGAAGGCGTGGGACGTGGTCTTCAACCCGGTCGCCGGCCGGCTCTCCGACGCAGACCTCGCACGCACCGGCAGCAGGCGGCGGTTCCTGCTGCGCGGCGGGATCGGCGTCGCGATCCTGTTCGCCGCGCTGTTCGCGCATCCCGGCTTCGGCGCGCCTGCGTGGGACGCGGCGTACGTCGTGGCGATGTTCTTCCTGTGCGCCACCGCGTACGCGTTCTTCCAGGTGCCGTTCAACGCGCTTCCGGCCGAGCTGACCGATTCCGCCGAGGAACGCACGAAACTCACCAGCGTCCGGATCGGCGTGCTGGCGGTGGCGGTGCTGGTGTCCGGCGGCGGCGCCCCGGCGATCACCGACCTGCTGCCCGGCGTGGCGGGCTACCGGGTGATGGGCCTGGTGATGGCGGTGATCATCCTGGCCGCGACGCTCGGCGTCTACTTCGGCCTGAAGGGCGCGCCGGTCGGCTCGCTGCGGCCCAACACCGTGCGGCTCAAGGAATTGGCGCGCACCATCTCGCGGTGGCGCTCGTTCCGGTGGCTGATGGGCGTGTACTTCATCCAGGCCCTCGGCATCGGCACCGTGCTCGCCGCGATCCCGTACTTCGCGCAGCACGTGCTCGGCGACCCGAGCTACCGCACCTACCTGTTCGTCGGGTTCGTCGGGCCCGCGCTCGTCACCATGCCGGTGTGGCCGCGGCTCGGCGCGCGCTGGGGCAAGCTCGCCGGATTCCGGATCGCCACTACGTCGTTCTTCGTCGGCCTGGTGGCGATGTACTTCGCGGACAAGCTCCCGTTCGCCGCGACGCTGGTGTTCGTCGCCCTCGCCGGCGTTGGCTACGCGGGCATCTCGGTGTTCCCGCTGGCGATCCTGCCGGACCTGATCAGCGCCGAGGAGGAGCGGACCGGCGAGACCCGGGCGGGTGTCACGGCCGGGGTGTGGACCGCGTCCGAGACGCTCGGGCTCGCGCTCGGGCCGGGGCTGTTCGGCATCGTGCTGCAGGCCGGGAGCTACGTGTCGAGCACCGGCACGAACGCCGTCCCGCAGCCGCCGTCGGCGATCACCGCGATCGTGATCGGCGCTTCGGTGCTGCCCGCGGTGCTGATCGCGCTCGGCATCCCGCTGCTGCGCCGTTCGGTCCTCGAGAAGCAGCCGTGAACGACGTCCTGGCGCGGCTGCGCGAACTCCGCTCCGGCGACCTGCCGACGCACGGCGGCCGCACGCTGGCCTACGTGTACGACAGCGGACTGTCCGAAGTGGACGAAATCGCCGCCGCCGCGCACGCGCTGGCCAGTTCGGCGAACGGCCTCGACCCTACCGCGTTCCCCAGCCTGCTGAAGATGGAGAACGACCTGGTCGCCCGCGCGGCCGGACTGCTCGGCGGCACGCCGGAGACGGTCGGCACGGTGACGTCCGGCGGCACCGAATCGTGCCTGCTGGCGGTCCTCGCCGCCCGCGACTTCCGGCCGGACATCGCGTCGCCGTCGATTGTGCTCCCGGAAACCGCGCACGCGGCGTTCCACAAGGCCGCGCACTTGTTCGGCGTTCGGAAGGTCGTGGTGCCGGTCGATCCGGAAACCTTCCGCGCGGACCCGGCGGCGATGACTGCGGCGATCGACGACTCCACCGTGCTCGTCGTGGCGAGTGCGCCTTCGTACGCGCACGGCGTCGTCGACCCGATCACGGAGATCGCTGCTGCGGCTTCGGCCCGCGGGGTGCGGATGCACGTCGACGCGTGCATCGGCGGCTGGGTGCTGCCGTACTTCGCGAAGCTCGGCGCGGACTTGCCGCCGTTCGACTTCCGCGTCCCTGGCGTCACCAGCATTTCGGTGGACCTGCACAAGTACGCGTACTGCGCCAAGGGCGTCTCGGTGCTGCTGCACGCTTCCGCGGAACTCCGGCGGACGCATTTCTTCGCGAGCGCGGCCTGGCCCGGCTACACGATGCTCAACCCGACGCTGCAGAGCACCCGCTCCGGCGGTCCGCTCGCCGCCGCGTGGGCCGTCGTGCACCACCTCGGCGAGGACGGTTACCTGCAGCTGGCCTCGCGCACCCGGGAAGCTGTGGACCGGATTCGCGCTGGCGTGGCGGGGATTCCCGGCCTGCGCGTACTGGGCGACCCGGTGTCGACGCTGGTCGCGTTCGCCGGCGCGGACGGCTTCGACCTGTTCACCGTCGCCGACGAGATGAAAACGCGCGGCTGGTACGTCCAGCCGCAATTCGCGCACGGGACTTCTCCGCTGAACCTGCACCTCACCGTCACCGCCGCCAACCACGGCAGCGAGCCGGAATTCCTCGCCGATCTGACCGCTTCGGTCGAGGCGGCGCGTGCGGAAGGCTCGGTGCGGGTCGATCCGGACGTCGCCGCGTTCGTCGCCGCGCTGGACCCGGCGACCCTGACGTCCGAACAGTTCGGCGGCTTGCTCGCCGCTGCGGGCCTGACGGGCGGCGACGGTCTGCCGGAACGGATGGCCCCGATCAACGCGTTGCTGGCCGCCGCGCCGGAACCGTTGCGGGAACGGCTGCTGGTGGAGTTCCTGGGCGCGCTGTACACGCCGAGCGGTCCGTGAGGGGAACCCTGAGGGAATCAGAGTCCCTCAGGGTTCCCCTCACGGACTTCCGTGTGCCCTGGACTGTGCCGCCGGATTCGCCCACTTCAGCGGTTCGCCGGAGAAGTACCGTCCCGGCCGTCCGCTCGACTCTTGCGACTACCTCGACGGCGCGGGCTGCGCTGTCCGGCCGACCGTCGAGCTGGGCGACGGCTGGTGGTGGGTCGAGTAGCTGGCCTCACAGAGTCCGGCCGAGGAGCGGCAGCAGCCGTTCCCAATGGCGTCGCAGGCCAGCGGCATCGAAAGAATCGGTGTCGGCCATGGTGAATCCGTGGACCGTGCCGGGGTAGATCTCGGACGTGTAGCCAACCCCTGCGGCGTCAAGGGCTCGGTTGAGTTCGCCGAGCGTTTCCGGCGTCAGGTCGGACGCGGCATGGCCGAAGTGCGCCTGAGCGGTGAGCTGCGAGAAAATCTCGGGCCCGGCAGCGCCCACCGGCGCGTGGAATCCGGCCACCGCGGCCACCTGATCCGGATGGGCCGCGGCGGTGCGGACAGCGAGAAGGCCGCCGATGCAATAGCCGGTGACCCCGACCGGTCCGGCACTGACTTCCTCCTGAGTGGTGAGGAACTCGAGGTAAGCGCTGGCGTCGCGCAGCACCAGTTCAGGGGTGTGCGCTTCGATCATCGGCATCACCTGAGCGAAGACCCCGGGACGCTCGTCTTCGCCGATGAATTCGGGAAGTTCGAGCACCGGCGCGGGCCCGTGCCGGTAGAAAAAGTTGGGCACGAGTACGTAGTACCCGTGCTGAGCCAGCTCTCGGGCCAGGTCTCGCACTACGGGCCGGACGCCGAAGCCGTCGGCGTACATCAGTACACCTGGGTGCTGCTCGCCGTCGTCGGGGAACGCGGCGAAGGCGTCGGCCAGGCCGTCGGCGGTGGGGATCTGCAGAGTCTTGTCGGGCATGAATGTCTCCTGTCGTCGTTGAGGTGCCTGTGGTCACGACGAAGGAGGCGGAGCCCGCGCGGCGCTCAGGAGAGCGCCGGGTAGCCGATCCGTGAGTGGCGCGAAGCCGTCCCGGTAGTCATCGCCGACCAACCTAGCCCATCGGGAGGCACTGGTCGACCCGCGGCTTGACGTCAAGTCCGCTTGATGTCGAACACTTGCGGTGATCGACACGAGCGCTGGAGGCGGGAATGAGCAAGGCAATGGGGTTCCGCGAGCTGGGCGGGCCGGAAGTGCTGCGGCTGGAGGAGGTGCCGGAGCCCTGGCCCGGACCGGGCGAGGTCCGGATCCGGATGAAGGCCGCGGGGCTGCAGGCGTTCGACGTCGCGGTGCTCGCGGGGCTCATCCCGGTGCCGGAACCGGGCGCGTTCACCGTGCCGGGCAACGAGTTCGCCGGGGTGATCGACGAAATCGGGGAAGGCGTCGAAGGACTCTCGGCGGGCGACGAGGTGCTCGGCTACGGGAGACTGGGCGCGTATCAGGAACTTGTCGTAGCCGGACAGGACCAGGTGGTGCCCAAGCCGCCGGAGATGCCGTGGGAGGTCGCGGGCGCGTTCACGGCTGCGGCGCAGACCGCGGACATCGCGGTCGAGGTGATCGACGTCGGCCGCGGCGACACGGTGCTGGTGCATGGCGCGGTAGGCTCCGTCGGGGCGATGGCGGTGCAACTGTCCCAGCTGCGCGGTGCGAAGGTACTCGGTGTCGCGCGTCCGGCGTGGCACGAGCAGGTGCGGGCGCTGGGCGCGATTCCCCTTGCGTACAGCGAGGATTTCGTCGAACGAGTGGCGCCGCACGGCGTCACAGCGGCGATCGACGGGGTCGGCGGTGCCGCGTTGGAGTACACCTTGGAGCTGGTCAAGGACCGGTCCCGGATTCTCACTTTGGTCGAGCACGACCGCGCCGACGAACTGGGCATCCGGCTCACCGCGAGCGACCGGTCGGCGGCCCGCCTCGCGAGGCTGGCGGGTCTTTACGCGAAAGGCGAGTTGACGCATCGCATCATGGCAACGTTCCCGTTCACCGAAGCCGCCGAAGCGATGCGGACTTACCAGGCAGGCAACATCCACGGCAAGATCGCGCTCACGATGGACTGACCTAGTCCTGGTGGAAGTACCGCTTCCCCCGCGACGCCGACGCGAGCGCGGCGACCAGAGCCATCACCGCGGCCGCGACGAACACCGTGACCAGTCCGTCGTGGAACGGCCCGGAAATGAGGGTGGGGAAGAACTCCTTGCCGGTCAGCGCTGCGGAGTCAGCGGGGGAAAGCTGGCCGAGCACCCCGGGTCCGACCAGATGGGCCACCGGGTTGCTGCCCAGGAACGCGGCGAAGAGGGTGCTCACCGGCGGCAGCTGGGCGATGTTCGAGGCGACGTCCGCGGGGACGCCGTGCGCCTGCAGCCCGCCGGTGAGCGTCGACGGCAGCGAACCGGCGAGCCCGGCGATCATCAGCGAGAAGAACACGCCGATGGACAGCGACGTCCCGGAATTCTGGAACGTCGAACGCATGCCGGACGCGACGCCGCGCTGGTTGTCCGGCACGCTGCTCATGATCGCCGAGGTGTTCGGTGCGGAGAACATGCCCTGCCCGATGCCGCTCAGCACGAGCAGCAGCGCGAACGCGGGATAGCTGAAGTCCACCGGCAGCGCGAGCAGCCCGAGGAAGGACCCGGCGACCAGAAGCAGCCCGCCGGTGGAGAAGAGCCGCGCCCCGAACCGGTCGGAGAGGAATCCGGACACCGGACCGGCGATCAGGAAACCGGCGGTGAGCGGCAGCAGGTAGATCCCGGCCCACAGCGGGGTTTGTTCGTAGTCGTACCCGTGCAGCGGAAGCCAGATCCCCTGCAGCCAGATGATCAGCATGAACTGCATCCCGCCGCGCCCGATCGCGGTGAGCAGCGCGGCGAGGTTCCCGGCGGTGAAGGCGCGGATGCGGAACAGCGAAAGCTGGAACATCGGCGCCGACACCCTGGTCTCGATCACGCAGAACCCAGCCAGCAGCGCGATTCCGACGCCGAGTCCGCCGAGCACCCACGGATTGCCCCAGCCGGTCGCCGCGCCGCCGTAGGGCTGGATGCCGTAGGTGATCGAGGCGAGGATGATCGCGGTGCCGAGTGCGAAGGTGACGTTGCCGCCCCAGTCGATCCGGGACCGTTGCGGACGGCTGACCTCGCGGAGGCTCCGGATCGACCAGATGGTGCCGAAGATGCCGAACGGCACGCTCACCCAGAACACCGCGCGCCAGTCGAGTTCGGCCAGCAACCCACCTGCGACCAGGCCGAGGAACTGCCCGGCCAGCGCGGTGATCTGGTTGACGCCCAGTGCCATTCCCCGTTGTTCGCGCGGGAAAGCGTCGGTGAGGATCGCCGCGGAGTTCGCGGTGAGCATCGCGCCGCCGACAGCTTGCACCACTCGCCAGCCGATCAGCCACAACGCGCCGCCGGCCGCGTGGAACGGGTCGAACGACAGCGCTACCGAGGCGACGCTGAAGATCACGAACCCGACGTTGTACATCCGGACGCGGCCGAACATGTCGCCGAGCCGCCCGAGCGTCACCACCAGGACCGCGGAGACCAGCAGGTAGCCGAGGATCATCCACAGCAGGTAGCCGATGTTGGCCGGGGCCAGCGGGTCGAGGCCGATGCCCCGGAAGATCGCGGGCAGCGAGATGATCACGATCGACCCGTCCAGCGCCGACATCAGCACGCCGAGCGTGGTGTTGGAGAGCGCTACCCACTTGTAGCGCCCACCGTGCCGGGTCTGGGCTTCGCTCGTCCGGTTCGCCACAATCAACAGCCTAGGCTGATAAACCTAGCCTGTTCAACTGGGATGAAACGGGTATCCCGGACGAACCATCCTGGTAGCGGCACACTCCTGGTTGCCTGCTTCGTTTTCGCCGAGGATGGAGCGGAACGAAGGAGAAAATCGGTGAAAGCTGCTGTGCTCAAGGAATTCGGCCTGCCGTTGTCGGTCGAGGAGGTCGCGGATCCGGCGCCGGGCACCGGGGAGGTGGTCGTGGACGTCGTCGCGGCACCGGTGCTGCACTACACGGCCGAGGTGGTCAGCGGCGCTCGGCAGTACCTGCTCGACCTGCCCGCGATCCTGGGCACCGGCGCGGTCGGCCGGGTGCGTTCGGTCGGTCCGGACGCGACGAAACTCCGGCCGGGCGACTGGGTCCGCTGCGACCCGACGGTCCGCTCCCGCGACGACGCGCTGACGCCGGACGTCGTCCTGCAGGGCTTGACCGCGCGCGGTGACGGGGGATTGGCTTTGCAGCGCCATTTCCGGCACGGCGGGTTCGCCGAGCAGATCATGGTGCCGACCGAGAACGCGGCCCCGCTGGGCGAGATCGACGAGGCCGACGCCGGGCGGTGGGCAGCGCTCGGGATTTGCCTGGTGCCCTATGGCGGATTGCTCGACGGCGGCTTGCAGCCGGGCGAGACGGTGCTGATCAGCGGCGCGACCGGCACCTACGGCGGTGCGGCGGTCGCGGTGGCGATCGCGATGGGCGCGGGCCGGGTGATCGCGCCGGGCCGGAACCAGTCGGCGCTGGCCGATCTGGAGCGGCGCTTCGGCCACCGGGTCCGGACTGTCGTGCTGTCCGGCAACGAAGACGAAGACCGTGCGGCGATGCAGGCCGCGGCGGAGGGGCCGGTAGACCTGGTGCTGGATCTGCTGCCGCCGTCCGCCTCGATCGCCGCAGCGCGCGCGGCCGCGATGACGGTGCGGGAATTCGGCCGAGTGGTACTGATGGGCGGGATCGGGGACGAACTGGCGCTGCCGTACTCGTGGCTGATGCTGAACAGCGTGACGGTGCGAGGCCGCTGGATGTACCCGCGCGACGCGGTGCCGAAGCTGATCGCGCTGGCGCGATGCGGACTGCTGGACTTGACCCAGTTCGAGGTGGACGAGTTCGCGCTGTCCGCCGTGGGCGAGGCGGTGGAGCACGCGGCCGAGACGGGAGGTCGGTTCCGGCTCACGGTGTTGCGGCCGTGAGCCGGAACTGTCCTTAGTGGACGTGGACCGGTTCCCATTCGGGGAACGGGTCCGCGGTCGCGGAGGAGTCGGAAAGGCAGGTCTCGAGCGCGTCGAGCAGCGCGGCGTGCTCGAGACCGACGCCGATGAACACCAGCTCCTGCCGGGGTTCGTCGACGATGCCCTGCGGCTCGAACCGGGCGACGCTGCCTGCCTGCGACCACAACCCGAGCGTGCCCGGCCGGGTGCTGAGGCTGAAGAAACCCTTCGACCGCAGCACCGTGCCGAACTCCCCGGAGTCCAGCCGCGAGGTCACGAACTCCCACAACCGCACCGGATCGAACGCCCGCGCGGAGCGGAACACGACGCTGGAGATGCCGTACTCCTCGGTCTCCGGCACGTGGTCGCCGTTCAGTTCCGCCACCCAGCCCGGCGCCTGCTGCGCGCGTTCGGCGTCGTACCGGCCGGTGCCGAAGACCCTCGCCAGCGGCACCTGTCCGAACTCGGCGGAGATGACGTCGGCAGCTGGGTTGAGGCGGCGCAGCGAAGCGATCAGCCGGTCCCGTTCGGACGGTGTGACCAGGTCAACCTTGTTCAGCAGCAGCACATCGGCGAACTCGACCTGGTCCATCAGCAGGTCGCTGACCGTCCGTTCGTCGCCGTCGTACTGGTCCAGCCGGCGCTCGACCAGGCTGTCACCGCGGGCCAGTTCTCGGGCGAAGTTCGCCGCGTCCACCACGGTGACCATCGTGTCCAGCCGCGCCGACGACAGCACCGGGGTGCCGTCGTCGGCGGGGAAGGAGAACGTCGCGGCCACCGGCATCGGCTCGGAGATCCCGCTGGACTCGATGAGCAGATGGTCGAACCGGTCGTCCTCGCAGAGCCGCGCGACCTCGTCGAGCAGGTCCTCGCGCAGGGTGCAGCAGATGCACCCGTTGGTCATCTCGACCAGCCGCTCCTCGGTCCGCGACACGCTGTCCCGCACGAGCGCGGCGTCGATGTTGACCTCGCTCATGTCGTTCACGATCACCGCGACGCGCAAGCCCTCGCGGTTGGCCAGGATCTGGTTGAGCAGCGTGGTTTTCCCGGCGCCGAGGAATCCGGAAAGGACAGTGACCGGGACGCTCACCGCTCGAGCCGCTGGAAGTGCTTGATCAGCTTGCGCGGCACCAGTTTCCGCTCGCCGTCCACGACGATCGGCACCAGGTCCGGCACCGCGGCCTTCCATTGCGAGCGCCGGGTCCGGGTGTTGCTGCGCGACATTTTCCGCTTGGGGACGGCCATCAGCTCGCACCCCCGCGCTTGCGCTGCCCGTAGCGACGGTGGAACTTCTCGACCTGACCCGCCGAGTCGAGGATCCGCTGGGTGCCGGTCCAGAACGGATGCGACCAAGCGCTGATGTCCACCACGACGAGCGGGTACGTGTTCCCGTCGGACCAGTCGATCGTGCGGTCGGAGGTGGCGGTGGAGCGGGTCAGGAACGCGTCGCCGGTCGACGAGTCCTTGAAGACCACCGGATGGTAGTCGGGGTGGATGCCGGGTTTCACAGAGTTTCGTCCTTCTGGTTGGCGGCATTCGCGTGCCGGTCGGGTTCTTCGGTTTCTTCGCAGGGATCCTCGTGCCAGTCCCCGAACGGGTCGGGGTACGCGCGCCAGGCGGCCTCGCCCTCGGCCAGTTCGGCGTCGGTGAGCAGGGCTGCTCGCAACGCGCTCTCGATCTCTGCCGGAGCGGCCTGATCGGTGACGATCACCAGCTCCTGGGCGCGGTCGCCGTGCACCAGGTCCCAGCGCAGCGAGGCGAGCGTGCGGCGTTCGGGAGAGACGTCGGCCCAGTCCGGTCCGTCCGGCGAGGCGAGCCACGGGCCGGCGTGCCCGATGCCGAGACCGCCGCCCGCCGACTCGATCCAGAACGCGACGTCCGGCTGGCTCGCCACCCAGGCCCGGCCGCGGGTCCGGACCACGCCGTCGAGCAGCAGGTCGATCGCCTCGTGCAGCCGCTCCGGATGAAAGGGGCGCTGCGCGGTGAACTGAAGCAGCTCGATACCGCAATCCGGATGCAGCGGCGGGGCTCCGCGCAGCAACGCGCCGTGCAGGTCGGTGACCTCGCCGCGGCGGGCGTCGGCCGGGATCGCGGCGAACAGCCCGGCGGCGTCGGTACGGGCCAGTTCGACGCGCGGCACGGACGGCGCGACCCGGTCGAGCACCGCTGAGGATTTGGCCGCGCACCAAGCGTCCGGCGCGGCTCCGGCGAGCACGAGCACGTCCGCCGATTCCACTTGGGACAGTGCGACCTGGGCGACCGTCCGCTCGTCTTCCGGGCTGCCGTGCAGGCCGCGCTCGGCGAGCAGGTCGTCGCCGGTGACGTCGGCCAGCCAGGTCGCGCAGTCGAGCACGGTGAACACCGCTTCGAGTTCGACGTCGTCGCTCACCGGGCGGTCGCCGACCAGGACGTTGCGGATCGCCCAGCTCACCGGTTCCGGCTCCATCGCCTCGTCCAGCCGCACCACGATGCGGTCGACCTGCGGCATCCGGGCCAGCCGGCGCAGCAGCGGCAGCAGGTCCTCGCGCAGCGTGCAGTTGACGCAGCCGTGCGCGAGTTCGAGCGGCGTCAGCTCGTCGCGGCCGCGCAGGAGGATCCGGCGGCGGACGACGCCGGAACCGATCTCGCGCAGGTCGTGGTGGACGACGGCGGTCCCGGGGCTCGCGCGGAGCAGGAGCGCGGCGAGGGCGTCGGTGCGGGCGATCCCGCTGCAGAGCACGAGCGGGACACGCGGACGTTGGGGCACTGGATCTCCAGACGACGGGGCGGGGTACGGTGGCGAGCGTAGTTGAACATGAATGTCACTATCAACTTGGGAGGGTCCGTGTCAGCCGTGTGCCAGGTCACCGGCCGCAAGCCGGGCTACGGCAAGCAGGTCTCGCATTCGCACCGCCGGACGTCGCGGCGCTGGGAGCCGAACTTGCAGACGCGCCGCTACTACGTGCCGAGCCTCGGCCGCGCCGTGCGGCTCAAGGTGTCGGCGAAGGGCATGAAGACGATCGACAAACGGGGGATCGACGCCGTCGTCGCCGACCTCGTGGCGAAGGGAGCGAAGTTCTAGATGGCGAAGAGCACCGACATCCGGCCGATCATCAAACTGCGGTCGACCGCGGGCACCGGCTACACGTACGTGACGAAGAAGAACCGCCGCAACAATCCGGACCGGATGGTACTGCGCAAATACGACCCGGTGGCGCGCAAGCACGTCGAATTCAAGGAAGAGCGCTGATGGCGAAAAAGTCGAAAATCGCGAAGAACGAGCAGCGGAAGGTGATCGCCGCTCGTTATGTGGAACGCCGGCGCGCGCTCAAGACGGTGATCGCTTCGCCGTCCGCCTCGCCGGAGGAGAAGGCCGACGCAGTCGTTGCGCTGCAACGGATGCCGCGCGACGCCAGCCGCACGCGAATCCGCAACCGCGACACCGCCGACGGCCGCCCGCGCGGATACCTGAGGAAATTCGGGCTGTCCCGGGTGCGCATGCGGCAGATGGCGCACAACGGGGAACTGCCCGGCGTCTCGAAGTCGAGCTGGTGAACGCCATGCCGAAACCGGACCGGACGCCGCGCCGCCGCCCTAATCCCTTGCACGCGGCCAGGATCACCAGAGTGGACTGGAAAGACGTCGACCTGCTGCGGAAATTCATCTCCGACCGCGGGAAGATCCGGGCCCGTCGGGTGACCGGATTGACGCCGCAGCAACAGAAACAGGTGGCGACGGCGATCAAGAACGCGCGGGAGATGGCCCTGCTGCCGTATCCCACTGCGGCGAGAAGCTGAACCCGCAGGCGCGGCTGGGCGGACGCGGGGCCCGTCCAGCCGCACCCGGCGCTGCCAAGCCTGAACTGCACGATGCCCGCATTCTGGTGCCAAACGGTCGCGCGTTTCTGCGAAGCCCCGGCAGCGGTTCCGTTCGCATCGACGCCTGCGATGTCTCCGTCGATCAGGGTGAGGACGCCGCCGCGGTCCCAGGCCACCCGTGCGGAAGCTGCTTCAGCAGCACCTGGCCCCCTGCGACTCCGTGGCTGTTGATCGGCGGTACTCGGCGTGGCATGACCCACGCTCGGCGTGCGAACCGGCGCCCCGCCCATAACTCCGCCTTCCTCCCCTCCTCCCCCCCCAACGGAGGCGCTGCGCGCCGCTGTTAGATTCCTGGCATGGACGACCCGCACTACCTTTCCGGCCTGAACCTGACCGGCCGCCGCG
>NZ_PQIA01000118.1 GCF_003385235.1 Amycolatopsis circi | reverse complement strand
GTCAGAATGCGTGCGGCGAGCGGACCCTCCGCGCCCGCCCGGTCACGCACCGCCGTTCCGGCGGACCCGCCACCCCGGATCGGGTTCCCTCCTACGGAACCAACTTCGCCACGCGCCCCTTGGCCCCGCTGGCCCAGCAAGCCCCGCCCCACGCGCAGTCGACAGTGTCGAAACTGCCGCTGTCGAACGAGACCCAATGCCGCCCGCCGTCACGACTGAGGTCACTCCCGCCAGGCCCCACAGCCAGCACAGTCCCACCGCGCCAAGCAAGCCCAGACCGATACCCAGCCGGATGCTCCGGCGGCGTGCGCCAACTACGCCCGCGATCGCCGCTCAACGCAACCGCCGGTCCAGGCGCAGTCGGATTGGCGTAATCCCCACCAATCGCGACCCCTTGCCACGGCGTACGAAACGCAACCGCGAACACCCCAGCAGACGCACTGCTAGGCAACGGCGTCACAGCCGCAGCCCAGTGCCGCCCACCGTCCCCAGAGTGCAAAACCCGCGCGTGCGCCCCACCACCAGTAGCAAGCCACGCGTCAAACGGGCCCGATGTAGTGATGCACTGTCCACTGGCGGCAAAACCAGCTTCTCCAGGCTCCGCGGGCGGAAACGCATCGTCCGGAACCTGCCGCCAACTGCGCCCGCCGTCAAAGGTCGCCTGAACCCGGAACTTCCCGTCGACCGGATCGCTCATCGCCAGCCCGCGCCAGGGATCAAAGAACGCAAGACAGTCATAGAACGCAGCGGAATCAGGATTGCTGAACGTCTGCCGCCAGCTCTTCCCGCCGTCGTCAGTGCGATAAACCCGAGAATCCGCCCCAGGCCCGATCGACAACACCACGGCACGGTCAGCATCGAACGCCTCAATATCGCGAAACTCGAGCTTCCCAGCACCCGGCGGCCCGACCGACAGCCAACTGCGCCCGCCGTCACCCGTCCGCAACACAGTCCCCTGAGTCCCGCTAACCCAAGCAACCCGCTCGCTGACCGCAGACAACCCACGAAACTGCGCAGAGGTCCCAGTGGGCAACACCCGCCACGACGGCAGCGAAGAGGCAGCAGCAACCCCACCCAAAGACACCAACAACACCGCTACGAGGACCAGACATCTCCGAAACGCACCCATGCGCAGATCCTGCCGCACCACCCCGACAACTTTCGTCGGTTCTCCCCCCACGCAACAACGACTTCCGCAACCAAAACCTCAGCCCCTGACCGCTCGCCCGACCACAGCCTCAGCCCCTGACCGCTCACCCGACCACAGCCTCAGCCCCTGACCGCTCACCCGACCACAACGCGGGATCGCGTCGGCGTTTGGGGCTGACCGGCGTGACAGGCCGAAGGCCCCTCACGCCGGTCAGCCCCAAACGCCGACTCAAAGGCGATCCCGCCCGCGACGACGGAGTCGGCGCCAAAAACACAGTTTGCCGAGCCAGACCCCCGACCCAGCCCGACCTCCGCCAGCAAAAACCTAAAGCGACCCAATCAACCTCTCGACCCGCTCATCAACAGACCTGAACGGGTCCTTGCACAACACAGTCCGCTGCGCCTGATCATTCAACTTCAGATGCACCCAGTCGACCGTAAAGTCCCGCCCAGCAGCCTGCGCAGCCGCAATAAAGTCCCCGCGCAACTTAGCCCGGGTAGTCTGCGGCGGCGTATCCTTCGCCGCCTCGATCTCCCCGTCGTCAGTAACCCGCCGCACGAGCCCCTTCCGCTGCAGCAGGTCAAAAATCCCGCGCCCCCGCCGAATGTCGTGGTAGGCCAAGTCGAGCTGAGCCACCCGCGGACTGGACAAGTCAAGATCGTGCTTGGCCCGATACCGCTCCACCAACCGATGCTTGATCGCCCAGTCGATCTCGGTATCGATCTTGCTGAAGTCCTGCTCCTCGACAGCCTCCAGCGCCCGCCCCCACAACTCCACAACCCGCTCGTTAGCAGGAGTAGACCCGTTCTCCTTGAGATGCTGAACAGCCCGAGCGTGATATTCCCGCTGAATATCCAGCGCCGAAGCCTCCCGCCCGCCGGCCAGCCGAACCTGCCGACGCCCGGTCAGGTCATGGCTGATCTCCCGAATAGCCCGGATCGGGTTGTCCAGCGTGAAGTCCCGGAACTGCACCCCGGCCTCGATCATCTCGAGCACGAGATGCGCCGACCCGACCTTCAGCATCGTCGTCGGCTCGGCCATGTTGGAGTCGCCGACGATGACGTGCAGGCGCCGGTAGCGTTCGGCGTCGGCGTGGGGTTCGTCGCGGGTGTTGATGATCGGCCGGGACCGGGTGGTGGCGCTGGAGACGCCTTCCCAGATGTGCTCGGCGCGCTGGGAGAGGCAGTACACCGCGCCGCGCGGGGTCTGCAGGACCTTGCCCGCGCCGCAGATGAGCTGGCGGGTGACGAGGAAGGGCAGCAGCACGTCGGCGATGCGGGAGAATTCGCCGGCCCGGGTGACCAGGTAGTTCTCGTGGCAGCCGTAGGAGTTGCCCGCGGAGTCGGTGTTGTTCTTGAACAGGAAGATGTCGCCGCCGATGCCCTCGTCGGCGAGCCTGCGCTCGGCGTCCACGAGGAGGTCCTCGAGGATCCGTTCGCCGGCTTTGTCGTGCGTGACGAGCTGGGTCAGGTCGTCGCACTCGGCCGTCGCGTATTCAGGGTGCGAGCCCACGTCGAGGTAGAGCCTGGAGCCGTTGGACAGGAACACGTTGGACGAGCGTCCCCACGAGACGACCCGCCGGAAGAGATAGCGCGCGACCTCGTCGGGGGAGAGCCTGCGCTGGCCGTGAAAGGTGCACGTGACCCCGAACTCGGTCTCGATGCCAAAGATCCGCCGCTGCATCCCACCAGAGTAGGCGCTGGACCCCCGGGGAAGGTGCGCCGTTCGGGCGGCGACACGCGGTCGGTACGTTGCAAGTGGTGACAATGCGGCGGAAACCGGTCGCCGGGACCGGGTGCGGGTCCGGCGCGGCCAGCGGAGGTGGACGAGAGTGTTCCAGCAGGTCGGCCGGGCTTTCCGGCGGGTGGGGCGGCGGGATCGGGCGTTGATGCGGCGCAGTGCGGCGCTTCCTCGCACGCGGGTTGACGACGCGGTGACCGCGTTGTCCCGAAGTGCGGACAAATCGCGGCTCTGGTGGGGCGTGGCGGCCGTGCTGGCGGTCCGGAAGGGCCCGGCGCGCCGCGGTGCGCTGCGCGGGATCGCCGCCATCGCGGGGGCGAGCGCCGCGGCGAATCTGGTCGCGAAGCCGTTGTTCCCGCGCCGCCGTCCGGCCGAGGAGGAGGTTCCCGCGCACCGTCAGCTGCGCAAACGGCCGACGTCGTCGTCGTTCCCGTCCGGGCATTCGGCTTCGGCCGCTGCGTTCGCGACCGCGGTCGCGATGGAGTCGCCGCGCGCCGGGCTCGCTCTTTTCCCGCTCGCCGGGGCGGTCGCGTACTCGCGGGTCCACACCGGGGTGCACTGGCCGAGCGACGTTGCCGCCGGGCTGGCCATCGGGACCGGGGTCGCGGTCCTGACCCGGCATTGGTGGCCGCTGCATCCGGACGCGCGCGCCCGGACCGCCCATCCGGCGCAGGCGCCTGAGATGCGCGAAGGCGAGGACATGCTGGCGATGGTGAACCCGCATTCGGGCATCGACGGCCTGGACCCGACCGAGGACGTCCGCTACGCCTGGCCGAAGGCGTCGCTGATCTATCCGGACCCGTCGCGGGATCTGCGCGAGCAGCTCGCCGACGAGATCGAAGCGCACGGTTCGGTCCGCGCGCTCGGCGTGGCGGGCGGGGACGGCACGGTCGCGGCCGTCGCGTCGGTCGCCGCCGAACGGGGACTGCCGCTGGCGCTCATCCCGGCCGGGACGCTCAACCACTTCGCCCGCGACGTCGGCGTCCGCTCCATGCCGGACGCGGACGAGGCGACCGAGGGCGGGCACGCGGTCGGCATCGACCTGGCGGAGGTCGAGGTCGACGGCGCCGGCGAGCCCGAGCACCGCTGGTTCGTGAACACCGCCAGCCTCGGCGGGTATCCGGAAATGGTGCGGCTGCGGGAGAAACTGCAGAGCCGGTTCCCGAAGTGGCCGTCCGCGGCGATCGCGCTCGTGCGCGTGATGCGGCACGCGAAACCGCTTCCCGTCCAGCTGAACGGGAAGCCGACGCAGGTGTGGCTGATCTTCGTCGGCAACGGCACGTACGCGCCGAAGGGGTTCGCGCCCTCGCGGCGCCCGGCGCTCGACACCGGCCTGCTCGACGTCCGGTACGTGCGGGCCGACGTGCGCTGGTCGCGGATCCGGTTCGTGCTCGCGAGCCTCACCAACAGCCTGCACGCGAGCCACGTCTACCGGCAGCGGGACCTGCCGGAGCTGCACGTCCGGCTGCTGGACGGGAACCGCCGGGTCGCCACCGACGGCGAGGTCGGGCCGCTCGGGCGGGAGTTCCGGTTCCGGTCGCGGCCGAGCGCGCTGACCGTCTACCGGAAGCCGGACAGTGCCTCCTGACCGCGTCCTGCCCTAAGGTCCCTTCGAGAGCGTTCGGCCGGGCACCGAGTTCTTGGCCACCGCGTGCCCGGTCCTTCCTGCTCTGACCTGCGCGCTTACTGTCCGCTCGCCGCCTTCGCAACCATTCTTGATCATTCCTTTACCTTTTCTCAACGAATCCACAGCGAGCCGTCCCTAGCGTGATCTTCGAGGTGGGGACAGTCGTGTCCGCGCCAGTTCACGGCAGGGGTCTACTTCAGTGCGTCTTTCCACCCGCGGTCCGAGCTGCCCGTCCGCGGCAGGCCGCGGATGATGCGGCTGCTCCCGCAGGCTGTCGACCCGGTCCTGCCCCCATCGGTCACCTCCCAGGCGAGGGACCTCGGGCCGCTCGAATCCCCGTTGCTGTGGCTCACCGTCGCCGGTGCCGCCGCCGCGGTCCTCGCCGTCACGATCGCGCTCGCGCATCGCCGCCGCGCGCGTCGCTGGGGCGTCAGCGGCTCGATCGCGCTGTTCCTGATCGCCGCGGTCACCGCGGTGAACAGCTACGTCGGCTACGTCCGCACGCCCAGCGACCTCGGCAGGCTGCTGCAGCGCGGCTCCGGCGCGATGAACGTCGCGGGCACGCTGCTGCGCAGCACCAGCGACGATCCGGCCGAGGATTCGGACCCCAGCACTCCGGACAGCCCCACCGGCGGGAACAGCGGCAGCTCCCCCGCGGCCGGCCGTCCCGCGGCGCCGGTCAGCGCCAACGGCAGCACCGAGGTGCTGAACGTCCCCGACCCGGCGCACGGCGTCGCGAACGGCGAGAACTACGTCATCCTCCCGGCCGGTTACCACGACCCGGCGAACGCGGCCAAGCGCTACCCGGTCGTCTACCTGATCCACGGCTACCCCTACGGCGGGCCGCGCGACTGGCTCACGTCCGGCTCCGCGCCGCAGACGCTGAAGAGCCTCGAGGACGCGAACGTGGTCCAGCCGATGATCATCGTGAGCGTCGACCTCACCGCCAACCGGCCGAGCACCGACTGGGAATGCCTGAACGTCCCGGGCGGGCCGCAGCTGGAGACCTATCTCGCCAGCAGCATCGTGCCGTCGGTCGACCAGCACTACCGCACGTCCGCCGACCGGGGCCACCGCGCGCTCGGCGGCATGTCCGGCGGCGGCTTCGGCGCGCTGAACATCGGGCTGCACCACCTCGACGAGTTCGGCACGCTGCTGATCTCGCTGCCGTACGACGACCTGAACGATTCGGTCGGCGTTCTCGGCGGCAACCAGGCCGCGATCGCGGCGAACACTCCGCGCCGCTACATCCCGACGATGCCGTTCCCGCAGAAGATCGCGGTGATGCTCACCGTCGGCACCGGCGCGCCGACCGACGTCGCGACCGCGCACCGCATCGCCGCGTCGCTGCAGCGGCGCGGCCAGGAGGTCGTGGTGCACGCCGAACGCGGGTTCAACCACACCTGGCACACCGCCCGCGCGACGCTCCCGTACATGCTCGCCTTCGCCGATCAGAACTTCCGCAGCGCTCCTGCCTCCTCCTGAGCGGATTTCCCGGAAAATATCTTCCGGGCCCTGTCCATCCGGGCGGGCGCCGTTCGTGGTGAGGTCAGTGCGGCGCCACGGCCGCGCTGACCGACGAAGGAGCCCGACCATGAAGTACCTGCTGCTGATCCACGCTTCCGCGGCCACTGAGCAGGGCGGGGCCGCCGGATGCGAGCCCGCCGACTGGATGGCCTACGACAAGGAAGTCCGCGACGCGGGGGTGTTCGTCAGCGGGGAGTCGCTCGCCGATCTGGTGACCGCGACGAAGGTGCGGGTGGGCGCGGACGGCGAGCGTTCGATCACCACCGACGGCCCGTTCGCCGAAACCCGCGAGCTGCTCGGCGGGTTCTACGTGCTGGACGTGCCGGACCTCGACGCGGCGCTCGACTGGGCGGCCCGCTGCCCGGGTTCCCGCGACGGTTCGGTCGTGGTCCGCCCGATCGCCGATTTCGATGCCTGACGCGCGAGCGTCCGTGGCGGCCGTGTTCCGCGAGGAGCACGGCCGCCTGCTCGGCGCGCTCGTCCGCCGCTTCGGCGATCTCGACCTCGCCGAGGAAGTGGCCGCCGAAGCGGTCGAGGCCGCGCTGGTGCGCTGGCCGGTGGACGGAGTCCCGCCGAAACCCGGTGCGTGGCTGATGACGACCGCGCGCCGCAAGGCAGTCGACCGGCTCCGCCGCGACCAGGCGTACGCGGCGAAACTCGCTGTCCTGCAAGCGGAATCCGACCGCAGCGACCCTCCCCCGCTGCCCGGCGGCGACGGCGACCTGCCCGACGACCGGCTCCAGCTGTTCTTCACCTGCGCCCATCCCGCGCTGGCCGCCGAGGACCGGCTCGCGCTCACGCTGCGCTGCCTGGCCGGGCTCACCACACCCGAGGTGGCCCGGGCATTTCTCGTGCCGACCGCGACGATGGCGAAGCGGATCGTGCGGGCCAAGAACCGGATCCGCGACCACCGCATCCCGTTCCGCGTCCCCTCCGGCGACGAGCTGCGTTTGCGGCTGCCGGGGGTGCTGCAGGTGCTGTACTCGCTGTTCACCGAGGGCTACGCGGCCAGTTCCGGCTCGGACATCCAGCGCCCGGATCTGGCCGAGGAAGCCATCCGGCTGGCGCGGATCCTGCACCGCCTGCTGCCCGCCGAACGCGAAATCACCGGTCTGCTGGCACTTCTGCTGCTGGTCCACGCCCGCCGCGCCGCCCGCACCGGGCCGGACGGCGAGTTCGTCCTGCTGGAAGACCAGGATCGGACCTCCTGGGACGCGGCCCTGATCGACGAGGGCTGTGCGCTGGTGCCGATCGCGCTCACCGGCGGGCCTCCCGGGCCGTACGGGGTGCAGTCGGCGATCGCCGCGCTCCACGCCGAAGCACCGGATGTCGCCAGCACCGACTGGCCGCAGATCGTTGCGCTGTACGACATCCTGCTGACGCTCACGCCGACTCCGGTGGTCGCGCTCAACCGCGCGGCCGCGGTGGCGATGCGCGACGGACCCGAGGCCGGGCTGAAACTCCTCGACGGATTAGCCGACGAGCCTCGGCTGCAGGGCTACCACCCGTACGCCGCGGCTCGCGGCGACCTGCTGCACCGCCTCGGCCGCGACGACGAAGCAGCGGCCGCGTACCAAGAAGCGTTGCAGAGCGCGGGAACCGAGCCGGAACGCGCACACCTGCGTCAGCGGCTGGACGCTCTCTGACTTGGCGCCCACCGGCTGAGCACTGGGTCGGCGAGCCTCGTCAACGGACCGGACAACGTCTGCCCGTGCTGGCGGAACAAGTCGTCGCGGGAATCGAAATGGCCCAGGTCCGCCAGCACGGTCGCGGAAAGGTCGCACGCTCCGCCGACCTCGCAGGTGACGCCGTCCCAGTCGATCGCGGTGCGGGACACCGCGTCGAAGAGAGTTTCCCCGCTGTCGTTGGAGAATCCCGACTGCGCTGCCAGCTCCGTCAACGGTCCGAACAACTCCCCCACCGGCACCCAGACGTCCGCGATACGGAACTCCGGCCACGCCACCACGACCCGGGACGGGACCAGGAACTTCAGCTGAGGGAATCGCGGATACCAGAACCGGCCGTCCACGACGAGACCTCGCACCCGTGTCGGGATACCTTGCGCCCGCGCGACTCCCTCGAGAATCGCCAGCCGCTGACTGCACGAACCGCGCCCGCGGCGCAGCGTCCGCGAGATCGACTGCCGCTCCTGCACCGAGTACACCGGCCGCACCGACCCGGCGATCATCCGATGCGCGGCCCGCAACCCGGCAAGCCGGTCCTCGGCCGCCGTCGCCCGCACCAGGGAGTGCACGACCGGATCGCGCCAATCCAGAATCGCCGTCGGAACCACGCCGCCCTCAGCGGAACTGTCCCCGACGGCGCGGCGACGCCACCACGGGGTCACCAGCGCACACGCCACCACGCCAGTATCCCGGAACACGACTGTGGGCCGCCGACATTCGCCGACGGCCCACAGTGCGTCACGTCATTCCTTCTCGCCCGAACCTTCGCCCGATTCCTTGCCGGAATCGCCCTCGCCGGAATCGTCCGGCTTCTCCGCAGGCTCTTCCTTCTCCGGCAGCAACGCCTCCAGCGCCGCCCCCGACAACCGCCGGAACGCCCGCCGCGGCTTCGCCCGGTCCAGCACCGCGACCTCGAGCTTGATCTCCGCCTCGGCCGCCGCCCCGTTCCCGTTCGACGACGCCGCGGTCGCCCGCAGCCCCTCGATCGCGGTCGCCAGCGCCGTGCGCAGATCGTGCTCCGGGTCCACGACGTCCTTCAGCTTCGTGGTGATCGGCTCCGTCGTCCCGCCCATCACCACGAACGGCGACTCGTCGAAAATCGACCCGTCGAACGTCAACCGGTACAGCTGGTCCTCCGCCGCGGTCGCGCCGACCTCGGCCACGCACACCTCGACCTCGAACGGCTTCAGCTGCTCGGTGAAAATGCTGCCCAGCGTCGCCGCGTAAGCATTCGCCAGCGCCCGCGCGCTCACATCGCGGCGGTCGTACTGGTAGCCCTTCAGATCCGCGTGCCGGATCCCCGCCACCCGCAGGTTCTCGAACTCCGAATACCGGCCCACCGCGGCGAACCCGATCCGGTCGTAGATCTCGGAAACCTTGTGCAGCGTCGCCGACGGATTCTCCGCCACGAACAGCACGCCGCCCGCGTACTTCAGCACCACCACGCTCCGGCCCCGCGCGATCCCCTTGCGCGCCAGCTCGGAACGCTCCCGCATCAGCTGCTCGGGAGAGGCATACAACGGCATCGTCACGGTGTCGGCTCCACGTTCTCCGAAAACTCGGCAGTCATTGATTCAGCGGACATCGGCGGCCTCAGACCGGCCGGTGGTGATTGCGCTCCGCACGCCCGGCCACCACCGCCTCGGCCACCGCACCCGTCCGCTCCGCGGGCAGCAGCACCGCGCCGTCCTCCGCGGTGACGGTGATGACGTTCGGGAAAATCCGCCGCACCAGGTCCGGCCCGCCGCTCGCGGTGTCGTCGTCCGCCGCGTCGTACAACGCCTCCAGCGCCGTCCGCACCGCCGCGTCGGCGTCCGCGTCCGGGTCGTACAGCTTCTTCAGCGACGACTTCGCGAACAGCGAACCCGAACCGACGCTCGCGTACCCGGCGTGCTCCTCGTACCGCCCGCCCGCCGCGTCGTACGACACGATCCGGCCCGCGTGCTTCGCGTCTTCGGCCTCCAGGTCGTACCCGACGAACAACGGCACGACCGCCAGCCCCGCCATCGCCATCTCCAGGTTCGCCTTCACCATCCCGGCCAGCTTGTTCGTCTTGCCGTCCAGCGAAAGCGAAACGCCCTCGATCTTCTCGTAATGCGCCAGCTCCACCGCGTACAGCCGGACCATCTCCACGGCCAGCCCCGCGGTCCCCGCGATGCCCACCGCCGAGTACTCGTCCGTGACGTGCACCTTCTCGATGTCCCGGCTCGCGATCAGATTCCCCGACGTCGCCCGCCGGTCCCCGGCGATCAGCACCCCGCCGGCGAACGCGACCGCGACGATCGTCGTGCCGTGCGGCGCGTTCAGCTCGCCCGCGCCCGCGGGCACCCGCCGCGCGGGCAGCAGCTCCGGCGCGGTCGCGCGCACGAAATCCGCGAACGACGACGTCGTCGGCGAAAAGTAGGCCGACGGCAGTCCGGGCCCGGAAAAACCCGCCCCAGAGGAGGTGTTGTCCATACGTGCTCTCGGTTCCCATCTATCCCGTGCCCGGCAACGCCACCGGCAAACCTGCCCCCGGCGCCGCCGCGCGAAACCTCCGGCCCAGCGCGCCCGCCGCACCGCCCCGCATCCGGGACGGCCGCGACGGGCAGGCGGCTACTCGCCGCCCTTCTGCACGTAAGCGCGGACGAAGTCCTCGGCGTTCTCCTCCAGCACGTCGTCGATCTCGTCGAGGATCGTGTCCACGTCCTCGCCGAGCTTCTCCCGCCGCTCCTGGCCCGCCCCGCCGGCGTCGTCGAACTCCTCGTCGGAATCGCCGCCGCCGTGCTTCTCGATCTTCTCCTGCGCCATCTCGCCTCCCGGTCTGGCCGATGCTCCCTAGCCTACCCAGCGGTACCGACGAAAAGGGCCTTCCAGCGGCCCGAAACGCCGGGATCGCGCTAGTCCGAACCGGTGATCGCCTCCACCAGCTCCTCCGCCGTCGCCGCCGCGTCCAGCAGCTTCCCGACGTGCGCCTTCGTCCCCCGCAACGGCTCCAGCGTCGGGATCCGCACCAGCGACTCCCGGCCCACGTCGAAAATCACCGAATCCCACGACGCCGCCGCGATCGACGACGCGTACTTCTCCAGCGCCCGGCCCCGGAAGTAGGCGCGCGTGTCCGACGGCGGATTCGTGATCGCCGCCTGCACCTCCTCCTCGGTGACCAGCCGCTTCATCGAACCCCGCGTGACCAGCCGGTTGTACAGGCCCTTGCCGAGCCGCACGTCCGAATACTGCAGGTCCACCAGCCGCAGCCGCGGCGCGCCCCACGCCAGCTGGTCCCGCTCCCGGTAACCCTCCAGCAGCCGCAGCTTCGCCGGCCAGTCCAGCCGGTCCGCGCACTCCTGCGGATCCCGCGCCAGCGCGTCCAGAATCTCGCCCCACACCCGCAGGACTTCCTTCGACGCCTCGTCCGCGCCCGTGCGCTCCAAGTTCGAGGACGCCAGCTCGTGGTAGGCGAACTGCAGGTCCAGCCCGGTGAACTTCTTCCCGTTCGCCAGCTCGACCTTCGTCTTCAGCGTCGGGTCGTGGCTGATCTTGTGCACCGCCCGCACCGGCTCGTCCAGCTTGAGGTCGTCGAACCGCACCCCGGCCTCGATCAGGTCCAGCACCAGCGCCGTCGTCCCGACCTTCAGGTAGGTCGAATACTCCGACAGGTTCGCGTCCCCGATGATCACGTGCAGCCGCCGGTACTTGTCCGCGTCCGCGTGCGGCTCGTCGCGCGTGTTGATGATCCCGCGCTTGAGCGTGGTCTCCAGCCCGACCTCGACCTCGATGTAGTCCGAGCGCTGCGAGAGCTGAAAGCCCGCTTCCTCGCTCTGCTGCCCGATCCCGACCCGGCCCGAACCGCACATCACCTGCCGCGACGCGAAGAACGGCGTCAGGCCCCCGATCACCGCGGTGAACGGAGTCGACCGCTGCATCAGGTAGTTCTCGTGCGTGCCGTAGCTCGCGCCCTTGCCGTCCACGTTGTTCTTGTACAGCTGCAACGGCGGCTGCCCCGGAACGGTGGCCGCCTTCAACGCGGCCTCCTCCATCACCCGCTCGCCCGCTTTGTCCCAGATGACCGCGTCCCGCGCGTTCGTGACCTCCGGCGCCGAGTACTCCGGATGCGCGTGGTCCACGTACAGCCGCGCACCGTTGGTGAGGATGACGTTCGCCGCGCCGAGGTCCTCGACGTCCGGGTCGTGCCCCGGCCCCCCAGGACCGGTCAGATCGAACCCGCGCGCGTCGCGCAACGGCGACTCCACCTCGTAGTCCCAGCGCGCCCGGCGCGCCCTCGGGATGTCCGCAGCCGCGGCGTAGGCCAGCACCACCTGAGTCGAGGTGAGCACGGGGTTCGCCGTGGCGTCCCCGGGCACGGCGATGCCGTACTCGACTTCGGTTCCCATGATCCGACGCATGCCACCACCCTACGGGTTAGACGCGTGCGACGATGCCCCCATGCCAGGCAGTGACGAACTCGTTGCCCTCTATGACGACGCAGGCCACGCGATAGGCGGGGCCTTCCGCTCCCGCGTGCGCGCAGAAGGCCTCTGGCACGCCGCCGGAGTCGTTCTCGTCCGATCGGGCGACGGCCGCAACGTCTACGTGCACCTCCGCACCGCGGACAAGGACACTTTCCCCTCCACCTGGGACTGTTGGGCAGGGGGCGTCGTCGCCGCGGGCGAAACCCCCGCCGACTGCGCGCGCCGCGAACTCGCCGAAGAACTCGGCGTCCACGGAGTGGAACCGGAACCGCTGTTCACCAAAATCTACGACGAGGGATCGATCCGCTGCCACAACTTCGCCTTCGAAGTCCGCTGGGACGGACCGGTCCGGCTCCAGGCGGAGGAAATCGTAGAAGGCCGCTGGATCCTGCTCGACGAACTCCGCACCTGGGTCTTCGCCCCCACCCCCGAGCCACCCTTCATCCCCGACGGCCGCGCAGGCGTACAAGAATGGTTCCGCCGCTACGGCTAACCATCACTTCTCTGAACTGGCCCACCACGCGGGATCGCGCCGGCGTTTGGGGCTCACCGGCGTGACAGGCCGAAGGCCCCTCACGCCGGTGAGCCCCAAACGCCGGCTTAAAAGCGATCCCGCCCGCGGCGGCGGAGCCGACGCCAAAAACACAGCTTGGCGAGCTACCCCGACAACTTGGCCACGACCTTAGGCAACAACCGCCGAGCCGCATCCTGCGCCCGAGCCGGAGTGCTCGCCGCAACACTCAACGCCGACACGAGATTCCCCTTCGCCACCAACACAGCACACGTCGAGCCCTCACACCAAGCCCGCTGCACGACAACCCCCGGCTGCGGCGGCAACGACACCTCAACCCCAGCACAGTGCGCACCAGCCACGACATCCTCACCCGAGCGGTCCGCGTACACCGTGACCTCATGCGTCAACGCAGACCCGCTCGGATAAACCCAGCTAACCGACTTGCGCTCGCCCGCGGCCAACCCGCTCAAACACCCCGAAACCCGCCCAGACCCCGGAGCCACACCCTCCTCAGCAACGTCCGAATCAGACAGCAAAGCCGCCTCAGCCCGGCCCGGATCCGGCACCGCCGAAGAAGAAACAACCGGTGAATCAACCACCCGCGACGGCGGAGCAACAGAAGCGCTAGTACCCGGCGCAGGAGCAGGATCGTCGTAATAAGTCTCGAGATTGTTAGGCCGATTGCCGCACCCAGCGAGCCCGGCCAGCGCGCCCAGCCCGACCAGCACAGCGACCGCTGGCACCTGCCGACGACGCACGTTGCCCCTCCGCGCTCAATGTTGCCCGTCCGCCCCGGGCCATGCTGGGCCCCGAGGGTAATGCAATCGCTCAGCTCCACCCGAGGTGGGATCGATGCGCCCAGTACTCCCGCGCGTCCTGCGCGAGTTCTCCCAGCACAGCGCAGTCCTCATCGCTCAACCGCACCCGCACGGCAGCGAGGTTCGCGGCCAGCTGCGCCGGACTCGACGGACCAATCACCGCCACCGGAGCCCACTCCTGGCCGAGCACCGCCGCCACCGCGACCGCATCCGGGCCGACACCGTGCTCCTCAGCGACCCGCCGCAGCGCCTCCGGAGCCTCCACAACCAGCCGCCCGTTCGCGAGAGTTTCCTTGACCAGCACCCGCTTCCCGGCCGCCCGCGCCTCCGCCAACGCCGGACCGACCGACGGCTCGAACACATTCCAGGTCGACTGGACCGACGAAAACACCGGCCGCCCACCCGATTCCAGCTCGAACGCCCGGCGCATCACGTCCGCCTGCGCGGGCCCGGATGTGGAGAAGCCAACCTCGACACCGGAACCGGAAAGCTCAGCCAGCGCATCGATCAACGCCGGATCAGTGAAAAGTGGACTGTCCACAGTGAGCGAATGAACCTGGTACAGATCTACGTGACCGGCCAGAAGTTCCTGAGTCTCCGCCCACTGTTCGCGAAACCGCGGCAGCGTGTGTTCCTTGACCTCGTGGACGTCCGCGTCGAGCCGCCAGTCGCCTACGTAGCGGTAGCCCCACTTGCTGGACACAGTGACGTCCTGGTGTCCGCGTTCGGCCAGCCAGCCGCCGAGGAACTCCTCCGAACGGCCGTAGGACCGCGCGACATCGATCCACCGCACCCCCGCTGCGTAAGCGGCGTCGAGTACCTCGTGCGTGGCAACCCGCATTGACGCGACATCCCGCGTTTCGGGCAAGTCCCGCCCGAGATTGATATATGCCGGACGGCCGAGCGCGGCCAACCCCACCGCGATGCGGTCCATCGGGATCTCCTTGTCTTGAGCGGTATTCAGGAATGGCCGTGCGAGTTTAGGCGAGTTGGCGGCGAATGCTTTCTTGTCGCCAGATGTATAGGTCGTTATACACTTTGTTTGTGCCGGAGGATGGCGAGCCATTGGCCGGAGTTCTGGGCTTGCCGGTGGAGTTTTTCGAGTCGGGCGGCGGGTGCCCGGACGTAGCCTTTGCCGAAGACCGGGGCGATTTGGCGGAGGCTGGCTCCTTCCTCGCGGGCGGCGAGAAGGGCCCAGTCGGAGGCGTCGGCGCAGGCCGCGGACGCGCGGCGCAGCTCCCCCAGCAGGTCGATCAGGTCGTTCGCGTTCAGCTCCCCCGCTTGGGCGGCGGCGGCGGTCGTCTCGAGCCAGGCCAGGACGTCGGCCTCGGTGATCGGCGGACGCGGGCGGGCGTTGTCTGTGCTCACGCGGCGCAGTATAGGGCGTTATACACCGACGGGGACCACAGTGACGGAAACCTGCTGGACTCCGGGCGTGGCGCGGACGTTGACTGGCCGCAGCAGCCCGTCGGTCGTTTCGGAGGTTCAGTGAGGTTCGGCATCGCCGCCCGGTTCGTCGCGCTCGCCGTCGTGTGGGGCGCGAGTTTTCTCTTCATCAAGGTGGGCCTGGAGGGGCTGTCGCCGGCTCAGGTGGCGCTTGCCCGGGTCGCGCTGGGCGCGTTGACGCTCGGCGCGTTCCTGGTGCTGCGCAGGCGATCGCTCCCCCGCGACCCCGCGTTGTGGGCGCATCTCGCGGTGGTTTCGGTGCTGTTCTGCGTGGGCCCGTTCCTGCTGTACTCGTGGGCCGAGCAGTACGTGGCGTCCGGGCTGGCCAGCATCTTCAACGCCACCACTCCCCTGCTGACCATGCTGTTCGCCGCGGCCGCCCTGCCCGCCGAGCGGCTCACCCGGCCGAAAACCGCCGGACTGCTGATCGGTTTCGCGGGCGTGCTCACGCTCGTCGGCGTCTGGCGCGGGATCGACCTCAGCCACGAAGTCCTCGCGCAACTCGCCTGTCTCGGCGCGACCACCTGCTACGGCATGGCTTTCGTGTACCTGCGGAAATTCGTGTCACCGCGCAACCCGGACCCGGTCGTCGTCGCATTCGGGCAAACCGGTTTCGCCACCGTCATCCTGCTTGCCGCGACACCGGTGATCGCCGCGCAGCCAGTACATCTGAATCTCGCCGTGGTTCTGTCGATGCTCGCGCTCGGCGTGCTCGGCACCGGCGTGGCTTACACCTGGAACACCGCCATCGCGACCGCCTGGGGCGCGGCCAACGCGTCGGCTGTGACCTACCTCACTCCAGTGGTCGGAGTTCTGCTCGGAGTGTTGGTCCTCGACGAGCCGGTGCACTGGAACGAGCCCGTCGGCGCGCTGCTCGTGGTGCTCGGCATCCTGGCGTCGCACGGACGGCTTTCCCGGGCGCGCCAACCGGTCCTGGAACGGGCCTGAAACGGCCTGTGGGGGCCGCCGGAGGAGATCCGGCGGCCCCCACAGGTTCGCGCTGCGTTACAGGTACTGACCGGTGTTCGTGGCGGTGTCGATCGCCCGCCCCGATTCCTGGTTCTTGCCGGTGACGAGCGTGCGGATGTAGACGATCCGCTCGCCCTTCTTGCCGGAGATCCGGGCCCAGTCGTCCGGGTTGGTGGTGTTGGGCAGATCCTCGTTCTCCGCGAACTCGTCGACGATCGCGTCCAGCAGATGCTGCACGCGCAGGCCGGGCTGCTTGGTCTCCAGCACCGACTTGATCGCCGACTTCTTCGCCCGGTCCACGATGTTCTGGATCATCGCGCCCGAGTTGAAGTCGCGGAAGTACAGGACTTCCTTGTCCCCGTTGGCGTAGGTGACCTCCAGGAACCGGTTCTCGTCGCTCTCCTCGTACATCCGCTCGACGGTGTGCTGGATCATCGCGTCGAACGTCGCCTTCTGGTCCCCGCCGAACTCCGCCAGGTCGTCGGCGTGGACCGGCAGGCCCTCGGCCAGGTACTTCGAGAAGATGTCCTTCGCGCCCTCGGCGTCCGGCCGCTCGATCTTGATCTTCACGTCGAGCCGGCCCGGCCGCAGGATCGCCGGGTCGATCATGTCCTCGCGGTTGGAGGCGCCGATGACGATGACGTTCTCCAGCCCCTCGACGCCGTCGATCTCCGACAGCAGCTGCGGCACGATCGTGGTCTCCACGTCGGAGGACACGCCCGAGCCGCGGGTGCGGAAGATCGAGTCCATCTCGTCGAAGAACACGATGACCGGGGTGCCTTCGGAGGCCTTTTCCCGCGCCCGCTGGAAGATCAGCCGGATCGACCGCTCGGTCTCGCCGACGAACTTGTTCAGCAGCTCCGGGCCCTTGATGTTGAGGAAGTAGGACTTGCCGTCCGCGGTGTCGCCGCGGGCCTGTGCCACCTTCTTGGCCAGGGAGTTCGCCACCGCCTTGGCGATGAGCGTCTTACCGCAGCCCGGCGGGCCGTACAGCAGGACGCCCTTGGGCGGGCGCAGCTGGTACTCCTGGTACAGGTCCGCGTGCAGGAACGGCAGCTCCACGGCGTCGCGGATCTGCTCGATCTGCCGGGTCAGGCCGCCGATGTCCTCGTAGCGGACGTCCGGCACCTCCTCCAGCACGAGGTCCTCGACCTCGGCCTTCGGAACCCGCTCGTAGGCGTAGCCCGCCTTGGAGTCCACCAGGAGCGAATCGCCCGGTTTGAGCGGCTGCTCGGCGAGCGGACCGGAAAGCAGGACGACCCGCTCCTCGTCCGCGTGGCCGACCACGAGAGCGCGCGTGGCGCCGCCCTCGACGTCCGGTGCGAGCACTTCGCGCAGCGCGCACACCTCGCCGGTGCGCTCGAAATCGCCTCCTTCGACGACCGTGAGCGCCTCGTTGAGCCGCAGCGCCTGCCCGCGCCGCAGCGCCGAGACCTCCACCGCCGGCGACACCGAGACGCGCATCTTGCGCCCCGCGGTGTAGACGTCCACGGTGTTGTCCTCGTACGCCTCGACGAACACCCCGTACCCGCTCGGCGGCTGGGCCAGCCGGTCGACCTCCTCGCGGAGGGCGAGCAACTGGCCCCGCGCCTCGCGCAGGGTTTCGACGAGTTTGGTGTTCCGCTCGGTGAGCTGACTCACCCGTTCCGACGCCTCGGCTAGACGTTGTTCGAGAACGCGGTTCTGTCGCGGGGAATCGGTGAGCCTGCGGCGCAGCAGCGCCACTTCTTCCTCGAGAAAACGGATCTGCCGGGCTTGTTCCTCTGGTGTCTGCCCTGCTCCGCCGGTTGCTGAAGGGTCGGCCTCCTCGCGCCGACCTCCGGGAAGGTCATGATGCATCGGGCACCTCCTCGGAGTGCTTTTCATTCCACGGTACCGGCGATCACCGACAAGAAAAGGCCTTTCCGCATCACAAGACCGGCGCGTCGCGCTTTTTCTTCCGTCCAGCACGGCCGCGAGCGCAGCGCAAGCGGCCGATTCGGTGCCGCGGACCGGATTCCGCTCCGCACGGGTTTCCGCAACGCGGAACTGAACGCACCGCGGATACCCCGCCGCGCGCCCCGCGAACCCGAGTTGCGGGTTGGCTGCGCGGAAACGCGCGCGGCTGGCTAGCATCCCCGGGTGGCCGCGCTCTGCTCGTGGCCAGGACTTTCGCACGCACGGCAGGGGGAACCGAGATGACTTATCCGCCGCAGCAGCCCGGCGGCTACGGACAGCAGCCGAACCCGTACGGGCAGCAGCCCGGCGGCCAGCAGCCGTACGGGCAGCCTCAGCAGGGCGGATGGAACCAGGGCGGGCAGCCGCCGCAGGGCCCGCAGTCCGGCGGATTCCCCTCCGCGCCCGGCCCCGGCGGCCCCGGTCAGGGCCCCTACCAGGGCGGATACCAGCAGGCGGGCGGTCCTCAGCAGTACGGCCAGCAGCCGGACCAGTTCGGGCAATACGGGCAGCAGCCCGACCGGTTCGGGCAGCCCGGCGGGCCGTTCGGGCAGCAGCCGGGCGGCCAGTTCGGCGGGTTCGGCGAGGAGCCGCCGAAAAAGAAGAAGACCGGCCTGATCGTCGGCATCGCGATCGGCGCGGTGGTCGTCCTCGGCGGTGCGACCGGCCTGGTCATCTGGCTCACCGGCGACAGCAAGGACAACAAGACCGCGGCGCCGCCCGCGTCGTCCTCGGCTCCGGCTGCCGGGCCGCAGTCCAGCGGCCCCAGCGGCAGTTCGTCGTCGTCCCCGTCGAGTTCGAGCAGCGGCGACTCCCCGGCTGCGTCCGGGGCGAAGGCGACGTCCGGCGAACTGTTCCAGGCAGCGTCCGAGGCGTACAACAGCTCCGACACCGACGGGCTGTACTCGATGCTCTGCACCAGCGTCACCAAGGGCCAGAAGCCGACCAGCAAGATGCCCTCGGGCATCCACTTCGAGCTGACCGGCAGCCCGCAGGAAAACGGCGACCAAGCGACGGTGAAGTACCACGTCACGATGTCCACCAAGACCGCCGACGGCACTCTCACCGCCCTGCGCGAGGGCGGGGCCTGGTGCCTCGGGAAGGTCAGCACGGACCACTAGGTGAGACGCCGGCTCAGCACGGCACTCGTCCTGCTCGCAGTCGTTGTCGCGGGCGGTGTCCTCGGCCTGGTCTTGATCAGCCTGCCGGGGCCCGCCCGCACCACGACAGAACCGCCCGCTCCCCCGCCTCCGCCGCGCAGCAGCGCGTCCCCGAGTCCCGCGCCCGCGGCGGATCAGGCCGCGATCGCCGCGCTGGCGCGCACTCTCGTCGACGCGATCACGCGCGCCGACTCCGCCGAATTCGGCACTCTCACTTGCAAACCGCAAACTGCCGCGGCGTTGAAGGAACTCCAGGCGAAATGGGACGCCGCGGGCCCGCTTCGCGTCTCACTCACTGGACAGCCGGTGATCGGAGGCGACGATGCCACCGTGACGGTCCGGGTCGAAGGCGCTGGCGGGCACAAGGACACGCCGTTCCCGCTGCGGCGCGAGAACGGTCGTTGGTGCGTCCCTGGTTAGCCTTTGCCCTTGCTGGGCCGGCGTGAAACACGCGGCGACACCGTGCCGTCCGCGAGACGGCGGGCAGTGAGCAGGAATGCGGTGTGCGCGACCATCCGATGGTCCGGCCGCACCGCGAGGCCGACGACGTGCCAGGGACGCATCAGCGTCTCCCACGACTCCGGCTCGGTCCAGCACTGCTGTTCCCGCAGCGATTCCGTGACGCGGGACAGCTGGGTGACAGTCGCGACGTAGACCGTCAGCACCCCGCCGGGCACGAGATGCGCGGCGACGTTCGGCAACTGGTCCCACGGCGCGAGCATGTCCAGCACGACCCGGTCGACCTCGCCGGTGTGCGTGGCCAGATCGGCGACGGTGAGCGTCCAATTGTCCGGCTTCTCGCCGAAGAACTTCTCGACGTTGCGCTCGGCGTGCTCGGCGTGGTCGTCGCGGATCTCGTAGGAGAACACCTGTCCGGCCGGACCGACCGCGCGCAGCAGCGAGCACGTGAGCGCGCCCGAACCGGCACCGGCTTCGAGGACGCGCGCGCCCGGGAAGATGTCGCCCCACATCACGATCTGCGCGGCGTCCTTGGGGTAAATCACCTGTGCGCCACGAGGCATCGACAGCACGTAGTCCGGCAGCAACGGCCGCAGCGCGAGATACGTGCTGCCGCCCGCCGAAGTGACCACGCTGCCCTCCGGACGGCCGATGAGGTCGTCGTGCGCGAGCGCGCCGCGGTGCGTGTGGTACTCGCCGCCGTCGGCGAGCGTGAGGGTGTAGTGCCTGCCTTTCGAGTCCGTCAGCTGAACCCGGTCACCTGCACGAAACGGTCCGCTGACCGACAACTTCTTCCTCCACTGCAAACCCGGAACGCCGACGTCGAATCCTCGCAGGTCGTCCCGCGCGCGTCGTGCCCGGGTGCCTCACTGAGCGCGACGGCCCTGCATCAACGCGGTCCGCAGGTCCTCGCGGCGCAACACGCCCGCGGGACGGCCTTCGTCGTCGACCACGAGGAACTGCCAGGCAGGCGTCTCGCGCACCCGCTCGGCGATCTCCTCCCCCGGCTCCGACGCCAGCAGCACTGTCTCGGCACGAATCGGCTCGGCAGCTTGTTCGGCGGGCGCGTGCGGACTGATGCTCGCCAGCTGTTGCGCAGTTTGCTCGTCCAGCAAGCCCGCCGCGACGCCGTCCGCGCGCACCAGCACCACTCCCCGTCCCGCCGACGCGGCCAAGGCGTCGGATACCGGGCTCTCCGCGGGCAGCTGCAGCACCGGACGGACCAAATCGGACAGTTCCAGCCCGGCAGGCCAGCCCCGCCGAGCTTCCGCGGCCAGCTCGGACCGCGCGCCGAGAATCACGAACCACGCCGTCACAACGCACACGCCGAGCCGCAGCCAGCGGTCCGGGCTCTGCATCGCCAAGCCGAGCAGCGCCCAGACGATCAGCCCGGTCGCGACCAGCGCGCCGCCGGCGACCGCGGCCTTCGTTCCTTTGGCCCGCAACCCGGTCATCGCCCAGACGCCCGCGCGCACGAGCCGTCCGCCGTCCAACGGCAGCCCCGGCAGCAGGTTGAACAACCCGACGGCGAAGTTGGCCACCGCGCACTCCGCGACCAGCAGCCACACCGCTCCGTCCGGCGGCACCGCGAACAGCAGCAGCGAACAGAACCCGCCCAGCACCAGCGAAACCGCCGGACCCGCCGCGGCGACAAGCCCTTCCTGACCCGGCCGCCGCGGCGTACGGGCCACTTCGGACAGTCCGCCGAGAAGGAACAGCCGCAGCCGCCGGACCGGAATCCCGAGCCGCAACGCGACGAGACAGTGGCCCAGTTCGTGCGCGAGCACGGAAAGCCCGAGCAGCACCGCGAACGCGGCGGCGAGCAGCCACGCGGTCGGCGTCGAAACATCCGGGAGCAGCCGGCCGACCAGCGGCGCGTAGAGCACCACGATGATCAGCGACCCGATCCACCACGACGGGGCAAGCAAAACGGGCACCCCGCCGACCCGGAACAGCAGCAACCCGCCGTCCCCGCCGGCGCGCCGAGCGGGCCCGGCACCGTGCTGACTGGTCGCGGCCATGCCGGACAGCGTAAGGGTCGGCGTGTGGGAAGGCGGTGACCCGGGTTATTTGCGCGGGTTGGTTGGCGCGGGTTGTGTTTGATGGCGCCGACTGTGTTTGATGGCGCCGGCTTCGCCGTCGCGTGCGGGATCGCCTTTAAGTCGGCGTGTGGGGCTCGCCGGCGTGAGGGGCCTTCGGCCTGTCACGCCGGCGAGCCCCACACGCCGACGCGATCCCGCGTTGGGGTTGAGTTGGGGGGTCTGGTTGATCACCGCGACTGACGGCCAACTAGCGCCCGCCGCTCCTAGTGCGGAGCGTGACGGTGGGCACGGCGGTCGTGCGGAGCGGGGTGTTGGGGCTGAGGTTGGTCTGGTGGGGTTGGTTGGGGCCGGGTGAGCTGGGTATTGGGGCGAGGTCCGGGCCAGCTCACCTTGGCCGCTTAACTCGCCAGCGGGATCGCGCCGACGTTTGGGGCTGGGCGGCGTGTCAGGCCGAAGGCCCCACACGCCGCCCAGCCCCAAACGTCGGCTTAAAGGCGATCCCGCCCGCGCTGGCGAAGCCGGCGCCAACAAACACAGCGGTGCCATCAAACACAGCGGCGCCAAACAATTGTCGTACCCCGGCGTTACGCTCTGCCCATGTCCGACACCGCCACGGCCACTAACCCTCCCGGGTCGGCCGACGCGCCCGCCAGGAGGCGGCCTGCGTTGTCGCCGTCCCGGGCGAGCGATTTCAAGCAGTGCCCGCTGCTCTATCGGTTCCGCGCGGTCGATCGGCTGCCGGAGGTGCCCACGCGGGCACAGCTGCGCGGCACGCTCGTCCACGCCGTTTTGGAGCGGCTTTTCGCCCTCCCCGCCGCCGAACGGGTCGCCCCGCGCGCGAAGGAGCTGTTAGCGCCGACCTGGACGGAGCTGTCCGGCGACAGTCCGGAGTGGACGGAGCTGTTCGCGGACGGCGAACCTGGCGAGACCGACAAGTGGCTGGCCTCGGCCGAAAAGCTGCTCGATTCGTATTTCGAGCTGGAGGATCCGCGCCGGTTGGAGCCGGAGGCGTGCGAGCTGCACGTGGAGATCGAGCTGGGTTCGGGGGTGCTGCTGCGCGGGTACATCGACCGGGTGGATGTCGCTCCGACCGGCGAGATCCGGGTCGTGGACTACAAAACCGGCGCTGCCCCGCGCGAAATCGGCGAGGCCAAAGCGCTGTTCCAGATGAAGTTCTACGCGTTGGTGCTGTGGCGGTTGCGCGGGGTCGTCCCGCGGCAGCTGAAGCTGATGTACCTCACGGACGGCCAGTCGCTGGCCTATACGCCGGACGAGGGCGAGCTGGTCCGGTTCGAGCGCACGCTGGAAGCGATCTGGCAGGCGATCCTGAAGGCGGGCAAGACCGGCGATTTCCGGCCGAACAAGGGCAAGCTGTGCTCGTGGTGCGATCACCAGGCGCATTGCCCGGAGTTCGGCGGCACGCCGCCGGAGTATCCGGGCTGGCCGGAGCCGGATCCGGGCGAGGAGACGGCATTGGACCGGGCCGACTGATGGGCGACGCGTTCTTCCTCCCGCTCGGCGACGAGCGGTACGAGGCGACGGAGCACACCACCGGCCCGTGGAATCCGGGCGCGCAGCATTTCGGCCCGCCGTCGGCACTGCTGGTGCGCGGGCTCGAGCGGCTGGAGTCGAAGCACCCTGCTCAGCTCGCGCGGGTGACGGTCGAGATCCTCGGCCCGGCTCCGGTGGGCGAACTGGAGCAGCGGTCGTGGATCGAACGGCCGGGCCGGACGGTCGAATTGGTCCAGTCCGAGCTGTCCGCGAACGGCCGGACGGTCGCGCGGGCGTCGGGGTGGCGGATCGCGACGTCCGACACCGCCGGCATCGCCACCGACGGCGGTCCGCTCCTGCCCGCGGCGGACGCGGGCAGCGAGGCGGCCTTCCCGGACGACTGGCAGGGCGGCTATCTGCACGCGATCGAGTGGCGTGCGGTCCGCGGCGCGATCTCCGCGCCGGGCCCGGCCGCGGTGTGGGGACGACAGCGGTATCCGCTGGTAGACGGCGAGGAACCGACCGGCCTGCAGCGGCTGTTCGCCATCGCCGACTCCGGCAACGGGGTGTCGCATTTCCTGCCGACGGGCGAGTGGTGGTTCATCAACTCGGAACTCACCGTGCACCTGCGCCGGATCCCCGAGGGCGAGTGGATCGGCCTCGACGCGGTGACGCTGGTCGGGCCGCACGGCGTCGGCACCGCGACCAGTACTCTGCACGATCGTTCCGGTCCGGTCGGCACCGGCGCGCAGGCTTTGCTGGTGCGTCCGCGACAGGCCGGGGGCGGATGAGCGCGCCGCGGCGGGCAAGTCCGATAGCCTTCGCGGAACGACCGACAAGGGAGCGCTCCGGCATGCAGATCACCTCGGTGGTCAACCAGAAGGGCGGGGTGGGCAAAACCTCGCTGAGCGTGGGCGCGGCCGCGGCCCTCGCCGAACGCGGCAGGCGGGTGCTGCTCGTCGACCTCGACCCGCAGGGGCACGCGACCACCGAGATGCTCGGCATGGACGAGGTCCCGGCGGACGCGCCCAGCCTGGCGAAGGCGCTGACGAAGCTGTGGAAGGGCCCGATCGAGCAGCTGGCGGTGCCGCATCCGCGCAGCAACATCGGCCGCGGCGGCGCGCTCGACGTGATCCCGACGTCCCCCGGCATGTTCGACCTGATCCGCAGACTGGACCAGTTCCGCGTTCCCGGCTGGCAGCTGGCGAGGGTGATCCAGTTCGCCCACTACGACCACGTGATCATCGACTGCCCGCCCGCCCAGGACGTGCTGACGAACAACGCACTGGCGGCTTCGCACGGCATCCTGGTCCCGGTCCAGCCGGACAAGACGAGCATCCGGGCCCTGCGCCTCCTGTCGGAACAGGTCCGCTACGTAGAACAAACGACCGGCCGCGCCCCCATCGCCTGGTTCGGCATCGTCCCCGGTCTTTATCGCCGCCCCATCTCCCACTACGCAGCCGCCGCCTTGCAGGACATGTACTCCTTCGGCATCCCCATGCTCTCGCACGTCCCGCTAGGCGTAGTGATGAACGAGGCCGCCGCCCACGGCGTTCCGGTCACGACCTTCGCCCCGGAAACCATCCAAGCAGTCTCGTTCCGAGAAATCGCCGAAACGCTGGACAGCTACCTAGCCCAAAACCCAGGCCCCACCGAAGTCCCCGCCGACGACGAGTTCGTCTTCGAAGACTTCATCTCCGAAGTCGCGGTAGCCCGCAACGTCAACGACAACGGCGCCCGCAAAAAACTCTACGACCTAATGCCGAAACGCCCGAACCGCCCGCGCTAACGACTGTCCACTTCAGACTTCAAACCCAACGGGACCACCACGCGGGATCGCGCCGGCGTTTGGGGCTCACCGGCGTGACAGGCCGAAGGCCCCTCACGCCGGTGAGCCCCCAAACGCCGGCTTAAAAGCGATCCCGCACGCGGCGGCGGAGCCGACGCCAAAAACACAGCTTGGTGACCGTCAAAGCCGACAGGACCGAATATCCGACGCCAACACCGCTTTCGCGCCAGTCTCGGCAAGTTCGTCCATGATCCGGTTAACTTCCTTACGCGGCACCATCGCCCGCACCGCGACCCACTTCTCATCCGCCAACGGAGCCACCGTAGGCGACTCCAACCCAGGCGTAATAGAAATAGCCCGCTCAAGAATCTCCCGAGGGCAGTCGTAATCCAGCATCATGTAGTGCTGCGCGAACACAACCCCCTGCAACCGAGCCGCCAACTGCGATTTGGCCCGAGACCCGTCACTCCCAGCCCGCTGCAACAACACAGCCTCGGAAGCACAAATCGGCTCCCCGAACGCCACCAAATTGTGCTGCCGCAACGACCGCCCAGACTCGACCACATCGGCAATAGCATCCGCCACCCCGAGCTGAATCGAAATCTCCACCGCCCCGTCGAGCCGAATCACCTCAGCCTCAACGCCATGCCGGGCGAGATCGTCCCGAACGAGCCGCGGATACGACGTAGCCAGCCGCTTCCCGTGCAGGTCAGTCGGCTTCCAGTCCCGCCCGGCAGGCGCGGCGTACCGGAACGTCGACGCCCCGAACCCGAGCGCGAGCACCTCGTCCACCGGCGCTCCCGAATCGAGCGCGAGGTCGCGTCCGGTGATCCCGAGGTCCAGCTCGCCGGAGCCGACGTAGATGGCGATGTCCTTGGGGCGGAGGAAGAAGAACTCGACCTCGTTGACCGGGTCGAGCACGGTCAGGTCCTTGCCGTCATGTCGCTTGCGGTAGCCCGCCTCGGAAAGCATCTCCGCCGACGCGGCGGCGAGGGCTCCCTTGTTCGGCACGGCAACACGCAGCATTCGCTCTTCTCCTCGGTCTCCGGTGCGCGAGCGCGTCACAGGTAGCGGTACACGTCCTCGGTCGAGATCCCCCGGCCGAGCATGAGCACCTGCACCCGGTACAGCAGTTGCGAGATCTCCTCCGACAGCCGGTCGTCGGACTCGTGCTCGGCGGCGATCCACACCTCGCCCGCCTCTTCGAGCACCTTCTTGCCTTGGGCGTGCACTCCGGCGTCCAGTGCGGCGACGGTGCCGGACCCGTCGGGACGGGTACGCGCGCGCTCGGCAAGCTCCGCGAACAGCTCATCGAAGGTCTTCACGGGGCCGAATCCTTTCATCCCGCGCTCGTCCGCGCCGTTCCGGGTGACCCGGAAGCCGCCGAGGTCACAGCGACGGCAGCAGCGCGGCCAGTTCGGGCACGCCGACGCCCGCCAGCGACGTGCGGAACACCCGGCGCGGGCCGTCCGGGACGGGCACGTCGTTGGGCACGACGAGCACCGTGCAGCCAGCGCTTTCGGCCGATTCCGCACCCGGCGGCGAGTCTTCGACCGCGACGCACCGCTGCGGCGCCACGCCGAGCAGTTCGGCGGCCTTCAGATAGGGCCGAGGGAGGGGCTTGTTCTGGCCGTCGACCTCGTCGCCGCAGACCGTGACGTCGAAGAATTCCCGCCCGATCGTGTTGAGCGCGAGTTCGGTCAGCGCCCGTTCGGTGGAGGTGACCAGCGCGGACTTGAGCCCGGCCGCGCGGACCGCGGCCAGCGCCTCGCGCGCGCCCGGACGCCAGGGCAGCGCGTCGTCGAACAGCCCGGCGGTGCGGCGGCGGATCCACTCCCCCGTCTCCGCGACCGCTTCCGGGGTGACCAGGCGGCCGGTCTGCTCGAGCAGCACGGTGGCGGTGGCGTCCATGTTGGACCCCACGAGAGTCATCCGGATTTCCTCCGAAAGCGCGCCGCCGAGCGCCTCGGCGGCCTCGTACAGCGCGACGTCCCACAGTTTCTCGGAATCGACGAGGGTGCCGTCCATGTCCCAGAGGACAGCCGCCAGTCCGTCCGAAGAGGACGGTGCAGTCACAGTTTCTCCTTGTCCGGCGCCGCGCCCCGGCGGGGCGCGCTCCCCTCCAGCGTCCCACGCGGACCGCCGTGAGCGGGGCCACACCCGTCCTGTGACACGCGGGGGCGGACACGCTGCGCAGCGTAGGTGCCCGAGGCCGTAGGCTGGTCAGGTGAGTGAGCCTGTCGACGACACCCCGCGGCCCGGCGACCCGGAGCAGGACCGCGCCGATGCCCCACGCCCGATCATGATTTTGGCCTTCGAGGGCTGGAACGACGCGGGCGACGCGGCCAGTCAGGCGATCGAACACCTCCAGCTCACGTGGGACGCGACGCCGCTGGCCGAGATCGAGCCGGACGACTACTACGACTTCCAGGTCAGCCGCCCCACGGTGAAGATGGTCGACGGCATCACCCGGCGGGTCGAATGGCCCACCACCCGGCTGTCGGTGTGCCGTCCCGAGGGCTTCGACCGCGACCTCGTGCTGGTGCAGGGCCCGGAGCCGAACATGCGCTGGCGGAAGTTCTGCGCGGAGATCGTGGAGCACGTCCAGGAGCTGGACGTGTCGATGGTGATCGCGCTCGGCGCCCTGCTGGCCGACACCGCGCACACCCGCCCGGTCCCGGTGACCGGGACGGCTTACGACAAGGACACCGCGAGCAAGTACCGGCTCGAGGTGAGCAACTACCAGGGCCCGACCGGGATCGTCGGAATCCTGCAGGACTACTGCGTGCAGGCCGGCATCCCGGCGGTGTCGATCTGGGCCGCGGTGCCGCACTACGTCTCGCACCCGCCGTCGCCGAAGGCCACGCTGGCGCTGCTGCACAAGCTGGAGGACGTCCTCGACGTCGAGATCCCGCTCGGCGCGCTGCCGGAGCAGGCCGAGGAATGGCAGCAGACGGTCAGCGAGATGGCCGACGAGGACGAGGAAATCAGCGAGTACGTGCGCAGCCTCGAGGAACGCGGCGACGCCGAGACCGACTTCACCATGGAAGAGGTCTCGGGCGACAAGATCGCCGCCGAATTCGAGCGGTATCTGCGCCGCCGTCGGCCCGGGCAGGACGGCGGCGGGTTCGGGCTCCGCTGACTCCTCGCGAGTGGCGTTGCCGGTTCTAACCGGCATCAGCGCGCACGACACACCGTGCGGCAGCCGCCACGAGCGAGGGAACGCACGGTGAGCACAGCGACACGAACAGTGAGCTGAGCCGCCCGGCGGAATGACGGTGCCTGCGCCGTTGACTGATCGCTTCGCGCTGCTCTGGTGCCTTCCCGAGCGCGTCTCGTTGACTGGGCTGGCGCGAGCGACGTCGCGCGGACCAGGAGGTACGAGAATGTTCGGCAAGGCTCTAGCGGCGGCAGTGCTCGCGGCGGGCGCGGTCACCGCGTCGGCGGCGACAGCATCGGCGGCACCGGTTTCTCCGGTGACCGCGCAGGATTTCGGTGCCTGCATGGACTACGCGGTGGGTGAGTACGACATCGAGCCCTGGCTCGCGCACGACGCGTGCGACGCCGGCTCGTTCGAGGAGTGCTACTGGGTCCTCCGCCGCGCCGACGTTCCCGCCCAGGTCGCGGCGACGGCTTGCCGGCTCTCGTTCGACTGATCCGCGGCTGAGCGCAGCCGGGACGCGAACGCGCCGATCGCGTCCCGCTGTGCTCAGGCGGTGAACAGCTTCCGCACCGGAACCGCGCCCCGGGCCCGCTTCCGCCACTCCCGCGGATAGCCGAGCGACACCTCCTCGAAGCGCACTCCGTCCGCGGACGTCGTGCGCGGGATGTGCAGGTGCCCGTACACGGCCAGCTCGGCGCGGTAGCGCAGGTGCCAGTCCTCGGTCTGCGTGGTGCCGCACCAGAGCGCGAAATCGGGGTAGTACAACGGGTTCGTCGGGTGCCGGTGCAGCGGCCAGTGCGACATCAGGATCGTGCGGCGGTCGGCCGGGATCGCGTCCAGCCGGTCGCGGCTCACCTTCAGCCGTTGCTCGCACCAGGCCGCCCGCGACTCGTACGGGTCCGGGTGCAGGTAGTACTCGTCGGTGCACACGACGCCGATTTCGCGCGCGTGCGCGAGCGCCTCTTCGCGGGTCTTGCCCTCGGTCGCCGGGGTGCGCCAGCTGTAGTCGTAGAACACGAACAGCGGCGCGATCGTCAGCGGTTCCGGGCCGAAGTCCCACACCGGGAACTCGTCCTCGGGCGTGAGCACGCCGATCTCGCGGCACTGCTCCACCAGGAACTCGTACCGCGCCTGGCCGCGCAGCTGGCATTCGTCGTTCGGCGTGGTCCACAGCTCGTGGTTGCCCGGGACCCACACGACCTTCGCGAACCGCTCGCGCAGCCTCGCGAGCGTCTCCCGGACGACCTTGGCGGACTCGGCGACGTCGCCGGCGACGAGCAGCCAGTCGCCGGGATCGTCGGGCACGACCTCGTCGACGATCGGGCCGTTGCCCTCGTGGGTCACGTGGAGGTCGCTGGTGGCGAAGAGAGACGGCACTTGTCCACCGTAACGACTTTCCGCGCCCGGGAGCGCCGGAACCGCCCATTCCCCCACCCCAGAACGACCAGCCCGGCGCTCACGTGAAGGCTTGCCTGCGCGTTCAGCAGCACTGTCGGACCGGTCACCGCGACGAGCGCGCCGGCGAGCAGCGAACCGGCCGCCGTGCCCGCGGCCATCAGCGCGTACACCGTGCTCAGCACCCGTCCCGCCCGGTCCGGGCCGGTCTCCGCCTGCACGTGCGACAGCAGTCCGGCGCCGGCCACCACGGCCGGCGCGCCGACGGCCATGAACAGCCCGACGTACACCCCGAGCACCGTCGTCGCGCCCGGCAGATTCCAGATCGCCACCGACATCAGGCCTGCGGCGACCAGGCCCCAGCCCTGCAACAGCACCGGCGCGACCCGGCGCGCGAGCGTCGCCACCGCGAACCCGGCCGCCAGCCCGCCGATCGCCTGCACGCCCCGCAACAACCCGGCGTCGGCCTCACTGCCGCGGAGGATGTCGAGCACGAACACCACGAAGAGCACCAGGAACATGCCTTGCGCGAGCGAAGTCAGCAACGCCGACACGCTCGTCGGCCGGAGGCGCTTGCCCGCCAGATCGCGGAGCCCCGCCAGCCAATCCGTCTGTTCGGGCGCGGTTTTCCGCACCGCCGCCCGACGGAACGGCAACGCGAGCAGCATCCCGGCGACTCCGAGCGCGACCAGGTAGCCGACGATCACCTGCTCCAGGCCGCCCCACCCCAGCAA
>NZ_PQIA01000123.1 GCF_003385235.1 Amycolatopsis circi | reverse complement strand
GGATGGCCTGGGGGAGGAGGGCGACGTGGTCTTCGGTTGGGCGGGGGTGGCCGTCGGAACCGACACCGGCTCTCTCGGCGGTCGAAATCTCGGGCACGGGTCGACTGTAGCTCGGGTGGTCTTGGGTGGGCGGCTCGTCGCCTGGCGGCGACATTGCGCCCGTTGGTTGCGTGGGGCACCCCGTTGCCCATTGTGCTGACGGTTCGGGGGTGCTTGTCAAGGCGGGAAAGATGCCTTGACAAGCACCCCCGAACCGCAGGGAGGCTTCGTATCGGGGTGCGGGGGAGGAGCTGGGTGCCTCGCTGGGTGGGTGCGTTGGTTGCGGTTTGGGTGGGTGGTCCGTGAAGGGCTCCTTGAGGGAATCTAAGGCTGTGAAGGGGTCCCTCACGGACTGCGGAGGGTCGTGAGGGGAACCCTGAGGGACTCAGAGTCCGTGAAGGTGGCCCTCACGGACGGGATGTCAACTGGAGTTGACAAGGGTCGGGGTGTCAACTTAGATTGACATCATGACGGAAGCGACGGATCTGGCCGCTCGCGCTGGTGACCGCGATCCCCGGGTGGGGCTTCGGGCGGTAGCGGCGCTTAGGCGGTTGCTGGAGCAGTTGGAGGCGGTGCAGGTGCGCAGCGCGCGCATGCACGGCTGGTCTTGGCAGGACATCGCGGCCGAGTTGGGGGTCAGCCGGCAGGCCGTGCACAAGAAGTACGGGAGGCATTGATGTTCGAGAAGTTCACCCATGATGCCCGGAGAGCGGTGGTCGAGGCGCAGGCGGCGGCGCACGAGGCTGGGGCGCACGAGATTTCCGTGCAGGCCGTTTTCGCTGGGTTGGCGCGGGTTGAAAACGGCGAGGCGGTGCGGCTGCTGCGGGTGCTCGGGGTGTCGCGCGACGACGTCTTCGCTGAGCTTGCCCGGGTACGCCGACGCGGTGGGATCAGCGACGCCGATGCCGAGGCGCTCACCGAGTTCGGCATCGACGTCGATCAGATTGTCGAGCGGGTCGAGCAGACGCACGGGCCGGGCGCGCTTGCCGAGGCTGGGCGGCGTACTCGGCGCAACCACTTGCCGTTCACCTCCGACGCCAAGGACGCGCTGCAGATGAGCGTGCGGGAGGCGCAGGATCTCGGCGACAAGCATCTCGGGCAGGAGCATCTGCTGCTCGCGTTGGTCAAACAGCGCGGTCCGGTCGCTGACTTCCTCGCCGCGCGTGGGATCGATTATCCGGCGGTTCGGCAGGCCGTCGGCAAGCGTTAATGCTGTTCTCGCTGGTGCGGCCCGGTGCGCCAAGTGACCAGGGGGAGCAGCGCCTGGGTCAGCGGGCCGATGCTGAGGGCGTACAGGACTGTTCCGACGCCGACCGAACCGCCCAGCAGCCAGCCTGCGGCGAGGACCAGCACCTCGATGCCGGTCCGGACCAGGCGCACCGACCAACCCGTGCGGGCATGCAGGCCGGTCATCAGGCCGTCTCGCGGGCCGGGGCCCAGGCGGGTTCCGACGTACACCGCGGTCGCGACGGCGTTCAGGACTACGCCGCCGACCAGCATCAGGATCTGCCAGACGAGCACGTGCTGCTCGGGTAGCACGGCGCGTACGGCGTCGACGGCCACCGCGATCACCGCGATGTTCGCGACGGTGCCGATGCCGGGGCGCTGCCGCAGCGGGATCCACAGCAGCAGCACGAAAACCGCCACGACGGCGCTGATCGTGCCGAACGACAGTCCGGTGATCTTGGTCAGACCGTCGTTCAGCACATCCCACGGGTCCAGGCCGAGGCGTGCTCGGGTGAGCATGGCCATGCTCGCGCCGTAAAGCGCGAGACCGGCGAACAACTGGGCGCCCCGGCGCGCGGGGGATCGGCGGATGCTGAGCGGACTGAGGTCGATAGCTGCCACTTCTCCACTATTGGCGACAACTGGCCTCGTATGCCATGGCCAATGCGCAATAATTGGCCTTATGGAACCGCTCGGTGGACGCATCTCAGGACGTCGATTGGCCACATTGCTGGGGGAATGGCGGCAGCGTGGCTCCCGGCAGGGTGCGTCCGACCTCGCCGCGGCGGTCGAGTTGCACGTGCTCGACGGGCAGTTGCCGATCGGCACCCGGCTGCCCGCCGAGCGCGAACTCGCCGACGCGCTCGGCGTCAGCCGCACGCTCATCGGTGCGGCGCTCGACCGGCTCCGCGCGGACGGCCTCGTCGCCAGCCGCCGCGGAGCCGGGTCGTGGGTGGCCGGGGTCGGAAGCCGCGACGAGGCCGATGCGGTTCGCGACGACCTCCTCGACCTCGCACGGGCCGCACCGCCCGCCGTGCCCGGACTGATGGCTGCGTTCGACACCGCGCGGCGCGACCTGGTCGAGTACGTCAGCGGCAACGGTTATCTCACCGGCGGACTGCCGCGGCTGCGCGAGCGGATCGCCGAGCGCTACACCGCGCGTGGGTTGCCGACCTCGCCGGACCAGGTGCTAGTGACGTCCGGCGCGTACTCCGCGTTTGTGTTGTGCCTGCGGATGTTGACCGGGCCGGGCGACCGGGTGTTGCTCGAGCAGCCGACGTATCCGAATGCCATCGACGCCGTCCGCGCGACGCACGCGTTGCCGGTGCCGGTCGCGCTCGACCCGGTGCACGGCTGGGATTTGCCCGGCATCGAAGCCGCGCTGCGTCAGGCCGCGCCTCGGTTCGGCTACCTCGTGGTGGACTTCCAGAATCCGACCGGACTGCGCCTCGACGCGGCCGGGCGCGAACGGCTCGGCGGGTTGCTCGCCCGGTCGCGGACGCCGGTCGTGGTCGACGAATCGTTGGTGGAACTGGATTACGAGGGCGATCCGGTCGACGGTCCGCCGCCGCTGGCCGCTTTCGGCGGGGATTTGGTGCTGAGCGTCGGATCGGCGGCCAAATCGCAGTGGGGCGGGTTGCGGCTGGGCTGGATCCGGGCCTCGACGGATTTGCTGGACCGGCTGCAGTCGTCGCGGTTCGCGGTCGATCTCGGCGCGCCGGTGTTCGACCAGCTCGTGCTGGCGGCGCTGCTGGAACCGGAAGGTTACGACGTGCTTGCCCGGCGGCGTACGGAATTCCGGGAGCAGCGGGACATCACGGTCGCGGCGCTGCGCAAGTACTGTCCAGAGTGGACATTCGAGGTGCCATCCGGCGGATTGTCGGTGTGGTGCCGGTTGCCGGAGCCGATGAGCACGCGACTGGCAGTGTCAGCGGCGAACCACGGCGTGCAAATCGCGCCCGGGTCGAGGTTCGGGGTGCACGGCGGATTGGAACGCTGGCTGCGGCTGCCGTTCGGGCTGCCGCGGGAGCAGTTGCCCGAGGCGGTGCGGCGAGTGAGCGCGGCGGCGGCTTCGGTGCGCGGCTGCGCGGACGTGCTCGCGGAACGGGTGCCGGTGACGTAGCGGGGGTCGTGAGTGGCAATCCCGGTTCTAACCGGGATTGCCACTCACGACCCCGGGAAAATGAACAGCCGGTGCACCGGACGGGATCCAGCCACTCCAGGGAGGGTGGCGGTCACCTGTCCGGCGCACCGGCCGATCGTCCGAGGCGCTTCCCGGCACAGCCCCTCGAAGTGCCGGGAAGCGCCCTCGGTTCAGGCGGGCTTCGGTTGGCGCAGGCCCTCGCTCGGCGCGGTGAGCGAAAGCCTCCGGAGCACGCCCGTGATGGGTCCCGGCGCCGCGGGGGCAGCGCGGCGCCGGGACCGGGACCCGATCCGGCCGGGCGCGGTCGGCCGGTCGGGAAGTGCGGTCATGGTTCAGCCCCTGGTTCGAAGTGGCATTGGTGCGAAGGGGTGAGCCCGGCGCAGCGAACGGGCGCGCGCGATCAAGAAGTTGATCTTGACGTGGACGCAGCTCTCCCCGGATAACCGGTCGAGCGGTCAGTCCGGGGAGGTGGTCGGCAGGGCGGCGTCCCTGCCCGCGCCGTCGACCTCGTGGTCGCGGCTGACGCCGATGAGCTTGAGCTGAGTCACGGTGTCGCCGTCGCCGGTCAGCGCGAACAGCTGGCGCAGGCCGCCGGAACCGTCGTGTGCCGGCGAGACAGTCGACGCGGGCGCGGCAGGCGCGGCCGGTGCTGCGGGGAGGCCTTCGCCGCCACCGCTGCTGCCGCCGCCGGCCTGGCTGCGTTCCTTGGCCGGCGGCGCGGGCTGGGTTTCCTGCTTGTCGGCAGGCGTTGCGGTGAGGAATCGGGCGGGCGCGACGTGCGCGACTGCGGGGGCCTGCTTGCTGACCGTCCCGGCAACCGGCGCTTCCGGTTCTTTCGCCAGCTTGGTCGCCGGGACGGAGGCGGTGATCGAGCCGCTGGCCGATGGCGCGGGCTCGACCGGGCGGACCGGCTGCTCGACGACCCGGACCGGCGCGGTGTCGAGCACGACATCGACCGAGGTGACGGTGGTGTGCAGGGCCGTGTCGACGGTGTCGTCGACAGTTCCGAGGATGCCGTCGAGGAGCCCTGGCTGGTTGCGATCGGGGCTGCCGAGCAGGCCGTCCAGGAGACCCGGGCCGGACCCGCCGAGCAGGCCGCCGAGGAGTCCCTGCTGAGGTTCGTGGCTGGCGGTGCTGAGCAGGCCGGGCCGGGACGCGCTGCTGATGCTGCTGAGGAGACCGGGCCGGGGGTCGCTGCTGGTGCTGCTCTGCTCGGGTTTGCCGCTGAGCAGGCCGGGCTGGCTGGTGGCCTCGGGCGCGGGGTCGCTCGCCGGGGCGTGGTGCTTTGTCCTGACCGGAGGCTTGGCGGGCTTGGCGGCCTTGGCCGCGGGCTCGGGCCGGGAAACGTGGCTGGCCGGGTTCTGCGTGCCCGGGTCGCTTCCGGCCGACCTGACCGGCCGGAAGCTCACGTCCGGCCGGTAGTCGTGGGCGGAGACCTGGAACCGGTGCAGGGAGGCGCGTTTCGCGCCGGTCGCCGTGCCGGGCATGGCCCAGGTGAGCGTGCCGGACGTGGCCGTTCCGGCGTACCGGTGCTCCGGTTCGGTGTCATGCGCGGAAGCGGCCGGACGGTCGGCGTGGTCGCACTGGTCGTCCGTCGCCGCGTTCGCCTGCGACAACGCCGCGCCGAGCAGCCATCCGGCCAAGGTGAGCCCGCCGGCGACGGCGATCCGAGCGGCAGGCCGAGCGAGCGGTGCTGCCCAGGCGCGTGGCCGTCGTCGCGCGCCCGCGCGCGCGAAAGAGGAATTCCGCTCAGCGCGGTCGGCCATTCCCAGGAGCGCGGAACCCGTGCTCCCGAGCGGGCTGGCGCTTGCGCCGGACGTCGCGGAAGGTGCGAGGCCGCGCGGGGTCGCCATGCCGGTCACGCCACCACCACCGTCCGCGCCTGAAGCTCATGCGGCCCACCGCACGAGGCTGATCTTGCTGGGGCTCTCTTCCGGCCAGGTCGCAGGTCCCCCGGGGCTGCCCTCTTTCTAGCACCGGACGCGAGTGTTTCATCTCTCCCGCGCTCGATCCACCCCGTAAGGCGGAACGTCCGCACCGGCTCCGGTGTCCGATCCGCCCTAGTCGATCACCCAGCGTCGCCTCAACCGGGGCTGATGCGGCCATCCGGGCGGCCGTCCGACGGCGCGAATTCGGGCGTTGACCCGATGTTTCGGCCCGGGGCCACTCTCGGTGTCCCCGTTGCCGCAGCACCAAACCGGGGCCGGACCGCAGTCGTCAGACGAGTTTCCGCAGGCGTTCGACCGCTTCGTCGATCACCTCGTTGCGCTTGCAGAACGCGAACCTCAACAAGTGTTTCCACTCGTCCGGGTGATCCGTGAACACCTTTACGGGTACCGCGGCGACTCCGGCGCGTTCCGGCAGCGTCCAAGCGAGTTCGGCGGCGTCCTCGAAGCCGAGCGGACGCACGTCAGCCGTCACGAAGTAGGTCCCCGCACTCGGTCGGACTGCGAAACCCGCATCGGCAAGACCGGCGGACAACCGATCGCGCTTCTCCTGCAGGCTCGTGCGCAGGTTTTCGACCCACTCAAGTTCGTTGTCGAGCGCGTACGCGACGGCTGGCTGCAACGGTCCACCCGAGACAAAGGTGATGAACTGCTTCGCTGCCTTCACCGCGGCGACCAGCTCCGGTGTGGAACAGATCCAGCCGATCTTCCAGCCGGTGCAGTTGAACGTCTTGCCCGCGCTTGAGATCGCGACGGTTCGCTCGCGCATCCCCGGGAACGACGCGAGCGGAAGGTGCTCGGCTCCGTCGAAAACCAGGTGTTCGTAGACCTCGTCGGTGACCGCGATGAGGTCGTGTTCGACGCACAGCCGCGCGACCTCCTCCAGCTGCGCGCGCGAAAACACCGTGCCGGTCGGGTTGTGCGGTGAATTCAGCAGCACGGCGCGAGTGTTCGGCGTGATTGCGTCGCGGAGGGCGTCCAGGTCGAGTTCGAGCTGTCCGTTCTCAGTTTCGACGAGCCCGATCACGCGCCGCTGCGCGCCCGCCATCGCGACCGCGGCGGCGTACGAGTCGTAGTACGGCTCGACCACGATCACCTCGTCGCCGGACTCGGTCAGCGCGATCAGCGTCGCCGCGATGGCCTCGGTCGCGCCCGCGGTGACCAGGATCTCGGTGTCCGGGTCGTAGCTGGCTCCGTAGCGCTGGCGGTGCCGGCTGATCGCGGCGCGCAGCTCCGGGCGGCCCGGCCCCGGCGGGTACTGGTTGTCGCCGCCGAACAGCGAGTTCTTCGCCGTTTCGAGCATTCCGGCGGGCCCGTCGGTGTCCGGAAAGCCCTGGCCGAGGTTGACCGCGTCGTGCCGGACGGCGAGCGCGGTCATCTCCGCGAAGACCGTCGAGGCGAACGGGCGGAGGCGGGGGACGAGAGCTGGTTCACGCACGAGAACGCATCCTCACGGACAATGGCGGTGTGGAGCAACTCACCCCTGCCAAGGGCACGCCCGCGGACCCGCCCGGCGGCACCGCCGGCGAAGAGGCGAAACGGCGCGGCCTGCGCAAGATGAAGCTGGTCGCGCTGTCCTTCCTGCTCGGCGCGACGATCGTGTTCCTGCTGACCAGCTGGGCGGAGTCGGCGGGCTGGCCGGGCTGGGTCGGCTACGTGCGCGCCGCGGCCGAGGCGGGCATGGTCGGCGCGCTCGCGGACTGGTTCGCGGTGACCGCGCTGTTCCGGCATCCGCTCGGGCTGCGGATTCCGCACACCGCGATCATCCCGAACAAGAAGGACGCGCTCGGCAACAGCCTCGGCGAGTTCGTCGGCTCGAACTTCCTGTCCCCGGACGTCATCCGCGACAAACTCCGGCGCGTCGAGGTCGCCAGCAGGCTCGGCGGCTGGCTCTCGCAGCGCGACAACGCCGAACGCGTGACGTCGGAGCTGGCGACGGTCGTGCGCGGCGCGGTGACAGTGCTCCGCGACGAGGACGTGCAGGCGATCATGGAGCAGGCCGTGGTCAAGCGCGTGATCGACAAGCCGTGGGGGCCGCCGCTCGGCAAGATCCTGGCGGGCGTCTTCGAGGACGGCGCGCACCACAAGCTCGTGGATCTGATGTGCGACCGCGCCTACGAATGGGTCCGGGACAACCACCAGACGATGTTGCGCGTGGTCTCGGACCGCGCGCCGAGCTGGTCGCCGAAGTTCGTGGACGAAATGCTGGCGGACAAGGTGTACGGCGAGGTCCTGACCTTCACCTGGGCGGTGAAAACCGACGTCAACCATCCGATGCGGCTGGCACTGGACAAGTTCCTCGGCGAGTTCGCGCACGATCTGCAGACCGACCCGAAGACCATGGAACGGGCCGAGCAGGTCAAGGGCCAGATCGTGAGCCACGCCGAAGTGCAGAAACTGATCGGCAACGCGTGGGCGACGGCCAAGGAGATGCTGCTGAAGGCCGCGGAGGACCCGTCGAGCGAACTGCGTCAGCGGGTCCGTGGCGGTCTGGAGTCGCTGGGCAAGCGCCTGGTGGACGACCCGTCGATGACGTCGAAGGTGGACGGCTGGGTCGAGAGCGCGGCGGTCTACCTGGTGACCCACTACTCCCGCGAGATCACGACGATCATCACGGACACGGTGGAGCGGTGGGACGCCGAGGAGACCTCCCGGAAGATCGAGCTGCAGGTCGGGCGGGATCTGCAGTTCATCCGGATCAACGGGACCGTGGTGGGTGCGCTGGCCGGGCTGGTGATTTACGCGGTGGCGCAGTTGCTGTTCTGAGGTCGGGATTCGGTGGCCCTGGTCTCCGGCTGAGGCGGATTTCGTTGTGGTTGAGCGGAATTCGCCGCCGGAGGAAGTTTTTCCTGCGCTGACTCGCGGCATCAGCGGGTCGCAGCTCGGAGGCGCGCCGTCCTATACCACAGCCGCGACCCGCTCAAACCAGTTGTCCACAGGAAGCTGAGTTATCCCCGGGATTATCCACAGGAATTCACGGTGATGGCCTAATCGCTGTCCACAACTTGTGGGGATCCGAGGCATCTGCACGTGCACATGTGGTGTGTGTGGACAAGTTGTCCACAGGGGGTCAGTTGTGCACAGCCGCCGTGCGGGCACGCCAGGACCGGGCCTTTTCCCGGTTTCCGCAGACGCGCATCGAGCACCAGGTGCGGGAGCGATTGCGCGATTCGTCGAAGAAGGCCCACAGGCAGTCGTCGGCGGGGCAGATCTTGAGCCGGACCCAGTCGCCCCGGATGGCCATCCGGGTGGCCGCGGCGAGAGTCGCGGCGACGGCGTCCAGAGCGAGCAGCGTCGGACCGGTGTCGGTGAGCGCGAAGCGGAGCGGGACGTCCAGCGTGGTCGCGGGCAGCCGCGGATCGCCGACCGCGGCGCGCAGGCCGTCCCGCACGGCGCGGGCTTCGGCGGGATCGTTCGGTGTCACGTCGTGATCCGCGGCCCACTGCCGCCAGAGCCCCGGATCGTCCAGCAGGTCGGCGCCCCGTGCGATATCGACGGTGTTGAGAAAGGCGACCACCAGGGAAGCGTCGGTGTGCACCGGCCCAGTGTACGGGCGATAACGGTTGCGACCTGGTGACCTAACCGACATACTCGGTTTACTGGTTACGCAACGAGGAAAGGATGGACGAAACATGGGTGCGATTCCGACGTTCGGCGGCGTTGCGTTCGACTGTCCGGACCCGGCGGCGCTCGCCGGCTTCTACCGCTCCTTGCTCGAGTGGGCCGAACCTGAGATCGCCGAGGACAACCACTGGGCCACGCTCGTCGACCCGCGCGGCGGCGTCCGGCTGGAATTCCAGCGGGTAGCCGGTTACCGCGCCCCCGAATGGCCGTCGCAGGACACGCCGCAGCAGGCGCATCTCGACCTGGACGTCACCGATCTCGAAGCCGCTCACCAGCGCATTCTCGGGCTGGGCGCGAAGCTGCTCGACGATTCGCCGGAGACCTTCCGCGTGTACGCCGACCCGGTCGGCCATCCGTTCTGCCTCTGCGCCTGCTGACACGGCGCGGCGAATCCGCGTAGGGTCGAATGTGTGATTTGTCCGAAGTGTCAGAACCTGATGCGCACGGTCGACAAGAACGGCGTCCACATCGAGCAGTGCGACGGCTGCCGCGGGATCTTCCTCGACCGCGGCGAGCTGGAGCAGATCGCCGGTGCGGAGAGCGCATTCTACCGGCAGCAGCCACCGCCGCGGCCGTACCGCGGTGGCTACGGGGATTCGCCGCGACCGTACGGCGGACGCCGCAAGCGACGGTCGGGCCGAAGCTGGCGCACCGGCTGGTGGGCGAGGCCCTCGTGCTGGAACAGGACGTGCTGTGGACCGGTGCGCTGCGCGACGACGTCCCAGGAAATCCGGCGTTCCGCGGGGCTTGGCTGCGGATGGCGGCGATGCTGCACCAGAACGGACGGCCGGTCGTGCTGTGCGGGACGGTCGCGCCACAGGAGCTGGAACCGTTGCCAGAGCGGGTTTTCTTCTCGGACGTGCACTACCTGGCCCTGGTCGCGGACAACGAGACCCTCCGGCGAAGGTTGCGCGCCCGGCCCGCGTGGCGGGAGTGGGACGAGCCGCGCATCGAGGAGATGATCGAGTTCAACCTGTGGATACGCGGTCAGGTCGAGTCCATCGACACGACGGACGCCCGGCTCGACGACGTCGTGACCGCGGTGGAGAACTGGGTTCGGGCCAGGATTGGGTCGGACCTAGCGACCCTTCACGATTCTTCCGCGCGGAGCCGTTCGTCGTAGCTCTGCTGGGATTCGTGGATCTCGCCGGTGTGCGCGACGGTCCAGTCGTACAGCCTGCCGAACGGCTCGCGCAGTGATTCGCCAAGCGGCGTAAGGGAATACTCGACTCCGACCGGGGACGTCGGCAGCACGCGCCGGACGATCATGCCGTTGCGTTCCAGTCGGCGCAGGGTCTGGGTCAGCACCCGCTGCGTCACGCCTTCCAGCCGGCGTTTGATGTCGTTGAACCGGCGCGGCTCCTCCAGAACGGCCATCGCCATCATCGACCATTTGTCGGCGATCTGGTCGAGGATCGGGCGGCTGGGACAGTCGGCCCGGTAGACGGTGCCGGTGTCGGGAGCGGCCATCTCGGTATCCTCCATGATCCTTGCGATGCCCAAAGTGCGTTATTGACGCTGGTCGATCCGCGTCCGAGCCTAGGTATACATCAGGAACCTAGCTGCCTGCCGGATACGTATCGGAGATTCGCATGCACCACGACGCTTACCCGACCCTGCGAGTGAACCGCGAGGCCGGAATCGTCCGCGTCACCATCGACAACCCGCCGGTCAACGTCCTCGACGTCGCTCTCATGGCGGACCTCCGGCGGCTGCTGACCGCGCTGCGAGACGACGAAGCGGCGCGCGTGATCGTTTTCGACAGCGCCGACCCGGACTTCTTCATCGCGCACGTCGACATGTCCCTGGTCGACGCGCCGGACGCGTTCGATCAGTTCGCCCCCGAAGTGCCGCCGGGGCTCAACGTTTTCCAGGCATTGGGCGAACTGCTGCGGCATCAGCCGCAGGTGACGATCGTGAAGCTGGCCGGTCTGGCGCGAGGCGGCGGGGCGGAGTTCGTCGCGGCCGCGGACCTGGCCTTCGCGGCGATCGAGTCCGCCGGTCTCGGCCAGATCGAGGCGCTGATGGGGATTGTCCCAGGCGGCGGAGGAACGCAGTACCTGGCGAGCCGGGTCGGCCGCAACCGGGCGCTGGAAATCGTGCTCGGTGCGGAGTTGTACGGGGCGCGGGTGGCCGAACGCTACGGCTGGGTCAACAGGGCAGTGCCCGCGGACGAACTGGACGAAGTGGTCGATCGGTTGGCGCTCAACATCGCCGCGTTGCCGGAGGGAGTGATCGCCGCGGCGAAACAGGCTCTGGTCCCGGATGAGTTGGCCAACGGATTTCAGCGGGAACACGATGCTTGGGCAGGACAGTTCACTCGCCCCGCGGCGGAAGCGCTGATTCGCGGAGGACTGGCGCGGGGTGCGCAAACGCGGGTCGGCGAGCGCGATCTGGAGGGGTTGCTTCGCGGGCTGGCGGGTTGATCGAATCAGGCGTAAGGCTGTAGGGACTCGAACGGCGCGGCAGGTCGATCTTGAGTGAGCTGGGACTTCTCACGGCAGTACCACGCAAGGTCGGCCTCAGTTCGATGGCATTTCTTCCAGCCCATACTCGCCTTTGCCTGGCCGTACTCGGTGAGCGCGTGTTCGGGACGGCCGCTACCGGTTGGCGGTTCGTCTGCGCTCGCGTTTGCCCATTGGGCGGCGAACGGGGCCGAAATCGCTCTTCGACGCCAGCGACGCGCGACCCTGGGGGCGCCGGGGCTCAGCCACCGGCGGTCCAGTCGGTATCCGCTTGTTGGGTCGGAGCCACAGCGACTGGATTTCCCAGAACAGCAATGCGGCGCCCAAGACGGCTACTCCCGCCGCGACCGGCGCCGTGAACTCGCGGGAGGCGACAAGCTCCACACTCGAGGGGTCGTCGGGCAGGTAGATGACCGCGAGGCGGCCTCCGGCATAGACGTCGCGGTCCACGCCGATGGATTGCTGGGGGAGACGGTGACCTTTGGAGTCGTCGAAGGTGATCGAGGCGATATCCTGCTTTTTGCGGTAATCAACGCGATCCACGGTCGCCAAGGTGGTCACGCCGCTCCAACTCATGTGCACCTCGCTGCTTACGAAGTACACCCCTATCGCGAGCAGCACCGCGCCCGTCATGACGTAGCTGGTGAAGATCCCGGTGCGGGCACTGGACTCGGACCGGGAGTTATGGACGGGGGAGAACAATCTGGGCTCTCCGGTCATGGCGGGCGCCTCTCGTCCGTTGTCCGACAGCGTTGCTGATGCGGGCGGCCGGGACCATCGCTGGTCGGTGCTGGGGATTAGTCTTCCCTCTTTCAAGGGATGTCGTCCAGCCCGGTGCCAGTGATACTGCGGACGATGCAGAGCGCACAGCCAAACGGCCCAAGCCCTGACGGCTGTCTTGATTACCTGCCGGATCCGCCATCAGATTTGGGATCCTGCAACGGCCAGCGGTTGTCGGACTGCGGATCGTCCAGCCAGAAGGTTTGTTCGTCGCCGGTCACCGTGAGGCCGAACCGCGACCGGCCGGGGCGGCCCAGCGACTCCCAGCGGCGGTGCGCGTCCTCGGCGAGATCCCACAATGCGCGCGGACCTCCTTGCGTCACCTCGAAACCAGAGTTCGTGCGGCGGGTGCGGGCCCACGAACCGTCCGGATGGGACAGTGCGAAGGCCCCGTTCGGGTCGACGTGCACCGGCCGCACGTCGGGCAGCTCCAGCGAGGCGAAGAATTCGAAATGTCGTTGTGGCTTAAGAACATCTGACATCGACAGTTCCGTCGGTCGCCATTGCGCGTCGGCGGCATCCGGCAGTTCCGCGAGCGGCGGCAGGCGATGTGCGCGCAGGGGCATGAATCGGCCGTCGCGGGCCAGGACTTGGCCTTCGGCGGTCGTGCCTTCGCCCGCGGTGAGACGGACGAGTCCGCCGCCGAGCGGGCGGTTCAGAGTGGTGACGAGGTGCCCGCCGGGGAGTGTTTGAGCGAGCCAGGCAAGGGGAATCCGCGATACCGACGCGGTGCACAGGACCCGGTCGAAGAGGATTCCGGCCGGGAAGCCGAGTGCACCGTCGCCGGTGGCGCACGCGGGGGCGTAGCCGCAGGAGGCCAGGCGTTCCTGTGCGGCGGCCGCTATGGTCGCGTCAATGTCTATTGTGGACACTCGACCGGAACCGCAGCGGTGGCACAGCAAACCCGCGTTGTAGCCGGTGCCGGTGCCGATCTCCAGCACGCGATCGCCGTCGCGGACCTGGAGTTCTTCCAGCATGATCGCCATGATCGCGGGCATGCTGGACGAACTGGTCGGCACGCCGGGGACCGGTCCGTCCGCGCGGGCGCGGTCCCAGAGCGCCGGGTCGTCGTCGAGCTGGGTGACCAGGACGTCGCGCGAATAGACGCGGTCCAGCCAGTCCGGATCGCCGCGGTCGACCGCCGCCCAGCCGTCGCCGGCGGGCACGAAAAAGCGCGGCAGGAACGCGTGCCGCGGGACGGTGGCGAAGGCTTCGGTCCAGGCTTCGTCGTGCAGCACGTCCTCTTCGACGAGCTGCCGGACCAGGCGTCGACGCAACCGTTGTGCCCGCATAAGCCCAGGGTAACGGGGTGAGCGGAACCACACCCGATGGTTGCAAGCAGGGTGCTTGCAATAGCTAGCACGCGAGCGTACTGTCGAGTAGGTCGCGAGGAGGTGACCGGATGACAGAACCCGGCGGAGCACAGCGCCCCATGGACAAGGTCGCGGACATCGCCTCCGACATCGGCGAGTACATCCGCCAGCAGCGCAGTTCCGCGAAGATTTCGCTGCGCCAGCTGTCGAAGCTCGCCGGAGTGTCCAATCCGTACCTGAGCCAGATCGAGCGCGGGGTCCGCAAACCCAGCGCGGAGATCCTCCAGCAGATCGCCAAGGGGCTGCGGATCTCGGCCGAAGCGTTGTACGTGCAGGCCGGGATTCTCGACCTGCCGACCGGCGGCCCGGTCGGCGACGCGATCCGCGCCGACGCCGAGCTGACCGAACGGCAGAAGCAGGTCCTGCTCGACGTCTACGAGTCCTTCCGGCGCGAAAACAAAACACCGCCGCGAGCACCGCAGGCGAAGACCACCCAAGAGACCACTGAGGAGTCGGCATGACCACGCCCAAGACCGAGGACGTCCGCAAGGCCGTCAACACCGCGCTCGACCAGGTCCGCACCCCGCTGCTCGCCGCGCTCGGCGCCGGCAACCTGGCCAGCCAGGCCGTGACCGACGCGGTTTCCAAGGCCCGCGCCAACGTCACCAAGAACACCGAGGCCGCCCGCAAGGGCTTCGAGGAGCTGCCGACCGACGTCGAGAGCCTCCGCGAGAAGCTCGACCCGGCGGAGCTGCGCAAGGCCATCGACGAGTACACCGAGGCCGCGCTGAAGCTGTACAACAAGCTGGCCGAGTCCGGCGAGCAGGCGTGGGACAAGATCGCCGCGCAGCCGCAGGTCAAGAAGGCCCTCGAGCAGCTGGACGACGCGCTGACCGCCGCCCAGGAGCGCGTCGACGGCCTGACCGAGGAGACCCGCGAGCGCGTCGACGGCGTGCTGTCGAAGGTCACCAAGCGCACCCGTTCCGCCGGTGAGAAGGCCGCCCGCAAGGTGACCGAGGTGGCAGGCGAGACCGCGGACGCCGTCGAGGAAATCGGCGAGAACGTCGCGCACGAGACCCGGTCGGCGGCCCGCAAGGCCGCGAACCGCACCGCGCCGAAGACCGCCGCTCCGGCCCGTCGCACCACCACCAGCACTGCTACCAGCACCGCCACCACGGCGAACGCCAAGAAGCCGGCCGCGCCGAAGACGGAGAAGTGACGGCGGGATTGGCGCCGCACTGAGAAGTAACGCACTGACGGCGGTTCGGGCGCTTCGGCCCTCTAACCGTTGGGGTGACTCGGTTTGCGCCGCGGTCGCCGAGGGCGAGAATCGAGAATTGAAGATCGAGGGGTCGCACGGCGGCCGGGCTGAGTTTTGGCCCGGCCGCCGTGCGCTGTGCCGGGGGTGTTTCGGCGGAGGCGCGGGGGTCTTGGGACCTTGGAGCCGTGGGGGTATTGGACGGTGGCCGATCTTGGGCCGATCCGAACTCGGCGAGAGCCGTTGGGTCGGACCTAGCTGGCGGCGGAGCGCGGTTGGGTTCGGCCTAGGTGGGCAGAGTTTCGTTGGGTCCGGCCTAGCTGGTGGGGCGCTTCGCTGGGCCGGGCCCAGTTGAGCGGGCGTCGTTGGGTCGGGCCTAGGTTGCAGGAGTCGCGCTGGGCCGGACCTAAATGGGCAAACGTGGTTGGGTCGAAACCTGGCTAGGGGAGCTGCCTTGGGTCGGGCCGAGGTTGGGCAAACGTGGTTGGGTCCGGCCTAGCTTGGAGGAGCCGCGTTGGGTTCGACCTAGGTTGGGCGAGCGTCGTTGGGTCGGGCCTAGCTTGAAGGAGCGTGGCTGGGTCGGACCTAAGTTCGGCGAGCGTCGTTGGACCCGACCTAAGTTCGCAGCGAAGTGGCTGGGTTCGACCTAAGCCGAGCGAAGGGCCGAGTCCGAGCGGCGCCTCGGCCGGAGCGAAGGCAGTCCGCCGGAAGTGACCGTTGTCACCTCGGCACCAGACACGGCGTCAACCATGGCGAAACCTCACCAACCCAGTCCTGACCAGCGGTCGCGTCGCGGCGCCGGGTTTCGGGGGAGCGGGCGGCGTGGGCGGTTTGCCGTAAGCTGACGTCGTGCTGGTTGCCGATTGGATCCTCAGGGTCATCCACTGGGGCAGCGCCTTGGTCGGGCTCTTCGCCTTCGTTCACGCGCTGCTGCAGCGAGCCGACGCGTTCTCGGCGGCCGATCGCAAGACCAAGCCGATTTGGATGTTGATCACCGGCGGGGCCACGCTCGCGCTGGTGCTGTTCCAGATCCAAGGTCCCGGGTTCATCTTCTGGGTGCCCGCGATGGCGGCGGCGCTGGTCTACATCGTCGACGTGCGGCCGAAGCTCATCGAGGTTCAGCGAGGCCACCGCAACTGGTGACCGGAGTCCCGGGCGGATTACATTCGGGTCGGTGACCACCTGGACTATCGCCGGAAGCCTCACCGTCGTTCCCGCGCCGACCCGTACTGACCTGCTCGCCGAACCCGTCGCGAAGGCGCTCGCCGCGATGCCTGAGCCGGACGCGCTCGGCGTCACCGAGATCGATCCGGAACTCGCCGATACCGCCGCGTTTTGCGAGGCGTACGGGTCGCCGCTGACCGCGTCCGCGAACTGTGTCGTCGTCGCAGGCAAGCGCGCCGGGGAGGTTCGGTTCGCGGCGGCGCTCGTGCTCGCGACTACCCGCGCCGATGTCAACGGCGTCATCAAGCGTCGGCTCGACGTGCGCAAGGCGTCTTTCGCGCCGATGGACGAGGCAGTTTCCCTCACCGGCATGGAGTACGGCGGAATCACGCCCGTCGGGCTGCCCGCGGACTGGCCGATCCTCCTCGACCAGGCCGTCGCCGACGCGCCGGAACTGGTGATCGGCAGCGGAATCCGTGGCAGCAAGCTCCTGATCTCCGGTTCGGACCTCGCGGGGTTGCCGAACGCCGAGGTCATCGACGGGCTCGCGCGCTGAACTGTCCATAATGGACGATTCAGAACCGGTCGAGGTCGGCCCAGCAGCGCTCGAAGCGCTTAGACAACAGCGTGAGGCGATGTTGGCCGCGCTGGATAAAGACCGCCCGATCTACGGCGTGAACACCGGGATGGGGCGGCTCGCCGGGACCCGGCTCACCAGCGCGCAGCAGACCGATCACCAGCGCAATCTCCTGGTCGGCCGCGCAGTGGGCGGACCGCCGTGGTTGTCGCCGGAGTTGACTCATGCGTTGCTGCGCATGCGGTTGCGCGGGTTTCTCCGCGGCGACGCGGCGGTTAGTCCTGAGCTGGTCACCTTCCTCGTCGACCGGCTTAACGACGGCTTCCTTCCCACAATCCCGTGCGACAGTCTCGGCAGCGCGGGCGAGATCATCCCGCTGGCACACGCGTTCCAGACGTTCGTCGGGCTCGGCACGGTCATCGAGGACGGTGCCGAAATCCCGGCGGCGGAGGCGCTGGATCGGCGCGGGGTGAGGCCGTTCGTGCTCGGGCCGAAGGAAGGGGCGAGCCTGATTCAAGGCTCGCCGCTGGCCGAGGCGTACGCGTGGGTCTGCGGCGAAAGAGCGCGTCGGCTGGTTGATTGGCAGACGGTCTGCGCAGCGATCACCGTGGACGTTCTTGGTGCGCCGCAGGCGATTTACCGCAGCACCCGCATTGAGGGACTCATCGACGGGGCCGCCACGAGACCAGGAGTCGTGCAGGCGCCGATCTCGGTGCGAGTGGGCCCAAAGGCTCTCGAATACGTCAGCCGGACCGTCGAGGAACTGCGGGAAACCCTGCAGGAGTCCTGGGAAACTCCGGCGGACTCACCGGCCTTCCTCGACGGGGAGTTCGTCCCGACGAGCGGCTATCACGCAGTCGCGCTCGGGCTTCGGATGGACGCCGTCAAGGCGGCGCTCATCCACGCGGCGGAGGTCTCAGTACAGCGCCTGCATCGCCTCCTCGACCCGCAGTTCAGCGGTTTGCCGCCGCAGCTCGCGGTGGATCCGGGTCCGCAGGCTGGGCTCACGCCGCTGCACAAACGCGCGGCGGGCGAACTGCACGCGATGCGGCGGCTGGCCGCACCGGCGACGCTCGGATCGCTGGACACTTCCGCTGGTCAGGAGGACGTGCAAGCGTTTGCCAGCAAGGCCGGTGCCGAGTTGGAGACAGTCATCGAACGCTTCTTCGCCATCACCGCGTGCGAGCTGATCGCCGGACGGCAGGCGCGGTATCTCGAAGAAGACAACCCGGGAGCACCGAAGCTGGCTGACACCTACGCCTGGCTAGCGGCGAGGATCGAGCCGGTAGTGGTCGACCGGTCGCTGGGGCCGGAGATCGACCAGCTGGCCGCGGTGTGTCGTGAGTGTTCGTGCCGGTTAGAACCGGCATAGCCACTCACGAGTCCCGACGGGCCTGCTGGAGCGCGAGACCGCGAGGCGTAGCCAGCTTGGTCAGCAAGGCGAACAATCCCTCGCACACCAACGCCAGGATCACCACCGCCACGCCGCCGCCGAAGATCTCGCCGTGGCCCTGCTCGCCGAGAGCGAAACCGTCCACGATGTACCGGCCGAGACCGCCGCCGTCGTTGACGATCGCGCCGATCGCGACCGTCGCGACCAGTTGCAGGAACGCCACTCGCGCGGCGGCCACGATCACCGGCGACGCCAGCGGCAGTTCCACGCGCAGCATGATCTGCCATTCGCGATACCCGGTGCCGCGCGCCGCGTCGACGACCTCCTGTTCCACCTGCACCACTCCGGCGTAGGTGTTGGTAAACAGTGGCGGCAGGGCCAACGCGACGAGCGCCAGCAGCAGCGGCCAGAAGTCCGTGTTCACACCCCACCGGCTGGCCAGGAACCAGAACAGGATGATCAGTCCGAAGCTGGGGATCGCGCGGCCGATGTTCACCGCGCTGCTGGCTACGAACTGGCCGCGCCGGTAGTGCGCGAGCCACAGGGCGAGCGGGACCGTGAGTACGACCGCGATCACCAGCGCCAGCGCGGAAAACCACAGGTGCTGCACGGTCCGAAACGGAATCCCGGCCGGGTCGGTCCAGCTCCAGCGGTTCGGGTCGGCCAGCCATTGGCCCAGCTGCGCGAAAAAGCTCATCGGACCGCCCTCCGCGCCCACGGGGCCAGCGCGCGTTCGCTCAGCCACAGCAGCAAATCGACGAGCACCGCCAGTGCGATCGAAAGCACGACGCCGACGATGATCGGGCTCGGGTTCGGGATCGTCGTCTGGATGCCGGCGCGGATGAAGTAGCCGAGTCCGCCCTTGCCGAGCAGCGACGTGACGGTGACCAGGCCGATCGTCGTCACCGCGGCCACCCGCAGCCCGGCGATCACGACCGGCAGCGCGAGCGGAAGCTCCACTTGCCACAGCAGCCGCCGCGGCGTGAAGCCCATCCCGACCGCCGCTTCGCGCACCTCGGTCGGCACCTGCTGCACGCCGGTCACGATGTTGCGGATCAGGATCAGCAGCGTGTACGTCGCCAGCGGGATCACCGAGGTGGCGAAGGAGAACCCGAGCAGCGGAACCAGCAGCGCGAACGCGCCCAGGCTCGGGATCACGTAGAGCGCGCCTGCGGCGCCGACGACGAACGGATAGAACCAGCGGTAGCGCAGGCACAGCGTGGCCAGCGCGAGCGAGAGCACGAGGCCGACGCCGAGCGCGGTCGCGGTGAGGGCGATGTGCTCGCCGAGCCGCTGAAGAATCGCGTCAGCGTTGCGTTCGACCCACCGCCATTCGAAGAGGGGACGGCTGCTGTCGGCCAGCAGCGGGGTCACGGACGCGTGCACCGCAGAAGGTTACCCCGATCGAGCGACAATATTCCGGCTCGTGGGATTCCGTGGTGAGGATTCCTAACCAGTGGTTTCTGTCGGGGGTCGCGGTTAGGGTCCATTCCCACTAACGAGTGAACTGAGGAGTGTGGGGACACGTGCGCTGGACCCGGAACATCCGAGTGGCCGCGCTGCTGGCGACGGCCGCGCTCGGCTTGACCGCGTGCGGTGGGGGAAGCGACCAGCCGGCCGCGCCGAGCAAGGGCGGCGCTCCGATCGTCGTCGCCTCGTTCAACTTCACCGACAGCCAGATCCTGGCCGAGATCTACGCGAGCGCGCTGGAGGCGAAGGGCTATCCGGTCACCCGGAAGCTGAACCTCGGCTCGCGGGAGCTGGTCTACCCGTCGCTCAAATCCGGCGAACTGCAGTTCCTGCCGGAGTATCAGGGCGCGGCGATCACGACCGGCTTCGGCAAGGAGGCCACCAAGGATGCCAAGGCCGAGCACGACCAGCTGGAGAAGCTTTTCGCGCCGGAGGGCGTCGGCCTGCTGAACTACGCCGCGGCCGAGGACAAGAACACCTACATCATGAAGGCCGACGTCGCGAAGTCGAAGGGCATCGCTTCGATCAGCGACCTGAAGAAGCTCGACAAGGTCGTCATGGCCGGTCCGCCGGAGTGCGAGAAGCGGCTGCCGTGCTTCAAGGGCTTCAAGGACGTCTACAAGCTGGCGAACGCCACCTTCCAGACCGTGCAGGAGGCCGGGCCGCGCGTGCAGCAGCTGAACTCAGGCGCGGTCACGGTGATCCCGGTCGACTCGGTCAGCCCGCTGGTCGGCGACTCCCAGTACGTCGCGCTCAAGGACGACCTCGCCATCGTGCCCACCGAGAACGTGGTGCCCGCGGTGAACAAGAAGGTGCTCGACGGCCGCGGCACGGACTTCGCGAACGTCGTCAACGCGGTCAGCGCGAAGCTCACCACGGACGGCATGCGCGAGCTGAACAAGCGGGTCGACGCGGACGGCGAGCCCGCGGCCGACGTGGCCAAGGACTGGCTGAAGCAGCAGGGGCTCGGCTGAGGTGTCGTGAGTGGCGATCCCGGTTCTAACCGGGATCGCCACTCACGACCCCCGTGTGCAAGGGTGACCTCGGCGGAACCCTGAGGAGGAAACGACATGGGCAAGGTCACGGCCACCGCGGAGCGCACGATCGACGCGCCGGTGGAACGCGTGCGTGAGCTGGTCGCGGACTACGCCGAGACCCGGCCGAAGCTGCTCACCGAGCACTACCGCGACTACGAGGTCAGCGAAGGCGGCGTCGGCGCCGGCACGAAGGCCAGCTGGAAGCTGCAGGCCACGTCCAAGCGCGTGCGCGACGTCGCGGCCACGGTCACTGAGCCGTCGCCCGGCACCTTCGTCGAGACCGACGCGAACTCCAGCATGGTCACCACCTGGACCGTCACCGCCTCCGGCGAGCGTTCGCTCGTCCGCATCGAGACCAGCTGGGACGGCGCGGGCGGCGTCGGCGGCTTCTTCGAGAAGACCTTCGCGCCCGGCGGGCTGAAGAAGATCTACGACGGCGTTCTCGGCAAGCTCGCGGAGATCGTGTAGCGCTTGCCACAGCTCCGGGGACAATCGGAATGCGCGCCCCGGTTGCTCCGTTGGCCGGATAGACGAGGCGTGCGCCCCGCTTCAGTCCAGCTTGAACGAAACGGAGTTCGACGGTGAACGCACCCACAGCGACCGACAAGGCGACCGAGGTCCGGCTCGCGGCCCGTCCGCACGGCGTCCCCACCATGGACAACTTCGACATCGTCGAGACCGACGTGCCGAAGCCGGGTCCCGGGCAGATCCTGGTGCGCAACATCGTGATGAGCGTCGACCCGGCGATGCGCGGCCGGATGAACGACGTGAAGTCCTACTCGCCGCCGTTCGTGGTCGGCGAGGCCATGCAGGGCGGCGCGGTCGGCGAGGTCATCGAGTCCACTGTGGACGACTTCGCGCCCGGCGATCACGTACTGCACCAGGCGGGCTGGCGCACGCACGCGGTGCTCGACGCCAAGCGAGCGGTCAAAGTGGACGATTCCGTCGCGCCGCTCTCGACCTACCTCGGCGTGCTCGGGATGCCGGGTCTCACCGCGTACTCCGGACTCCTGGTGAGCGCGGAATTCAAGCCGGGCGACACGGTTTTCGTATCCGGCGCGGCCGGTGCGGTCGGCTCGCTCGTCGGACAGCTGGCGCGGCTCAAGGGCGCCAAGCGCGTGATCGGCAGCGCGGGTTCGGCGGAGAAGGTCCGCTACCTCACCGAGGAACTCGGCTTCGACGCCGCCTTCAACTACAAGGACGGACCGGTCGCCGAGCAGCTCGCCGCGGCCGCTCCCGAGGGCATCGACGTCTACTTCGACAACGTCGGCGGCGAGCACCTGGAAGCCGCCATCGCGTCGATGAACCTGCACGGCCGGATCGCCATCTGCGGCATGATCTCGCAGTACAACGCCACCGAGCCGACGCCCGCGCCGCGCAACCTGGTGCAGCTCATCGCGAAGCGGATCACCATGCGCGGCCTGCTCGTGCTGGACCACTGGCACCTGATGCAGGAGTTCGTGGCCGAGGTCGCGCCGCTCGTCGCGTCCGGGGAGATCAAGTACTCGGAGACCTTTGTGGACGGTATCCGCAACGCGCCGGAGGCCTTCCTCGGTCTGCTCAGCGGGGCCAACACCGGCAAGATGCTGGTGCGCCTCAGTTCCTGACGATCGCGTCAGCCAGCTCGGGCATCGTCGCCGCGGTGTAGGTCGCGGCGGGCAGCCCGGGCAGCGGATGGACTCCGGGACGCGCGAGCAGCGCGGTCCGGAGTCCGGCGGCTTGAGCCCCGGCGATGTCCCAGCCGTGCGCGGCGACCATCACCGCCTGGCCGGATTCGACGCCGAAGGCGCGCAACACCTGGTGGTACGGCTCTGCCGCCGGCTTGAGCCGGCTGACTTGCTGCGCGGAGAAGATCCGGTCGAATTTCGTTGCCAGGCCAGCGTTGTGCAGCTGTGCTTCGGCGGTCGCGAGCGGCGAGTTCGTGAGGGCGACGACCTGATGTCCGGCCTGGCGCAACCGGTCCAGGCCGGGTACGACGTCGGCGTGCGCGGGCAGGGTACGCAGGCCGTCGCCGACCTTCACCAGTTCGGCGTCGGTCAGGTCGTGGCCGTGCCGTGCGCAAACGGCGGCCGCGGCTTCTCCGGCGATCTGCGCGAAATCGCGGTACTGGCCGGCCGCGGTCACCGTGAGCACGGTGTGGATCGCGAGCGTGAACCATTCCTGCCGCGCCGCCGGGTCTCCGGTGAGCTGGGTGAACAGCGGGTCGAGCGCGGTCAGGTCGAGCAGGGTCTCGTTGACGTCGAACACGCAGAGCATCGCGCCTCCAGCTTGGGGACTCGTGAGTGGCTATGCCGGTTCTAACCGGCATAAACACTCACGAGCGGACTTAAGCAAGGCCTTCCGCCAACTTCGCGATCACTGCCTGCCAATGGCGGCGCTGCTGCTCCCGTTCGGCGGCGTCGGCCAGGCGTTCCTGGTGAATGCGCAGCATCGCCTTGCCGGGACCGCTGGCGCGTACGGCCAGCTGCAGGGTCGTCTCGTGCGACCAGCCGGTCGGCTGCCAGGTGAGCCGGATCCGGTCCATTTCGCGGAAACTGCGCGTCTCGCCGCGGATTCCGTCGGCGGTCTCGTATCCCACGCCGGGTTCGGGGTGGACGGTCACGCCCTCGCCGAGCCAGATCGCCACGCCTTCCGGTGAGGTGATGAAGTCCCACACCTCTTCGGCGGAGCGGCCGATCGTCTTCGAGACGCCGATCTGCCAGCCCGCGTCCTTGGTCTGCCCGACACTCACCGGAGTACCGCCGCGATCGCGCTGACCTCGACGAGCGCGCCCGGCACCCCGAGCCCGGCCACCCGCTGGGCGACGACCGGCGGGGTCGCGCCCTCCAGCCCGGCCGCGGCGGCCGGATAGGCCTGGTCAAGGTCGACGTCCTCGACCAGCAGGACGTTCAGCAGCACCACGTCCTGGATCGTCGCACCTCCAGCGGCCAGCGCGGTCTTCACGTTCGCCATTACGCGTTCGACCTGCGCGGCGACATCGGTCCCGCCAACGATCCTGCCCTCGGCGTCGACCGCGTTCTGGCCGCCGACGTAGACCGTGGTCGCGCCCGGCGGGACCACCGCGACGTGCGTGAAGGCGGGGGACTGGACGAGCCCGTCGGGGCGAAGCAGCTGAGTCATGAAACGAGTATGACCAGATACCCGGACGGATACTGTCCTAGTTTTGCGCGAGAATCGCAGCATGACCACCACGAGCCGTCGCTTGGAGACGCTGGCGCTGCTGCAGGCGCGCCCCGGCATTTCCGGCACTGACCTCGCGGCCCGGCTCGGCGTCACCGAGCGCACCACACGCCGCGACATCGCTCAGTTGCGCGAACTCGGCTACCGCATCGACGGCGAACCGGGCCGGGTCGGCGGTTACCGGCTCGCACACGGCACCGCGATGCCGCCGCTGTTGCTGGACGCGGACGAGGTCGCCGCGGTTTCGCTCGGCCTGCAGACGGCGGTTGCGGTCGACGGGCTGGAAACCGCCACGGTGACCGCGCTGGCCAAGCTGACCCAGGTGGTACCGACGCGCTGGCAGTCCCGGCTCGCCGCGCTCGCGGACGTGGAATCGTTGCCGGGCAAGCCTTTTCGACACGCCTCTCGGGACACTCTGGTGCCGCTCGCGTTAGCTTGCCGGGCTGGCGAAGCGGTCCGGATCCGGCATCGAGCCTTGGCTTCCCCGTCGACGAAACCGGTTGATGTCCAACCACATCGGCTCATCACCGTCCGGCGGCAGTGGTATCTCGTCGCTTGCCCGCGCGGGGCGAGCGAATGGAAAACCTTTGCGGTGGACCGGATTGAGGCGGTTCAGCCGCTTGGGATTCAGTTTCCCGCGCCGGAACCACCGTCCACTGTGGCCGATCTGGTCACGGACACAGGTTGGCGGCACCACATCCGGGTCCAGGTGCACACGTCCGCTGATCTGGTCCGGGAACTCGTCGACCCGAGCGTGGCCACCGTGGTCGAGGACGGCGACGAGTGCGAACTCCGTTTCGGCACCGACGATCTCGACTGGGCCGCACGCTGGTTGGCTTACCTGGACGTGGATTTCGACGTCCTGGAGCCGTCCGCGCTCACCGATCGCTTGCACGCCTTCGGTGCGTGGCTGACCGCCCGTTACGTCACCACTCCGCCGGACTGATCGCCGGATTCCCCGCGCGATAAGCCTCGATCACGATCCGCGCCGCCCGCCGGGACTTCGCGATGACCTGCTCCGTCGGGTAGCCGAGCCATTGGTAGACGCCGTTGAGGTAGAAATCGCCGTAGCCGTAGGCCTGGGTGTGGAGCTGCTCCATCAGTTCCAGCGCGGTAGCCGGGTCCGGCACGATCGCGAGGCAGCGCAGCAGTGACGCGTCGATCAGCTCACGGCGGGCCTCGTGCAGTTCGACGTGTTGCGCGTCGGCCAGTTCGGCGGCGAAGAAGACATGCAGGCCGATCCGGGTATCGATCAGGAACTTCGTGTGCGCGGCGGCGACGGCGGCCAACGCGGCACCGTCGTCCGTCTCGGCGGTGGCTGCCTCCTCGGCGAGTTCGCGAAGCTGGCGCGCCGCGACCGTGCCAACTGCGGCCAGCAACGCCGCGCGGTCCGGGAAATGCCGGTACGGCGCGGCGGCGGACACCTTCGCCCGCCGCGCGGCTTCGGCGACCGAGAAGCCGGTGACCCCGTTTTCCGCGATCAGCTCGAGCGAGACGCGCACAAGCTCGGCGCGCAGATTGCGGTGGTGGTACTGGGCCGCCATGCCGTGCGTCACACCCGATCGTCGTCGCGCCGTGGAATAACTCGAGGCCTACGGTAGTCGATGTAAGAGGGTTCTTACATCGACTTTGTCCCCGACGGGACACCCAGGAGGGCTTCATGACCACGACCACCTCCGCCATCGCCGCCGCGGCGCCGGGCGGACCGCTGGCCCCGACGACGATCGAGCGCCGCGACCTGCGGCCGGACGACGTGCTGATCGACATCGCCTACGCCGGCATCTGCCACAGCGACCTGCACCAGGTCCACCAGGACTGGGGGACCGCGATCTTCCCGATGGTCCCGGGCCACGAGATCGCCGGCGTCGTCGCCGCGGTCGGCTCGGACGTCACGAAGTACCAGGTCGGCGACCGGGTAGGGGTCGGCTGCATGGTCGATTCCTGCGGCGAATGCGAGTACTGCCGCGCCGGGTCGGAGCAGTTCTGCGTCAAGGGCAACGTGCAGACCTACAACGGGGTCGGCTTCGACGGCGAGAACACCTACGGCGGATACAGCCAGCAGATCGTCGTGAAGGACGCTTTCGTCTGCCGCATCCCGGAAGGCATCTCCCTGGACGTCGCCGCGCCGCTGCTGTGCGCGGGCATCACGACGTACTCGCCGCTGCGCCGGTGGGGTGCGGGACCGGGCAAGAAGGTCGCTGTCGTCGGGCTCGGCGGGCTCGGTCACATGGCGGTCAAGCTGGCCGTCGCGATGGGCGCGGACGTCACCGTGCTCAGCCAGAGCCTCAAGAAGCAGGAAGACGGGCTTCGCCTCGGCGCGAAGGACTACTACGCGACCAGCGACGAGTCGACCTTCGAGACGCTCGCCGGCCAGTTCGACGTCATCCTCAACACCGTCTCGGCGAAGCTGCCGGTCGACGCTTACCTGAGCCTGCTGCGCGTCGGCGGCGCGATGGTGAACGTCGGCGCACCGGGGGAACCGTTGGAGTACAATGTGTTCTCCCTGCTCGGCGGCAACCGCGTGCTGGCCGGTTCGATGATCGGCGGCATCGCGGAAACCCAGGAGATGCTGGACTTCTGCGCCGAGCACGGCGTCGGCGCGGAGATCGAGACGATCAACGCGGACCAGGTGAACGAGGCGTACGCGCGGGTCGAGAACAGCGATGTGCGCTACCGCTTCGTGATCGACACCTCGACGATCGGCGCGTGAGGTCTCGTGAGTGCCTACGCCGGTTCTAACCGGCGTAGGCACTCACGAGCTTGTAACCGGGAGCAACACTCACAACACCATCGTCCGGTTGCCGTGCACCAGAACACGGCCTTCCAGGTGCCATCGCAGGCCGCGGGCGAGCGTCACCTTCTCGATGTCGCGGCCCTTGCGCACCATGTCCTGCACCGAATCGCCGTGGTCGACGCGGATCACGTCCTGTTCGATGATCGGCCCGGCGTCGAGATCCGCGGTGACGTAGTGGCAGGTCGCGCCGACGAGCTTCACGCCGCGCGTGTGCGCCTGGTGGTACGGCTTCGCGCCGACGAACGACGGCAGGAAGCTGTGGTGGATGTTCAGCGCGCGCCCGGCCCATTCCGCGCACAGGTCCGCGGGCAGCACCTGCATGAACCGCGCCAGCACGATCGCGTGCGGGTCGTGTGCGTCGACCAGTTCGCGGACCTTGGCGAACGCGGCCGCCTTGCCGTCGGGGTCGCCTGCCGGGAACGGCACGTGGTGGAACGGGATCCCGTGCGCGCGGGTGATGTCCGCGAGCGAATCGTGGTTGCCGATCACCGCGGCGATGTCGACGTCCAGTTCACCGGAGGCGACGCGGCCGAGCAGGTCGTACAGGCAGTGGCCGGCCTTCGACACCAGCACCACCGCGCGCGGGCGCTCGCCGGTGTCGCGGACCTGCCAGCTCGACTCCGCGGACAGTTCGTTCGCCACCTCGCCGAACCGCTCGCGCAGTCCCGCGGCGTCGAACGGCAGCGAATCGGCGCGCACGACCTGGCGGGTGAAGAACCAGCCTGAGTCGGGGTCGGTGTGATACGCCGCCTCGGCGATCATTCCGCCGTGGTCGGCGAGGAAGCCCGAGATGCGGGCGATGATGCCGGTGCGGTCGGGGCAGCCGAAGGTGAGCACGTAACGCTGGGGATCTGACACGCGCCCATTCTCACCGGCCGCTGGTCAGGGCGCTGCGAGGGGCTCCAGAAGGGTGGCGTCGCCGACTTTCCCGGCCTGGTTCGGGCGGCCCCACAACGCGCGGTAGACGTCGTCGGCCGGGCCGGTCAGGGAGAGGTCCGGAACGCCTTGGCCCAGCGTCGGCGGCTGGTCGACGTGCAGCAGAACGGTCCAGCTCCGCGTGTCGGTGGAGACTTGGACGATCCCGTCGCGGCCGCTCGGCTGGGCGCGGCGCGGGGTCAGGAAGGCGAGGAACTCGTCGATGCCGTCCTCGGCGAATTCGGTGCGGTACTGGGTGACCGGCGGCGTGGGCAGGGCGCTTTCCGCGTCGAGCCGGTGGATGGCGAACTCGTGCGCGAGCCGGCGGGTCCAGTCGCCGACGGTGACCGGGCCGCCGCGCGGGAACGGCGACCGCAGTGGGGCGTCCGCCGGGAGGCGCAGGGCTTCGCGGATGGCCATGCGTTCGCCGTCCAGACAGCCGAGTGCGTCTTCCCAGGTCTCCGCGGTCGGTGGCTCAGCCTTCCGGTCGGTGATCGCCGCGACCGTGTACGAGAGCACCGTCGTCAGGTGCGTCACCAGGCCCCGAACTGTCCACTCCGGACAGTTTCGGACGGCTGCGGCCGGGCCCGCGGCGAGCGTCGCGGCTTTGACCCGGTCGGCGTGAATGTCGATCGCTTCCAGCAGACGTGGCGCGTCCATGCACTGACCGTAGCCTGCGCACGCGCACCCGTCGGCCGAATTCGATGAGCGCGACCAGCAGCAGCCCGAGCAGGAGCGACAGCAGCAGTCCGTACACCGGACGGTCGGCGAACGCGGTGCCGCCGGCGAGCCCGATCAGTGCGCTGTACACCGACCACAGCGCCGCGCCCACGGCGTCGAGCGGCACGAACCGGCGCAGCGGATAGCCGAGGCTGCCGTTGGCCAGCGCGCTCGCGACGCGGCCGCCGGGCAGGTAGCGCGCGGCGATGATCAGCAGCGGCGCTTGCCGGCGGACCTGGTCGCGAGCCCATTCGTAGCGTTGGCGTCCGGACGGTCCGCGCCGCAGCCAGGCGACGGCGCGCGGTCCGGCGGCGCGGCCCACCGCGTAGCCGAGACAGTCGCCCGCCCACGCGCCCGCGGCGGAGACGACGACCAGCAGCGCGAGCCGGCCGAGGTCCGGTCCGATCAGGACGGCGACGGTCACCACGGTCGTTTCGCTCGGCATGAACGGGAGCAGCGCGTCCAGTCCGGCGATCGCGAACACGAGCACCCACAGCCAGGGCGAGCCGAGTGTGCCCCGGATCAGCTCGGTGACGTGTTCCAGCAGTTCCACCCGCTCATCGTCAGCACTGAAGGTCACCAAGGGATGACCCAGCGGGGTGCGGGTGGTGAACAGGTGGGTTCAGCGCGGCGCGACGCTTTCCCAGGCCACGGTCAGTTCGCCGAGCCGCCGCCGGTCTGGGTTGCCGAAAACGGGCCAGCCGCGGTCGGCGAGCATGGCGACCGCGGTGGTCCAGCGGGCGCGTACGCCGAAGGAACGGTGCGGGGCGGCGGCCGCCCAGCATTCGTCCAAAGTGGACATAAGGGCGTGCACGCGTTCGCCGGGAACGTTGCGGTGGATGAGGATCTTCGGCAGCCGTTCGGCCACTGTGGACGGACGGTCGAGGTCGGCGAGGCGAAGCGACAGGGTCAGGGTGCGTGGACCGTCCGCTCCCACGAGGACCCACGTGACCAGCCTGCCGATCTCGTCGCAGGTGCCCTCGACGAGCAGACCGTCCGGCGGCATCGCGTCGAGCATCAGCTGCCACGCGCCGGGGACCTCGTCCTCGGCGTACTGCCGGAGCACGTTGAACGCGCGCACCAGAACCGGCCGCGTCCCGGCCAATTCGAAGCCGCCGCGCCGGAAGTCGAGCCGGGGCGGATCAGCGGCGGGCTGGGCGGCGGCGACTCGTTCCGGGTCGAGTTCGAGCCCGAGCACCCGGACGTCCGGCCGCACGCGCGCCAGCCAGCGGGCCAGTTCGACCGTCGTGACCGGCGACGCTCCGTAGCCGAGATCGACGGCAAGGGGACTTTCGCCCCGCCGCAGCAGCCGGGTGACGGCCGGGTCGCTCGCGAGCCAGCGGTCGACTCGGCGCAACCGGTTGGGATTGGTGGTGCCCCTGGTCGGGGCTCCCACCGGGGTCAGGCGTGCTCGGCCAGCCACTGCGCGGTGAACTCGTCCTCGTTCCGCAGCAGGTTGACCACCTGCTCGGAGACGAACTCCTCGATCCGGCCGCCGAAGAGGGGGATCCTCACGACAACCTCGCCGGTGGTGCGGAGGACGACTTTGCCGTCCTTCGGGGTGAGGAAGGTGGAGGCGCTGATTTCGCCTGGGACGCCGCTTACGTTGACGTCGGATCGGCCGGTGTACTCGTCGCCGGACCGCTTCCAGGTTTGGGTGCGGTTGACGATGATGTCGCCTTTGTGCAGGGCGCGGACGGCTTGGGGGAGTTTGGACGCCTTGATGCCGTGCTGGAGTTCGTAGCGGACGGAGTCGCCTTCGGCCGTGTAGGCGAGGAGTTTGGCGTCTTCGCCGCCTTGCGCGGCTAGGCGGGCGCGGAGGGCTTCTTCTCCGGCTACTGCGGCGAAGACTTCCGCTAGTGAGCCGTCGAACTCGCCGCGGTGTTCGATCCGGGATCCCATGAAACGGACAGTACCGGGTGGGGGGCTCGTCGCCTGGCGGGCTCGTCGCCTGGCGGCGACATTGGCCGGGCGGGCGGCTCGTCGCCTGGCGGCGACATTGGCCCGGTGGTTGCGTGGGGCACCCCGAAGGTTGATTGTGCTGACGGTTCGGGGGTGCTTGTCAAGGCGGGAAAGATGCCTTGACAAGCACCCCCGAACCGCCTGGAGGTTTCGTATCGTGGA